>NZ_SEOO01000027.1 GCF_004152865.1 Sphingobium cupriresistens | reverse complement strand
ATGGCACCGCCACGATCAAGCTGCGCAATCAGGGCATCAATGTGCTGATGGCGATCTATGTCGGCCAGACGACCGACAAGAAGGTCGATCATGAGGAATATCGCGCCTCGCTGTCCTTCGTCCTCCCCCACCTGCCGGAATAATCCGCATTTTTTGATGAGACTTGCGCTGATGACCGCCGGCTTCGTCCTCATCGACTATCAACTGACCGGCTATTTCACGTCCGCCGCAAGGATATCTGGTGGCTCAAACATCTCTAGATGGTCGCAGGGCCGCTTCGCCCTGGAAGCAGCCCTTTTTCGGGATTTTCGCATGGGTCGGGGCCGCAATCGAACGCCGCATTTTCATGCCGTCGCGCCCCGCGATTCACAATTTTGCACCGTCCCATGCGCCAAGTTTGACGTAATATATCCGTAACTCAACCTAGCCTCGTCCTTAGAAGAGGTGATCGAAAACACCCCGTGGCCCGGCCCCGACGACAGGATGCAACATCCGCGCGGGAAACAAGAAGAAAACCAGCCGGTCCCCGTTTCGCAGGACATTCGGGAACAGCGACTTCATAAGGGGATAACATCATGCGCACATCATCGACCCTTCGCCTGGCCTTTATCGCCAGCACCGCCGCCATCGCCCTGTCTTCCGCCGCACAGGCGCAGCAACCCGCTGCCGCAGCCGCGGACGGCGAGATCGTCGTCACCGGCCTGAAGCGGCAATATTTCGGCGACACGCCGGTCAAGGAAATCCCGCAGGCCGTCCAGTTTCTGGAAGGCAAGCTGCTCGACAGCCTGAACATAACCCGGCTCGACACCGCGCTGGAATTGGCGAGCGGCGTGTCGAAGCAGAATAATTTCGGCGGCCTGTGGGACAGTTTCGCGATCCGCGGCTTTGCCGGCGACGAGAATTTCCCCAGCGGCTTCCTGGTCAACGGATTCAACGGCGGCCGCGGCTATGGCGGCCCGCGCGATGCATCCAATGTCGAACGGATCGAAGTGCTCAAGGGACCGAATTCGGCGTTATTCGGGCGCGGCGAGCCGGGTGGCACGATCAACATCGTCACCAAGAAGCCAACCTTCAAGGAAGGCGGCAGCTTTTCCGTCGCAGCAGGCAAATGGGACAATTACCGGGTGGAGGGCGATTATAACCTGCCCCTGAGCGACAGCGTGGCGATCCGCATCAACGGGTCTGTCGAAGATGCCGAAAGCTTCCGCGATACTGTTGAAACACGCAAATATACGGTGAACCCGACTTTCCTGGCCAAGTTGTCGGACAAGGACATCTTCACCTACGAACTGGAATATGTGAACCAGGAAGTCCCGTTCGAGCGCGGCGTGGTCGCGATCCCAACGATCAATGCGAATGGCGCGATCAGCTATGATCTGGGCGCGATTCCCAATTCCCGCTATCTCAGCAACCCAAATGATGGCCCGACCGAGGTCGAGGTGCTGGGCCACCAGGCGCAATATCAGCATGATTTCAGCAACGATTGGACGCTGATGCTGGGCGCGGGATATAAGGATACCAGCTTCAAGGGCTATTCGAGCGACCCCGAATTGGTGCTCGGCCGCCAGATGCTGGACGATGACGGACGGACCCTGTCGCGCCAGCGCCGTTACCGCGACTATAGCACCAAATATATGGTGTTCCGCGGCGAAATCAGCGGCAAGCTGGAAACCGGATCGATCGTCCATAATATCCGCGTCGGCGCGGATTATGACCGGTTCAAGATTGACTATTTCCAGACCCGCTATCGGCCCACCGCCACCGACCAAAGCTATTCGATCGACATCTTCAACCCCGATTACGCCATCCCCGCCCCAACCCCCACGGCGGTGATCCAGAACGCGACCGAAATTCAAAAGGCATGGGGCGTCTACGCCCAGGATCAGGTCGAGATCACCGAGCAGTTCAAGGTCCGCTTTGGTGGACGATATGATGATTTCAGCCAAGACATCGACCTGCGCCTGAACGGCACCAATCCCAGAAAATCCTACACCAAATTCAGTCCAATGGCCGGAATGGTGTTCGAACCGACCAATAGCTTGTCCGTCTACGCCAGCTATGGAAAGGGATTCCGGCCAAATAGCGGCGTGGGCGCCGATGGCCAGCCTTTCGAACCGGAAATCAGCGAATCCTACGAAGTCGGCGGCAAGTTCGTGACGCCGGACGGCCGCATCACCAGCACCCTGTCATTGTACAAGATGAAGAAGACCAACGTCCTGTCCACCGATCCGGCCAATCCCGGTTTTTCCAAGCCGGTGGGCGCCGCCGACAGCAAGGGCGTGGAATTTGACCTCAACGCCAAGTTGCCGGCCGGGTTCGAACTGTTCCTGACCTATGCCTATACCGACGCAGGATGGGCGACCAATGTCACCGATCCCAATTTCGGCCAACCGATCCTGAAGGGCGACCCGCTGATCAACATTCCCAAGCATCAGGGCAATGCGCTGCTGTTCAAGAATTTTTCGATCGGCGAGCATGAGGCGATGTTGGGCGGCGGCGTGAGCCATGTCGGCAAGCGTCTGGGGGAAACCGCGACGACCTTCTTCCTGCCCAGCTACACCATCGCGAAGATATTGGGGTCAGTGACGATCAACGACCAGATCAAGCTGTCGGCCAATGTCGATAACCTGTTCGACAAAAAATATTATGCCAGTTCCTATGCGGCGCTGTGGGTGCAGCCGGGTATGCCGCGCTCGTTCACGCTGCGGGCGACGTTTAACTTCTGATGCGCTGACATCGGAGCCGCAAGGCTCCGATCGGCCGCCGACTTTCCTCATTCCAAGGCTTGGGCCTCCCTCCAAGCCTTGAGGACGTCGGCGGCCTTGTTCTTTTTTTCGACAGCAAGAGGCGCATCATGACCCGCGCACAATGGCTCCGCACCCACCGCATTATCGGCCTGGTTATCGCGCCGTTCCTGCTGGCGCAGGCGCTGACCGGCGCGATGCTGCTGTATCGCGGTCCGGCGGCGCGGGCGATCGACCCGGTGGGCATGACGAGCCAGGCGACCGGGGCGGCCCTGTCGCCCGGTGATGCGGTGGCGCGGGCGAACCGGGTCATGCCGGGCCGCCATGTCGTCCGCCTGTTCGCGCCAGACAGCGACGGCGCGACCTGGTTCGCGCAACTGGCCAACGAGGAGGGTCGCACCGGCTATGCCTCGATCGATCCGGCCGGTGGCGCCGTGTTGCGCGCGGGCGGCCTGTTCGCCTTCCCGGTCGAGGCCGCGCTGCAAATCCATTATCGGCTGATGGCGGGCAAGGCCGGCATGGCGATGGTCGCGATCAACGCGCTGGCGCTGCTGACCATGGCGGCGAGCGGCCTCGCTTTCTGGTGGCCCAAGCGCAACATCGCCAAGGCGCTGACGATCCGCTGGTCGCTGGCCCCGCGGCAGGTGCTGCGGCAGGCGCATCGCACGGTCGGCGTGGTCGCCGCCGCTTTCCTGGTCATGCTCGCCGGAAGCGGCCTGCTGCTGATCCTGCCCGAACTGGCCGACGCCAGCGCGGTGCCGAGTGCGGTCGCCGTCCCCGCGGCCGCGGTCGACCGCAGCCTGACGCTGGCGCAGAGCGCCTTTCCCGACAGCGCGCTGCGCGACCTGCGGATCGATGGCGACCGTATGATCGTCAATTTCCGCGCGCCCGAAAGCAATGCGCGTGCGGTGCATCGCGTCATCGTCACCCTGTCCCGGCCCCATATCGTCGGCGCGACCCGCGCCCAGCAGAATAGCGCGCTGCGGATGACGGTGCTGCCGATCCATAGTGGCGAAGTGGCGGGACCGGCCGGTCCGGCGCTGATCCTGTTCATCGCGCTGGCGTTGGCGGCGCTCGCCCTTTCCGGCCCCATCCTGTGGTGGCAGGCTGCCGCCCAGCGCCGCCGCCCCGTTCGAAAGACCATGTCATGACCCTGCTCTACACGTCCGATCCCGCGCGCGGCCGTATCTGGCGCGCGATTTTCGCGGAGGACGCGCCCGACATCGGCTTCGTCGATCCTTCCCAATCCTATGATCCAGCCGCGATCCGCTATCTCGCCGCCTGGGCGCCATCGGCGGAGTTAATCACCAGCCTGCCCAATCTGGACGTGCTTTTTTCGATCGGCGCGGGGATCGACCAGTTCGACATGGACGCGCTGCCGCCCCATATGCGGGTGGTCCGCATGATCGAGCCGGGGATAGCGGCCGGCATGGTCGAATATGCAACGATGGCGGTGCTGGCGCTGCACCGGAACCTGATCGATTATGGCATCGCGCAGCGCGAGGGCCGCTGGGCGCCGATCAAGCTGACACCTGCGGGCGAGCGGCGGATCGGCGTGATGGGGCTGGGCAATCTGGGCCGGGCGGTGTTGCAGACGTTGCAGCCGTTCGGTTTTGCCCTGTCGGGATGGAGCCGGTCGGCCCACGCGATCAACGGGGTCGATTGTCATGCTGGCGAAGATGGGCTGACGGCGTTTCTGCCAGGCTGCGATATCCTCATCTGCCTGCTGCCGCTGACCGACGAGACGCGCGGCATTTTGTGCCGGAATACATTGTCTCAACTGCCGCGCGGCGCGGCGGTCATCAATGTCGGGCGGGGCGCGCATCTGGTGAAGCATGATCTGCTGTCGCTGCTGGATGAGGGGCATCTTTCGGGCGCTGTGCTGGATGTGACAGAGCCGGAGCCGCTGCCGGCCGGCCATCCTTTTTGGACGCATCCGCGCATAATGCTGACGCCGCATGTCGCCAGCATGACCCGCCCGGATGGCGCGGCGCGCGCGCTGATCGCCAATATCCGGCGCTTTGCCGAGGGCCGGCCGATGGACGGCGAAGTCGCGCGCGACCGGGGCTATTGAGCGTGCGACATTCCATGCCGCGCATCTGTGCGCCATATGGCTTTTCGGCTATGATCGGTCCTTGATCGCGCGCTTGAAAGGCGCACGGCAAATGATGCCGAAACCCATGCTATAAAGCCTGAAATCTGCGTCCCGACCCGATCCAATCGGGTGCATGTTCCGGCCCTGCCATGTCGTAATGCTCCTGTCACACGGCCCCACGGGCCACCTGTAGAACTCGCAAAGGACGCTCCGCCGATGCCCAATTTCCGGCCCAAATATATCAGCTTCGATTGCTATGGGACGCTGACCCGTTTCCGCATGACGGATATGGCGACCACCTTCATGGCCGATCGCATCGATGCGGAAAAACTGCCCGCTTTCTGCAAGGATTGGGGCGCGTACCGCTTCGACCAGGTGATGGGCGACTGGGAACCCTATCAGGAGATCATCCGCAATTCGTTGCGCCGGACGTGCGAGAAATGGGGCGTGGCCTATAACGAGACGGACGCCGATGCGGTCTATGCCGCCGTGCCGACATGGGGGCCGCATGATGATGTCGCCGGTGGCCTGAGCCAGATCGGCGACAAGATTCCGCTGGTCATCCTGTCCAACGCGATGAACGAGCAGATCCATCATAACGTCGCGATGCTCTGCGCGCCGTTCCACGCAGTCTATACCGCGCAAATGGCGCAGGCGTACAAGCCGCGGATGCAGGCGTTCGAATATATGTTCGACCAGTTGGGCGCCAGCCCGGAGGATATGATGCACGTCTCCTCCAGCTTCCGCTACGACCAGAATACGGCGACCGATTTGCATTTCGGCTGCCGCGTGTTCGTGGGGCGTGGGCATGAGCCGTCCAACCCCTTCTATCGCGACGTCGAAATTCCCCATATCGGTTGTCTGCCCGCGGTCGTGGGCCTCTGATCCGATCATGACTGCGCCCTCCCCCCTCTCCTACTGGCTCGCCAGCGCCCCGGCCTTCACCGGCGGGGCGGAGGGCGGAGTCGAAGGCATGGCGGACGTCGCCATCATCGGCGGCGGCTTTACCGGCCTGTCGGCGGCGCTGGCGCTGGGCAAGCGCGGGGCCAGCGTCGTGCTGCTGGAGAAGGGGCGCGTCGTCGGAGAGGCTTCGGGTCGCAACGGGGGCCAGTGCAATAATGGCACGGCCCATGACTATGGCGCGCTGTCCGCCCGGTTCGGGAAGGAGATCGCCAAAGCCTATTATCGTGCCCATTGCGACGCCGTCGATACGGTCGAGCGGCTGGCGCGCGAAGAAGACATCGACTGCAACTTCACCCGCTGCGGCCGGGTGAAGTTGGCGGCGAAGCCCGCGCATTATGACAAGCTGGTGCGGGCGCATGATTTGCTGGCCGCCGAGGTGGACGAGCATGTCCGGCTGGTGCCGCCCGACCGCATCCGCGAGGAAGTGGGGTCGGACGCTTTCCACGGCGCGCTGGTCCAGACGACCAGTGCGCAGGTGCATCCGGGGCGGTTTGGCGTTGGGCTGGCGGAAGCGGCGGCGCGGGCCGGGGCGCGGATTTACGAAGGTGCCGACGTCAGTGATTTCCTGCGCGTACCGCAAGGCTGGCGCGTGACGTCTTCGCGCGGGACGGTAACGGCGAAGCAGCTACTGGTCGCCACCGGCGGCGCGCCTTCTGTTGGTCCTTTCGGCTTCTTCCGTCGGCGGATCGTGTCGGTCGGCAGCTTCATCATCGCGACGCAGCCGCTGGACGACGCGCTGATCGACCGGCTGCTGCCGGGACGACGCAACTATGTGACCAGCAAGGCTATCGGCAATTATTTTCGGCTGGCGCCCGACAACCGCCTGATCTTCGGCGGGCGGGCGCGTTTTGCGATCAGCGATCCCCGGTCGGACGCGAAAAGCGGGCTGATCCTGGAGCAGGCGATGGGGGAGATGTTCCCGGCGCTCAAGGGCGTGGGCATCGACCATATATGGGGCGGAATGGTCGACCTGACCGCCGACCGCCTGCCCCGCGCGGGCGAGACGGACGGGCTCTATTATTCGATGGGCTATAGCGGCCATGGCGTGCAGATGGCGACCCATATGGGGCAACAGATGGCGCGCGTGATGAGCGGCGAGCCGGACGCAAATCCCTGGACCGGGCTGGATTGGCCGAGCGTACCGGGCCATTTCGGCAAGCCCTGGTTCCTGCCTCTGGTGGGCCTGTGGTACAAATGGCAGGATGTGATCCATTGACGGACGCCATGTCGCCCTTTTCCCGGCGGGACTTGATCGGCGCGGGGCTTGGCATCGGCGCCGGGCTGCTGCTGCCCGACGGCGCGCTGGCGGCGAGCAGGCCGCGAGTGGGCGGGCGCATCCGTGTCGCCAGCCTGTCCAGCTCGACCGCCGACACGCTGGACCCGGCCAAGGGCGCATTGTCGACCGACTATGTGCGCCATTATATGTTCTATAGCGGGCTGACCGTGCTGGACCGGCAATTGATCGCGCGGCCGGCGCTGGCCGAACGGATGGACAGCACCGACCAAATCGCCTGGCATGTGCGGCTGCGCAAGGGCGTGACATTCCATGACGGCGCGGACCTGACCGCGGCCGATGTCGTCTGGTCGCTGTTGCGGCACAAGGATGCAGCGACCGGGTCGAAGATGGCGCAGATCGCCGAGCAGTTTGCGCAGGTCAAGGCGACCGGACGGCATGAGCTGACCATTCGCCTGACCGGGCCCAATGCGGATTTGCCGACCATATTGGCGCAGTCCCATTTCCTGATCCTGCGCGCGGGCACGCGCGATTTTCGCACGGCCAACGGCACCGGCCCCTATATGTGCGCTCAGTTCCGGCCCGGCGTTCGGACGCTGGCGCGGCGCAATCCCAATTATTGGAAACCGGGCAAGCCCTATCTGGACGAGATCGAGTTGATCGGCATTCCCGACGAGGTCAGCCGGGTCAATGCGTTGCTGTCGGGTGACGTCCATCTGGTGATCGCGGTCAACCCGCGATCGACCAAGCGGATCATGGCGTCGCGTGGCCATGCGCTGCTGGAAACGCAGTCAGGGCTCTACACCAACCTCATCATGCAGCAGCGGCAGTTGCCGACCGGCAATCCGCATTTCGTCGCGGCGATGCAATATCTGATCGACCGGCCGCTGATCAAACGGGCGCTCTATCGCGGCTATGCGACGATCGCCAACGATCAGCCGATCCCGCCCTTCCACCCCTATTATCGCGCCGACCTGCCGCAGCGGTCGCTCGACCTGGACAAGGCGAAATGGCATTTGCAGCGCGCGGGCCTGACCGGCGTGCGCCTGCCCGTCTATGCCTCGCCCGCCGCGGACGGATCGGTCGACATGGCGTCGATATTGCAGGAATATGGGTCGCGCGTGGGGTTGAAGCTGGCCGTCAACCGGGTGCCAGCGGACGGCTATTGGTCGACCCACTGGATGAAGCATCCGCTGGGTTTCGGCAACACCAACCCGCGCCCGACCGCCGACCTGCTGTTCAGCCTTTTCTACAAATCCGATGCGGCGTGGAAT
Organism: Sphingobium cupriresistens; assembly: GCF_004152865.1. Lineage (GTDB taxonomy): Bacteria > Pseudomonadota > Alphaproteobacteria > Sphingomonadales > Sphingomonadaceae > Sphingobium > Sphingobium cupriresistens. The sequence continues at coordinate 47,688 of NZ_SEOO01000027.1, read as the reverse complement.
GAGAGCGGGTGGAAGAATCCGCGCTTCGACCGGCTGTTGCTGGAGGCGCGGGGCGAGGCGGACCAGGCACGGCGCAAGCAGCTTTATGGCGAGATGCAGGGGCTGGTCCACGACCATTGCGGGGTCGGCATCCCGGTGTTCATCAGCCTGATCGATGGCTATGACCGGCGGTTGAAGGGGCTGTATCCCGTCTCGCTAGGGGGCCTGATGGGCTATCAATTCGCCGAACATGTGTGGTGGGAAGGCTGATGGCGGGCGCATCCTCCCAAAGCGGCATGAAGGCCGCGCTAAGCCTGATCGGAAAGCGGTTTGCATCGTCGTTGCTGACGCTGCTGCTGGTGTCGGTGACGATCTTCGTCATCGCGCAACTGCTGCCCGGCGACGCGGCGCAGGAAGCGCTGGGGCAGAGCGCCACAGCAGAACAGGTCGCGGCGCTACGCCATGAAATGGGCCTCGATCGCCCGGCCTATGTGCGTTACGCCAGTTGGCTGACGGGCATGGTCAGCGGCGATCCGGGCCAGTCGATGGTGGCCAATATGCCGGTGGCGGGGGTGATTGCCGAGCGCCTGCCCAACAGCCTGCTGCTGGCCGCGCTGACGGCGCTGGTGGCCGTGCCGGTGGCGCTGACGATCGGCATCGGATCGGCGATGAACCGGGGGGGAAGGATCGACCGGGCGCTCAATATCGCCACCTTGTCCATGGTGGCGGTGCCGGAATTTCTGGTGGCGACGATCGCGGTGCTGATCTTTTCGGTGAAGCTGCGCTGGCTGCCCTCCATCGCGCTGGCTTCCGAAGAGATGGGATGGGGCGACTATCTGCGCGGGGTCGCCATGCCGATCCTGACATTGAGCGTCGTCGTCATCGCGCAAATGGCGCGGATGACGCGGGCGGCGGTGATCGACCAGATGGACCGACCCTATGTCGAGATGGCGGTGCTGAAGGGCGTCGCGCCGGTGCAGGTGGTGCTGAAGCATATCATGCCCAATGCGATCGCGCCGATCGTCAACGCGATGGCATTGAGCCTGTCCTACCTGCTTGGCGGGGCGGTGATCGTGGAGACGATCTTCAACTATCCCGGCCTCGCCAGCCTGATGGTCAATGCCGTCACCAGCCGCGACATGCCGCTGCTCCAGGCCTGCGCCATGATATTTTGCGCGGCCTATCTCCTCCTGATGCTGATCGCGGACGTGACCGCGATCCTCGCCAACCCCAGGCTGCGCGCACAATGATCGCTTCCGCTTTCAAACGGGCGAAAACCCTGCCGCTGTCGGGCAAGGTCGGCCTGACGCTGGTCCTCTTCTGGTTGGCCGTAGCGCTGTTCGGGCCGATGCTGGCGCCCTATCCGGTCGGCGCGTTCGTGGCCTATGACGTGTTCGAAGGGCAATCGGCCGCGCACTGGCTGGGCAGCGACTATCTGGGCCGCGATGTGCTGAGCCGGTTGTTATCAGGTGCACGCTATACGGTCGGTCTGGCGGCGGCCGCGGCCATGCTGGCGAGCGCGACCGGCACGGCGCTGGCGCTGACTGCGGCCGTCGGCGGCGCGAAGGTGGAAGAGCCGCTGTCGCGCTTCATGGACATGTTGATCTCCATTCCGTCCAAAATCTTCTCGCTGGTGCTGGTCGCAGCCTTCGGGTCGTCGCTGCCGCTGCTGCTGCTGATCGCCGCGATCACCTATGTGCCGGGCAATTATCGCATCGCCCGCGCGCTGGCGGTCAATCTGGCGCAGATGGATTATGTGCAGGTCGCGCGCGCGCGGGGCGAAGGGCGGTTCCACATCGCCATCACGGAAATATTGCCCAACATGATCCACCCGCTGCTCGCCGACTTCGGCCTGCGCTTCGTGTTCATCGTGCTGCTGCTGTCGGGCCTGTCCTTCCTGGGGCTGGGCGTCCAGCCGCCCGACGCGGATCTGGGTTCGCTGGTGCGGGAGAATATTTCCGGGCTGGGCGAAGGCGCGCTGGCGATCTTGGCGCCGGCGGTGGCGATCGCAACTTTGACGGTGGGCGTGAACCTGCTGATCGATGCGCTGCCGGGACGGGGGAAAGGCCGATGATGGAAAAGCCCCATGTCGAGGTCAAAGGCCTGACCGTGACCGCGCGCAATGCGGCGGGCGAGCGCTTTCCGATCGTGAGCGGCATCGATTTCGCGTTGCAACGCGGCGAGGTGCTGGCGCTGATCGGCGAGAGCGGGTCGGGCAAGACGACGATCGCACTGACCCTGCTGGGCCATGCCCGGCCGGGCGCGACCATCGCGGGCGGCAGCATCCGCGTAGGTGACGCGGAGATCTCGACGCTGGACCGCAGCGCGCTGGCAGAGCTGCGCGGCAATCGCATCGCCTATATCGCGCAGAGCGCCGCGTCGGCGTTCAACCCGTCGCGCACGATCATGGATCAGGTGATCGAACCGGCGATGATCCATGGACTGATGCCGCGCGCCACGGCGGAGGCGAAGGCGGTCGATCTGTTCCGCGCGCTCGCCCTGCCCTTCCCCGACACGATCGGCGCGCGCTATCCGCACCAGTTGTCGGGCGGGCAGTTGCAGCGGCTGATGGCGGCGATGGCGCTGATCACCGATCCCGAACTGGTGATATTGGACGAGCCGACCACGGCGCTGGACGTGACGACGCAGATCGAAGTGCTGCGCGCGTTCAAGGCGGTGGTGCTGGAGCGCGGGGCGACCGCCATCTATGTGTCGCACGACCTGGCCGTGGTGGCGCAGATGGCCGACCAGATCGTGGTGTTGAGCCAGGGTCGCATCCGCGAAGCGGGCGCGGCGGCGCAGATCCTGCACGCGCCGGCCGACGACTACACCCGCACGCTGATGGCCGCAGCGCGCCCGGCGATCCGGCCGACGCCGGTCAAGGTCGCCCTGCCCGCCGCCGCGCCGCTGCTGGAAATCCGCAATGTGACGGCCGGCTATGGCAGGATCGGCAAGGATGGACTGCCGCGCGTGCCGGTGCTGCGCAACATCAACCTGACGATCGAGCGCGGCGGCACATTGGGCGTGATCGGCGAAAGCGGATCGGGCAAGTCGACCATAGCCCGCGTCATCGCCGGGCTGCTGCGCCCGGCGAGCGGGCAGGTGCTGCTGGACGGCGAACCGTTGCCGCCGGGGCTGGACGGGCGCAGCCGCGAGCAGTTTCGCCGTATCCAACTGGTGTTCCAGAATGCCGACACCGCGCTCAATCCTGCGCATAGCGTGGGGCAGATATTGGCGCGACCGCTGGCCTTCTATGCCGGGTTGAAGGGCAATGCCGCGCATTTGCGAGTGCTGGAACTGCTGGACCTGATCCGCCTCCCTGCCAGCCTGATCGACCGCAATATCGGCGGGCTGTCGGGCGGGCAGAAGCAGCGCGTCAACCTGGCCCGCGCGCTGGCGGCCGACCCGCAAATCATCCTGTGCGACGAGGTGACGTCTGCGCTGGATACCGTCGTTGGCGCGGCGATCCTGGAGCTGATGGCGGAGCTGCGCCGGGAACTGGGGATCGCGACGATGTTCATCAGCCACGATATTTCGACGGTGCGGGCGATTTGCGACGATATCCTGGTCCTCTATTCGGGGACGATGGTCGAGACGGGACCGCGCACAGCCTTCGCCACCGCCCCCTTCCACCCCTATACCAACCTGCTGATCGGATCGGTCCCGGAAATGCGCACGGGCTGGCTGGAGGAAAGCCATGCCGGGGCTGCGCCCCCGCCGATCGGCGCGGCGGGCGACCATCCCGATCTTTGCCGATTCCTGCCGCGCTGCGCCGCGCGCGTCGACGGCCTGTGCAACATCACCCCGCCACCCCGCCATGGGCTGGACAAGGGGTCGGCGGGGGCCAGCCGCATATTGTGCCATCATGGAGATGAAAGCTTGATCGCGTCATGAGCCGGTTCGTTCGACTGGGCGAAACTGATCGCCCGCCCGTGACCCTGTATGTCGATGGCGCGCCGGTCGCAGCGCTGGAGGGCGATACGTTGATGGTCGCGCTGTTGAGCGGGGGCGGGACGTTGCGCCAGAGCGAGTTCGGGCCGGAGAAGCGGGCAGGATTCTGCCTGATGGGCGCGTGCCAGGATTGCTGGGTGTGGACCGAGAGCGGCGATCGTCTGCGCGCCTGTTCCACGCTGGCCGCATCGGGCCAGCGCGTCGTCACCAGCCAGCCGGGGGCGTCATGGCCGAACCACGTATAATCATCGTTGGCGCCGGGCCATCCGGCACGCGCGCGGCGGAAGCCTGTGTCGCGGCGGGGCTGCGGCCGATCGTGATCGACGAAGGGCGGCGCGACGGCGGGCAGATTTATCGCCGCCAGCCGGACAATTTCACCCGGCCCTATAGGAAACTCTATGGCACCGAGGCCGGACGGGCGCAGGCGCTGCACGAGACGTTCGACGGGCTGAAAGGCGCGATCGACTATCGACCCGAAACATTGGTTTGGAATATCGCCAAGGGTCATGTCTGGACGGCGAGTGCGACGGTTCAGGAGGCTATCCCGTTCGACGCGCTGCTGCTGTGCACCGGCGCGACCGACAGGCTGATGCCGGTCAAGGGCTGGCAATTTGCGGGGGCCTATAGTCTGGGCGGGGCGCAGGTGGCGCTCAAAAGCCAGGCGGTGTCGATCGGGCACAGGGTCGTGTTCATGGGATCGGGGCCTTTGCTCTATCTGGTCGCAAGCCAATATGTGGAGGCTGGTGCGGAGGTGGCGGCGGTGCTGGATACGTCGCCGTTCGGCGCGCGGTTGAAGGCGCTGCCGGATTTGCTGGCGATGCCCTCCGTCCTGTGGAACGGGGTGGCGCTGACGCGGACGCTGAAGCGCGCGGGCGTGATGGTGCAGCATGGCGTGACGCCGGTCGAGATCATGGGCGATGCCGAAAGCGGCGTCGGCGGTGTGCGTTTTTTTGCCGGATCAGGCCGTGAAGAAACGATCGCCTGCGATGCGGTGGCGATGGGCCATCATCTGCGGCCTGAGACGCAACTGGCCGATCTGGCGCGCTGCGCCTTCGCCTTCGACCCCGGCACGCGCCAATGGTTGCCGGAGCGCGACGACGACGGGCGTTCGAGCGTGGCGGGCGTCTATCTGGCCGGCGACGGCGCGAAGATATTGGGCGCGCGATCGGCCGAGGCGAGCGGGCGGCTGGCGGCGCTGGGCGATCTTGGCTTGCCGGTCGACAAGGGCGAGATGACCTCGCTACGCAGCGAGGTCGGCCAATATGCCAGGTTCGCGCGCGGGCTGGCGAAGGCCTTTCCATGGCCCGCCCGACAGGCCCCAGCCCTGCCCGACGACGCCATATTGTGCCGCTGCGAGGGCGTGACGGCGGGCGACCTGCGGGCGGTGATGCGCGAAACTGGCGCGCAGGAAGCCAATCGCGCCAAGGCGTTCAGCCGGGTCGGCATGGGGCGGTGCCAGGGACGCTATTGCGGGCTGGCCGCCGCCGAACTGATCGCTGCCGAAGCCGGCGTGCCGGTGGAACAGGTCGGTCGCCTGCGCGGACAGGCGCCGGTCAAGCCGCTACCTATCGCGATCGGAGACGGACAATGAGCGCCGCCAGCGACGTCATCATCGTGGGCGGCGGGTTGATGGGATCGTCTGCCGCGCTGTTCCTGCGGGGGCATAGCATCTCGGTCACCTTGCTGGAAACCGACCTGATCGGGCGGCAGGCGAGCGGCACCAATTTCGGCAATGTCCGGCGGCAGGGACGCGGCATCCACCAGTTGCCGCTGGCCAATCGCGCGATCGCCATCTGGCGCAAGTCGCGCGAACTGCTGGGCGCGGATGTCGAATATCTCCAGTCCGGCCATATCCGGGTCTGCTATCGCGAGCGGCCCGAACTGGTCGGGTCGATGGAGGAGTATGCGACGCAGGCGCGCGCGGAAGGGCTGGACCTGGAATTGCTGAGCGGCAACGCGCTGCGCGACAAATTTCCCTTTTTCGGGCCGGATGTTCTGGCCGGTTCCTATTCGCCCACCGACGGCCATGCCAATCCCCGGCTCGCCGCTCCTGCCTTCGCCCTCGCTGCGCGGAAACTGGGCGCGGTGATCCACGAAAACACGAAGATCGTGGATGCGCAGAAAATAGGCGAGGATTTCATCGTCACGGCGGCGGATGGACGGACGTTCCGCGCGCCGACCCTGCTGGTGACGGCAGGGGCATGGGGCAATGCGCTGTCGTCGCAATTTGGCGAGCCGGTGCCGATCGTACCGCGCGGGCCGAATATGAGCGTGACCGAGCCTGTGCCTTATGCGATCCTGCCCGCCGTCGGCGTGATGACGCCGATCGAGGAGGAAACGGTCTATTTCCGGCAGGTGGCGCGCGGCAACATCGTGCTGGGCGGCAGCACGCGGGGGCCATCCTTCCCCGACCAGTATCGCGCCTATGTCGAGCCGCAGAATACGATGAGCCAGTTGCAACAGATCCGTCGGCTAGCGCCGTCGCTGGGCAAGCTCAATATCATCCGGGTGTGGTCCGGCATCGAGGGCTATCTGCCCGACAGCCAGCCGGTGATGGGGCCGAGCGCGACGACCAGCGGCCTCTATTACGCCTTCGGCTTTTCCGGGTCGGGATTCCAGATCGGACCGGGCGTGGGTGAGACCATGGCGGAGATCATCGCGAAAGGCGGCACGGACATTCTGATGGAACCCTATCGGATCGGGCGGTTTGCGGCGGGCTGATTCATCGAGTCAGCGCCGCTCTTGTGGCGGCCACAGGCGCGCGGCGTGAAGCAGGCGCAGGATGCGCACGTCCGTATCGGTCAGGTCATAGACCAGAATATAGTTGCGATGCGCGATTAGTTCGCGCGTTCCCGGCACCCGGCCAGGCCGGCCCATGGCAGGGAGCCGGGACAGGTCGGCTGCTCTTTGCGAAAAGAGCGTGTCGAGCCTGATCGCCGCGCGCGGGCTGCGCGCTTCGACATAGTCGTAAATGGCGTCACGATCCCTGACGGCATCGGCCGTCCAGCGCAGCCTCATCGCTCGCCGTCTGATGTCCGCAGCGTGGCGGCGCGTCGTGCGGCGAAATGCGCCTCGACTTCATCGCCGGCGATGAGGTGGCCTGCCTGCGCGGATGCGCGTCCGGCGTCGACCTGACGACGGAACCAGGCGTCATGGCTTTCGGCCTGTTCCTCGCGCAGTACGACATCGCGCATGAAATCGCGCAACAATTGCGCGCCGGTGCGATCCTGCGCCTTGGCCGCGCGGGCGAAGCGGCCCTTGAGTTCCTGATCCACGCGAAAGGTGAAGGTCGCCTCATTCATGGCGGGCCGGCTCCATGTGTTGCATATGCAGTGCATTGTAACACATGGAGCCGGCCCGCCCAATATCAGAATTCGATCAGCGCGACCTTGGTCTTGAGATTCGCCATATAGGCTTCGCGGCCGAGATCCTTGCCGATGCCCGATTGCTTGTAGCCGCCGGTGGGCAGGATAAAGTCGTTGCTGCGACCGTAGCGGTTGACCCAGATGGTGCCGGCTTCCAGCGAACGGGTGGCGCGCAGGGCGCGGCCAATGTCGCCGGTATGGACGCCGGCGGCCAGGCCATAGTCGCTGTCGTTTGCCAGCGCATAGGCGTCCTCCTCGTCCGCGAAGTTCTGGACGGTGAGGACCGGGCCGAAGATTTCGCCCTGCACGACCTCGCTCTTCTGGTCGACATTGGCGAGCAGGGTCGGCGCGAAATAGCTGCCCTCCTCCGGCGCGGCTGCACGGCCGCCGCCGGTGAGCGCTTCCGCCCCTGCCGCGACAGCGCGGCCGACGATGCCGGCCATGCGGTCGAGCTGGCCTTCGGATATGATCGGCCCCAGCGTGGTGTCGGCGGCCCAGGTTGGGCCGGGCCGGTGCGCGGCGAAGGCGGCGACGAGGCGATCGATCACCTGGTCCGCGACCTTGTCCTGCACCAGCAGGCGCGATCCGGCGACGCAGACCTGACCCGCATTGAGGGTGATGGCGCGGGCGACGATGGCTGACGCCTTGTTCAATTCTGCGTCGGCGAAGATGATCTGCGGGCTTTTGCCGCCCAGTTCCAGCGTCACCGGCTTCGGCCCGGTTTCCGCGCAGGCGGCCATGATGGCGGCGCCGGTGCGGGTGGAGCCGGTGAAGGTGACCTTCGCCACTTCGGGGCGGCGCACCAATGGATCGCCAACCGAGCGGCCGTCGCCCTGCACGATGTTGAAGATGCCCGCGGGCAGCCCCGCCTCGATCGCCAGTTCGGCGAGGCGCACGATGCTGAAGGGCGTCATTTCCGACGGCTTGAGGACGATGCTGTTGCCCGCGGCGATGGCAGGCGCGATCTTCCACGCAGCCATCACCAGCGGGAGGTTCCACGGCGCGATCGCGGCGACGACGCCATAGGGTTCGGTGATGGTGAGGCCCAGCTTGTCGGGCGTGGTGGACGCGACTTCGCCGCCCACCTTGTCCGCCCATTCGGCGAAGAAGCGGATGGTTTCGGCGGTGTAGCTCAAATCCCAGGCGGTGATTTCCTTGAGCATCCGGGTGGACCCCAAGGCTTCGAGCGGGGCGAGCGTCGCGGCATCGGCTTCGATCAGGTCGGCCCAGCGACGCATCACCTTCATCCGGCCGCGCGGATCGGTCTGCGCCCAGCCGCTGCGCTTATAGGCGCGTTGCGCGTCTACGACCGCTTCGACCAGTTGATCGGCATCGGCGCTGTCGAGTTCGGCCTGTATCCGGCCGTCGGACGGTCGCCGCACGATGAGGGCCGGCCCGTGACCTGCAACCCGGCGCCCGCCGATGAAATTATGCGCATGGGGCAGGCTGATCTGATCGGGGTTGAAACCGGCCACGGCATAATCTCCTTCATACGGACATTCCGACAAAATAGGCGCGCGTCGCGGCATTTGTTGCAATTGCACGGGAAAATGTGCGCGATAATCTTCCAAAATCAGGACGAAGGCGGCAGCCAATGCTTGGCGCGGCCTTCTAATGTCCGGCCATTGATTCCGAACAGAGGCAGGCGGGCGCCCCTTTCCCGCCAAGGAGCAAGACGCATGGCGACAGGCATAGAGGCGATGGTGGACCTGCGGCGGATGACCGTCGAGGATCTGGCCGCCGCCCATACCCTATCGAGCGAACAGAAATGGCCCCACCGCATCGAGGATTGGGAGATGCTGTTCGGCCTGGGTTTCGGTTATGTCGTCGAGCGCGATGGCCCAGAGGGTCAACGGGAAGTGATCGGCACCGCCATGGCCTGGCTCTATGGCGAGGATGCCGCGACGCTGGGCATGGTGATCGTGTCCCCGCAGGCGCAGGGCATGGGGCTGGGCCGCCGGTTGATGGAAGCGGTGCTGGGCGATCTGGGGTCGCGCACCGTGCTGCTGAACGCCACGGACGAAGGCGCGCCGCTTTATCGCAAGCTGGGGTTCGCAACCATCGGCCCGGTGTTCCAGCATCAGGGCGCCGCCTTTGCCGTGCCGATGGCCGAACTGATCCCCGACGAGCGGGTGCGCCCGCTGGGCGCCAAGGATATGGGGACATTGCATGACCTGGCGCGCCGCGCGACGGGGATGGACCGCGATGCGCTACTCGACGCGCTGGCGCCCGGCGCGCAGGGCGTGGTGCTGACGCGCAGCAATGAGCCGGTGGGCTTTTCGCTGTTCCGGCGCTTTGGCCGGGGTTATGTCGTCGGGCCGACGATCGCGCCCGACAGGGGCGGGGCTAAGGCGCTGATATCCCACTGGCTGGGGTCCAATAGCGGCATGTTCTGCCGGTTGGACATACCCGAAGAAGGCGGGCTTGGCGGCTGGCTGGACGAATTGGGCCTGCCCTGTGTCGGCCGGGTCGTGCGCATGGTGCGCGGGCCGCAACCGACGATCGATCCTTCGGTCACGACCTTCTCTCTCACCACGCAGGCGCTCGGATGACCCTTATCCTCGACAATCCCGCCCTTTTCATCGAACGCGCCTTCATCGGCGGGGCATGGGTCGGCGCGACATCCGGCGCGACCGTGCCGGTCGATAATCCCGCCACTGGCGCGATCATCGGCACGGTGCCCGATTGTGGCGAGGCCGATACACTGGCCGCCATCGCCGCGGCCGAGGCGGCTTTCCCGGCATGGAAGGCGCGGACGGCAGGCGATCGCGCGGCCGTGCTGGAGCGCTGGCACGCTTTGGTGCTGGCCAATGTCGCCGATCTGGGCCGGATCATGACCGCCGAACAGGGCAAACCGATCGCGGAGGCCGAGGGCGAGATTCGCTATGCCGCCAGCTTCATCAAATGGTTCGCGGAAGAAGGCCGCCGCGTCGATGGCGGCATCGTGCCCGCGCCGGAGGCCAATCGCCGCATATTGGTGATGAAAGAGCCGGTGGGGGTTTCGGCGGCGATTACGCCGTGGAATTTCCCCGCCGCGATGATTACCCGCAAATGCGCGCCGGCTTTGGCGGCCGGTTGCCCGGTGGTGGTCAAGCCGTCGGAGCTGACCCCCTTCACCGCGCTGGCGCTGGCGAAGCTGGCGGAGGAAGCCGGCATCCCGGCGGGTGTGTTCAATATCGTCACCGGCCTGCCGACGGCGATCGGCGGGGCGCTGACCGCCAGTCCGGTGGTGCGCAAATTGTCCTTCACCGGATCGACGCGGGTGGGGTCGCTGCTGATGCGGCAATGCGCCGACACGATCAAGCGGGTGAGCTTCGAGCTGGGCGGCAATGCCCCGTTGATCGTGTTCGACGATGCCGATGTGGACATCGCCGTCGCCAGTGCGATGGTCAGCAAATTCCGCAACGCAGGCCAGACCTGCGTATGCGCGAACCGCATATTGGTGCAGGACGGGGTCTACGACCAGTTCGCCGAGAAGCTGGCCAGGGCGGTGTCCGCGCTGAAGGTCGCGCCGGGCGACAGGACGGGCAGTACGATCGGCCCGCTGATCAGCGTCGCCGCCGTCGAGAAGGTGCAGGCGCATGTCGAGGATGCGTTGTCGCATGGTGCGACTTTGTTCGCGCGGGCGGCCAATGATGCGACGGGTGCCCGGTTTGCGACGCCGGTCATCCTGACCGGGGCGACGCGGGACATGCGGCTGGCGCAGGAAGAGACGTTCGGGCCGGTCGCACCGCTGTTCCGCTTCATCCATGAGGAGGAAGGGATCGAGCTGGCCAACGCCACCAGCTATGGCCTGGCCGCCTATTTCTACACCGAAAATCTGCATCGCGCCTTCCGCGTGGCGGAACGGCTGGAGGCCGGGATGGTCGCGCTCAACAGCGGGGCGATCGCCATGGAAGTCGCGCCGTTCGGCGGGGTCAAGATGTCGGGCCTGGGCCGCGAAGGCGCTCATGCGGGGATCGAGGAATATCTGGAAACCAAGGCGTTCCACATTGCGGGGCTTAAACTTTAATCGGCCCTTCCATCCGTTCGGGCTGAGCCTGTTGAAGCCCATTTCTTGTACTCGCAGAAAAGTGAAGCCCTTTGACAGGCTCAGGGCGAACGGGAGTAGGCTATGACTAACTCACGCAACTATGCCATCTCCGTCATTCCCGGCGACGGGATCGGCAAGGAAGTCATGCCCGAAGGCATTCGCGTGCTGGAACGCGCGGCGAGCCTGTATGGCTTTTCCATCGATCAGAAATGGCAGGATTTCGCCTGCTGCGATTATTACGCCAAGCATGGCCAGATGATGCCGGACGATTGGAAGGCGCAGATCGGCAAACCCGATGCGATCTTCTTCGGCGCGGTCGGCTGGCCCGATACGGTGCCGGACCATATTTCGCTGTGGGGATCGTTGCTCCAGTTTCGGCGCGAATATGATCAATATGTCAATTTGCGCCCGGTGCGGTTGATGCCCGGCGTCCCCTGCCCTCTCGTCGGGCGCGAGCCGGGCGATATCGATTTCTGGGTCGTGCGCGAGAATACGGAAGGGGAATATAGTTCGGTCGGCGGCAAGATGTTTCCCGGCACCGACCGGGAGATCGTGATCCAGGAAACGGTGATGACCCGGCGCGGCACCGACCGGGTGCTGCGCTACGCCTTCGAACTGGCCGCGACGCGGGATCGCAAGCATGCCACGTCGGCGACCAAGTCCAACGGCATCGCCATCACCATGCCCTGGTGGGACGAGCGAGTGGAGGAGATGGCGAAACACTATCCGAGCGTCACCCATGACAAATATCATATCGATATTTTGACCGCGCAGTTCGTGCTGAACCCGGATCGCTTCGACGTGGTGGTGGCGTCCAACCTGTTCGGCGACATCTTGTCCGACCTTGGCCCGGCCTGCACCGGCACGATCGGGGTGGCGCCATCGGGCAATATCAACCCGGATCGCACCGCGCCCTCGCTGTTCGAGCCGGTCCACGGCTCCGCGCCCGACATCGCCGGCAAGGGGGTCGCCAATCCGGTCGGGCAAATCTGGTCGGCGGCGATGATGCTGGAGCATCTGGGCGAGGCGGACGCCGCCGCCGCGATCATGCGCGCAGTCGAGACGGTGCTGGCCGAGCCGGGCCTGCGCACCGGCGACCTGAAGGGCAAGGCGAATACCGAGCAGTGCGGCAGGGCTGTCGCCGACGCGCTGGCCTGACCGCTGCGAACGGACGCGGCAGAATATGCTGCGTAAGTTCCCGTTTAAAGCGGGCGAGGGTGCCTATTCGCCCCATATCGGGCTTTCGCCCTGCCGCATAAGGATAGGCTGAACTTCAGAACCACAATGGCGAGCCCCTAAGATGACGCTGCATTCCAATCGGTCCCTTCTGGACATCGACCGCGACCATCTGATCCATCCGGTCACTTCCTTCCGCGGGCATGAAGCGCATGGCGCGCTGCTGCTGGAAAGCGGCAAGGGGATGTGGTTGAAGGATGTCGAGGGCCGGGAATTGATCGACGCCTTTGCCGGCCTTTGGTGCGTCAATGTCGGCTATGGTCAGGACAGCATCGCCGAGGCAGCGGCCGAGCAGATGCGCCGCCTGCCCTACGCGACAGGCTATTTCCATTTTGGCAGCGAGCCGGCGGTGAAGCTGGCGCAGCAACTGGTGGACCTGAGCCCCGAAGGACTGGACCATGTCTATTTCACGTTGGGCGGATCGGACGCCGTGGACAGCGCGATCCGATACATCACCCATTATCACAACGCGATCGGCAAGCCGGAAAAGAAGCAGTTCATCGCGCTGGAGCGCGGCTATCACGGGTCGAGCAGCACGGGTGCAGGGTTGACCGCGCTGGCCAATTTCCATCGTGGCTTCGACCTGCCATTGCGCTGGCAGCATCATATCGCGTCGCCCTATCCCTATCGCAGCGATCTGGAGGGCGACGACGCCGCGATCATCGCGCGGTCGGTGCAGGAATTGAAGGAGAAGGTGGCGCAGCTGGGCGCGGACAATGTCGCCGCCTTCTTCTGCGAGCCGATCCAGGGATCGGGCGGCGTGATCGTGCCGCCCGTCGGTTGGCTCAAAGCGATGCGCGAGACTTGCACGCAGCTCGACATCCTGTTCGTCACCGATGAAGTCATCACCGGCTTTGGCCGCACTGGCCCCATGTTCGCGTGCGAAGCCGAAGGCGTGACGCCAGACCTGATGACGTTGGCCAAGGGGCTGACCGCCGGTTACGTGCCGATGGGGGCGTTGCTGATGTCGGGCAAGGTCTATGAGGGCATTGCCAATGGCGCGGCGCCCGAAGTCGCGATCGGCCATGGCGCGACCTATTCGGGCCATCCGGTCAGCGCGGCCGTCGGGCTGGAAGTGCTGCGCCTCTATACCGATGGCGGCATATTGGCGAACGGGCAAAGGGTCGCCACGCGCTTCGACGCCGGGCTGGCTGGCCTGGCCAATCATCCCATGGTGGGCGATACGCGCGGACGGGGCCTGCTGGGCGCGATCGAGCTGGTCGCGGACACGGGCAGCAAGGCGCGGTTCGATCCGGGCCTGAAACTGGCCGACCGCTTGTTCGCCAAAGCCTATGACAATGGCGTCATCTTCCGCGCGTTCGCCGACAATATCATCGGCCTGGCGCCCGCGCTTTGCGCAAGCGACGGCGAGATGGACGAGATATTCGCCCGCATCGCCAAGACGCTGGACGATCTGCTCGAAGAAGCGGATATTCGCGCGGCGCTGGGATAAAAAGGGGGAGCAAAGGATATGTTGGGCGGACCCAGACTGGACAGGATCGACCTCAAGATCCTGACACAGCTTCAGCAATCAGGCCGCATCACCAATGTCGAGCTGGCCGATGCGGTCGGCCTGTCCCCCAGTCCCTGCCTGACGCGAGTCAAGCGGCTTGAGAAGGCCGGTTACATCACCGGCTATGGCGCGCATATCAACCTGCACAAGCTGGGCGAATATCTGACGGTCTTTACCGAAGTGACGCTGACCGAGCATCGCGCGGGCGACTTTTCGCGGTTCGAGACACGCATCCGCAAGCTGGACGAGATTGTCGAATGTCATCTGGTCAGCGGCGGCTATGACTATCTGCTGAAATTCGTGACGCGCGGCGTGGGCCATTATCAGTCGATTATCGAAGGGATGCTGGAAAGCGATTACGGCATCGAGAAATATTTCAGCTATGTCGTGATCAAGTCGCCCTTCATCAAACATCATTATCCGATCCAGCATCTGTTCGGCGAGCAACGATAGGGCTAAGTTTCCAAGCATGACCGACATTGCCGACCTGATCGAACCGCTCGTCGCGTTCCGGCGCGACATTCACGCCCATCCCGAACTGGGTTTCTGCGAACATCGCACCGCGGGTCGCATAGCCGAGCAACTGCGCGCGCTGGGGCTGGAGGTGCATGAGGGGATCGGCCGAACCGGCGTTGTCGGGGTGCTGCGCAACGGGACGTCTTCGCGCAGCATCGGGCTGCGCGCGGACATGGACGCTTTGCCGATCCAGGAGCAGACCAGCCTGCCCTATGCCAGCACGACGCCCGGCACCTTCCATGGCTGCGGTCATGACGGGCATGTCGCGATGCTGCTGGGGGCCGCGCAGCATCTGGCGCGGAGCCGCCATTTTGACGGCACGGTCAATTTCTTCTTCCAGCCGGCCGAGGAAGGCCAGGGCGGCGCGCGGGAGATGGTCAATGAAGGGCTGTTCGAGCGTTTTCCCTGCGACCGGGTGTTCGGGCTGCACAATTGGCCCGACCTGCCGGCCGGCACGATCGCAACGCGGCCCGGCCCTATCATGGGCGCGGCCGACAAGTTCGAGATTCGCCTGGAAGGGCGCGGCGGCCATGCGGCGATACCGCAGGATACGCCGGACGCGATATTTGCTGCAGCAGCATTGGTGCAGCAATTACAGGGAATCGTGTCCCGCCGGATCGCGCCGACGGCGTCGGCCGTGCTGTCCATCACACAGATCCATGGCGGGCATACGCATAATGTGATCCCCGAACTGGTGACGGTTTCAGGCACCGTGCGCACATTCGATCCGGCCGTCCAGGATCGGATCGAGGATTCGATCCGACAGATCGTGGCGGGGGTGGCGCTGGCGGGCGAACTGACGGCGACGGTCGATTACCAGCGCTACTATCCCGCGACGATCAACGACGCGGAAGCCACGCAGGAGGCGCTGGACGCCGCAGCGACGGTGGGCGTCGCGCAACTGGCGCCCGATCCGGCCTTCACGTCGGAGGATTTCGCCTTCATGCTCCAGGCATGCAAGGGCGCCTATATCTGGCTTGGTCAGGCGAAGGTGGAGGGGTCCGCACCGCTGCACAACCCGCATTATGATTTCAATGACGATGTGCTGGAACTGGGTATCAGGCTGCATGTCGCGCTGGCGGAGCGGCATTTGGCGTTGGGTGACTAGAGCGCTGCGTGCCCCCGCGCAGGCGGGAACATCTGTAGAAATTACAAGCTGAAGCCGAAGCCGATCACCGCCATGGTCGATTGCAGCGTATCGCCCTGAGCGCGAGCGAGGCGGCGGGTGCCGGCGAGCAGTCGTTCATGGACGACCGCCGTATAGATGTTGAGCTTGGGTGTCAGGCGGTAGCGCAGGCGCAGCGTCCCCTCCCCCTCCGTAAAGCCCGATTCCACCGCATCCACCGCCACCCCCTGCGCCGACCAGCCGACGCCGACGCGCGGTTCCAGATAGAGGCTGTCGGTGATCGGCAGTTGATAGACGATCTGCCCCTCGCCGGTCAGCCGGCCATTGTCCGACAGGAAGGCGTAGCTTTCCCAACTGAGGCGCGTGCCGACATTGCCCTGTACGCCGATGATGGCGTGGAGGTCGCGCGGATGGGGGGTGAAATCCTTGCGCACGCCCACGAGCAGCGTCGCATTGCCGATGGTGCGGCCGTAGAAAAGCCGGGCCTGCACTTCGTCGATCTGGTTGCCGAGCGCCCCGCCGCCCTGCGTCACCAGCATCAACTGGTCGGTGGCGTTGCCGAGGGAGAAAGTGCCGTCCCACAGGAAAACATCGTCGCCCTTGCCGGCGCGCAATTCGATGAGATCGAAGCCGCCGCTAAGCGCCCATGCGCCGCTATCGTCCGCCTGGGCGGCGGCCGGCGACGCCATCACCAGCGCGCTCAGGAAGGACAAGCCCAGACAGGCGGAACGCAGCATCTACCCTCATCCGTTTTGCGGTATCGGGCAGAGACTAGACGGGCGGTACGGCGCGATTGCGCGAAGCCTGTCACCGGTCGCCGCGTTGATGACAAATTATTGCCGGGATGCGGCAGCTTATGCCGACATGACTTGCATTAGAACCAGAAGCGGATGCCCATCACCAGGCTGGTGGCAGACGCCCCCTCCCCCGCCGCGCGGGCGTAACGGGCGGTGTCGCCGAGGCTGCGTTCCCAATTGACGCCGATATAGGGCGCAAATTCGCGGGCGATTTCGTAGCGCAGGCGCAGGCCCAGTTCGATGGTCGAGAGGCCGGACCCGACGCCGAGTTCCGGCACGTCCTGCGCGGCGATATTCACTTCGGCGGCGGGTTGCAGGACGAGGCGCTGGGTGATGCGCTGGTCGTAGCTGCCTTCGACCCGCAGATGAGCGTCGCCCTTGTCGGAGAGAAAGGCCTGCGCCTCCAGTTCGAACCAATAGGGGGCGAGGCCTTCGATGCCGATGGTGGCATAGGTGCGTTGGGGCTGGGGGCGGAAATCCTGGCGGACGCCCGCGACGATATTCCACCAGGGATCGATCGCGCGGCTGTAAAGCGCCTGGAATTCTGCCTGGTGCAGGCGGCCGCCGATGACGCCCTCCCCTTCCGACTTGATGGCGAGGCGGTTGATGTCGCCGCCGATCCAGCCTTCGCCTTCCCAGGCATAGCCATCGCCGCCCTTTTGCGCGCGATATTCGAAGCGGTCGATCATGAGCTGGGAGAAAGTCATGCCGCCATTTTCCTTCGTCATGGCGGCGCGGGCGCTGGCCATGGTGGCGGGATCGTAGAGGGCATCGGCGGCGTGATCGGTGGGGATCGGAGGCGCGACTCCTTTGGGCACCGCGTCATCGGATGCGGGCATGGCGTGGCCGGCATGGGGGTTGGACGGTTCGGCTGGCGCAGGGTCGCTATGGCCGGCGTGCGGATCGGCGGGTTCTGGGGCGGCCGGAGCCTCTTCCGGATGCGGCATCTGGTGCGCGCTATGGTCCATCTGGCTATGGTCCTGCGCGATCGCGGGCGTTGCGATGCCGGCCAGCAGGGTGGCGACGATCAGGCGCTTCATGCCGCGTCCTCCGCGGGACGGACCGTGACGACGCGCATCATCCCGGCGTGCATGTGCATCAGCATGTGGCAGTGGAAGGCCCAGTCGCCCAGCGCATCGGCGGTGAGATCGAAGCTGACCTTGCCGCCGGGCAGGACGTTCACCGTATGCTTGCGCGGGTTGTGGAGCGGATCGTCGCCGGTCAGCAATTGGAAGAAATGGCCGTGGATGTGGATGGGGTGCGGCATCATCGTGTCGTTGATGAGGGTGACGCGGACCCGTTCATTGTGGCGGAAGGCAATAGGGTCAGCGCCGTCGGACAGCTTCACCCCGTCGAAGGACCACATATAGCGTTCCATGTTCGCCGTCAGGTGGATGTCGAGCGTGCGGGTGGGAGTGCGGATGTCCTGATTGGGTTCCAGCGCGCGCAGGCCCGCATAGGTGAGGACGCGATGATCGACATCCTCCAGACCCGTCGGCCGATCCGCGGTGCGATCGGCGGGCATGGCGGAGAGGGTCGCGACGCCCGGTCCCATCGGCACGTCGGGGGCGACTGACGGGTCGAGCATTTTCATGCTGTGGCCGGACATGCTGTCATTGGCGGGCTGGCTGAGGTCGATCACGCCCCCCTGCCCCATATCCATGCCGGACATGTCCATGCCCATATCCTTCATGGTCAGCAGCGGGCGTTTGCGCAGGTCCGGGACCGGCGCGACCATGCCAAGCTGCGGCGCGAGGGTGGCGCGGACCTGGCCGGAGCGGTCGATGGCTTCGGCGATCAGGCCATAGGCTTTCGCCTCGGCCGGCCGGACGATGACGTCATAGGTTTCGGCGATGCCGATCTGGAACTCGTCGGTGTCGATCGGCTGGACATGCTGGCCGTCGCACTGGACCACGGTCATCGGCAGGCCGGGCAGGCGGACGTTGAAATTGGTCATGGCCGATGCGTTGACGATGCGCAGGCGGACGCGCTCGCCGGGTGTGAACAGGCCGGTCCAGTTTTCGGGCGTACCATGGCCGTTGATGAGGAAGCTGTAGGTGGAGCCGGTGACATCGGAAATGTCGGTCGGGTCCATGCGCATCTTGCCCCAGTCCATGCGCTCCCTAAGGCTCTGGTCCTTGCCCGCGAGCAGGCCAGCAAGCGTCTGACGCTGAAAATTATGATAGCCGCCCATCTGCTTGAGGCGTTTCAGCAGCACATGCGGATGGACCGGCGACCAGTCGGACAGCACGATCACATGTTCGCGCGTCGCCTGCACCGGATCGACCCCGGCGGGGTCGATGACGATCGGGCCATAATGGCCCATCGCCTCCTGCATCCCCGAATGGCTGTGATACCAGTAGGTGCCAGACTGGCGGATGGGGAAGTCGTATGTGAAGGTTTCGCCCGGACGAATGCCGGGGAAGCTGACGCCCGGCACGCCGTCCATCTGGAAGGGGACGATCAGGCCGTGCCAGTGGATCGAGGTGTCCTCTTTCAGCCTGTTGGTGACGGCGATCTGGACGCGCTGCCCTTCCTTCAAGCGGATGAGCGGCGCAGGGACGGTGCCGTTGATCGTAATCGCATGGGCGGACCGGCCCCCGGTGCCGAAATGGCTTTCCCCCACGGTGAGCGCAATATGGTCGCCCGACAGGACGCCGGGTGCTGGGCGCAGGCCCGCCGTGCCGCTGCGCGCCCAGGCGGGGAAAGCCTCCGCGAGGCTGAGCGCCGCGGCGCTTTTGATGAGGGTCCGGCGATCGAGGGCGATGGGGTTCGTCATGCCCTGTCATACGCGGGTGGGCGGCTAATCCCTCAAAATTTCGGTCAATTTTGCGCGGGCGCGGTAGAGGCGGGTTTCGACCGCTTTTTCGGTGATGCCCAACACCTGCGCCGCGTCCGCCTGGCTCATCTGTTCGATGGTGCGCAGAAGGAGCACGTCCTTGAGATTGGCGGGCAGGCTGGCGATGGCGGCGTTGATGCGCGCGACTTCGCGATGGGAATGGGCGGCTTCCTCCGGCGTGGCGTCGGGCGCGGCGATATCGAGCGCGTCGTCGAGCGGTTTGGCGAAGGCGAAGAAGCGCCGCACCGTTCGGCGACGCGCCCAGTCGCGGCATTTGTTGAGCGCGATGCGCGCGATCCAGACGCGGAACGGGCGCGCGCCATCATAGCGGGCGAGCGCGGCGAAAGCGGCGACGAAGGTTTCCTGCGTGATGTCGAGCGCCTCATCGCCATCGCCGACATGGCCGCGAGCGAGGCGCCAGACGGCGTCGCGGTGGCGCGCCATCAACGCGCCATAGGCGGACTGATGCCCCGCCAGCGCGCGGGTAGCAAGCGTCCGGTCGTCGGGTTCGGAGTCGGCCGCACTCACCGGGCGGGCTGGGTCAGCGCCTTGACGATGGCGGCGTCGAATTGCGCCGCCTGATCGGGTCGCAGCACGCCGCGCATCGCGAAGATGTGCTGGAGCGTTTCCTTTTGCAGTTGCCCCATGACATGATGCGAGCGGTCGACCGCTTCGGCCACTTTGGGGCCATAGCCATGTTCGCCCTCTATCGCGGCGGCGAGCCGTTCATTGTCGGCGCGCATTTCCGCCTCCAGTGCTTCGCGGCGCTGGGCGAAGGCAGCCTCCAGGGCGTGAATGCGCTGTTCCTGCGCGGCGTCGAGCGTCATCCGCTGGTGCAGCAGGGCGTGGACTTCGCTTTCCACACGCGGCGTGGGTGCGAGCCAGGTGCGTGCGACCAGCACCGCCGCCAGCGCGGCGGCGAAAGCGACCAGCGCGACCAGCGCGTAGCGGCGCAGGGTCATTGGCCGAGCAGGCGCGATGGCGCATAGTCGGACATGCCGATCGGCATGGGCGCAGCTTGCGCGGGTGCGGCGGGCACGATGCTGCCGACCCAGCCGATGCCAACCGCCAGCAGGCCCGCCAGCATCAGGCTGCGCCGCGCCGTCATCTGGTCCCGCCTGTGGGCAAGTCCGCCCATCACGGCAGCATCCATGTCCGCCAGCCGCGCATCGGTCGGCACCGCCCTCGCCGTCGCCAGCAACTGATCCAGATCGGTCATCATCATCTCCATCCGCATTCCCGCATACGCGCGGGGGACGTGCATCCCTCATCGGATGAAGCGGAAAATTATGCGCATGGGTCGAGGGGTCCGGCAAGTCCATGCGTAATTCCCCCTGACGCCCCTTGTTGGAGACATTGCCATGAACCGTTATTTCCTGACCGTCGCCGCTTTCGCGCTGGCCCTGCCGGGCGTTGCGAGCGCGCACAGCAAGCTGTTGTCGTCCACCCCTGCCGCCAATGCGACCGTGGCCAAGCCGACCAAGCTGGTGCTTACTTTTTCCGAGACTTTCCTGGCGCCGATGAGCGGCGCTGAACTGGTGATGACCGGGATGCCCGGCATGAGCGACCATCCCGCCATGCCAATCAAGGGTTTCAAGACCGCGATCGAGGGCAAGACCATGACGCTGACCTTTCCCCGCGCCCTGCCCGCCGGCAGCTATGACTTGAAATGGCATATCGTGGGCGCGGACCAACATAAGATGGAAGGCGGCTACAGCTTCAAGGTCAAGTAATGATCGAAGGGGCTTTGATCGGCGCGCGGTTTGCGCTGATGATCGACCTTGCCCTGCTCATGGGACTGCCGCTGTTCTGGTGGGTGATGGGCATGGCGGGGGACCGGCGTGTGTTAGTGGCGCTGGCGCTGGGGGGCATAGCGCTGTCCGCGCTGTGGCTGATGGCGAGCGTCGCCGCGATGACCGGCACGCCGATCACGGCCCCGGATTGGGTCAGCGCGCAGATTTTGTTGACCATGACGCCGATCGGCCCGGTGCTGACGGTGCGTGGTGGCGCGCTGTTGCTGGCGCTGGTTTTTACGGGCTTGAACCGCCCGCGACTGACGTTAGTAGCCGCTGCCGTCGCGGCGGCGACGCTGGCCTGGACCGGCCATGCGGGGGCGACCGAGGATATCGCCGGGACTGTCCATCGCGTCGCCGATATCGCCCACATCTGGGCGGCGGCGGGGTGGATCGGCGCGCTGGTGGTGTTGTGCCATGCCGTGCTGACGCTGCGGCCGACGACGGCGGCGATACGGCGCGTGGCCAAGATGCTATCGCGCTTCGCCCTGATGGGAACGCTGATCGTCGGCACGTTGCTGGTCAGTGGAGCGATCAATGGCGCGATGATCGTGGGGCTGGCGCAATTGCCGGAGCTGGCGGGGAGCCTTTATGGCTGGCTGCTGGGCGCCAAGCTGGCGCTGTTCGGGGTGATGCTGGGGCTGGCGGGACTGAACCGCTGGCGCCTGACGCCGATGCTGGAGAGCGGGACCCCGCAACGCGCGATCGCGCATCTGCGGCTGTCGCTGCTGGTGGAAACAAGCGCGGCTGTAGCCATTATCGGGCTGGTGGGCTGGCTGGGGACGCTCGATCCGATGGGGTGAATATAGAATAGCGTGTTCCCGCCTGCGCGGGAACATTGATGTTTAGCGAACGCCGCGAGGCGTTTCAGGCCGGGCGGTAGATGCAATAGACTTTCTTCACATGGACCTGGCTGTCCCAGCTGCAACTGGCGCCCTGTTCCACCAGAAAGATGTCCTCCTTGACGAACGTGCCTTCGGTTCCGGCTGCGTCGATGAAGGTAACGCCGCCGTCGAGCAGATACATGAGTTCATAATGGCGATAGGCCATGGCGCGCCGATAATAGGGTGTCGAATCCCAGGTGCCGACCATGAGTTCGCCATCCGACGACTTGTAATCGCCATGGTTGCGGCATTGCGGCGTCGGGCCGACCAGCAGTTCGGCCAAAGGCGCACCTGAAGGTTCGAGCGGGGCGTCGGTGTCGACCGGGATGATCGCGCCGTCGCCGGCCGGACCGCCGCGGCGGCGCATGAACAGCAGGCGGGTGTCGGCTTGCGCAGACCAGGTGAAGGCCGCGCCGTCGCGCAGGAGCATGCTGGCGCCTTCGGCCAGAGCGATGCTGGCGCCGCTCTGTTCGATGCGCAACGCGCCAGATTCCACGATGATAAATTCTTCGGCGGGCAGCAGCGTTACTTCGCCCGCCCCCTGCGGCAGCGCGATGAGGCCGACGCTGATCGGCCCGTCCGCCAGCGGCAGGTCTGCGCGCGCGGTCAGGAAGGGATCGGCCGACGGCGTGGCGGGACGCGCATCGGCCGCCCAGGCGCGCAGGTCGATGAAGGAACGGGTGCGGGTTTGGGTTGCGGTGCTGGTCATGCCGACCCTCCTTGGAGAGAATGGAAGGGGGCAGGATATCCGGTGCGCGCGGCACTATGCGCCAAGAGCGCAAAGCCTGGCCGTGCGCTCTGCCGTTTGCCGCAGGTCAGGCCGCTACAACTGCCGCAGCGCGCGCGCCGGGCGGACCGACATGAGCGGGATGGCCCCGGCAAGACCGATGCCCAAAGTCAGCAGCGCGCCGCCGCCCAGCGTCGCCAGCACCACTGCCCAGTCGGGCGACCAGGTGAAGTCGAAGATGCGCACGATGACGAACCAGGCGGCGGTCGTGCCGAGCGCCAGCGCGACGAGCGCCAGCATGGACGCGAGCAGGCCATATTCAAGCGCCTGGCCGCCCAATATCTGCCAGCGGGTCGCGCCCAGCGTCTTCAGGATGACGCTGTCATAGCTGCGCGCCTGGCGCGAGGCGGCGATCGCGCCGACCAGCACGGCGATGCCCGCGAGGATCGCCACCGAGGCGGCGGCAACGATCGCGCGCGACATCTGGGTCATGATCGTGCCGACCTGATCGATGACGTCGCCGACCGCGATCACCGATATGCCGGGGAAGGCCGACAGCAGCGCGCGGGTCATGCCGCCGTCGCGGCCGGGGTCCATGGTGATGGTCGCGGTCATGCTATGGGGTGCTGCGGCCAGCGCGTTGGGCGAAAAAACCAATATATAGTTGAAGCCCATCGTGTCCCAGTTGACCTTGCGCAGCGACGCGATGCGCGCCGTGATCTCACGCCCCAATATGCTGACGGTCAGCGTGTCACCGATGCCGATATTCATGACCTTCGCCGCTTCCTCATCAAGCGAGACGAGCGGCGGGCCGGCATAGTCGCGCGGCCACCATTGACCGGCGGTCAGATCGCTGCCCTGCGGCAGGACGGCGCTGTAGGTGACGCCGCGTTCGCCGCGCAGAAACCAGGCGCCTTCGGGTAGTTCCTTGAGGTCGGCGACGCGCTGAGCGCCATAGGCGACGATCGTGCCGCGCAGCGACGGGACGATGTTAAGCTCCGCTTCGGGCGCTTGGCGCATCGCGATGGTGCGGAAGCGGCCGACCTGCGCCGAGGGGATGTCGAGGACGAACTGGTTGGGCGCTTTTTCCGGCACGACGTTGCGGATTTCGCTGTCGAGGCTGGTCTGGATACCCGCCAGCGTCACAAACAGGGTGAGCGCGAGGCCGAGCGCGACGATGAGCGCGGCGGTCTGCGCGCCGGGGCGATGGAGATTGGCGACGGCGAGGCGGAGCAGCGGACGACGCGGGCGCGGAGCGATGAGGGCGAGGCGGCGGACGGCCCAGCCGAGGCCGAGCAGCAGCAGCAGGACGGCGGCCGTCGCGCCGAGCACGGCGGCGGAGAAGAGCGGTTCGCGCGCGGTCAGCAGCGCCAAGGCGACCAGCAGCGCGCCCGCTCCGGCCATGGCGGCCAGGCTGCGCCGGTCGGTACCGCTACCGCTTTCCACCGCGCCGCGGAAGATAGCGGCGGCCGGCTGGGTGCGGGCGCGGCCGAGCGGCGGGAAGGTGAAGAGGAAGGCGATCAGCAGACCATAGGCGGCGCTGGTCAATAGCGGCAGCGGGTGGAGCCGGAAGCCGGGGCTGACCGGCAGGACGTCGCCCGCCAGCGCGACGATCAGCGGCGGCAAGAGCGCGCCGACGATCAGGCCCGTCACGATGCCGAGCAGGGCGACCGCGCCGACCTGCATCCGGTAGATGCGGCCGATGTCGGTCGCGGTCGCGCCCAGCACCTTCAAGGTGGCGATGCCGCCGCGCTTGGCCGCGAGATAGGAGGCGACGCCGTTGCTGACGCCGATGCCGGCGATGACCAGCGCGGCGAGGCCGATCAGCGACAGGAACTGCCCCATTCGATCGATGAAGCGATTGGCGCCGGGCGCGGCGCGATCCCGGTCCTTGAGGGTCCAGCCGTCGGCATCGTGCGCCTTTTCCATGTCGGCGCGCACGGTCGCGGCGTCGAAACGGGGGGCGAGGCGGATGCGATATTTGGCGGAATAGAGGCTGCCCGGCTGGATCAGGCCGGTTCGGCGCAGGCCGTCGAGCGAAACGATGGCGACCGGACCAAGAGTGAAGCCTTCGCCCAAGCGATCGGGTTCGTCGGCGATGATGGCCGCGACGGTGAATCTGGCGACGCCGTAGCGCAGCCGGTCGCCGGGGCGGACGTCGAGCCGCTCCGCCAAGGCATCGCCGATCAGGATATGGTCGGGGTCGAGCGGGCGATAAGCGCCCTGCCGCAGCGCAAGCGTGCCATAAAGCGGATAGACGGCATCGACGCCCTTCAATTCGGTCAGCACGGCAGGCGGGGCATCCCCCCTGCCCTGCCCTTCATGCTGAGCCATAGCGCGCAGGCGGATGGTTTCGCTGAGCGTGCCGAGTTGGCGAAAGGCTTCCTTGTCGCCCAGCCGCGCTTCGCGCTGGGTCATGGCGATTTCGATGTCGCCGCCCAGCAAGTTGCGGCCCCGATCGCTGAGTTCCTGCGTGATCGCGGCGGTCAGGCTGCC
This sequence comes from Sphingobium cupriresistens, assembly GCF_004152865.1. Lineage (GTDB taxonomy): Bacteria > Pseudomonadota > Alphaproteobacteria > Sphingomonadales > Sphingomonadaceae > Sphingobium > Sphingobium cupriresistens. Next base: position 22,433 of record NZ_SEOO01000027.1, on the reverse strand, counting down.
GATCGCGGCGAGCGTGGCGACGCCCAGGAACAGGCAGAGGAACAGCAGCCGCAGCCCGCGAAAGCCCAGATGCAGGTCGCGCCGGGCGATGCGCCAGCTTGCGCCCCAACCGATGGCGTTCATGCGGCGCGGTCCGAGACGATGAGGCCGTCGCGCATTTCCACGATCCGGCCGCAGCGTTCGGCCAGTGTCGGATCATGAGTGATGATGACCAGGGTCGCGCCCGCCGCCCGCCGCCGTTCGAACAACAGGTCCATGATGGTGGCGCCGGTCGTGACGTCGAGATTGCCGGTCGGTTCGTCGGCGAAGATCAGGGTGGGGCGCGGCGCGACGGCGCGGGCGATGGCGACGCGCTGCTGCTCGCCGCCCGATAATTGGGCGGGATAATGGTCGAGCCGATGGCCCAGGCCCACGGCGCGCAGTTCGTCGGCCGCGCGATCGAAGGCATCGGCATGGCCCGACAGTTCGAGCGGCACGGCGACATTTTCATGCGCGGTCATGGTGGGGAGCAGGTGAAAGCTTTGCAGAATGATGCCGATGCGGCCACGCCGGGCGCGGGCCAAAGCGTCCTCGTCCAGTGCGCCGAAATCGACGCCGCCCACGCTGACGCTGCCGCCGCTGGCGCGCTCCAGGCCCGACAGCACCGCCATCAGCGAACTTTTGCCCGATCCAGATGCGCCCAGGATGGCCAGACTTTCGCCGCGCAATATGGTGAGGTCGACGCCCTTGAGGATCGCCACCGGCGCGTCGCGCGTTCCCAGCGAAAGGGTGACATCCTGCGCGCGGATCGCGATAGTGGTGGGATCGATGAGCAAATGCATGGAAAAGGAGCGCTCCTTGGCGGGCAGGTGGATGCAATATGGGGCGTTGGCGCTGATTGTCCAACTGGCGGTGGCTTGTTCGGATAAAGCAGCGGCGCCAGCGCCGGTCGGGTATGAGAAGCAGGCGGTTGACGCGGCGATAGTGGCGACGCCGACAGTCGACGAGCGGCTTGTGGTGGCGTTCGGCGACAGCCTTTATGCCGGCTATAATCTGGACCAGAACAAGGGGCTGGCCCCGGTGCTGGAAGCGGCGCTCAAGGCGCGCGGCGTGAAGGCGCGGGTGGTCAATGCCGGGGTATCGGGCGATACGACTGCTGCGGGGCTGGCGAGATTGACGTTTACACTGGACGGATTACCGCGCAAGCCCGACCTGATGCTGGTGGGGCTGGGCGGCAACGATATGCTGCGCGGGCTTGCTCCCGCCGAGACGCGGACCAATCTGAACGCAATCCTGGCGGAGCTGAAGAAGCGCGGCATCCCGGTGCTGCTGACGGGCATGATGGCGTCGCCCAATATGGGGCCGGACTATGCCGCAGCATTCAACCCCATTTTCCCCGATCTGGCGCGCACATATGATGCGACGCTTTATCCCTTCATGCTGGACGGGGTGATCGGCGACCGGGCGCTGCAACTGCCCGACGGCATCCACCCCAATGACAAGGGCGTGACCGTCATCGTCGGCAAGCTGGCGCCGGTGGTTGCCGGGGCATTGCCATCTTGACGGCGCGGATCCGGGTCGGCCTGATCGGCTATGGCATGGCGGGGCGCGTCTTTCATGCGCCGCTGATCCGCGCCGCGCCGGGACTGGAACTGGCGGCGATCGTCACCAGCCGGGCCGAGGCGGTCGCGGCGCTCGACCCGGCGATCCCCTGCGTGGCGCTCACCGCCGATCTCCTGGCCGACCCGGCCATACAAGCGGTGGTGGTTGCGACACCGAGTGCGACACATGCAGCGATTGCGGCGGACGCGCTGCGGGCGGGCAAGCATGTGGTGGTGGACAAGCCCTTCGCCCTGTCGCTGGACGAGGCAAAGGCGCTGGCAGCGCTGGCCCGGAACAGCGGACGGCGATTGGCGGTGTTCCACAATCGCCGGTTCGACAGCGATTTTCTCAGCATCCGGGCCGCGATAGAGGAAGGCGCAATCGGTCAGGTGACGCATTTCGAGTCGCATTTCGACCGATTTCGGCCGGAAGTGCGCGACCGCTGGCGCGAGGACGGGTCGGCCGGATCGGGCGTGTGGTTCGACCTGGGGCCGCATCTGGTCGATCAGGCGCTGGCGCTGTTCGGGCGGCCGCTGGCGGTGAGCGCCGATATCGTCGCGCTGCGCCCCGGATCGGGCGCGGACGATTGGGCGCATGTGGTGCTGCGCTATGAAAGGATGCGCGTCCTGTTGCACGCCAGCCTGAATGCGCCGGATGATGGCGGCGGCGGGAGTCCGCGCTTCGCCGTGCATGGTGATAAAGGATCGCTGATCAAACGACGAATTGATCCGCAGGAGGCGCAGTTGATCGGCGGGATGCGGCCGGGCGACGCCGGGTGGGGCGTCGATTCCGATCCGGTCGCAGTATATGACGGCGCTGGCGGGATGACGTTGCGTCCGGCGACGAGGGGATGCCAGGAACAATTTTATCGGCAGATGGCCGATACATGGACACGCGGCAGCGTCGCGCCGATTTTGCTGGACGAAGCGGTGGCGGTGCAGGAAGTCATCGAGGCGGCGCTACTGTCGGCGCGCAAGGACCGGGTCGTGGCGATGCCGCTGCCTTGAACGATGGGAGAAAGAAATGGCTTTGCCTTTGCGCGCCTTGCTGTTGGCCGCTGCCCTGACCGCGCCCGTCGCCAGCGCGCGGTCGGACACGGCGCCGGTCATCACCATCGCGGACGGCGCGCTGCGCGGGGTCAATGAAGAGGACGTCGTCGCCTTCAAGGGCATTCCCTTCGCCGCGCCGCCGGTGGGCGATCTGCGGTGGCGCGCGCCGCAGCCAGTGACGCCCTGGCAAGGCGTGCGCGACGCCAGCCTGTACGGCCATGACTGTATGCAACTCCCCTTCCCCAGCGATGCCGCGCCGCTCGGCACGCCGCCGGCGGAGGATTGTCTTTATATGAATGTATGGAAACCGCAGCGGCGGACAGCCAAGCTGCCTGTGATGGTGTGGATCTATGGCGGCGGCTTCGTCAATGGCGGTTCGTCGCCGTCGACATATGCGGGGGTGGCGCTGGCGCGGCAGGGCATCATGGTGGTCAGCTTCAATTATCGGCTGGGGCGCTTTGGCACTTTTGCGCATCCCGCACTGACCAAAGCGGATGCGGACGAGGGGCGGCTTGCCAATTATGGCTATATGGACCAGATTGCGGCGCTGCGCTGGGTGCAGGACAATATCGCGGCATTCGGCGGCGACCCGACCAACGTCACCATCATCGGCGAAAGCGCGGGCGGCATGTCGATCCATGCGTTGCTGACCTCGCCAATGGCTCAGGGGCTGTTCCACAAGGCGGTGATCCAGTCCGGCGGACCGATGCCGATGGGCGACGCTACGCTGGCGGCCGCCGAGGCGATCGGCGCGGCGTTCGGGCGAAAGAAGGGGATAGCGCCAGACGATCCCCAGGCGCTGGCGCAATTGCGGGCGTTGCCCGCTGACGCCGTGGTCGATGGGCTGAACCTTGCGGCGCTCTTTGCGAGCGGCCCGCGCACCCATAGCAGCCCGATCGCCGACGGCCGCGTCGCGGTGGACAGTCTGGACGCCTATCGGGCGGGACGTTTCGCCAAGGCGCCGGTGATGATCGGCGCGACGAGCGACGATATTGGCGGGCCGGCCGGGCCGATGGTGACAGGCGCCCGCACGATGGCGCAGCTATTCGCGCGGGCGCGCGTGCCGACCTATCATTATCGCTTTTCCTATGTCGCACAGGCGCTGCGGAACGGGGAGACGAAGGGCGCGGGTCATGCCAGCGAAATCCCCTATTTCTTCGATACGGTCGCAGTGAAATATGGCGCCGCGACGACGGCCACGGATCGCGCGATCGCCCGGATCAGCAGCCGCTATCTGGTCAATTTCGTCCAGAAGGGCGATCCTAATGGCGGCGAGCTGCCAGGCTGGCGACGCTATGATCCCGCATCGCCAGAGATTATGGATATCGGTGTGGAGGACAGCGCCAAGGCGGTCCCCGATCGTTGAGATCGGCGCCATGATGCGACGTGCTATCACAACTGATCGATCGTGCTTTCGGAATCATCGTGGCGTGTTATCGCACGGTCATCAACGTGGGATCAGATTTTGGGCTTCATTGGCGACTCGCGTTATTTTGCGGGTTTTAAACCGGATTTTGATCGGTTAACCCCTCTAATCCCTCAATAAAATCCCTAAAGCCGCTTGGCCCCACAGGCTATGCCGCGGTTAAAGGTTGAAGGGCTATCAACCAGGTCCAATCCCTTCCCGCTGTGCTTCACCTTCCGGTTGTCTTTTGACGCACCGCAGCAGATGAGGGACGCCTTCGTAGCGGCACTTACCGATCGGTTTGACTTTCGTTCGATATTGAGCGCATAAAACACCAACCAGTTTATCGTCATGATTCGGTTATGAGGGGCGCTATGTCGTTTACCGTCAACACGCTGCGCAACGTCACGACAGCATGTCAGCAAATGCGCGATCATATCAAGACGATCGTGTTCCGTCCCGACGCGCACAAGACGCTCGACATCACATTCGGCCCGACCGTCGCGGCCGAATTGATCGGACGCACGCCGGAGGCTTTGGCCAAGGCGGAAGCCAAGGGGCGCCTGCCCCAGCCCAAGCAACTGCCCAATGGCCGTCGCTATTATACGCTGGAAGATCTGACCCAGATTCGCGAAGCGTTGGGCATCCATGTCGGCAAGCAACCGGACGAGGATGCGGTCGTGCTGGCGGTGCAGAATTTCAAGGGCGGCGTCGGAAAAAGCACGATCACCAAGCATCTGGCCGATTATCTGGCGCTGCATGGCTATCGCGTGCTGGTGATCGATTGCGATCCGCAGGCGTCGACCACCACTATGTTCGACATCCAGCCCGAAACGCTGATCGACGACGACCAGACGCTTGGCGCGTTCCTGTCCCCGCGCAGCACCTTCAGCAATTTTGCCGAAACCATTCGTGACACGCCCTGGCCGACGATCAAGATCGTGCCGTCGAGCCTGGGTCTGCAAGACGCGGAATGGGATTTGACCTCTACCCTGCGCGAAGGCGGGCAGGCAGTGCGCGAAAGTTTGCAAGCGCTGCGTATCGGCATCGCCAGCGTGACCAAGGATTTCGACGTCATCCTGCTCGACCCGCCGCCAGCCATGGGTTTCCTGGGGCTCAACGTGATGGCCGCGGCGACGGGATTGCTGATCCCGGTGCCGGCGCGCCAACTGGATTATCTGTCGACCATCCATTTCATGGACACGATCGCGGACAATATCGAGATTCTCGAACAAAATGGCACGCCGGTCAATTATGGCTTCATCCGCGTCGTATGTTCGACCTTCTCGCCCAACAAGCCGGGCGAGAATGACATGTGGCGGATCATGCAGGCGACCTATGCCGGGCTGTTGCTGGGGCAACCCATATTGGCGTCCGAAGAAATCAAGAACGCAACGCAGGCGTTTCGATCCATCTATGAATCCAAGCCGTCGGCATCGCACCAAACCTATACGCGATGCCGCGACAATCTGGACGCGGTGTTCGGGGAAGTCGAGCAGCAGATCCGCCAACAATGGCCATCGACCAGCCTGACCGGCGTCGATGCTGGCGTGAGCGTGGCGGCATGAGCCGGCGGTCACTGATCAGCGAGGCGCTGGCCGCCGTCGCTAATGAACCGGCGCCTATCGCGCCCACAGAAGCGGAAGCGACGGCCACAGCCGGGCGCGTCAATTTCACCAATAAGCGCCTGGAAGCTTTTGGCGAAGCCGCGCGAATCGTGAAGCGACCGACCATCCGGTTAAAGCCTGCGGAATGTTCGATCTGGCCAGGCAATGCGCGCGACTATACGTTGCTGGACGAACATCGGCTGCGCAGCCTGATCGATTCGGTGTTGGCGGAAGGCGGCAATCGTATTCCCGCGGTGGTGCGGCGTACGCCCAATGGCCCCCTGCCCTATGAACTGGTGACAGGGACGCGGCGGCACTGGGCGATCAGCTGGCTCAACAGCAATCATTATCCCGACATTGACCTGATCGCAATCATCGAAGATCTAGACGATGAGGCGGCGTTCCGGCTGGCCGACATCGAGAATCGCGAGCGGGAGGATATTTCCGACCTAGAGCGGGGCGTCAATTATAAGGCGGCGGTCGATCGCTTCTATGGCGGCGTTCAGTTGCGGATGGCCGAGCGGTTGAAAATCTCCAAATCGCAATTGTCGCGCTATATCGCCCTGACCGAGATCCCCCCCTTCCTAGTCAGCGCCTTCCATTCACCGATGGATTTGCAAGCCAAATATGGCGAGCGGCTTCTGCCCTTACTGCGTGATCCGGCCAGCCGGACGAAGCTGGAGGCCGCGGCCGAACAGATTTCGTCGGAGCAGAGTTTCCGTCGGTCGGGCGACGAGCAGCCCATCGCGGGCGCCGAGGTGATGGGCCGATTGCTCAAGGCCGTCACCGTCAAGGGGCGCGTGCAGAAGGCGGCGATCGCGGTTGGCGATGGCAAAGCGATCGGCGAGGTGGTGAAAGACCAGCAGAAGATATTGATGCTGTCGCTTACACCGTCCGACCTGTCGACCGATGCGATATTGGAGGCATTGCGGCCGGTGATCGATGCAGCGCGAATTCGGAGCGCGAGACGACGTTGACAGGCGATCATGCGGGGATGAAAAGCTGAAAATAGCGGAATAACCCTTATATTTCAGTTTGTTATGCAAATTTCCCCTTGGGGGGACAGCGGGAACGGGATGATGCAGTGGGGAATGAAGGCGAACTTAAGACGGCGCTGAAGGAGCGCAAGGTCCAGTTCGAAATGTTCTTCACCCTGCCCGATTTCAGCGACATTTCGCTGCGCGACTACCAAGAGACGATGCAGCGCCCTTTTTTCAGCCTTTCAAAACGCAAGCGGGTGAAGCCCATTGAATATATCAGTCCCGACAGGTCGGTGACGGTCCATGTCTCCGCCAATCCGACATATGGCATGGCGACCATCTGGGATGCGGACATCATGATCTATCTGGCGTCGCACTTGAACGAACTGCGCGAGCGCGGGCTGAACGACCTGACTCCGGTCATTCGGCTCCAGCCCGGCGACCTGCTCAAGCGGATCTGCTGGGGCACCAGCGGCCGGGCCTATGAACGGTTGGTAAGCGCGCTCGACCGGTTACAGGCTACAACGATCAAGACCAACATTCGCGCCAGCGCCAAGAGCCGGGAGACAACCTTCTCCTGGATCGACAGCTATACGCATTTGGTGGACGAGAGGACGCAGCGATCTCTGGGCATGGAAATCACCCTGTCCAAATGGTTCTTCGACGGCGTGATGGACAAGCGCAATGTGCTCGCCATATCGCCGCTCTATTTCGAGATCACCAGCGGGCTGGGCAAATGGCTTTACCGCGCGTCGCGCAAACATGCTGGCGGCAATGGCGCGGACGGCTTCGTCATCGGATTCGAAACGCTGCATCAGAAAAGCGGCAGCGAAAGCAACTATCCAGTGTTCAAGCGCAAACTGCTCGACCTGGCCCGCACCAACGAGTTGCCGGACATCAGTCTGGAAGTCGTCAATCCCGATAGTCCAAAGCCCAAGATGCGCATGGTGATGCGCCGCCATATGGCCGAACGGGTCCGTGCCGGGCGCGCCGCCCCCCTTCCCTCCCCCACCGCTCAGGCGGCTCCCGATGACATCGACGCAATGATCGATCCGCGCCAGGCGATGAAGCTGATCGCGCAGGCAGCGGGCGGATTGCGCAGTCCGGGTGCGGACAAGAGCAAGGCGCGTCATGCGCCGGTGGTCAGTGGCCGCGCCCGCGAGATGTTGGATGCCGACATTCATGCCGCAATTCGCAGCGATTTTCCGGGCTGGGATTATGATGAGTTGATGCGCCGATTCGACGCTTTCCTCGGCGCAAACCCGCATGAGCTGCCGCGTAACTATTCGAAGCGCTTTTATGGCTTCGTGAAGGAACACCACCGCCGCAACAAATATCGGCTGCGTCCCTGACAGCTATCGATCGACGTGTTTTCAGAATCGCGTGTTTCGGATGAAGTATCGCGCGACTTGGCTTTGATTCGCTTGTCGGACCGTGCGAACGGACATTAATAATAGCGGGAAAAGCGTGCGTCTGACCGTTTTGCTGATGCGCGACAGATCGTGATGGCGATAAAATGATGTTGCGATTGCCCCTGTGGCCGTGATTCTGAAAACACGATGATCGCGTGAAAAGCCATCGCGCGCGCCCTACCCCTATCGACCCTTCTGCCTTGTATCGCCGTTTCAGTGCCGAGCCCGAAAGGCAGACGGGCATCTCACGTTAGAGGATGTTGAGGGCGAGCTTAGACGTGTTTTTGGATCTGGTGGACGACATAGATTGGCGATCTGCATCGGCACGGAGTTGCCCAGATGGATGCTAGCCAGCCTGTATGGGCCACATGCAATCGACGTCGTCCTTGCTTTGACGCAGGTCGCCGGGAGAGGTCGGAGCGCTCGAACAAAAAAAAATTCGACCGGCGCAGAGAACAAAAGCTGAAAATGCGAATAGAGGCCGCAGGAGCCGCCCTCAGCGGCATCTTCCTCTCCGCATATAATCCCATGTCGAGAGTTGCCGATCGCCCTCAGCGGCCTTCTAGCGAGGACTATTTTCTAGGCTTCGGACCAAAAATCGGTGATTTGAGGATCAATAAGCGGATCTGGCGCGGTAGAGGCGTGCGGCGCGTGGCTCACCGGAATGATATAGCTGCGATAACTGCTTTGCCCCGATCGTTCTAGCAGGAGTCCGGCGTCGGTTGCGATGCCCAGCAATTTGATCGCCCCGGCAGAAGTCAGGTTCAATTGATCGGCGACGAGCCGACTGGTGATAAACGGTCGCGACATTGCCATCATCAATACATCCTTCAGACGGCCGGGCCGACGACGCGATGCGATATGGGCTGCGGCGCGCTCCGCATAGGCGCGCAGACGAACTTCCTGATCCAGATGATCGCAGGCGCCCAAGGCGATGGCTCGAAGCCATAGACGATCGAACTGGGCCGGGTCGGCGATCTTCCACGCGGCGCCGCTGGCCCGAAAGCCCAGGGCGACGAGACCACCGAATGATGCATCCCATCGACCCGGACCGTGGCGATCGCCGATCAGGAAGCTGGCCACCGCATCGCCCCGTCCGATCGGTGCGCGACGCCGCCATGCCAGGGCAAGGCGCGCGCCATGGAGCAGGGGAGGGGAGGGGGGCAGGGTGGCCGCTTCCGCCTGCCATTGCGCGACCCGCTGTCGGACGTCTGCGAGCGGGAGGCCGGGGGGTGCCCACGGGCCAGCAGGGGCGGGGGCGTCATGCACGCCCAGCCAATCGAGAAGGCCGATGCTGTCCGCACGCAGCGTACCAAGCGTTACCGGCGCTCCGACGGCTTGCCGCCAATGGGTGAGGTCGTAGGCGGCTCCACCAACGCTGCCGCGGCCATTGACCGTGAACGCGCTCGCCTCAACCGATGTCGTATCGAGCCATGCCAAGGCCTGGCGTTCGGTGATGAAGCATCGTATCTTCCAAGGGCGACGCACCGGGCTAAGCCGTCGCCGCTCCTCGATCCGTGCGAGCGCCGCCTGCGCTTCGGCGTAGAGAGAGAGTAGGGTGACATCGTCCATGGTCCCTTGGTCGCAATCATCCCTACACGACAACCTTCCCATGGATATCATATCCTAGAATATATAAGCTAATATCAATGATATAATATGATATATTAAACGATATGGCCATTTAAGCTAGTTTGATCCTATACGCTCTCCGCCCGAACGCCAATCCTTCATCTTTTCGACCGATTGGCGTCCACACGCTAGAGAGTACTGTCGGCGATCTGGCGGGCTGGTTCGGTGGTTTCCTGCCCGTCACCGCCTTCGCCATGGTCGCGGCGACCGGGGATATTTATTACGGCCTCTGGTATCCGGTCGTCATCGCGGCGGCGACGGCGGTCATCGGACTGTTGTTCCTGCCGGAAACCTTCCGCCGCAATATTGACGACTGAGACGGCGAGTTGGACAATTGAAATGACAAGAGCGGCGCCCACCAGCGCCGCTCTTGTCATTATATATCAATTACTTATGCTTCTTCCGGCCAGTAGAGGCGCATCGGGTTGTCGATCAGCAATTTGCGCTGGAGTTCGGCGGTGGGCGCGATGCGGGGAATCATATCGACCAGATGGCCGTCATCTGGAATATCGTCCTGCATATTGGGGTGCGGCCAGTCGGTGCCCCACAGCACGCGGTCCTGATAGTCGGCGACCAGCGGTGCGACCGCGTCGGCAAAGGCGTTCCAGGGATCGCCACCAATTCCATCTTTGGCCTGATCGAGCCGGTCGGGGCAGGTAGCCTTGAACCAGATGTCGTCGCGGCTCTCCAGAAAGGCGCGGAAGGCCTTCATGTCGACGCCGTCCGGCCCTTGGGTCACATCGGGGCGGCCCATATGGTCGATCACCAGCGGGACCGGGATGGCGTCCATGAACGGGCGCAGTTCTTCGAGGATGTCGGCTTCGAAATAGATCACCACATGCCAGCCGGCCGGCAGGCGCTTGGCGACGTCGAGGAATTTGTCCTTGGGGGCGTCGTCCACCAGACGCTTGAGGAAATTGAAGCGGATGCCGCGGATTCCGCCATCATGGAGGGCGGCGAGATCGGCAGCGGAAATGGCCGGATCGACCACGGCGACGCCGCGCGCCTTACCGTTCGCCTTTGCGATGGCGTTCAGGGTCGCGCTATTGTCGGTGCCGTGGCAGCTCGCCTGGACGATGACATTGCGGGCGAAGCCCAGATGGTCGCGCAATGCGAACAACATGTCCGGGCCGGCATCTTCGGGCAGATATTTCGCCTTCGCGCTGAAGGGGAAGTCTGCCATCGGGCCGAAGACATGGCAATGGGCGTCGATCGCGCCGGCGGGGGGCGTATAGAGCGGCCTGGAGGGCGCGCCATGCCATGAGGTGATGCGGGTCATTGGTTCCAACTCCGTTCGGCCCTTTGACAGGCTCAGGGCGATAGGCCCTAGTTTCTGGTTTAAGAAAAGACGACGCCGTCCATCAATTTACGCGCGGTGCGGAGCATGGCGGCGCTGGTGACGGCGCCGCTGTCGTCCAGTTCCATGACGCAGGTCGTTTCGCCCGTCGGATGTTCGACCGAGAGCGTCTTGCGATCGCCGCCGGGAATGGAAGCGACCTCGGCCGCGGGCGATCCTTCGACCAGGCAGGCGGTAGCGACGCTGACCGCGCCAAGCACGCCGATGGAAGCATGGGCGCGATGCGGGATGAAACTGCGCACCGTGACTGCGCCGCCGTTGCGGGGCGGGGCGACCAGCATCATCTTGGGCACCGACTTGTCGGTTACGTCGCCCAGGTTCATGCGTTCGCCGACGGCAAGGCGGATTTTTTCGATCCGGGCTTTCAGCGCCGTATCATTGTCCAGCGTGTCACGGTCTTCATAGCCGGTGATGCCGACGTCCTGCGCCTTCATCACCACGCAGGGCATCCCGTTGTCGATCAGGGTGACGCGCACGCCCTCCACTTCGTCGAAGGCGTTGCCGGTGGGAAGAAGGGCGCCGCAAGAGGAGCCGGCGGTGTCGCGAAACTCCAGCGGGATGGGGGCGGCGCTGCCGGGGACGCCGTCGATCTTGGCGTCGCCGTCATAGCGGACTTTGCCGCCGGGGGTTTGCACCGTGCCGATGGCGATCTGGCCGGTATTTTCCATGAAGATGGCGACGCGGGTTTCGTCCTGTTGCGCAGCGACGAGGCCCCGTTCGATCGCGAAGGGGCCGATGCCGGCGAGAATGTTGCCGCAATTCTGCGCGTCGCTGACCACCGCCTTGTCGACGAAGACCTGAAGGAAGAGATAATCGACATCGACGCCGTCGCGCTGTGACTTTTTCACGACCGCGACCTTGCTGGTCAGCGGATCGGCGCCGCCCATGCCGTCGATCTGGCGCGGGTCGGGGGAACCCATGACGCGCAACAGGAAGGCGTCGCGGGCGGCGGTGTCGGCGGGCAGGTCCTGGGCGAGGAAATAGCCGCCCTTGGACGTGCCGCCGCGCATCCACAGGACGGGGGATTGGCTATGTGCTGTCATCTACAGCTCCGTTCGGTTCGAGCTTGTCGAGAACCCTGCGCGATGGTTCTCGACAAGCTCGAACCGAACGGAGAGGGGGACGCGACAGGGGGCAGGCGGTCAGATATATTTCAGGCCCATCTCTTCCAGGCGCGGGCGCATATTATAGATGTCGAGGCCGAGTTCGCCGGCGGCGAGGCGGACGCGCTTGGCTTCTTCGGCGGCTTCGCGGGCCTGCGCCTTTTCGAGGACCGCAGCGGCGTCGGCGCGTGGTACGATGCACACGCCGTCATCGTCGGCGATCACCACGTCGCCCGGATTGACCAGCGCATTGGCGCAGATGACGGGGACGTTGACCGATCCGATCGTGTTCTTGACCGTGCCCTGGGCATGGACCGCCTTCGACCAGACCGGGAAGTTCATCTGAGTGAGGTCGCGCACGTCGCGCACGCCCGCGTCGATGATGAGCCCGCGGCAGCCGCGCGCCTGGGCCGAAGTGGCGAGCAGGTCGCCGAAATAACCGTCGGTGCAGGGGCTGGTGGGGGCGAGGAGGAGGACGTCGCCTTCCTTCAACTGCTCGATCGCGACATGGACCATCCAATTGTCGCCGGGCGCGGCGGAGATGGTGACGGCGTTGCCGGCGATGCGCGCGCCGGTATAGATCGGGCGCATGTACGAGGCGAGCAGGCCGGTGCGGCCCTGCGCTTCATGGACGGTGGCGACGCCGCATTTGGCGAGGCCGTCGACGACGCTAAGGTCCGCCCGTTCGATATTCTGGACGACGATGCCGGACATGCTGACCTTCTCCTTATCATGGCGGCGCACGGACCAAGCTGATGGTTGGGCGGCGCGGGACAGGATGGTGGCTGGACCCGTTCGGGGGAAAGGGCAAAAAGGAAATCTGGCCAAGCCATTAGTTTTCACTAAATATGGCAATGTGGACTGGACCGACATCAACCTTCGTCACCTGCGCGCAACCGTGGAAATCGCGGATCGCGGAACCATGAATGCGGCCGCCGCGGCGGTAAACCTGACCCAGCCGGCGATAACCCAGGCGTTGGCCCGATTCGAAGCCATGCTGGACGTACCCTTGTTCGACCGCCGCCATGACGGGATGACGGTGACCGATGCGGGCGCGCTGCTGGTGCCGCGTTTCCACGCCGCGCTGGACCATATCGCCAGCCCGCATGTGACGATGGCGCGGTTCCGCGCGTTGATCGCGCTGGCGGATGCGGGCAGTTACCCTGCGGCGAGTGCCGCGACCGGCCTGTCGATCCCTTCGCTGCATCGCGCGGTCAACGACCTTAGCCTGTCGCTGCGGCGGCCGCTGGTGCGGCGGCGCGGCAAGGTGGTGATGCTGACCGATGCCGGTGTGCGGATGGCGCGCGCCTTTCGCCTGGCGCGGGTGGAGTTGATGGCGGCGCTGGCCGAACTGGCGGCGCTCAAGGGGCATGAGACGCGCAGCATCGCCATTGGCGCGATGCCGCTGTCTCGCGCGCGGGTGCTGCCCGCCGCCGTGTCGCGCTTCCTGCGGCGGCGGCCGGGCGTGCGCATCACCATATTGGAAGGGTCGCGCGCCGAACTGATCGAGCCGTTGCGCAACGGCGCGATCGACATGATGGTGGGGGCGTTGCGCCTGCCGCTGCTGGAGGCGGATTTCGAGCAGGCGGCGCTGTTCGAAGACCGGCCGGTGGTGATCGCGCGGGCAGGCCATCCGCTGGCCGGGACACAGCCCGCCATGAGCGATCTGGCGCGCTATCCCTGGATCATCGCCGCGCCGGGCGCGCCGCTGCGCGAAAGCTGGGAGGCGTTATTCAGCGAACATGGCATCGCTTTGCCGGTCGTGCCGATCGAATCGGGATCGGTCATGACCATCCGGCAATTGCTGATCGACAATGATTTCCTGACCCTGTTGTCACCCGATCAGGTGACGGTGGAGCTGGAGGCGGGGTGGCTGTGCCGGATCGACACGCCGGTATCGCCCGCCAGCCGATCTATCGGCGTGACGACGCGGGCCTCCTGGCGCCCGACCACGGTGCAGGCGGAGTTCATCGCCGATCTGGAGGCCGTGTCGCGGGGGGATACAGAAAGGATGTTTAGCGCCAGCTAATGACCGGGCGGCTGTTCCGATTTGTCGTCGCGCGCATCGACGGGCAGATTCCCGCCATGACGACCGATATTCTCCTGATCGGATTTGGCGAGGCGGGCAGCACATTCGCTGCGGCTGGCGCGTGGGGCGCGCGCGCGTTGGCGCATGACCGCGATCCGGCGCGGGCCAGCGTGATGGCGCAGATGGACGTCGCCTGTCGCGATCGGCTGGACGACGCGGTGCGGGGCGCGCCGATGATCCTGTCGCTGGTGACGGCGGATCAGGCGCTGGCCGTGGCGCGCGACGCCGCGGCGCTGATCGCGCCGGGGACGCTGTTCTGTGACATGAACAGCGTTGCGCCGCAGACCAAGCAGGCCGCTGCCGCATTGGTCGAGGCGGCCGGGGGCCATTATGTCGATGTGGCGGTGATGGCGCCGGTCGATCCGGCGCGGCTCAACGTACCGCTGCTGTTGAGCGGCGCGCGAGCCGGGGATGCCGAGGCGCGGTTGCGCGCGCTGGGTTTTGCGAAGACGCGGGTCGTGGGCGCGGATGTCGGCCGGGCCTCCTCGATCAAGATGATCCGCTCGGTGATGGTCAAGGGGATCGAGGCGTTGACCGCCGAATGCGTGCTGGCCGCGGCGCAGGCGGATGTGCTGGACGAGGTGCTGGCCTCGCTCGATGCGAGCGAGAAGGCGAAGACTTGGGGCGTGCGGGCGGATTATAATCTCGACCGGATGCTGGTGCATGGCACGCGGCGCGCGGCGGAGATGGAGGAAGTCGTCAAGACACTGGATGGCCTTGGCACCGGGGCTGCGATGACGCGCGGCACGGTGGCGCGGCAGGCGGCGATCGGCGCACTGAGCGTGAAGGCGCCGCCGGAAGGGCTGGGCGCGAAGATCGGGGTGATTTCTTCCGACGGCGTTTCCGCGAAGGCGGAAGTGACGGAGTTTTTGGGGCGGGCGTAGCGTGCTGTCGCCTGAGGCCCCAGCCTTTGCTGGGGTGACGGAATAAGGGTTGAGGAAAGAGACGCGATGAGCCTGATTATCGATTGCCACGGTCATTACACCGTCCTGCCCAAGGGCCATGACGCCTGGCGCGAGGAACAGAAGGCGGCGTTCAAGGCCGGGACGCCGTGCCCGCCCTATCCCGACATCAGCGACGCGGAGATTCGCGAGACGATCGAGGCGAACCAGTTGCGCCTGATCAAGGAGCGCGGCGCGGACCTGACGATCTTTTCGCCCCGCGCATCCGCGATGGCGCCGCATGTGGGCGACGAGGCGGTGGCGAAGGAATGGGCGATCCGCTGCAACGACCTGATCGCGCGCGTCGTCGGCCTGTTCCCCGAAACCTTCGTCGGCGTGTGCATGTTGCCGCAGTCGCCCAAGGCCGACATGAGCAACAGCATCGCGGAGCTGGAGCGCTGCGTCACCGAACTGGGCTTTATCGGCTGCAACCTCAATCCCGATCCGGGCGGCGGGCATTTCACCCATCCGCCGCTGACCGACAGATATTGGTATCCCTTCTACGAGAAGATGGTCGAGCTGGACGTGCCGGCGATGATTCATGTGTCGGGCAGCTGCAACCCGGCGATGCACGCGACCGGCGGCTATTATATCGCGGCGGATACGATCGCCTTCATGCAGTTGCTGGAAGGCGATCTGTTCAAGGATTTCCCGACGCTGCGCTTCATCATCCCGCATGGCGGCGGCGCGGTGCCCTATCATTGGGGGCGCTATCGCGGGCTGGCGGACATGCTCAAGAAGCCCGACCTGTCGACGCACCTGATGAACAATATCTTCTTCGACACCTGCGTCTATCACCAGCCGGGCGTGGACCTGCTGGCCGACGTGATCGAGAATAAGAATATCCTGTTCGGGTCGGAAATGGTCGGCGCGGTGCGCGGCATCGACCCGACCACCGGATTCTATTTCGACGACACCAAACGCTATGTCGATGCGCTGGACGTGAGCGACGAGGAACGCGCCGCAATCTTCGCGGGCAATGCCCGTCGCGTCTTCCCGCGCCTCGACGCCCAATTGAAGGAGAGGGGACTATGATAACAGAAGATCCCAAACATCAGGACATCCACGAATATCTCGCCGAGATGGAGGATATTCCGGGCACCCGCGTCTTCACCGCCAAGCGCGCCCGGCAGGGCTATCATCTGAACCAGTTTGCGATGAGCCTGATGAAGGATGAAAATCGCGCGAAGTTCAAGGCGGACGAGCGCGCCTATCTGGACGAATGGCCGCTGACCGAGGAGCAGAAGCTGGGCGTGCTGGCGCGCGATTATAACAAGTGCCTGGACCTGGGCGGCAATGTCTATTTCCTGTCCAAGCTGTTTTCGACCGACGGCGTTCCCTTTGCCGAGGCGGTCAGCACCATGACAGACATGGCGTTCCCCGAATATCGGGAAATGATGATGCGGGGCGGGCGTTCGCCCGAAGGCGCCCGGTCGATCAAGGCCAATGAAGCGGCGGCCGCCGCCGCGAAGAAAGAGGATCGCTGATATGGCGCGGATTACTGCTGGCGTGGCGTCGAGCCATGTGCCGCTGCTGGGCGTGGCGTCGGACTTCAACAAGGATCGCGACGATTATTTCGGACCGATCTTTGCCGGGTACGATTGGACCCGCGCATGGGAGAAGGCCGAAAAGCCCGATGTCATCATCCTGGTCTATAACGACCACGCCTCCGCCTTCGACATGAAGATCATCCCGACCTTCGCGATCGGCTGTGGCGAGCGTTACAAGTCGGCCGACGAAGGCTGGGGGCCGCGCGCGGTGCCGGACGTGGAGGGACATCCCGACCTCGCATGGCACATGGCGCAGAGCCTGATCCTGGACGAGTTCGACATGACGATCATCAACGAGATGGACGTCGATCATGGCCTGACCGTGCCGCTCTCCATGATGTTCGGCAAGCCCGACGCCTGGCCGTGCAAGGTCGTGCCGCTGGCGGTCAATGTCGTCACCTATCCCCCGCCATCGGGCAATCGCTGCTGGGCGCTGGGCGAGGCGGTGCGCAAGGCGGTCGAGAGCTTCCCCGAAGACCTCAACGTCCAGATCTGGGGCACGGGCGGCATGAGCCACCAGTTGCAGGGGCCGCGCGCCGGGCTGATCAACAAGGAATGGGACAATATGTTCCTGGACGGGCTGATCGGCGAGAGCGACCATCTGCGCCGCATCCCGCATATCGAATATCTGCGCGAAACCGGCAGCGAAGGCATCGAAATGGTGATGTGGCTGGTGATGCGCGGGGCGCTGGGCAAGAAAACCCGCGCGCTGCATCGC
The DNA here is from genome assembly GCF_004152865.1 of Sphingobium cupriresistens. GTDB lineage: Bacteria > Pseudomonadota > Alphaproteobacteria > Sphingomonadales > Sphingomonadaceae > Sphingobium > Sphingobium cupriresistens. The sequence goes on along the minus strand of NZ_SEOO01000027.1, from coordinate 5,009 downwards.
CATTATCATGTGCCCTGCTCCAACACCGCGATCGGCCATATGGTGCTGCGCCCCGACAATGGCGAAGGGCTGGACATGACCGGCAGCGATACGGTGAACGCGATCGCGGCTGAATAAACCAACTTAAAGCCCCTCCCCTTCAGGGGAGGGGTCGGGATGGGGGCGGTTGCGTTAGCAATCGCTTCTGCCTTCAAGATGGGCGCTGGCTCGCTTCGCTCGCACCCACCCCTTCCCCCTCCCTTAAAAGGGAGGGGCTTATTTTGGAGTAGTTTTTCATGCGTATTGCCCTGGCTGGCGCCGGCGCCTTTGGCGAAAAGCATCTTGATGGCCTCAAGAATATCGATGGCGTCACCGTCACCTCGATCATCGGCCGCGAACTGGAGGCGACGAAGAAGGTCGCGGAGAAATATGGCATCGGCCATGTGACGACCGACCTGAACGAGACGCTGGCGCGTGACGATGTGGACGCTGTGATCCTGTGCACGCCCACGCAGATGCACGCCGCGCAGGCGATCGCCTGCATGGATGCGGGCAAGCATGTGGAGGTGGAAATTCCGCTGGCCGATAGCTGGGCCGATGCGCAGGCGGTACTCAAGAAGCAGGAGGAAACCGGTCTCGTCTGCATGGTCGGCCACACGCGCCGCTTCAATCCGTCGCACCAGTTCGTCCACAACCGTATCGAGGCGGGCGAATTCAATGTCCAGCAGATGGATGTGCAGACCTATTTCTTCCGCCGCAAGAATATCAATGCGAAGGGGGAACCGCGGTCCTGGACCGACCATCTGCTGTGGCATCATGCCGCCCATACGGTCGACCTGTTCGCCTATCAGGCGGGCAGAATCGTGTCGGCGCACGCGCTCCAGGGGCCGATCCATCCGGACCTGGGCATCGCCATGGACATGTCGATCCAGCTGAAGAGCGAGACCGGCGCCATCTGCACCCTGTCGCTGTCGTTCAACAATGACGGGCCGCTCGGCACCTTCTTCCGCTATATCGGCGATACCGACACCTATATCGCGCGTTACGACGATCTGGTGAACGGCAAGGAAGAGGCGATCGACGTCAGCCAGGTCGCCGTGTCGATGAACGGCATCGAATTGCAGGATCGCGAATTCATCAGCGCCATCCGCGAAGGCCGCGATCCGAACAGCAGCGTCGCCAAGGTGTTCGATTGCTATCGCGTACTGGGTGAACTGGAAACGCAGCTGGCGGGTTGATCAACTATAATTTCGGGCGCGCAGTAAGGGCGTGGCCGGGCAACCGGTCGCGCCCTTTCTAGGCTGTAGCGATTCCCGCAACGGCCAAGCGGCGCTATTATCGCTGGGTCGAGCAAGGGGTGATCGAACGGATATTCGAGGCGGTATTCGATGATCCCGACATCGCAGCGTTCGCCTGCCCTATGATGTCATCGCTTGTCGACGCCGATGGGCATGGAAGGCTTTTTCGCCCGCATCGAACAAGCGCACGCCTTGTTGGTAGCGAATGTCAGAATGGGGCCATCAGGAGAGTTTCTGCCTGAGAAAATAAGACGGCGTGCAGCTCCAGGCATGGCAATAGCTATTGATATGGATGTCCCCATAGGGAGACGACAGCGGAGTGGTTGGATCAAACACTTCCCAGAAGGTATCGACACCCGCGTCGATCATCGCCCCCCAATAGCTTTCGAGCAGCGCCATGGCGCGTTTCTTTTCGCCACATGCGATGAGCGCTTCCACGACATAATGATAAAGATAAGGGGTAGAGGGCTTGATCGCCGCCGGATCGTCCAGCGTAGCGAACAGGGCTTTGCGCCCTTCGCGCGGCGACAGGAGTCCGCCCAGCATCATCCAGCTCGCGCCGGCCCAACTGACCTGTCGCCTGGGGCCGCTGACCACCCGTCCGCTGTGCGCGTCCCAATAGGCGGCGCGGCCGGCGGTGGTCATCGTTCCAGCCCTATGGGATAGGCTGGCATCCTCCTGCTTCATCCCCAGTCGTCGGGCCAGTTCCGCGGTCGCCCTCCAGGCGAAGGTGAGCAGGCCCTGGATCGCGGCGCCCTTGTCCAGCTTGTCCGCCCAGTCGATGAAAATCCACATATTGCCCGGATCGACGAACAGCCCGTCGGCATTGATCCAGCGCGCGATCAGTTCCAGCTGGCGTCGCGCCACCGGCCACAGGTCGCGCCCGGTCGCAACATCGCCGGTCGCCATCACATAATCGCGCAGGGTGACGTTGAAGAGCGCGGCATAATCGACGATGTGCATACCGCCGTAGCGGGGATGTGGCTTTTCGTAGACGCAGGCGGCGACCAACCCGTCTTTGTCGCGATAGGCCGCGAACAGATACAGGCAGCGCTTGACCAGATCGTTGTTCTGGAAGCTCGCATAATTGGCGAGCGCCTGAAGCCGCAGATCGCCGACCCACAGTCGCTGGTCTCGGCGCGGACCATCCTCGAAACTGGTTTGCATACAGTCACGCAGCGTCGCCATCGCGACCTCGTCCATCCGGCGCAGGCGCGGGGTCGCGCCCATGGGCGCGGGCATGGGACCAGCCGACGTCACCGCGTGAGCGCGGACATTGAGGAACTTTACCGCAAAGCCCGGCGAAGTGTCGATCACGTCGACCCGGACATAGCGAAAGGCGTAACGTCGCGCCATCTTCACCGACTGCGGCAGATAATCGACGGTGATGATCTCTTCGGGCAACCAGGCTTCGCTGATCTTGCCCTTATAGGGATGCAGCGGTTCGGCGACGTCGGTCTGCACTTCGCCGAAGGTCAGTTTCAGCCGCACCGGCGCATCCGGTTCGCGCCCGACCGTTTCGAGGTCGAAGGACAGATAACCCGTCCGGTGCCCTTCGAAATCGAGGATGAAGCTGTCGCCCTTGCGGAAGCTGCGGGTAGCGAAGTCCGCGATGGTGGCGGCCTTTTCCACGCGGAAACGCAATATCTGCGCGGGGTCGGGGATCATGTTCACCAGAGCGACCGGCTGTTGCTCGATGCTATGCAGCGTCGGCATCAGAGCGTCGGCCTTGCGCGCCCATTCGGCATTGGGTTCGCCCGCAATCGCTGGCGCAAAACGGCTATTTTGCGCCAGCACCTTCGGTCCCGCCAGCAGGGTGGCGAAGGTAACGCCCAGCGCGCCACCAAGGATCGGCCGCCTGCGGATGGCGAGCGATTGCCCCTGCATATCGCAATCCCCTACCGGCTTTTGGCGGCAAGCGGCAGGTCGCGTGAGGAGCCGCCCACATAAACCGCACGCACGCCCTGCGGCGTGGTCCAGCTGGCCGCCCTTTCATCCCAATATTGCAGGCTGCGTGGCGCGACATGAATCGACACCGTCTTCGATTCCGATGGCGCCAGATGGACGCGGTCGAATCCGGCGAGCGCCTTGACCGGGAAGGCGATGCCCCTGGGGGCATTGGCGGGCGCGCCCAGATAGATCTGCGCCACTTCGTCCGATGCCCGCTTTCCCGTATTGGCGACGGTGAAACGGACGTCCAGACCGCCGTCGGCGGCGGGCTTCACGGTCAGGCCAGAATAGGCGAAGCTGGTGTAGCTGAGGCCATGGCCGAAGGCGTAGAGGGGCTCCTTTTTCTGCCGGTCGAACCAGCGATAGCCGACATCCAGCCCCTCCGAATAGGTGACGACGCCATCTTCGCGCGCGCCGCGTTCGGGATGACGGGGGTCGGTCGCGGGATAATCCTCCAGCGCCTTGCCCCAGGTGAAGGGCAGACGGCCCGCCGGGCTGACCCGGCCGGTCAGGATGTCGACGGTCGCCTCGCCGCCCTTGTCGCCGCCCCACCACATGTTGAGCACCGCCTTCACCTTGCCCAACCAAGGCATGGCGACGGGGTAGCTGCTGTTCAGCACCACGATGGTGTTGGGGTTGGCCGCGCTCACATCATCGATCAGCCTGTTCTGCTCAGGGGTGAGGCCGAAGATGGGATTTTGCCGCGCCCAGGCGAAGACGACGGCCTTCTTGGCTTTTGCCGCGGTTTCGACAGCGTGGCGGTAATTGGCCTCGCGCTGTTGCGGCGTCTGACGTGCTCCCCTGAAATGTGACCGATTTTGAGTAGAGTCCGACGCAAAGGAGTCGGACGAACATGAAGCGGAGCAGGTTCAGCGAAGAGCAGATCATTGCGATCTTGAAGGAGCAGGAGGCGGGCATGGCGACGGTGGACGTGTGTCGCCGCCATGGGATCAGCTCGGCGACGTTTTACAAGTGGAAGTCGAAGTATGGCGGGCTGGAGGTATCCGAGGCGCGGCGACTGCGCGCGCTCGAGGACGAGAACGCGAAGCTGAAGAAGCTGCTGGCCGAGGCGATGCTGGACAACGTGGTGCTGAAGGATCTGGCATCAAAAAAATGGTAACGCCCGGCGCTAAGCGGGAAGCCGTCGCTCATGCTCGTGAACACCACGGGCTGAGCGAGCGTCGGGCGTGCGGCCTGGTCGGCGTGAGCCGGCGGGTGATCCGGTATCGATCGTCGCGGCCGGACGATGGTCCGTTGCGGCAGCGTCTGCGGGAGCTGGCGGCAGAGCGTCGCCGGTTCGGCTATCGGCGTCTGGGCTATCTGCTGGCGCGCGAGGGCATGACGCCCAACCACAAGAAGCTGCTGCGGGTATATCGCGAAGAGAACCTGCGGGTCCGTCGCCGAGGTGGCCGCAAGCGCGCCTTGGGCACCAGGGCGCCGATGGTGCTGCCGGATGGGCCGAACCAGCGCTGGTCGCTGGACTTCGTCTCCGACACCCTGACCTGCAGCCGCCGGTTCCGCATCCTGTGCGTGGTAGACGACTACACGCGCGAATGCCTGGCGCTGGTGGCGGACACGTCGCTGTCGGGCGTGCGGGTCGCGCGGGAACTGACGCGGCTGATCGGGATACGCGGCAAGCCGCATACGGTGGTCAGCGATAACGTCCTAGGTCAGGAAGCAGCGGCGGGTTTTGGCCAACAGATATCTATGCGCCGACAAACATCGGCGCTGCATGCATTCTGAGCCAGATGGCTTCCACCGTCAACGGGATCGCTCCCTGCC
>NZ_SEOO01000026.1 GCF_004152865.1 Sphingobium cupriresistens | reverse complement strand
CTGGAAACAATCGGCGCGGTGAGCCATAACCCCATTGTCAGCCTGCCAGCTCTGGCTGCCTGACCCGAACCCGATCCCGATCCTGCCGTGGATTGACGGTTCCTACACCACCTCCTGGGACACGACCACCTCCGACGGTCCGCAAAGTTCATGCTGTCAGCCTTTTCGTGTCGCCTTCGCTTCCAAAGAGCAAATCAAATGCCGGGTTGCGAATAAACTCCGCTTACCCGACATAGGGTGGACCATGGCCCAGTTCGCCCGTTCCCCCATCACCGCCGTCCTGGGTCCCACCAATACCGGCAAGACCCATCTCGCAGTCGAGCGGATGTGCGGCCATTCGAGCGGCATGATGGGCTTTCCGCTGCGGCTGCTGGCGCGCGAAGTCTATGACCGCGTCGTCGCGATCAAGGGGCCGGAGCAGGTCGCGCTCATCACCGGCGAGGAAAAGATCGTGCCGCCCCAGGCGCGCTATTTTCTCTGTACGGCCGAATCGATGCCAATCGACATAGGCCTGCAGGCCGGAGGCGCCCCTAACGGTCTTAAGGATTACGCCTTCGTCGCGCTGGACGAGGCGCAGCTAGGCGCCGACCCGGAACGCGGCCATATTTTCACCGACCGGCTGCTGCGGGCGCGGGGCCGGGAGGAAACGATGATCCTGGGGTCCGCCAGCATCGCCCGTGTCGTCAAGTCGCTGGTCCCCGATATCGACATCATCGGCCGCCCGCGCTTTTCCACCCTTTCCTATGCCGGCGCGAAGAAGCTCTCCCGACTGCCCAAACGCTCTGCCATCGTCGCCTTCTCCGCCGAAGAGGTCTATGCCGTCGCCGAGATGCTGCGGCGTTTTCGCGGCGGCGCGGCGGTGGTGATGGGCGCGCTGTCCCCCCGTACCCGCAACGCGCAGGTGCAGATGTTCCTCAATGGCGACGTCGACTATCTGGTCGCCACCGATGCGATCGGCATGGGCCTCAACCTCGACGTCGCGCATGTCGCCTTCGCTTCGCTGCGCAAGTTCGATGGCCATCGCACCCGCCGCCTGACCGTCAGCGAAATGGCGCAGATCGCCGGGCGCGCCGGGCGGCATCACAAGGACGGCACCTTCGGCAGCTTAGGAGGGGAGGAAGGCGATGCCACCTTCACGCCCGAAGAGATCGAAGCGATCGAAGCGCATCGTTTCCCGCCGATCGAGCAGCTTTTCTGGCGCGATGGCACGCCGCGCACCGACCGGCTCGACCTGCTGATCGTCGATCTGGAGGAGCGCCCCGACCGCCCCGAACTGCGCGCCGCGCCGCAGGCGGTGGACCTGGCCGTGCTTAAGCGGCTGGCCGAAGACCCGCTGGTGATCGAGCGGGTGCGGACCAAACGCCAGGTCGAACGGCTTTGGGCCGCCAGCAGCCTGCCCGATTTCCAGAAACTGGGCGCGGACCATCATGCCCGCGCCGTCAGCCGCATCTGGCGCTTCCTGTCGGAAGGGAACGGTTACATCCCCCGCGACTGGTTCGCACAGAATCTGGCGCGACTCGATTCGGTGCAGGGCGATATCGACACGCTGTCGGGCCGGATCGCGGCGGCGCGGACATGGTCCTATATCGCCCATCGCCCCGACTGGCTGGAATATCCGGCCGAGATGGCGGAGCGCACCCGCGCGCTGGAGGAGAAGCTGTCCGATGCGCTGCACGCCGCGCTGACGCAGCGTTTCGTGGACCGGCGCACCTCGGTCCTGCTGCGCGATATCGGGCAGAACGCCAGCAACCTGCCGGTCGTCGTGGACCCGGACGGGAGCGTCTGTGTCGATGGCGAGACGATCGGAAAACTTGACGGCTTCCGATTCTCGGTCGATCCCGCTACGCGACATCAGGATCGAAAGATGTTGCTGGCGGCCGCGGAACGGCGCCTTGGAAAGGTATTGCGAGTGAAGGCAGACGAACTGGTGGGCGCGGCGGATACGGATTTCGCGCTCATGGACGAAGCAGGACAGGCGCCACGCATCGCCTGGGGCGAAACGCCGGTGGCGACGCTGCTGGCGGGGCCAAGCCTGCTCGCGCCAGAAATTCGGCTGGATCGCGCGATTCTTGACCTGGATCAGGATGTGCAGAAGCAGGTCGCCACGCGCCTGGCCGCCTGGTTCGATGCGCAGAAGCAGAAGCATCTCCTGCCGCTGGTCAAGATGAACGACTGTGCGCTCGACCCCGAAGTGCCCGCCGTGGTCCGCGCCGTGTTCGCGCAACTGGGCGATGCGGGCGGCGTTATCGCGCGCATCGACCTCGATTCGGCGCTCGGCCATCTCGACAAGGACCAGCGCCACCTTCTGCGCAAGGCGGGCATCGATATCGGCGTGCTCGACATCTATCATCCCGGCCTGTTGAAGCCGGGCGCGGCGCGCTGGCGCTCTGCGCTGATGGCCGTGCGAATCGGCAAGCCCTGCCTGCCGCTGCCCGGCCCCGGCCTCACCCTGATCCCGGCAGGCGAGAAATTCGAACAGATGGGCGCGCGCATCGCCGGCTTCCGCGGCTTTGGTGAGCAGATGCTGCGCATCGACATGGCCGAACGCATGGCCCGCACCGCCCATGAAGCCATCGCCAGGAACGAGGCCTTCACCCATGTCAGCCCGCAGATCGTGTCGCTGGGCCTGTCCGAACCCTCCTTCCTGCAATTGATGCGCCTTGCGGGGTTCCGCCCTGTGGAGGCCCCTGCCCCAGCGCCCGTCGCGGTCACGGAGGGCGTCGAAGCGGTCGAAGGGGCAGAGCCGACCGAGGGGGCAGAGGGCGCAGAAGCCCCTGTCGTCAACGCCGCGAACTGGGTGTTCAAAGGCCGGCAAAAGCCACGGCCCGAACGGGGACAGCAAGCGCGCGGACCGCGCCGCGCCGACAAGCAGGGCGATGGCCAGCCGAGTGAGGGCAAGCGCGGCGGTGGCAAGCCCGCTGGCGGAAAGTCCGGTGGCGCCAAGTCCGGCGGAGAGCGCCAGCAGCGCGACCGCGCGGGCACCCCCGCGCATCGCAGCAGCCCGGCCCCGGTCAACAACGCCTTTGCGGGGCTCGCCGACCTGCTCGGCCGCAATGGCTAACCCGGTGACCGGCATCGGCCATGGGCCGAGCCTGCGCATCGACAAATATCTGTGGTTCGTCCGGCTGTGCTCCAGCCGGTCGAACGCGCAAAAGCTGGCTGAAACCGGCCATATCCGCCTCAACGGCCGCCGCATCGAGCGCGCCCACGCGCCGGTGCGCACGGGCGACCTCATCACCTTCCCCCATGGCGACGCGGTGCGCGTGGTGCGCGTGATCCAGCTTCCCACGCGCCGCGGCCCCGCGCCCGAAGCGCAGGGCTGCTACGAGGAACTGACGATCGGCGCGTGAGCGCGCATCATAGGGGCAGCCTCAGCCGCCCGGTCAAACCGGTCCTAAACATCGGGCAACAATATCCTCATTGACCTTCGGCCTGCCTAAGCATAGCAGGACGGCGTTTTCCAAGCCAAGAGTGCCCTGACAATGACCTATGTCGTGACCGACAACTGCATCCGCTGCAAATTCATGGATTGCGTCGAGGTCTGCCCTGTCGATTGTTTCTACGAGGGCGAGAATATGCTGGTCATCAACCCCAGCGAATGCATCGACTGCGGCGTGTGCGAGCCGGAATGTCCGGCCGAGGCGATCCTGCCCGATACTGAGAACGGCCTCGAAAAATGGCTGGAACTGAACACCAAATTCTCAGCCGAATGGCCCAATATCACGGTCAAGGGCGATGCCCCCGCCGATGCCGAAGAGATGAACGGCGTAGAAGGCAAGCTGGAGAAATTCTTCTCGGCCGAGCCCGGCTCGGGCAACTGATCCGCGCGGCCCGCGTCGTCCATCCAGCGTCCCGTTTTGCGCCACGCTCCCGGCCATTATGTCCGGGGGTGGTAATTTTGTTACGAATCTGCTAAATAGCGCTCCAACGGCCGGACATCCCCCTGCCCGGCCTTGGAGAATACGCTTCATGTCATGACGGTGGCGCCGTGGACCTCCCGGCATATGTCTCTTGCACATCTGCCCCGCGACGGCCCGTTCCCCGGTTGAATTGGAAAGGTATCAAATGGCTGCCAAGGCGCTGTCCTTTGACGTTGGTGATTATGTCGTTTACCCCAAGCACGGCGTTGGCCGTGTGATCGAACTGCAGAAGGAGCAGATCGCGGGCATGGAATTGGAGCTGTACGTGCTCCGTTTCGAAAAAGAGCGCATGACGCTGCGCGTGCCTACCAATAAAGCCGAAGGCGTCGGTATGCGCAAACTGTCCTCCAACAAGACGCTGGAGGAATCGATGGAAACCCTCAAGGGCAAGCCCAAGGTCAAGCGGACCATGTGGTCGCGCCGCGCGCAGGAATATGAAGCGAAAATCAATTCGGGCGACCTGGTGTCGATCGCCGAAGTGACGCGCGACCTGTTCCGGGCCGACGACCAGCCCGAACAGAGCTATTCCGAACGTCAGATCTTTGAAGCGGCGTCCAGCCGACTCGCCCGTGAACTCGCCGCGATGGAAGAGACGGACGAGCCGACCGCTCTGAAGAAAATCCTGCGCATCCTGAACGAAGCCGCGCCCAAATATGCCAAGGTCGAAGGCTGATCAGGCCCACGCCGTCAGGCTGAGACAGAAAAGGGGCGTTCCGATGATCGGAACGCCCCTTTTTCATGCCGACATTATGCCGGGTCGGACCGCGATCACTCGCTCTTGGCGGCGCCGGCGGCATCCTTGGCCGCGTCGCCGACATCGCTGGCGGCCTGGCCGACTTGCGTGGCGGCGCTCGACACGGCGTTGTCCTTGCTCGTCTGGCTACTGACCAGGAAAAAGGCCGCCACCGCCACCACAACCACCAGCAGCAGGACCGCGAACATCGTGCCGCCGCTGCTGCGCTTTTCGATCACGGTCGTCGTCGTGACCGGACGCTCCTGATAATCGCTCATGTCTCTTTCTCCTCGTCATACCCTGCGCGATCAATGCGCAGATGCATGACAAGGTTCCGGGTCAGAAACGACCGACTTACTCCAAGAGCGGGACGAAGGCGCCCTTGGCGCGGTCCTTGACCACCTTGTCGGCGCGAAACACCGACCCGCTCATGGTGATATAAACGCCCGGCTGCGCCACCTGAGCCGTGGCGAACGCCATGCCGAGGTTGAAGCTGGCGTCGCTCTCGCCAAAGCGCGCGGGCGCGAGCGCGCCGACCAGCACGATGGTCTTGCCGTCGATCCCGGCAAGCTGCCTGGCCGTGTCGGTCATGGTGTCGGTGCCATGGGTGATGACGATGTGCTTTTCCGCCGCCGCGGCGACGCGGGCGTAGATCAGCGCGCGATCGCTGTCGTCCAGTTCCAGACTGTCCTTGCGCGTCACTTCCTCGATACGGAAGGGGCGCTTGACGCGCGCGACGTCCAACAGCTTCGCCATCACGGTTTCGCCGACCTGATAGTCGGACAGGGCGTCGAAATAGATTTTGTCGATTGTCCCGCCGGTGGTGAGAAGCAGGATCGGGGTATCGGGGGACAACATGGCGGACTCCGGGGTCGGTAAGCGCGCGCCTTAGCGCAAAAGCCTTCCCCTCGAAACCGCCCTTATGCGCCGCGCGCCATCGCTTCGCCGCGGTCGCGGGCGGCGGCCAGCGTATCGATCAGCAACGTCAGCAGCCGGTCATCGGCGTCGAGGGCGTTCAGTCCCTCGCGCGTCATGCCGCCGGGGCTGGCGACGCGGTCGGCCAGCACGCCCGGACCATCATTGGCGCGGGCGGCCATATTGGCCGATCCCTGCACCGTCGCCAGCGCCATGCGCGCGGCCTGATCGGCGGGAATGCCGATCGCCTCGCCCGCCTGCGCCAGCGCGTCGACGAAGCGGAAGAGGAAGGCGGGGCCGCAGCCCGACAGCGCCGTCACCTGATTGAACAGCGCTTCATCGGCGATCCATTCGACCAGGCCCAGCGGTTCGATCAAAGCGGCGACGTCCATCTTGGCCTGCGCCGAGGTCACATCGTCGGTGAACAGCGCCGTCACCCCCTCGCCCAGCCCGACGGGCAGGTTGGGCATGGCGCGCACGATGTCGCGGGCGACTGGGAAACGGGCGCGCAGATCGGCGAGCGTCGTGCCGGCGAGGATCGAGACGATGCGCATGTCGGCGACGCATAGCGGCGCCAGCGCAACGGCGACATCGGCGATCTGATAGGGCTTCATGCCCAGCAGGACGGTGGTCCCTGCGGGGAGCGCAGCTGGATAGTCGGTCATAACCGCCACACCATCGGTCACCGGCCTGCCGCTGGGGCGCAAGACCGTCACGCGCTCACGGTCGAGGCCGCAGTCGAGCCAGCGGGACAGCATCTGCCCCGCCATATTGCCGCAGCCGACCAGGAAGAGATGATCGGGGAAAGGATGATCGACACCGGTCTGCGTCATCGGATCAGGCCTCGCCGCGGGTTTCGATCAGGCTGGCGGAGATCGCCTCCGACGGCGACTTGCCGCCCCAGAGCACGAACTGGAACACCGGATAGAAGCGCTCGCATTCGTCGATCGCGGTTTCGACCAGCAACTGCGCCTGGTCGAGCGTCAAGGTGCCGCCCGCGCCGAGCAGCGCGCCATGGCGGAACAGGATGATGCCGCTCGACGACCACAGCTCGAAATGGCCCAGCCACAGCTGTTCATTGATGAGGCCCAGCGTCTCGTAGATGGTGCCGCGCTTCTCCTCGGTCACGCGGATGTCGGGCAGCGCCAGCAACTGGAGCACCTGATCCTCGTCACGCCAGATGCCGCGCAGCTCATATTGCGCCCACGATCCTTGGGTGTTCGCGACGATCTCATCTTCGCCGACCTGCTCGAACGTCCAGCCATGCGCTTCGAAATAGGCCGCCAGCATATCGATCGGCGCGGCTTCCCCGCCGCCATGTTCAAATTCGTCGCTATCCATCATCGGCGCGCCTTATCACCGCCTACCGTGAAAGGACAGACACAAGGGTAGGGCAGGATCAGTCCGCGTCCTTGGGCTTCGGCTTGGCCGCCTTGACGGTCTTGGTGACGGGTTCGCCGGCCTTGCCTTCCAGCGCGTCGAGCCGGGCCTTGAGCAGTTCGACTTCCTCGCGCGCGGCGGCGGCCATCGCCTTGACCGCGTCAAATTCCTCGCGCGACACGAATTCCATGCCGCCGATCCATTCCTTCGCCCGCTCGCGCGCGTTGGTTTCGAATTCGCGGCCCATGCCCGCCACGGTGCCAGCGGCGCCGTTCACCAGCTTGGCGAGATCGTCGAAAAAGCGGTTTTCGCTCTGCATTGCCTTTATCCTCTGTGCGGCGCGCGATCGGCGCGCCCATATATCATATCTGGGTTCTGAGCGCCGGGGCGACAAGGGTCGCCGCATCGGGGTTCAGGCGGCCGATCTCATAGTTGAGGAAGGCGGCGAAGGCCAGCCACGCCAGATAGGGCAGCAGCAGCACGCCGGCGAGCCGCCTGATCCGCCAGAAAAGCGCAGTGGTAGCGGCGACAGTCACGAAAATGATGAGGATCAGCGCCAGCGCGCTGCCCACCTGATGCGCGCGAAAGAAAAGCGGCGACCAGCAGAGATTAAGCAGCAATTGGACCAGGAACAGGGCGATCGCCGCACCCCGCCCCGTCGCTCCGCGGGCGTGCAGGACGATGGCGAAGGCCAGCGCCATCATCACGTAGAGGATTGTCCAGGCCACCCCGAACGCCCAGCCCGGCGGCATCAAGGCGGGCTTTTCCAGCGCATCGAACCAGCGATTGCCATAGCCGCTATTGGCGAGGCGGCCCGACAGGAAACCCAGAAAGACGATCGCCGGCACCGTGACCAGCGCCCAGCGCAGATAGGCAAGACGCAACTGACCGGGGGACGCAATCTCGTTCATCGGCAACGCAGCTCCAGAAAAGCCAGTCATTCGGCGGGATCGGGCGAATCCTTGAGCGCCGAATCCAGCTTGCGGCCAACGGTTTGCGGAGAAACTGTCCGCTTGGCAACGCGGGAATAGAAGATCGGGATCAGGAATAAAGTGATGAGGGTCGCGAGGCTGACGCCGAACACGACGACCGTCCCGATCGAGTGGCGCGCCGCCGCCCCCGCGCCGCCGCGAATGACCAGCGGCGCCGCGCCGATCACGGTCGCGATGGATGTCATCAGGATCGGGCGCAGGCGGCGCTTGGCGGCTTCGCGGATGGCCTGCGCTATGTCCATGCCCTCGTCGCGCAACTGGTTGGCGAACTCGACGATCAGGATGCCGTTCTTGGCCGCCAGCCCCACCAGCATGACGATGCCGATCTGGCTGTAGAGGTTGATCGACCCGCCGGTGATCGCCAGCCCCAGCGCGCCGCCCGCGACCGCCAGCGGCACGGTGGCGATGATGACGCCGGGATGAATGAAGCTTTCGAACTGGGCGGCGAGCAGCAGATAGACGATCAGGATAGTGAGACCGAAGACCAGCCAGATCGACCCGCCGGTTTCGCGCAGCGACTGGCTTTCGCCACGATAGCCGATAGCCAGCACTTCGGGCGACTGGCGCGCCTGATCCTCCAGGAAGGCGAGGCCCTGGCCCAGTGAGGTGCCCGGCGCCAGCGCGGCGGTCAGGGTGATGGCGCGCAGCTTGTTGTAACGGTTGAGCTGGCGCGGTCCGGCGACTTCGCGCACTGTGACCAGCGCAGATAACGGCACCAGAGCGCCGGTGCGGGAGCGGACGTTGATGCGATCGAGGTCGGCCACGGTCTGACGGCCTTCCTCCTCGGCCTGCACCAGCACGCGATATTCTTCGCCCCGGTCGACATAGGTGCCGACGCGGCGGGAACCGAGCAGGCTTTGCAGCGCCTGGCTGACATCGTTGACCGACACGCCCAGATCGCCTGCCCGCGCCAGGTTCGTCTCGATCCGCATCTGCGGCTTGGTTTCCTTATAGTCGCTGTCGAGGTTGATCAGCCCCGGATAGTCGGCGGCGGCGGCCATGATCCGGTCGCGCGCGGCGACCAGCCCTTCGTAAGTGGAGCCGGCCAGCACGATATTGACCGGCAGTCCGCGCCCGCGCCCCAGCCCCGATCGCGGCGCGGCATTGCCGCGCACGCCGGGCTGGTCGGCGATCACCTTGTTGACCATGGTTGCGACTTGCGCGGTTGTGATGGTCCGATCTTCCCATGGCCGCAGGAAGGCGATGACGTTACCGCCATTGAAATCGTCGGTCGCGCCAAAGCCGGACGGGGTGCGGATCACCAGATTCTGGAGCGTCCCGTCCTTGCGCAGGAAAGCGAGATCATCCTCGATCTTCTTCATATAAGCCATCATCCGGTCGAAACCCGTGCCTTCGGGCGCGCTGATCTGCGCTTCGACCACGCCGGTATCCTCGGCCGGGGCCAGTTCGCTCGGCAGGCCGGTAAAGAAGAAGCCCGCAGCGCCCAGGAACAGCAATACGCCCAGCAGCGGCAGCAGCGGCTTGCCCAGCGCGCCGTCCAGCCAGCAGGCATAGCCATTTTCCAGTCGCTGGAACCGATCGTCGATCCAACGCGCGAAACGACCGCGCTCCGCATTTTTCAGCAGTTTGGAACAGAGCATTGGCGCGAGGCTGAGCGAAATGAAGCCGGAAAAGGCGATCGCGGCGATCATCGCAATGGCGAGTTCGCGGAACAGCAGTCCGGTCTGGCCGGCGAGGAACATGACGGGTACGAAGACGGCGCATACGACCAGCGTGGTCGAGATGATCGCAAAGCCGACCTGCCGCGTGCCGAGATAGGCGGCGACCAGCGGGTCTTCACCCTGTTCGATCCGGTGATAGACATTTTCCAGCACGACGATCGCATCATCGACCACCAGGCCGATCGCCAGGACAAAGGCGAGCAGAGTGAGCAGATTGATCGACAGGCCCAGCAACCACATGACCGCGCAGGTCGCGAGCAGGCAGATCGGCACGGTGACCGCGGGCACGATGGTCGCGCGCACCGACCCCAGAAACAGGAAGATGACGAGGATGACCAGCAGCGCCGCCTCTATCAGCGTGTCATAGACATTCTCGATCGCCCGTTCGATGAACAGCGATTCGTCGGTGCCGATCGCGATGCGCATCCCCTGCGGCAGGGTCGGCTCCAGCTCTTTTATCAGCGCTTTGGCCTTTTGCGCGACGTCCAGCGTGTTCGCGCCCGATTGGCGGATGATACCGATGCCGATCGCCGTCCCCTGATTGGAACGGAAGCTGCTATAGGGATTTTCCGCGCCTTCCTCGATCCGGGCGACATCGCCCAGCTTGACCTGATAACCGTCCGTGCCGCGGCCGACGACAAGCTGCGCGAACTGATCGGGCGTGGCGAAGGGCCGTTCGACGCGCAGGGTCTGGTTCTGGTCCTGCGATTCGAAGCGCCCGGCGGGCAGTTCGACATTCTGGCTGCGCAGCGCGGTTTCGACATCGGCCGGGGTCAGGCCGAAGGCGGCCAGCTTTTCGGCGTTGAACCAGATGCGGGTGGAGGGCCGCGCTTCGCCGCTGATATTGGCGCGGGCGACGCCATCGATCGCGGCGAAACGATCGACCACGTTGCGATCGAGATAGTCGCTGATCTGGATCGACGACCAGCCGGGGCGGGAAAAGGACAGGAACAGGATGGCGCGGGCATCGGAATCCACCTTGCGGATTTCGGGCGGCAGCGCGTCCTCCGGCAAATCCTCCACCACCGACCCCACACGGTCGCGCACATCATTGGCGGCACTGTCGATATCGCGCGACGGATCAAATTCGATATTGATGTCGGACGTGCCGTCCTGCGACGTGGAGGTGATGGTCTGGATGCCCTGCACCCCCGCCACGCCATCCTCTATCAATTGGGTGATGCGGGTTTCCACCACGGACGCAGCCGCGCCGGTATAGGTGGTTTCGACCGACACGATCGGCGGGTCGGTATCGGGATATTCGCGCACCGACAGGCTCATATAGCCGACGACGCCGATGATGCACAGCAGGACCGCGACGACCGCGGCGAAGACCGGGCGGCGAACCGAAAGATCGGATAGCTGCATCAGCCGGCCGCCTTGCCGGAACCGTCCCTGGGCTTTGTATCAGCCTTATCGCCCGGCAGTCGCACCGTCACCCCGTCGGTCAGCTTGACCACCCCTTCGGTCACGACCTTCCGCCCTGCCTTGAGGCCGCCCAATATCTCGACCCGGCCATCCTGGCGGATGCCGGTTTCGACCTTGACCCGCTTCGCCGTGCGATCCTGGATAACGAAGACGAAGCGATCGTCGCCGTCGCCGACCAGCGCCAGTTCGGGCACGGACAAGGACTGCCGCTGGCGCGCGATCACGCTGACGGTCAGCAACATGCCGGGTTTCAGCGCCTTGTCGGGATTGGGCAGGATCGCCCGCACCCGCACCGCGCGGGTGGCGGGGTCGATCACAGGATCGATGGTGGCGATCGCGCCGTTGAACGGTCGATCGGGCCAGGCGGCGGACACCGCCTTGATCGTCATCCCTTCGCGGATCATCGCCAGCCGGGTTTCGGGAATGGTGAAGTCCAGCTTGATGCGGCTGATGTCGCTGACGGTGGCGATCGCGGTGCCGGCCGTCACGATCGCGCCGGGCGATACGGTGCGCAGACTGACCCAGCCGGAAAAGGGGGCGCGGATCACCCGGTCGCCGATTGAGGCGCGGGCCAGTTGCGCATTGGCGCGGGCCGCGTTGGCGAGCGCGACCTGCTGCTCCAGCGTCGCGCCGGTGGCGAAGCCCCGGCTCTTGAGCGCCTGGATGCGCTGGAGTTGCTGGGTCGCCTGCAACGCGGTCGCTTCGGCGGAGGCGAGTTCGGCCTGTTCCTGCCCCACCGCCAGCCGGGCGATCACCTGCCCCTTGGCGACATAGCCGCCATCGGAGAAGTTGAGCGCCTCGATCCGTTCGGTCACTGGCGCGGACAGCACCACTTGTTCATTGGCGAGTGCCGTGCCGACCGCTTCCAGATTGTCGGTGAAGGCGGCGAGCGTAATGGGCTGCACCTCCACCAGCGGGACGGCGCGGGGCTTTTTTTCCTGTTCTCCTCCGCAGGCGGCGAGGGACAGGGCAAGTATAAGGACGGGGACAATGGGACGCATGATGACGGGGTGAAGAGCCTTTGCTGGCGGCACAATTGGACTTGGGCCGCACCTTATGACGGTAGGATTGGGAACGAACATACGTCCATTATCCACCAAGCCGGGCGTAGAGGAGAAATTCGACATTGCCCTGCGGCCCGGTAATCGGGCTTTGCGTCAGGCCCGCGACGGTCCAGCCCTGCGACACGACCCAGTCCTGCACTTCGGCACAAACGCGCTGGTGGACGAGGATATCCCGCACGACGCCATTCTTGCCCACTTCTTCCCGCCGCGCCTCGAACTGCGGCTTGATGAGCGCGATCATTTGCGCGCCGGGTTTGGCGAAGCTGATCGGCTTCTCCAGCACCTTCGCGAGGCTGATGAAGCTGGCGTCGCACACGATCAAGTCCACGGCTTCGGGGATATGCGCGTCGGTCAGAATCCGGGCGCTGGTCTGTTCATGGACGATGACGCGGACGTCGGAGCGGATTTTCCAGGCCAGCTGGTTGGTGCCGCTATCGACCGCATAGACCTTCATTGCACCGTTGGTGAGCAGCACGTCGGTAAAGCCGCCGGTCGAGGAGCCGACGTCGATCGCGACGAAGCCGGTGACGTCGATCGCAAATTCTTCGAGCGCGTGGGCCAGCTTGACGCCGCCGCGCGACACCCAGGGATGGTCGCGGCCGCGCACGTCCAGCTCCGTCCCTTCGGGCACCTGCTGGCCCGCCTTCTCGACCTTCCTGTCGCCCAGGAAGACGAGGCCGGCGAGGATCAACGCCTGCGCGCGGGCGCGGCTTTCGGCGAGGCCGCTGTCGACAAGCAGTTGGTCGGCGCGGATCTTGACCATCAGCGCGCCAGTCCGGCAAGGGTGGCGGGGGTGAGGAGTTGCGGCAGGGTCTGCGCCTCCTTGCCGGGCGCGTAGAAGAGATAGAGGGGAACGCCCGACCGGCCCTGCCCTTCGAGGAAGCGAGTGATGGCCGGATCGGCATTGGTCCAGTCGCCTACCATGACGGTGACGCCGGACTTGTCGAAGGCGGCGCGGGTTTCGGCGCGGTCGATGGCGGCAGCCTCATTCGCCTTGCAGGTCAGGCACCAGTCGGCGGTGAAATAGAGGAAGACCGGCTTGTTGGCGGCGCGCAGTTCGGCCAGTTTTGCGACATCGAAATGGACAGTTGAATCGCCTTTTTCGACAGCGGCAGGCGCGCGGGTCGGCAGGGCGTAGGCGCCGCCGACCATCAGGGCGAGGCCAGCGATAGCCGCGATCCAGCCGCCGCCCTTACCCAGCCGCTGACGACCACCCAGCCACCAGAGCAACAGCGCCAGCAGCAGCGCCGCGGCCAGCCCGATCGTCATGCCGGACACCCCACGCTGCTGACCCAGCAACCAGGCGAGGCCGAGCGCGGTCAGGAACATCGGGATGGCGAGGATCTTCTGAAAACGGCCCATCCAGCCACCGGGCTTAGGCAATCGTTTGCGAAATGCCGGGACGTAAGCAAGCAATAGGAAAGGCAGCGCCAGCCCCAACCCCAGCCCGGCGAATATCGCCAGCGCAGCAGCCAGAGGCAGCAACAGCGCTGCGCCCATCGCCGCGGCCATGAATGGCCCGGTGCAAGGGGTCGCGACGAAAGCGACCAGCGCCCCGGTCCAAAAGGAACCGGCGACGCCGCCCTTCCCCGCCAGCGCCTCGCCGCCGCCATAGGCGCTGAGATCGAACAAGCCAGCCAGGTTGAAGGCGATGCCGGTCACCAACAGCAGCAGCGCCAGGATGATGCGCGGGTCTTGCAGCTGGAATGCCCAGCCGACCGCGCCACCCGCGGCCCGCAATATCAGCAGCGCGCCGCCCAGCGCCAGGCAAGTCAGGACGACGCCCAGCGTATAGGCCAGCGCCTCCCGCCGCACGGTCCACTCGTCGCCGCCGGCTTTCGCCAGCTTCATGGCTTTGAGGCCCAGGATCGGGAAGACGCAGGGCATGATGTTGAGCAGCAGGCCGCCCAGCAGCGCGCCCCCCAGCGCGGCGAGGGTCGCCTGCCATTGGCCGCCGCCCGATGCGCCCGCGACCGCGCCGGGTTTCGCGGTCAGCAGGAAGCCGACATGGTCGCCGGTGCGCAGCACCGCCTGCACCGCCCCACCCTTGCCGCCTTCGGCCGCATCCGTCTCGATCAGCAGCGTGTCGCCATTGCGCGTCACCGTCTGTGGCGCAGCATAGCGCGCCAGCCCCTCGGCCAGCGGGAAGAGGTGCATGTCGCGCGCCTGCGCGCTGGCCGGGAACGGCACCGACAGGCGGAGTGTGCCGTCCTTGACCGCATAGGTCGCTTCCGATCCCAGCGGTCGGGGCAGATGGGTACGCCACCCGTCGAAGCGCGTCCGATCGATGGCCGACACGGCGCCGTCGCCCGCGACCAGGTCCAGCGCCAGATCGCCGCTTTCAGGCACGCATACCTTGTCGGTGCAGGCCAGCCATTGCGCCTTCGCCCGCACCGGCAGGCGGGTGCCGGGCGGAAGGCCCGCAGCGACCTTCAGCGTCGCCAGAACGCCATAGGGGCCTTCATAGACATGGTTCATCAGGCCGGAGATCAGCAGCGTTTCCGGCACCGGATAGCGCAGCGGGCCGACGCTGACGCCCTTGGGCAGGGTCCAGTCCACGGTCATGCCCAGCCCCGCATCGCCGGGATTTTCCCAATAGCCGTGCCAGCCCTTTTCCGGCGTCATGGCGAAGGCGATGGTCGTGCCCTCGCCGGCCTTGGGCGCAGCGCTTTCGGCGACCAGTTGGGCGGCGATATGCGCCGCGCCGCCGCCGAACGCACTTTGCCCCTGCGCAGGGGAAAGGCCGGCCAGCAACGCCAGCGTCATCAATATGACTTGAAAAATCCGCATCGGGCCTCTGGTCTGGTGGGTGTCAGCGGGCTAGGTCCGGGGGCGTTCGCCGTCAAGGCTGGAGAAGGTACAGTAGATGTTGAAGAAAGTCGCGGCCGCCCTGTTGATCGCCACCGCCATGCCGCTGGCGGCGCAGCAGCCCGCCCCGGCTCCGGCCGCCCCGACTCCGGCCCAAGCGCCACCGACTCCTCCAAAGCTGATCGTCGCGATCAGCGTGGATCAATTTTCCGCTGACCTGTTCAGCGAATATCGCCAATATTATACCGGCGGCCTGAAGCGCCTGACGAGCGAAGGCGCGGTCTTCCCGCGCGGCTATCAGAGCCATGCCGCGACCGAAACCTGCCCCGGCCATTCGACCATTCTGACCGGCAGTCGCCCGTCGCGCACCGGCATCATCGCCAACAACTGGTTCTCGCTTGACGCCAAGCGCGAGGACAAGAATGTCTATTGCGCAGAGGACGAAACCCAGCCGGGCAGCAGCAGCGACAAATATGAGGCCTCTCCGCTTCACCTGAAGGCGCCGACGCTGGGCGGCCGGATGAAAATCGCCAACCCCGCCACCCGCGTCGTGTCGATCGCGGGCAAGGATCGCGCCGCGATCATGATGGGCGGGCCGACCGCCGACCATGTCTGGTGGCTGGGCGGACCGCAGGGCTATGTCAGTTACAAGGGGATCGCCACCCCGCCGCTGGTCGCCAAGGTCAATGCGGCGATGGCGCAGCGGCTGGCCCAGCCCAATCCGGGCTTTGACCTGCCCGCCCAGTGCGTGTCAAAGGATTTCGCGGTGCGGGCGGGCGACAAGACGGTCGGCACCGGCCGCTTCGCGCGCGCAGCGGGCGATTATAAGAGCTTCCGCATTTCGCCTGAACAGGACGCGATGACGCTGGCCTTCGCCGCCGCCGCGATCGAGACTATGGACCTGGGGAAGCAGGCGCAGAGCGACATCATCTCGATCGGCCTGTCGGCGACCGACTATATCGGCCACACTTACGGAACAGAAGGCGTCGAAAGCTGCATCCAGGTCGACCGGCTGGACCGCGAATTGGGGTCGTTTTTCGATCGGCTGGACAAGGACGGCATCGATTATGTCGTGGTGCTGACCGCCGACCATGGCGGCCATGACCTGCCCGAACGCCATCGCCTGAACGCGATGCCGATGGAAAACCGGGTAGACATGGCGCTGACGCCCAAGGCGCTCAATGCCGCCATCGCGGACAAGGCAGGACTGCCCGGCAAGAAAGTGCTCTGGAGCGACGGCCCGTCTGGCGACCTGTATTTCGACAAGGGGCTGACTGCGCCTCAGCGCGCCCGTGCCGAGGCCGAAGCGCTCAAGCTGCTGCGCGCGCATCCGCAGGTCGAAACGGTGTTCACCAAGGCGCAGATCGCCGCCACCCCCTCCCCCTCCGGCCCTCCCGAAAGCTGGAGCCTGATCCAGGAAGCGCGGGCCAGCTTCTATGCGGAGCGGTCGGGCGACCTGTTGCTGCTTTTGAAGCCGCGCGTCATGTCGATCCCTGAGCAGGCGGTGATGGGATCGGTCGCGACCCATGGTTCGCCCTGGGACGCCGACCGCCGCGTGCCAATCCTGTTCTGGCGCAAGGGGATGCAGCATTTCGAACAGCCGCTGGGCGTGGAGACGGTTGATATCATGCCGTCGTTGGCGGCGCTGATCGGGCTGCCGGTGGCGAAGAGCGAGATCGATGGCCGGTGCCTGGATCTGGTGGCGGGCGACGGGGATAGCTGCGCGGCGCGTTAAACAAACCGTCCGCGCTGAGCGAAGTCGCAGCCCTCCGCAGAACGTAGTGAAGCGGCTTCAACTTCGCTCAGGGCGAACGCGGCCCTCTAAATATTCTCGCCCACGCCGTCCGTGCTTTCCAACATGGCATGGACACGGTGCGGGGCGGAGACTTCGACGCGGCTCGTGACCTCATAATGCGCCTTGGCCTGGCGCACATTGCTGTCGGCGGGCACGCTGTCGGTCAGCCAGACATTGCCGCCGATGACGGAGCGGCTGCCCACAATGATTCGGCCCAGAACCGTGGCCCCGGCATAGACGACCACGTCATCCTCGATAATCGGATGGCGCGGGAGCGCCTTTTCCAGCGCGCCCTTGTCATCCGCGGGAAAGCTGCGCGCGCCAAGGGTCACGCCTTGGTACAGCCGCACCCGATCGCCCACAATCGCGGTTTCGCCGATGACGACTCCAGTGCCATGGTCGATGAAGAAGGATTGGCCGATGGTCGCGCCGGGATGGATGTCGATCCCGGTCTTGCCGTGCGCGATTTCCGACATGATCCGCGCCACCAGCGGCGCGCCCAGTCGATGCAGGCGATGCGCGAGCCGGTGATGGATGATCGCCAGCATCGAGGGGTAGCAGATCAGCACCTCGTCCACGCTGCGCGCGGCGGGATCGCCCAGGAAGGCGGCATCGACATCGGTGTCGAGCAGCACGCGCAAGGCCGGCAGGCTCTGGGCGAACGCGGCGATGATGCGCGCGGCTTCGCGATCGACGGCCTCCGCCGGCTCGTCCTTCAACGCATAGATGAGTTCCAGCCGGATCTGGCCGTAAAGTCGGCTGAGCACCGTTTGCAGCGTTTCGGCGACATAGGCGTCCTCATTATGGAGGCGCACGAAGCTGGGGCCAAGGCGCAGCGGGAACAGCGCGCCGCATAGCGATTGCATGATCTTGGTCAGATTGTCGCGCGAGGGGAAGCCTTCCGCGCCATATTCGGCATGATGCCGCTGCGCCTGGCGCCAGCGACTGCGCGCCGCGCCCAGTTCCGCGGTCAGCGCCACTATGTCCCAATAGCCTTCGACGATCCGATCATCGCCCTGTCCGTCCGCCATCATATCCGCCTCATGCGCCTGTTCCTGCGGGCATAGCGTGGCGACAGGCGTCGCGATAAACGAGTTTTGCTTGGGGTCGGACAGTTTCTCTTTTAGCCGCGCGGCCCGGACCTGGGCAGGTGCAGGCAGATTTCGGCGCGCAGCCCGCCTTCGGGCCGGTTGGCGAGCGTTAACTGCCCGCCTTCCGCCCGCACCGCTTTGGCGACGATGGCCAGGCCCAGGCCCAGGCCGCGCGTGTTGCGCTGGCGCGCGTCGTCGAGCCGGGCGAAGGGCCGCAGCACCTCATCCAGTTGTTCGCGCGGGATGCCGGGGCCATCATCATCGACGCGGATCAATATCTCGGCGCCGACCCGCTCCAGCGAAACGCGGGCGCGATCGCCATAGTGGAGCGCGTTTTCGATCAGGTTGCGCACCGCGCGACGCAGCGACAGCGCGCGAACCTCCATTTCCAGATGATCCGGCCCATCATAGGCAACGTCGTCGCCATGGTCCTGGAAAGCATCGACGATGGTGGCGATGGTGACCGCGACATCGGTGCGCACGGGCGGCTCAGGGTCTTTTTCGCCACCCAGGAAGGCGAGCAGCGATTCCAGCATCGCGCCCATTTCCTCCAGGTCGCCGGCCATCGCCTGCTGAATGTCAGCATCCTTCACCTCTTCAAGCCGCAATTGCAGCCGGGCGAGCGGCGTGCGCAGATCATGGCCGACCGCCGCCAGCGTTTCGGTGCGTTCGTTGATGAGGCGGTGGAGGCGCGACTGCATTGCATTAAAAGCGGCGATCAGGTTGCGCACGTCGCTGGTCCCTGCTTCGGGCACCATGACCGCCGACCCCAGGCCGATCCGGTGGGTCGCATGGGTGAGGTCGCGCAACGGGGCGAGCGTGCGGCGAATCAGCAGCCAGCCGGCGATCAGCAACGCCAGCACCGGGATCAGCGCCAGCCCCAGCCGACCCAGGGTGAAAGCCCATTTGCTGCCGCTATGGTGCATACCGAAATAGAGCCAGCTGCCGTCGGGCAGTTGCAACCCGCCATTGATTTCCGAATGGCGATTGGGCGCGGCCAGCCGCAGCCAGAGACGCGAGCGCTCCAGGCTGGGTTCCCAGGCGATGATCTGCTGGCGCATCCGCTCCAGTTCCGGCGAGAGCGGCGGCGGCGCGGCGGGCGACCAATGGACATCGTAGCGATCGGTGGTCAGTTGCAGGCCGAGCGCGGGGCGTTCCGCTCGCGGCTGCTCGGTCAGCAGCTTGCGGGCGATGACCAGATGCTCGGCCAGGCGCCGCGCCTCATCATCCTGCAACGATATCTGGCTGGTGCGCTCATAAATGAGCGTGCCGACCGCAAATTCCAGCATCACCGTCAACAGCAGGATCGCGAACAGGCGGCCAACCAGCCCCAGCGATCCCCTGACATGGCGTCTCAAGCGCGGCTGACCTCTGCGTTGAACATATAGCCAACACCGCGGACGGTGGTGATCGGCGCGCCCTTGTCGGCGGTGGACAATTTACGGCGCAGGCGGCTGACGAGGACGTCAATGCTGCGATCGCTGCTGTCGCCCATGCGGGTGCGCGACAATTCGATCAACCGCTCGCGCGCGATGACCCGCTGCGGATGGCTGAGGAAGGAACCGAGCAGGTCGAATTCCGCGCCGGTCAGCTCGACGATCGCGCCGGTGGGGGAGCGAAGTTCGCGCCGGGGGAAGTTGACGTTCCAGCCGTCAAAATGCGCCTCGCTCTCCCGATGCTCATCCGGGCCGCGCTCCACCCCGACGCGGCGCAGGATGGCGCGGATGCGGGCGATCAGTTCGCGCGTGCCAAAGGGCTTGGGCAGATAATCGTCCGCGCCCAATTCCAACCCGACGATCCGGTCCGTCTCGCTACCCTTGGCGCTGATGAAGATGATGGGGACGTCGCTCTTGCGCCGGATCTGACGGCACAGGTCGATGCCGTTGGTGCCGGGCAGCATGACGTCGAGGACGACGAGATCGACCGGGCCGGCGTCGAAGGCCACCCACATTTCAGGGCCGGAGGATGCGGGACGCACCTGATAACCATGTTCCTGGAGCGCCCGCGCGGTCAGCGTGCGCAACGGCGGATCGTCCTCGACAAGGATGATCGACGGGGCGGTCATGAAGGCGTCAGCGCACAAAATGTCATGGTCGGGAAATAGGGGGCGGCGGATCGGGGGTCAACCGCGCGGGTCGCGGGAAGTCCAGAAACGCGACTGTAGCAACAATTTGTCACGGCGGGGAAAATCCCGGCGCGCGCCAAAGCCTGAAGACCAATGCCGGGCCTGGCGAACCAGGCCCGGCGACGGATCAGAAAGCGGCCGAGATCGAGAACACGACTTGGCTGCGCGCGATCGACTTGCCGGCATTATCGCCGTCCGCCACCGAGAAGTTGGGACGGATATAGTTTTCCTCGACGCGGGCGATGTCGGTGTCGACATAGGCCACGCCCAGCGTCAGCGGCGTGCCGGGGATGGCGACGTCCGCGCCAACCAACCAATCAAGATATTTGCCGGTAGGCGCCAGCGAGGTGCCGTTGGGACCCAAGCCGGAATTGCCCTTCGACCAGCCCAGATGCGCCTTCACAGTGACCGGCGTGTTGGGGATTGCCGAATTGACGTCGGTCCAGAGATAGAGATTATCGTTCTTCTTGCCCGGCCGGAACACGGTGCAAGCCGCATCGCTGCATGTCTTGCCCAGCGCTTCCTGCTTGGGAGCATAGGCGACGCCGACCAGGGCATTGACTGGACCCAGGGCGCTCGACAGCTTGACATAGGGTTCGGCGAAATCGGTTTCGTCGAAACCGCTGGGATACATATACCAGATGAGGCCGACGTCGAGCTTGGCGCCTCCAAGATCAACAGCGTAGCCGGCATTGAGATCCAGTTCCATATTGGCGCCGCCAAAAGTGCCCCAACCCGACAGGTTGGAACCCCAGATTCCGGCGTAAGCGCCGGATTCATGACTGACGGAAATGCCGCCTTGGACGGCCATGCCCTTGTCCGACATCGAAACGCCGCGGAAGCGATAGTCCGAAACCATCGCAACGCTGCCGGTAACGGTGACGGGGCTGGCGGGTTCTTCCTGCGCGAAAGCCGGTACGCTGGACATGAGCGCGAGGGCGGCACAGGCTATTTGATACTTCATGAACATTCCCCTTTACGTTGGAATGTTCCGTCCTGCATCCGCTCTGGTCCGAAGATCTGTTATTGATCGTCTTCGATACCGGCGGATGACCTTGCCCTATTCTGTCCTGCCCGCGAGACAAACCGCTTTTACTGCAACTGCGAAAGGACCAGGCCGGCTGTGATATGCCGGGCACGGTTCTTTGCTGAATTAGCAACATAATGTTGCTATTATGTTGCTAGTTTAACTCGCCATAAAGAAAAGCCGCCGCGCCCGGTGAGACGCGACGGCTCAGGACATCGCCCGATTTTTTTTGGGGGATCAGGCGACGAGTTGACGCATCCGTCCGGTGGCGCCGAACAATTCGACCGGCCCACCCGCGACCCGGCGGCGATCGACCCATTCGCGCAACATTTCCGCGCACGTATGATCGATATGGCCGAGCCGTTCGACATTCAGTATGACCACTCCGGCGGCCGGCAGAGATTCAAGCTTGGCCGACAATTTGGGCAAGTTGAGGAATGTGGCGGTGCCGCGCAGCGCCACCTCATGCGCTTCGCCCCGACTTTCCTCATCCACCTTCAACCGCAAGCGTGTGGCGTGAGGCAGCAGTTCGAGCAGCGACAGGCCGATGCCCACCAGCACGCCGGTCAGCAGGTCGGTCGCCACGACGCAGATCAGCGTCGCCGCCCAGACGATCGCGGGCAGCGGACCGTAAAGGTGGAACAGATGCTTGACATGCGCGACGCTGACCAAGCGGACGCCGGTGATGACCAGAATGCCGGCCAGCGCGGCCATCGGAATTTCGCGCAGCAGCCAGGGCAGCAGAGCGACGAAGCCCAAAATCCAGACGCCGTGGAGGATCGCCGACAGACGGGTCTTGGCCCCGGCCTGGACGTTGGCCGAACTGCGGACGATGACGCCAGTCATCGGCAGCGCGCCGGCGAAGCCGCAAAGCAGGTTGCCCACGCCCTGGGCGCTAAGTTCGCGATTATAATTGGTGCGCACGCCGTCGTGCATGCGGTCGACCGCCGCGGCCGACAGCAAGGTTTCGGCGCTGGCGATGAAGGCGATGGCGATGGCGGTGGTGATGATCGTCGGGTTCATCAACTGCGCCATCAGCCCGGCTTCGGGCAAGGCGACCGCCGCGACGATCGATTCGGGCACGACCACGCGCGCGACCGGCAGGCCAAGCGCAAAAGCGACGATCGTCGCGGTCACCACGCCAACAAGCGCGCCGGGCACCAGTTTCAACGATGCGGGACGGAATTTCTCCCAACCCAACATGCTGAAGATGGTGACGAGGCCGACGGCGAAGGCGGTTGCCGCATCGCCGTTCGACAGGCCGAAAATCTGACCCGGCATGGCGATCAGGTTATGCAGGCCGCTGGATAGGGGCTTATCGTCGAACAGCACATGGAACTGGCCGACGACGATCAGCACGCCGATCCCGGCGAGCATACCATGCACGACCGCCGGTGAAATGGCGCGAAACCAGCCGCCGACCCGCAACAGGCCGGCGACGATCTGGATCGCGCCCGCCAGAATGAGGATGGGACCGAGGGCGGACAGCCCCTGTTCGCGGACGATTTCAAAGACGATCACCGCAAGACCGGCGGCCGGACCGCTGACCTGCAACGGCGAACCCGCCAGCAGGCCGACGACCAGGCCGCCGATAATGCCGGTGATGAGGCCCTTCTCCGGCGGCACGCCGGAAGCAATGGCGATGCCCATGCAGAGCGGCATCGCCACCAGGAAGACGACGATCGACGCCGTGAAGTCGCGGCTGAAATTGCCGCCGGAAAGAGCCTTCAGCATGATTTACTCCGCCGCTTGGGCAACGGCCGCTGCGCCAGCGAGGCGGCGGCCATGGGGAAGCGCGACCGGCATCGGCTGGCCTTCGCGCAGGGGCGAGAATTGGCCGGTTTCGCCATCCAGCCCCAGTATCTGACCGGCGTGGATATCGACGTACCAGCCGTGCAGCGCGATTTCGCCGCGCGCGATGCCCGACGCCACCGAAGGATGGGTGCGCAGATGCGCGAGTTGGGCGACGACATTTTCCAACGCCATGTTGCGCAGCTTTTCAGCATCGCTCAGATCGTCGGGATAATTTTCGCGGCAGACCATTTGCGCGGCATGGCTGTGGCGCAGCCAGGCGGCGACGTTGGGCATCTTCGTCAGGTCGGCATTGGTAGACAGCGCCTTCATCGCGCCGCAGTCGCTATGGCCGCAGATGATGATGTCGCGCACGCCCAGCACCATCACCGCATATTCGACGGTGGAGGTGACGCCGCCATTCTGCGTGGCGTGCGGGGGGACGATGTTGCCGGCGTTGCGGCAGACGAACAGATCGCCGGGCGCCGCCTGCATGATATGTTCGGGAACGATGCGCGAATCGGCGCAGGAGATCATCAGCGCCTTGGGGCTTTGGCCGTGGCTGGCCAGTTGGTTGTAGAGCGCGCTTTCGTTCGGGAAAACCTTGGTTTCGAAGCTGAATACGCGACCGAGTAGCTCGTTCATGGAGTCTATCCTCTTCTAACATGGCGCCAGTCAGGGGGCGGACCGGCTTGAGGCCAAGAATAAGGACGCGGTTTTGCTGCAGCGCAGCGGCTTTGTTAAAAACTATGTCTGAGTAATGGACCGTGCGATTGTCGCGCCAAACCGCATAATCGGCGCGTAGAAGCTGGAAACCCCGGTCAGCGCCGATCGACCACAGCGCTGAACATATAGCCCACGCCACGAACGGTAACAATTGGCGCAGACCGTCCGCCCGCGCCCAGCTTGCGGCGCAGCCGGCTGACCAGCACATCGATGCTGCGATCGGACGATGGCGCGTCGCGCACGCCCGCAAGCTCCATCAACCGCGCGCGCGCGATGACCGTTTGCGCATGGTCCAGAAAAACCGCCAGCAGCGCGAATTCGGCGGCGGTCAGTTCGACCAGACGCCCGCATGGATCTGTCACTTCCCGCCGAGCGAAATCCACGATCCAGCCGTCGAAAATAGCCTCTGTCTGGCGACGCAGGCCCAGCGCCCGCTCGCTCCGGCCGCGACGCAGCACCGCGCGCAGACGGGCGGCGAGTTCGCGGATCGCATAGGGTTTGTCCATATAATCGTCCGCGCCCAGCTCCAACCCGACCACGCGGTCGACCTCCGAGCTGTTCGATCCGACGAGGATGACGGGCACGTCGCTACGTTCGCGGATATCGCGGCACAAATCGAGTCCATCAGGCCCACGCAGCGCCGCATCCAGCACGACCGCTCCAACCGGCGTGGTGGTGAGGGCGCTGAAAATATCGGCCGCCGACGCCGCAGGCAAAGCACGAAATCCGCTTTGCTCCAGATATTCGCGTATCTCGCGCCGCAAATCCTGCTGTGTTTCGGCGACCAGTATCAGTGGTGGATTCATCCGCCCTGAACAGCGCCCGGAGTGGAACCGACTTTGGCGGACAGAGCCGCCTGGATAAGGGCTATAATCGGCGACATGGGCGTCTCCTCCGCGGCAGAGGCAATCTGCGACTTTTGGCCGTGCGATCGCGAACAGCGGAAAGATTTACGGTTGGCGAATGTCTCCGTAATTTGCCGTATGTAACAAATCATTGCCAGCGCAATTATCGGCCCTTCATTGCGCGGCGATCAGGACCGGCAAAGGCGGCGGCATCGCCCCGCCGCAAAGATGCGCGATCAGCGCCGACAACCACAGCGCATCCCCGGCCGCGCGATGCCGCGTCGCCCCCTGCCCATCGGCGAAGGCCATGGCGGCGATGATCCGTCGCTCGTCCGCGCCCTGCTCATCGAACAGGGTCGCAACATGTTGAATCGTGAAAGGCGTCGGCGCGCCGGCCGCGGCCGCCAGGGTATCAAGCCAATATTGATCGATCAGGCTGTCGGCGACCACCCGCCGTCCCTGCGTCGCGCCGGCCAGTTCTGCCAGCACGACGGCGGCAGGTTGCCCCTCGCACGCGATCCGCTCGCGGCTCAGGCCATGCAACGCCTCGGCCTCCGCCGTCCAGTCCCAGCCGGCCCAGCTATCATGCGGGCGAATCAGCCAACTGCGCGACCTGTCGCCATCGGCTATGCCCACTTCGATCGGGAAGGACCGTCCATGGCGTGGTAGGCAGGACGCCTCGAAATCGATAGTTATGATGTGCAAGGCACAGCTCCATATTCTCGTGCGACCCGCCCCCTCCAAGCATGTGCCGCGCGTTCTTCTATGCGCCCCTTTCGGCGTGAACTATGTCATGCCAAAGTCAATCGCCACCCCCTTCAGCAAAAATCATATGGGCTGGCGCAGGGATGCGGCGAAAGGCGCGACGCGGTTGAAATTGTCTGCTAGCGGACGGAAACCAAAGGGAAACACGCGCATGACCGTCGTCGCCGCCTATCTCTATCGCAACGGCCAGCGAGTCCGCCCGGTGGCGATCGACGAGCGGGTCGATTGCGCGCCCGACAAGTCCGAATTCATCTGGATCGGCGTGGCCGACCCGACGGTGGAGGAAATGGAGACGCTGGCCCGAACCCATGGCCTGCATCCGCTGGCGATCGAGGATGCGATCAAGGCCAACCAGTTGCCCAAGGTCGATATTTACGGCGACCAGTTGTTCGTGGTCGCCCGCACCGCCCATGTCGAGGGCGACGCCATATGCTACGGTGAAACCGCTCTGTTCGTTGGCCCCAGCCATATCATCAGCGTCCGCCACGGATCGGCGCGCGCCCATCTGGCGCTGCGCGAGGAGTTGGAGGCCGTGCCGTCCCGCCTGGCCCAGGGGGTGGATTATGTGCTGCACGCTATCCTCGACTTCATCGTCGACGGCTATCTGCCGATTATCGAGGGGATCGAGGAGGAGGTGCTGGAAATGGAGCAGCAGATGATCGACCATTTCCTGCGCCGGGAGGATATCACCCGCATCTTCAGCCTGCGCCGCCAGCTGATCCGCTTCCAGCGCGTCCTGCTGCCTATGCAGGAGGTCGCGACCAAATTCGTCAAGATGGATCTGCCCAGCATCGATCCCGAAGCCCGGCCCTATTTCAGCGACGTGCGCGACCATGTCCGCCGGGTGCAGACGATGGTCGATGATTTGCGCGAAATCCTGAACAGCGTATTCGAATCGAGCAACCTATTGGAGCAGCAACGCACCGGCGAGATTACCCGCCAGCTTGCCGCCTGGGCCGCGATCCTGGCCGTGCCGACCGCGATTGCGGGAATTTACGGCATGAATTTCGAACATATGCCCGAACTCAAGACGCGCTACGGCTATTTCGTGGTGCTGGGCGTGATCGGCGTGGTGTGTTCGCTGCTCTACGCCCGGTTCAGGAAGCTGAAGTGGCTGTAACAGCGGCCACCGACTCGCGTATCACCAACTCATGCGCCAGATAGTCGTTCATGCGGGCTGTGGCGTCCCCGCCCCGCGCCGGTGCGCCAGTGAGACGATCGCGGCGGCCATGTCGTCATTGCTGGCGCAGATGGCGGTCGGTCGGTCAGGCCGGTCCAGCAACATCGCGCCCGCCGCCAGCCCCACCCTCTCGGACGTTGCGGCTGAAATGTTGATGGCTAACCTTGCTCAACGGTTAGCCAATAGCGCCGACGACACCGGGGAAAAGAAGGCGCAAATGCCAAAGGTGGTGCACCCGACGGGATTCGAACCCATGGCCCTCAGATTAGGAATCTGATGCTCTATCCTGCTGAGCTACGGGTGCCCGGCGATGGCTCTATTGCGCGCGAAGAGCCCGGTCAATTCTCGGCGGTCAATTTAATGGCTCAATTCTTGGCCTGCGGCGGGATGACCGGAAAGGGGAGCGGCGCGACCTCCACCCCTTCCGCGATCAGCGCCTTGGCCTCGGCCGGGGCCACCTCGCCATGGATGCTGCTGCGGTCCTTTTCGCCGTAATGCATCGCGCGCGCCTGCTCGGCGAAACCGCGACCGACCCAGGTGCTGTCCTCCAGCGCCTTGCTCTGCGCCGTCGCCAGCGCCTCGACCAGCGCCTTCATCTTCGCCTGATCCGCGCCGCTCATCGCCGGTGCGGCAGGTTCTTCCCGCACGGCAACGGCACGGCTATTGCCCTTCGCGCCCACTGCAGGGGCCATCACCGCCTTGGTCACATCGCCATCGCCGCACAGCGGGCAGGCGAGCAGGCCGCGCGCCTTCTGATCCTCATAATCGGCGCCGGACCCGAACCAGGCTTCGAACACATGGCCCTGGCCTGCGCATTTGAGGTCGAACACGATCACGAAACAGTCACATCCCTGGGTATCACACGGCGGTTGGCGATCGCTGGCACGCGCCCGCGCACATCCCCTACGCGCCCAAGATCGAGATCCGCATGCCCCAGTCCGGCCGTCTCGCCCATATCAAGCAGCACCTCGCCCCAGGGATCGATCACCACGCTATGGCCATAGGTTATGCGGCCATCGGCATGTGTCCCCACCTGCGCCGTCGCAATGACATAGCAGCCCGCCTCGATCGCCCGCGCACGCAGCAGCACATGCCAGTGCGCCTGCCCGGTCGGCACGGTGAACGCAGCGGGCGCCAGCAGGATCGTC
Organism: Sphingobium cupriresistens; assembly: GCF_004152865.1. GTDB lineage: Bacteria > Pseudomonadota > Alphaproteobacteria > Sphingomonadales > Sphingomonadaceae > Sphingobium > Sphingobium cupriresistens. The sequence continues at coordinate 30,951 of NZ_SEOO01000026.1, read as the reverse complement.
GCGCCCGCATTGGTCAACGCGCGATACAGATCGGGGAAGCGCATGTCGTAGCAGATGGAAAAGCCCATTCGACCCCAGGGCGTGTCCGCAGCGACCACCTGCTCGCCCGGCCCGTAGACCGAGGATTCGCGCCAGCTTTCGCCGGTGGCGAGATCGACGTCGAACAGGTGGATCTTGTCATAGCGCGCGCGGATGCCGCCGCTGTCGTCGATCAGGAAGCTGCGATTGGCCCAGCGTCCGTCAGCCCGCTCGCCCTTCAGCGGCAGCGACCCGATATGCACCCACAGCCCTTCCCGCGCCGCCGCGTCGCGCACTGCGGCCAGCACCACATCCTCCGCCTCGCTGCGCAGCGTATCGGCCGCGCGCTGGCGGTCGCGGTCCAGATATCCGGCCATTTCGGGCGTGAACAGCATGTCCGCGCCCTCGCCCTTGGCGCGCTTCACCTTCTCGACAATGGCGGCGGCATTGGCGGCGGGATCGATCCCGCTGGTCATCTGAAACAGGGCGGCGCGCATTTTGTCGCTCACAGGCCCAACAAGGCGTCCAGCTTGCCGTCGCGGTTCAGCGCGCCAAGATCGTCGCTGCCGCCGATATGGGCGCCATCAATGAAGATTTGCGGCACGGTGGTCCGGCCGGGCGCACGGTCCAGCATCTCGTCACGCTTGGGCCCGCCCATGGTTATGTCATATTCCTCGAACGCCACGCCCTTGTCGGTCAGCAGCGCCTTCGCCCGCGCGCAATAGCCGCACCAAGCCTTGGTATAGATTTCGACTTTCGCCATAATAGCTCCTTTCCCCTGAAATTGGGGGAACGCGCGGCTTTGTCAATCGCCGCCCCTCATTCGACATCGGCATCCGGCAACACACGCGCCCAGCAGAGCAGCCGCACGTCGCCCGCGCCGCAACGCTTGAGCACCCGCGCGCAGGCCGCCGCCGTCGCCCCGCTGGTGTGGACATCGTCGATCAACAGCACGCGCTGCCCCTTGATCGCGGACGCATCCGCCAGCGCGAAGGCCCCGCGCACCATCTTCGCCCGCTGCGCCGGGTTCATCCCACGCAGCGGCGCAGTCCGCTTCACCCGGCGCAAGGCGCGCTTCTCCACCGGCCAGCCTGTCAGCCGCCCCAGATGGTCCGCGATCAGCGCCGACTGGTTGAAGCCCCGATGCCAAAGCCGCCAGCGGTGCAGCGGCACCGGCATGATCAGCGCCTCCGCACTCCCCACATGGCGCAGCATCTGCCGCGCGATCAGTCGCGCGAGGCCGATGCGCCGCCCATATTTGAACCGCAGCGCCACCGTCTTCGCCACATCGCCATAGGCCAGCACAGCGCGCGCGCTGTCCCAGGGCGGCGGGTTGGCCACGCACGCGCCACACTCGGCCCCCGCGCCCATGTCGTGCGGGAAAGGCGCGCCGCAGCGCGCGCAGCAGGGGTCGCCCAGCAATTCCATGCCGCTCCAGCAGGACAGGCAGAAGGCGAAATCCGCCCCCACGATGGCGCCGCAACCGGGGCAGCGCGGTGGCAGCGCATAATCGACCGCAGGCTGCAAAACGCCCTTGAGAAGCGGGAGGAGCGACATCATCTGCCTTGTCCGCACTTCGCGCCCGATGCACAAGGCCCGCCATGGATGACCGCCCCGACATTTTCGACCGCGCCCGGCGTGCGCGCCAGCGCGACCGGATGCTGCCCGTCTTCGCCGATCATGACTTCCTCTATCGCGCGATGCTGGACGAGTTGATCGATCGCTTGGCCGATGTGCAGCGCGACCTGCCCGAAGCGCTGGTGATCGGCTGCCCGGACGGCAGCGCGAAGGCGGCGCTGGAGGCGATAGGCAAGCGCGTCGCCTGCGCCGATCCCGGCTTCCTCGCGGCTAAAGCGGCGGGCGGCGTCCAGATGGACGAAGACGCCCTGCCCTTCGCCGACGACAGTTTCGATCTGATCGTCGCCTGCGGCACGCTAGACAGCGTCAACGACCTGCCCGGTGCGCTGATCCTGATGCGCCGCGTGCTGCGCCCCGATGGGTTGATGCTCGCGGCCTTTGCGGGTGCGGGCAGCCTGCCCCGCCTCAAATCCGCCCTGCTCGCCGCCGAAGCCGACCGGCCCGGCCAGCATGTCCATCCGCAGGTCGATGTGCGATCGGCCGGTGATCTGCTCAGCCGCGCCGGATTCGCCATGCCGGTCGCGGACGGCGAGACGCTGGCCATCCGTTATGGCGATGTCGTACGCCTGATGCACGACCTGCGCTTCATGGGCGCGGGCAATGCGCTGAACATGCGCGCGCCGGCGCTGACCCGCGACGCGCTGACGCGCGCGGCGGGCCATTTCGCCGATGCCGCCGACCCGGATGGGCGGACGGCGGAGCGGATGGCGCTGGTCTATCTGTCCGGCTGGAAACCCGATCCCAGCCAGGTCGGACCGGCCCGGCGCGGCAGCGCGACCGTGTCTCTGGCGGCGGCATTGAAGGGGAAAGAATAGCGCTTTCGCGGTTCACTCGATCATGACGGCCACCACACGCCAGACGCCATTTTCGCGTTCCAGCGTCACCGTCTCCGTCGCCTCGGCCTTGTTGGCGAAGCGCGTGCGAAACTTCACCATCTCAAAGCCATTGGGCGGGGCAAGCAGATATTCCTGACTAAGCAGGTCGCGGGATATCATCGCACCCAACGGCGTGCGCACCTTTTCCTGCACCGATGCCCAGAGCTGGGGCGTATTGGCCTTGCGGAAGGATGATCCGGTCGTCCGATAGCCATCGTCCCAGCGCCCCTGATCCCCTAGCGCCAGCCATCGCCGCGCCGCATCGACCACTTCGGCGTTTGACGCCGCCTGGGTGACGGCCGGCGCTTGGGACGACGGCGCGGAAGCAAGTTGCGGCAAGGCGGCAAGCGCCAGCAGGCCAAGAACAAACGTCATGAGAACTACTCCGATGATGAGCCGGTAAGGACGGGTTGCCCGTCCCGCGCCGCCGGTCGGCGCGCTGTCCTCATCCATCTCAGTCGCAGCCACGTCTGCCCCGATTTCTCTGTCCCCCACATAATCGGGGGCCTCCCCCGGATCGCCACTCTCAGCCTCCAGCAGCATCCGGGCGGCCTCCCGGCTGCTGGACACCGCCATCTTGCGCCGCGCGTCGCGGAGCCGCTCGTTGATCGTATGGACCGACAGGCCCAGGCTGCGGGCGATCGACTTTGCGTCATGGCCGCGGACGATCAGGCGCAGCGTCTGCTTCTCCTTCTCGCTCAGCGCCCAGCCCATATCCGTCATCTGCGTGCTCATAATGAAAAGACCTATGTCAGGCCTTGGGTGGCAGCTACCCCGAAAAATTTGTATCGTAACCGGCAGATCGCTCCGCCATCATCCCAGTCCCCGCCGCCCCTCCAACTCACCCACGGTCGGCGCGTCCGCAACCTCCCGTGATGCCCATGCCTCGCCGTCATGCCGATATTCCACATGGCTCGCGCGCCGGAACGCCGCCCCGTCCCACACGATCACCTGCAACTCCATCTCGTTGTTGCGCCGCACATGCAGCCAGTTGAAGCTTTGCGGCTCGGCGTTGCGCAGCCGGGTCGATGTCGCCGTGCCGGCCTGAATCACCAGCGCGCCGCCGCTATGCTCGACCATTTTGCGCGCAGCCTCCGCATAGGTGCGGTGGAAATGGCCGGCGAGCGCCAGATGCACCCCGGCTTCGCACGCGGCCTTGATCGCGTCGTCATGCTGACCCACCGCTTCGCTCAATTCCCCGCCCCGGCCGATCGGCATGGAAAAGAGCGGATGATGGGTCACGAGGATGCGGGTCTTGTCCGGCGCGACATGGGCGAAGCGCGCGCGCAGCATGTCCATCTGGTCATGGTTGATCCGCCCGTCCTTTATCGTCAGCGAACGGGCGGTGTTGAGGCCCAGGATCGCAACCTCGCCATCTTCGTAAAAGGGGCACAGGTCGTTGCTGATATAGCGTTTGTAGCGGTCCAGCGGCGCCGCGAAACGCCGCACCACGTCGTAAAGCGGCACGTCATGATTGCCCGGAATGACCAGCGTCTTGAGCCCCGCGGCCTTTAGCCGCCCCAGCCAGACTGCGGCCTGCTTGAACTGCTCCACCCGCGCGCGCTGGGTGAAGTCGCCGCTGATGACTACCAAGTCGGGGCGGCGCTCCTCCAGCCAGGCCGTGGCGGCATCAACGATCTTGGGATCGTTGGCGCCAAAATGAATGTCGGAGAGATGTGCGATGCGAGCCATGCCAGGGTAACGAATCCATGGCCTATGGTTTCCCTAAGCATTGGGATGCACCCGAAATCGATTTGGCGGAGTTATTGCGGCATGGAAACGAACCCCCTCCCCAAGGACGCCATATTGGTCGTCAACGCCCATAGCCGACGCGGGCAGGATAATTTCGCGCAGGCGAAAGAGAAGCTGGAGGCCGCAGGCGTCCGCCTGATCGCCGCCCATGCGGTCGAAGAACCCGAAAAGATGGCGCAGATCGTGCGAGAGGCGGTCGCAAGCGGCGCGCCGATGGTGATCGTCGGCGGCGGCGATGGCTCCATGTCCGGCACGGTGGACGAATTCGTCGGCAAGGGCTGCGTGTTCGGCGTGTTGCCATTGGGGACCGCGAACAGCTTTGCACGGACATTGGGCCTGCCGCTAGATCTGGATGGCGCGGTGCAGGCGATCGCATCGGGGAAGCGCCGCCGCGTGGACCTCGGCATGATCGATCAGGATTACTTCGTCAACGCCGCCTCACTGGGCCTGTCCCCGATGATCGGCCAGACCGTGCCGCACAAGCTGAAGCGCTATCTGGGGCGGATCGGCTATCTGATGTGGGCGGTCAAATGTTCCGTCGGCTTTCGCGCGTTTCGCCTGACGATCGACGATGGCGAAAACCAGCGTCGCATGTGGTCGACCGAAGTGCGTGTCCTCAACGGTCCCTATCATGGCGGGGTCGAACTGTCGGACCATGCCGATGTCGATACCGGTGAAATCGTAATTCAGGCGGTGGTCGGGCGCAGCAAGCCGCGCCTGGCCTGGGACTGGTACGCCAAATTCTTCAAGCTGCGCGATCGCGACGCCCATACCGAGGAATTTCATGGGCAGTCGTTCAGGATCGAAACCAAGCCGCGCCAGCGCATCTCGATCGACGGCGAAGTGCTGGCGAAGACGCCCGTGACCGTGAAGATCGCGCCGGGTGCGGTCGATGTGGCGGTGCCGGCGGACGGATAGCTCCATCTGTACGCGCAACAAAAAAGGGACCGGAAACCGACCCCTTTCTTGTTTTGATGTTCGAAAAAGCTTAGCGCTTCGAGAACTGGAAGCTACGACGGGCCTTCGCCTTGCCGTATTTCTTACGCTCGACGACGCGGCTGTCGCGAGTCAGGAAGCCTTCGGCCTTGACCGCGCTGCGCAGCGCGGGCTCATATTTCGTCAGCGCCTGGGCGATGCCATGCTTGACCGCGCCGGCCTGGCCCGACAGGCCGCCGCCCTTCACGGTGGCGATCACGTCATACTGACCGTTGCGATCGGTCACGCCGAACGGCTGGTTGATCACCAGACGCAGGGTCGGACGGGCGAAATAGACTTCCTGATCGCGACCATTGACCGTGATCTTGCCGGTGCCGGGCTTCACCCACACGCGGGCGACGGCATCCTTACGACGGCCGGTCGCATAGGCGCGGCCCTGGGCATCGATTTCCTGCTCGCGCAGCGGCATGGTCGAAACCGGGGGCGCGATCGGCGCAGCGGCTTCTTCACCTTCCACGGCAGCGGCAGGCGCAGCAGCAGCGACCGGAGCGGCGGCGGCTTCGGCGGCGATCGCCGCGAGGTCGGACAGGGACTGGCGGTTATCGGACATTATGCACCCACCTTGTTCTTGCGGTTGCGCGACGCGAAGTCGAGCACTTCGGGGTTCTGGGCTTCGTGGGGATGCTCGGTGCCGGCGAAGACGCGCAGGTTGCGCATCTGCTGGCGGCCCAGCGGGCCACGGGGGATCATGCGCTCGATGGCCTTTTCAAGCACGCGCTCGGGGAAACGGCCTTCCAGGATCTTGGCAGGCGTGGTTTCCTTGATGCCGCCGGCATAGCCGGTGTGCTTGTAATAGACCTTGTCCGTCAGCTTCTTGCCGGTGAACTTGACCTTGCCCGCGTTGATGATGATGACATTGTCACCGCAATCGACATGGGGCGTGAAGCTGGTCTTGTGCTTGCCACGCAGGATATTCGCCACGGTCGAAGCGAGACGGCCCACGACGAGGCCTTCGGCGTCGATCAGGACCCACTTCTTTTCGACCGTCGCCGGGGTCGCCGGCTTGGTGGTCTTCATCAGCGCCTTCATGGTGCCAATACTCCAGAATGAAAAAATGAAACCGGGCGCCGTCGCCGACACCCGGAAGTGGGGCGCTAATGACGGGTGAGGCCCGACAAGTCAAGAGATTCGGCCGCTTTGCTGACGGGTAAAATAATACCGCCCTTCATTTGACTGGGGTCAACATCCGGCTTTCGGTCAGGGCGAGCGATCCCACGGCCAAGCTGCGCTGCTGCGTTTCCACCAGCCCGCTGGTGCGCGACAGGCGATAATGGATGCCGACCTGTACGCCTGCGCCCGCCAGTTTCTCCTCCAGGTCCAGCGCATCGGCCGGCTGCCCCACGACGCGCAACGTGCCTTCGACCGGCACTGGCCGGCCCAGCGGCGATCCCGCCACGGTGCGCAGCCCGCGGCCCTCGCCCCCCGCCACGCTGCTGCCTGCGAACAGGAAGAGCGGCTGGACTTCGCCCGCCAGCAGCGCAAGCCGGCCGTCGGGCGACAGGCTGGCGAACAGCGCCTTTACATTGGCGGCCGCCTTGTGCCGCGGGGTATCGGGCGCGAAATTGGCCAGCATGGCGTCGATTCCCGCCTGCACCGCGCCCCAGGCGGCGTCGACATTGTCGAGGCCGACGATCCGCCCCTGCCCGTCCAGCCGGAACCGCAGAACCACGCCGATCAGGGGGGGTCAGCGCAGCGCGATAGGGCTCCGCCCCGGCGGCCGGCGCATCGCTGTCGATGTCGCGCAGCGTCACCTGCAAGATATAGCCCTCGCCCGCCCGTTCGAACCGCATGTCGCGGGTCGCGCTGAACATGCGGGTCGCGCCTTCCACCGGCCGATGCTGCTCGATCCGATAGATCAGCGCCCGGTCGGTGGGCGGTGCGAAAGGGATGGCTATGCCCTGCGCCGCTGCAGGCTGGCCGAGGGCGACAAACGCGGCGACCAGCAGCCGCCTCAACGGCGCGCGCCCACGGCATGGGCGCCCCAGGCGGCGGCGGCGACCAGCAGCGCGCCGACCGCCTGGTGCAGCACGGCGAGCGGCAGCGCCATGCCGCTGATGACGGTGGCGATGCCCAGCAGGATTTGCGTGCCGACCGCCGCGTTGATCGCGATCGATGCGCCCCGCTGCCCGGCCTGTTTCCCGCGCCGCGCCAGCACGACCAGCGCCACGGCGGCGACCCAGGCCCACCAGCGATGCAGGAAATGGACGAGATAGGGATCGCTCGACACCGTGGCCCAGAGCGACCCCAGCCACTGGATGCCTTCGGGCACGACATGGTCGTTCATCAGCGGCCAGGTGTTCGACACATAGCCCGCATCCAGGCCGGCGGTGAAGGCCCCCAGCATCAACTGGACCAGCAGCACCAGCAGCACCAGCAGCGCGAAAGGACGCAGCGCAGCAGGACGCGCCCGCGGCGATCGCGCCAGCGCGCGCAGGTCGAGCGCGGTCCACACCAGGCCGCCGATGATGAACAGCGCCGTCAGCAGATGCACCGCCAGCCGGTAATGGCTGACGTCGGTGCGCACCGACAGGCCCGACTTCACCATCCACCAGCCGATCGCCCCCTGCAACCCGCCCAGCGCCAGCAAGGCGACCAGCCGAGCGCCATAGCCCGCGGGGATCGCCCGCCGCGCCGCGAACCAGAGCAGCGGCAAGGCGAAGGCGACGCCGATCAGGCGGCCGAGTAGCCGATGCGCCCATTCCCAGAAGAATATGAACTGGAAATCGCCCAGAGTCATGCCGCGGTTGATCTGCTGATATTCGGGGATCTGCTGATAGAGGCGAAACGCCTCCATCCACTGGTCATGGGTCAGCGGCGGAATGGCGCCGGTGATCGGCTTCCACTGCGTAATCGACAGGCCGGATTCGGTCAGCCGGGTGATGCCGCCCACGACCACCATGCAGAAGACCAGCAGGGCGACGACCAGCAACCAGCGGGCGATGGCGGCGGGACGCGAAACGGGCGGAGCGGCGCGGGTGAAGGGAGACACTGTCATGCCGGGTCCATGCGCTCATGCCCTGCCCTTTTCAAGCCGTCCCGCCCGACATTGCCCATGGACAAATCAGCCCAGCCGCTGGCAGGGGTGGGGAAACAAAAGCCCCGGCGGGCGTATCATCCTAACTTGGTTTAATGCAGGGACTTTTCATGATCGCCGCATCGACGGGAACAGCCGCGATGATCGCCGCACAGGGACCGATCGGCGCTCTGACCGCCCGGCTGGACACAGCCTCCCCCCTCGGCCCGGTCGATGGCTGGTCGCCCATCCTCGTCTCTACCGTGCGCCTCATGCTGTCTTCTAAAGCGGAGATCGTGCTGTTCTGGGGGCCTGATTTCTGCGCGCTTTATAATGAATCCTACGCGCCAACGATCGGCGACAAGCATCCCCTGGCGCTGGGCCGCCCGGCGCGTGAAGGCTGGCGTGAGTTGTGGGACGATCTTGGTCCGCTGCTCCGGTCCGTCCTCGACACCGGAGAAACCATCCACGCAAAGGACCGCGCCTTCTATATCGAGCGTGACGGCGGGCGCGGCGAGGACGTCTATTTCGACATCAGCTATTCCCCCGTGTTCGAAGCCGACGGGTCGATCGGCGGCGTGTTGTGCATCGTCAGCGAGACGACCAAGCGCGTGCTGGCGGAACGGGCCATGCTGGCCGATCGCAACCGGCTCTGGGCGCTGGCGCGCGACCCGTTCCTGATCGCCGACACGACCGGCGTCTGGCTCGCGGCCAGCCCGGCCTGGACCGAGATATTGGGCTGGACCGAGGCGGAACTGATCGGCCGCACCGCCGAATGGATGGAGCATCCCGACGACATCCAGCCAACCCGCGATCAGATTGACGGGCTGGCGCACGGCCAGCCGGTGCTGCGCTTCGACAATCGGTTTCGCACCCGCGACGGCGATTATCGCACCTTCAGTTGGACCGCAGTCTCCCAAGACGACATCGTCTATGCCGTCGCCCGCGACGTCACTGAGCAGCGCGCCCATGCCCGCGCGCTGGCCGACGCCGAAGCTGCGCTGCGCCAGGCGCAGAAGATGGAGACGCTGGGTCAGTTGACCGGCGGCGTGGCGCATGATTTCAATAACCTGCTACAGATCGTGACCGGCAATCTGGAACTGTTGCAACGCGCCTTGCCCGCCGACGACACAAGGCTCCAGCGTATGATCGGGCGCGCCGCGGCCGGGGCGGACCGCGCGGCGGTGCTGACGCAGCGGTTGCTCGCCTTCTCCCGCCGCCAGCCGCTCGACCCGCGACCGACCGATCCCAACCGACTGGTCGCCGGCATGTCCGACATGCTACACCGGACGCTCGGCGAGACCGTCAGCGTGACAACGATGGACGCGCCCGAACCCTGGCCCATCGCCGTCGACGTCAACCAGATGGAAAATGCGCTGCTCAATCTGGCGGTCAACGCCCGCGACGCAATGCCGGACGGAGGCAAGCTGACGATCGAAGTGTCCAACAGCTATATCGATGCGCAGCAGGCCGCGCGCGAAACCGACCTGGCGCCCGGCCCCTATGTGATGATCGGCGTGTCGGACACCGGCGAAGGCATGGACGGCGCGACGCTGGCGCAAGCGATCGAGCCTTTCTTCACCACCAAGGATGTCGGGCGCGGCACCGGCCTTGGCCTGTCGATGGTCTACGGCTTTATCAAACAGTCCGGCGGCCATATGCGGGTCTATTCGGAGCCGGGCCAGGGCACCAGCGTCATGCTCTATCTGCCGCGCCATCATGGCTGCACGACCATGGAGGACGCGCAGGAAACGCCTGCGTTCGCGGCGACGGGCGGACAGGAAACCATCTTGCTATGCGAGGATGACGATAATGTCCGCGCTTATTCGCATGAAGCGCTGCGCGACCTTGGCTATCATGTCATCCCTGCGGCCGACGGCGCGGCCGCGCTGGCGGCGCTGGAGGCGGCCGAGGGACCGGTCGACCTGCTTTTCACCGATGTCGTGCTGCCCGGCGGCATGACCGGCGCCGATCTGGCCGCCACGGCCAAGCTGCGCTGGCCTGGCCTCAAGATCCTGTTCACCACCGGCTATGCCCGCAACGCCATCGTCCATCACGGCCGGCTGAACGAAGGCGTCGACCTGCTGACCAAGCCCTTCAGCTATGCCGATCTGGCCGCCAAGGTCCGGGATGTGCTGGACAGGCCTGCGGACGTGCCGGAAACGGTCGCCTGACTGTCAGCGCAAGGTCGCCTGCCACGCCGCGACCAGATCGCGGCCGCGCTGGCCGACCGTCGCCGCGTCGTCGCCCGGCTTGTAGAGCGCGCCGCCCACGCCGATGCCTTCGCAGCCGCCCGCCAGCCATTCGCCGATCGTGTCCGCGCCGGTGCCGCCCACGGCCCACACGCCCACCTCGCGCGGCAGCACGTCCTTGACCGCCTTCACATAGGCCGCGCCCAGACGGGCCGCCGGGAACAGCTTGATCCGCTTCGCCCCTGCCGCGATGGCGGCGAAGGCTTCGCTGGGCGTCATGAAACCAGGCAGCAGGTCCAGCCCCAATGCCGCGCCGCGCGCGATCACCGCCGGATTGGTGTTGGGGGTGACCATGATGCGCCCGCCCGCATCATGTAGCGCCTCGACCGCCTCGACGCTCAGCACCGTGCCGGCGCCGATCAGCCCGCGGTCGCCAAATTCGGCCTGCATCGCCGCGATGCTGGCCAGCGGATCGGGCGAATTGAACGGCACTTCCAAAATGCGGATGCCCGCATCGACCAAAGCGGCGCTCACGTCGATCGCCTCGTCGGGCCTTATGCCGCGCAGGATCGCGCAGACGGGCGGCGCGCCATCGGCCAGCAGGTCGTCCAGGGTCATGCTATCAAATCTCCCTCAGGCCAAGGCCGGCGAGCGCACAGGCGTCGCCGTCCAGCATGTGCGTGGCCACGCCCTGCCTGTCCAGCGCCTGCGCATAGCGGGCGGACAGGCGCGCATCGCCGATCAGGATGATGCTGTCCGTTACCCCCAGCGTGTCGCGCATCTCCGCGACCTCGCAGCCGATCAGCAGACCGGACAGATAGCCCAGCGCCCAGTCGGGCGAGCGCCCCTGGCGCAGCCGCATGGCGCGCGCCGCGAACAACGACTGCAACAGCTTCCCGTCATGCGCGCGGTCCAGCCCCTCGGCGAAGCCGGCGGCTTCTTCGACCGGGTTGGCGGCACCGACCTTCAGACCCAGGGTCGAATGGTCGCGCAGCAGCGCGAAGATTTCGCCGGTGGGCATGGTGCGAAAGGCGGTGATGCGGCCATCTTCAACCAGCGACCATTTATTGTGGGTGCCGGGCAGGACGATCATGTGCCGTCCCGCACCCAGCGCCGGGTCACGGGCAATCGCCCCGAATATCTGGGTTTCCTCGCCCCGCATGACATCGGCGATGCCGTCAGCGCCCTGGCAGGCCAGGCCCGCCATGATGGCGACCGGCGCGCCGCGCCAGTCGAAGCGCATCGCCGCCTGCCGCCATAGCGCCGCATCGGCGGGGCAATCCGCGTAGGGCGCCTCGACCCAGCCTTCGCGCGCGCCCGCCATGCCGCACAGGGTGATCGATCCGGGCAAACCGTCAGTCAGCCAGGGCGCGATCGTATCGGCGAAGGCCGCCTCCGCCGCGCCGCGCACAGCGCCGATCCCAGGCCCGTCGCACCGCGCCGTCAAGACGCCGTTTTCGACCCGGAACAGCCGCAGACGGCTTGTCCCCCAATCGCCGACGACGGCATAGCCGTTCATCGACACACCGTCGACTCCCTCTGTATGGTAGCGCTCACATTTTCTCTTTTCGGGTGCTTGAATTTCTATTTGTCTGAGTATATCAGGAGGCGGAGCGCGTCAACGCGCCATGCCCAATTTTTGCGTCAGCCATTTCTTGAATCAGGATGCCCCGATGAGCGATTCGCCCAAGACCTTCCCCAAGCTGCGCAGCCGCGCCTGGTTCGACAACCCGGACAATATCGACATGACCTCGCTCTATCTGGAGCGCTATCTGAACTTCGGCCTGAGCCTGGACGAACTGCGCAGCGGCAAGCCGATCATCGGCATCGCCCAGACCGGCAGCGACCTGTCGCCCTGCAACCGCCACCATATCGTGCTGGCCGAGCGGATGCGCGAGGGCATTCGCGAAATGGGCGGCATCGCGATCGAATTTCCGGTGCATCCGATCCAGGAAACCGGCAAGCGGCCCACGGCCGGCCTCGACCGCAACCTCGCCTATCTGGGCCTGGTCGAAGCGATGTACGGCTATCCGCTCGACGGCGTGATCCTGACCACCGGCTGCGACAAGACCACGCCGGCGCTGCTGATGGCTGCCGCCACCGTCAACATCCCCGCCATCGCTTTGTCGGTCGGCCCGATGCTGAACGGCTGGTTCAAGGGCGAGCGCACCGGGTCCGGCACGATCGTCTGGAAGGGTCGCCAGCTGCTGGCGGCGGGCAAGATCGATGACGAAGGCTTCATCAAGCTCGTCGCCTCGTCCGCGCCGTCGACCGGCTATTGCAACACGATGGGCACGGCATCGACCATGAACAGCCTGGCCGAAGCATTGGGCATGATGCTGCCGGGTTCCGCCGCGATTCCCGCCCCCTATCGCGATCGCCAGGAAGTCGCCTATCTTACCGGCAAGCGCATCGTCGACATGGTCGCCGAAGACCTCAAGCCGTCGGACATCATGACGCTGGACGCCTTCCACAACGCCATCGTCGTCAATTCGGCGATCGGCGGATCGACCAATGCGCCGATCCACCTGTCCGCCATCGCCCGCCATATGGGCGTCGACCTGCCGCTCAAGGATTGGGAGACGGTCGGGCATAAGGTGCCGCTGCTGGTCAACCTCCAGCCCGCCGGCGAGTATCTGGGCGAGGATTATTATCGCGCCGGCGGCGTTCCCGCCGTGGTCAGCCAGTTGATCGACCAGGGCCTGATCCGGACAAGCGCGATGACCGTCAATGGCAAGACCATGGGCGAAAATTGCAAGGGCGTGGAGATCGAGGATGAGAAGGTCATCCGTCCGTTCGACCAGCCGCTGGTCACGGACGCCGGCTTCCTCGTCCTGTCGGGCAATCTGTTCGACGCCGCCGTCATGAAGACCAGCGTCATCAGCGTCGAGTTCCGCGATCGTTACCTGTCCAACCCCGACGATCCCGAAGCCTTCGAAGGCCCGGCGGTCGTGTTCGACGGGCCGGAGGATTATCATCACCGGATCGACGATCCGGCCACCGGCATCACCGCCAACTCGCTGATGTTCATGCGCGGCGCCGGGCCGATCGGCTATCCGGGCGCGGCAGAAGTCGTGAACATGCGCCCGCCCGCCTATCTCATCACCGAAGGCGTCAGCGCTCTGCCCTGCATCGGCGATGGTCGCCAGTCGGGCACGTCGGGCAGCCCGTCCATCCTCAACGCCTCGCCCGAAGCGGCGGCAATGGGGGGCCTGGCGCTGCTGGAAACCGGCGACCGGGTCCGCATGGACCTGAAAGCCGGTACGGTGAACGTCCTGATTTCGGACGAGGAACTGGCCGAGCGCCGGGCGAAGCTGGAGGCCGCGGGCGGCTTCCAATATCCCGCCTCGCAAACCCCCTGGCAGGAAATCCAGCGGTCGGTCGTCGGCCAGTTGAACACCGGCGCCATATTGGAAGGCGCGGAGAAATATCAGCGCATCGCCCAGACCATGGGCCTGCCGCGCGACAACCACTGATCCGTTGAAGGCGGGGGCGTCCATCGCCATCTGCGGCGCCCCCCACCTTAACCGCCTTTGCATCACCTGTGCCGGAAATCGATCAGCGCTTCCCGGCGCGAGCATCTAACCAAATTCCATTGCCCCCTATTCAGGAGAACATCATGTTCAACGGAGCCATCCTCATCGGCGCGAGCGAGCGCACCGGCGGCGCGCCTTTCTACGCCATCGACCCATCGAGCGGCGCGAAGGGCGAGGTCGCCTTTTCCAACGCATCGATCGCCGATGTCGCGGATGCGACCGCGCTGGCGGACGCTGCGTTCGAAAGCTTCTCCACCCTGACCCCCGACGCGCGCGCCACCTTCCTGGAAAGCGTCGCCGACCAGATCGTCGCCATCGGCGACCTGCTCATCACCACCGCGATGAGCGAATCCGGCCTGCCGCGCGGTCGTCTGGAGGGCGAACGCGGCCGCACCGTCGGCCAGTTGCGCCTGTTCGCCAGCTATGTCCGCCAGGGCGACTGGCTCGACGCCACCATCGACAAGGCGCTGCCCGACCGCGCGCCGCTGCCCCGCAGCGACCTGCGCCGCGTCAACCAGGCGCTCGGCCCCGTCGCCGTGTTCGGCGCATCCAACTTCCCGCTCGCCTTCTCGGTCGCGGGCGGTGACACCGCGTCCGCCTTCGCCGCCGGTTGCCCGGTCGTGGTGAAGGGCCATCCCGCCCATCCCGGCACCGGCGAACTGGTCGCCCGCGCGATCATCGCGGCGGTCGCGGCCTGCGGCCTGCCCGAAGGCGTCTTCTCCTACCTGCCCGGCACCACCAATGATCTGGGTGGCGCGCTGGTCGCCGATCCGCATATCAAGGCGGTGGGCTTCACCGGATCGCGCGGCGGCGGCATTGCGCTGATGCAGATTGCGGCCAAGCGCGAAGAGCCGATCCCGGTCTATTCGGAAATGTCGTCGATCAACCCGGTCGTCCTGCTGCCCGGTGCGCTCGCTGCGCGCGCCGAAGCACTGGGCACCGCATTCGTCGGTTCCATGTCGCTGTTCGCCGGCCAGTTCTGCACCAATCCCGGCATGGTGATTGCGCTCGACAGCCCCGATCTCGACACGTTCGTCGCCTCGGCCGCCAATGCCCTGTCGGCCAACGCCGCGCAGGTCATGCTGACGCCCGGCATCCACGCCGCCTATGAAAAGGGCGTCGAGGCGCTGGCCAACGCCGATGGCGTCACTACCGTCGCGCGCGGCACCGAAGCGGACGGCGCCAATCGCGGCCAGTCCGCCTTCTTCGCCACCGCGTCCGACCAGTTCCGCGCCAACCCGGCGCTGGCGCATGAAGTGTTCGGCGCGTCCTCGATCCTGGTGAAGTGCGCCACGATCGAGGACGTGATCGCCACCATCGCCGATCTGGAAGGCCAGTTGACCGCGACGCTCCAGATGGAAGCCAGCGATGCGGACAATGCCGCCAAGCTGTTGCCCACGCTGTCGCGCAAGGTCGGCCGCGTCCTTGCCAATGGCTGGCCCACCGGCGTCGAAGTGACCCATGCCATGGTGCATGGCGGTCCCTTCCCCTCGACCTCGGACGGCCGTTCGACCTCGGTCGGCACCTTGGCGATGATGCGCTTCTTGCGTCCCGTCTGCTATCAGGATCTGGCCGACGGCCTGTTGCCGCCCGCGTTGCAGGCCGCCAACCCCTGGGGCCTGACGCGGCGTAACGAAGGCAAGCTGGAAGTGGCCGCATGACGATCAGGGCAGGTCTGGTAGGGCTCGGCAAGATCGCGCGCGATCAGCACCTGCCCGCCATCGAAAAGATCGACGGCATCGACCTGGTCGCCGTCGCCAGCCGCAACGCGCAGGGGGAAGGGGTGAATAATTACCCCGACCTCGGCGCGATGCTGGCGGGCGAACCCGACCTCGACGCCGTCATCCTGTGCCAGCCGCCGCAGGTCCGCTATCATGCGGCCCGGCAGGCGTTGCTGGCGGGCAAGCATGTATTTCTGGAAAAACCGCCGGGCGCGACCGTGTCCGAAGTGGAGGCATTGACGGCGCTGGCCAAGTCGCAGGGCGTGACGCTCTATGCCAGCTGGCACAGCCGCTATGCCGCCGCCGTCGCGCAGGCGAAAGCCTGGATCGCGGAGCGCAAGGTCGAGCGGATCGACATCCAGTGGCGCGAGGATGTCCGTCACTGGCATCCGGGCCAGCCCTGGATCTGGGAAGCGGGCGGCTTTGGCGTGTTCGATCCGGGCATCAACGCCCTGTCGATCCTGACCGAAATCGTCGGCGAACCGATCACCGTGCTGTCGGCCGAACTGGAAGTGCCGTCGAACAAGCAAGCGCCGATCGGCGCGACGCTGGCCATGGCGACGGCATCCGGTGCCGCGATCGACACCCTGTTCGACTGGCGCCAGACCGGGCCGCAAACCTGGGACATTGCGGTCGAGACGGACAAGGGCAGCCTGCTCCTGTCCGAAGGCGGCAACACGCTGCGTCTGGACGGCGAAGTGCAGATGAAGGCGCAGGACGAGGAATATCCGATCATGTACCGCCGTTTCGTGCGCCTGGTGGCGGACAGGGCGATCGACGCCGACACCGCGCCGCTGCGTCTGGTGGCGGACGCCTTTCTTTGCGGACGGCATTGCCCTACGGCAGCATTTGAGGACTAGACTATAGGAGCGGGGATTTGGGTAGCGGGCGCAAGATCGGATCGGAGGAAGGCGTGCTGCGCATCCATCAGACGATCGCCCGCGACCTGGGCACCGCGATCCTTACGGGCAAGCATCGCCCAGGCGAATTGTTCGAGGGTGAGATCGAGGCGTCGGAGCGCCTCGGCGTCTCCCGCACCGCCTATCGCGAGGCGGTGCGCATCCTGATCGCCAAGGGGATGCTGGAAAGCCGCCCCAAGGCCGGCACCCGCGTCCTGCCGCGCAGTCGCTGGAACGTGCTCGACCCCGAAATGCTGGCCTGGATGTTCGCAGGGGAACCGGACGCCAATTTCATCCACGACCTGTTCGAACTGCGCGGCGTGATCGAACCGGCCGCCGCCGAATTCGCCGCCCGCCGCCGCACCGACGAGCAACTGGCGACGATGGAGGCCGCGCTGGCGGAAATGGGCCGCTTCGGCCTGTCGACGCCCGACGGCCGCGCCGCAGACCAGCGTTTCCACCATGCCATCCTGGCCGCCACCCATAATGACGCGCTGGAGGCGCTGGCCAGTTCGGTTGGCGCGGCGGTCAGTTGGACCACGACCTTCAAGCATCGCAAGAAGCTGTTGCCCCGTGATCCCCTGCCCGACCATCGCGCCGTGTTCCAGGCGATCGCCGCCCGCGACACCGCCGCCGCGCGCACAGCCATGGCCGAACTGCTGCGCCTGGCGCTGGCGGACATGGATATCGCGCTGGCGGAGCCGGGCCGGTAAATACATCACGATTTCCTCGCGCAGGCGGGAACCCAGCACCGCCCTCGCGATCATCGGCCGGCTTGGGACTGGGCTCCCGCCTGCGCGGGATGGCGCTCACCCCAATATGAATTCCACCCCCGCCTTGGCGTGGATGCTGGTGCAATCATAGATGGGCAGGACATTGGCCTTCACGTCCACGATCAGCTCCAATTCGGTGCAGGCCAGCACCACCGCCTGCACATCCTCCTTCGCGATGTCGGTCAGTTCCGACTTCATATAGCGTTCGGATTCCTTGCTCACCTTCCCCACGGTCAGTTCGTCATAGACGATCCTGTCGATCCGTTCGGCCAGTTCCATGTCGGCGGGCAGCAGCGAAATGCCATGCGCGACCAGCCGCTGGCGATAGAATTTCTCGGTCATCACGTTGCGCGTGCCGATCAGCGCCGCCTTTTCGATGCCGTCCGCCTTCATCTTCTTGCCGACGATATCGGCGATATGCAGGATCGGGATGCCGACCGCCGCCTGCACCCGGTCATAGACGCGATGCATCGAATTGGCGCAGATCAACAGCGCGCCTGCGCCGCCCTGCTCCAGCCTCTGGGCCGCGCCGATCAGCTGCCCTGCCGCGCAGTCCCAGTCATTTTCCGTGGCGCAGCGCGCGACTTCGGCGAAATCCAGGCTCTCGATCAGCAACGGCGCACTATGCTGCCCGCCCAGCGCGCGGTGGACCGCCTGGTTGATGATGGCATAATAGCGCGCGGTGGAGGTCCAGCTAAGGCCGCCGATCAGGCCGAGTTTGTGCATATACGTCTCCGCTGCGGGAATGATTTGCCCATAGCGTTAGGGTAAGCCCGCCCCGCTGGGCAAGGCTCTTGATGCGATCCGCCGCGCGCGCCATGCCAGACGCAGCCCGGCGACGCCCGCCATGCCGCCCGCCACGACCATTGCACTATTGCCGATAGCAAAGCCCAGCGCCGCCGCCGCCCAACCCGCGCCGCTGCCAAGCAGGGCAAGTCCGCCCGGCCTGCGACCGACCGCCAAGGCCAGCGCGCCCGCCAGCGTCATCGCGCCCAAAGCAAAGCCGAGCGTCAGCAATAGGCCATCGTCGGCGGCCAAGCCGAACGCGCCGGGATTGCGCCACAGGGTCGCGGCCATGGCCATCGCCGCCACGCCCAGCAGGCCGTGGCCCGCGAGCATCAGCCAGGGCAAGGCCGCCACCGCGCTGCGCCGCGCCAGCAACAGACCGATGCCGCCGCCGATCACGACCACGCTCACCATTTCCGGCAGGTTGACGACATCATGGCTATAGACCGCCGCCGCCGCCCCGGTCACGATGCCCGCCATCGCCCAGCGATTGCCATGGCCGCCGCTACGCAGCGACAACCCCAGCAACAACAGCGCGGCGGAGAATAGATAGGCGCCCGCCACCACGGGCGATGGACCGATGCCATTCAGTTGCGCGCCCAGCCATGCAGGGCCGACAGGGGGGATCATCCGTCCACCCCGTCATCACCGTCACCATCCGGCGTCAGGCCGCGTTCTGGCACGCCCAGCAACAGGACGCTCGCGGCGCTGGCGCATAGCAGGGCGATCAGGGCGATGTAGCGCGCCGTCGCGCTGCCCGCTTCGGCGGCGGCGATCAGCGCGCCGACGAACAGGATGGCGGCCACGCCGCCCGTTCCCGATCGCCAAGCCGGACGATCGGAGTCCGTCCCCGGCCGGGCGGCGATATAGCCGCCCGCACAGGCGGCCAGGAACAGGGGCAGCAACGCCAGCGCGCCCGTCATGCGCGCGCGCCTGTCATTACGCCCTGCGGCAAGCGGGTCAGGCGATCAGCAGCACCACCAGCGCGGCGAGCGCGACGCTGACGATCGTGCCCCATTTGACGAAGCCGACGAAGCTTCCATAAGTCTGGTTCGCGGCCTTCATATTGCTGTCCGACGCCATATCCTGTCCCCTTGTCCTGTCGATGCTGGCCCACCTCTTATCGTCTGGGGGCCGCGCCCTCAACCCGCCGCCTGCAAGAAAATTCGTCGCAGTTAAGCCCGCCTTTACCCCCTGCGCTTACCATCGCCTGCGGGTTGCATATGAGGGATTTGATGGCGCGCGACGGCGTACCGATGCTGATGCTGATCGACGATGAACCGGCGCAGCGACGTCTGGTGTCGGCGCTGGGAGCGCGTGCGGGATGGCGCACCATCTTCGCCGCCGACGGCGAAACCGCCATTGCGACGCTAGGCACGCAGGACGGGATGCAGCTTGACGCCATCATCCTGGACCAATGGAGCCCGGACTATGAGCCATCGGGCCTGATCCGCGAAATTCGTAGTCGGCGCCCGGCGCTGCCGATCCTGATCCTGACCGCGCATAACAATGTCGCCATCGCCGTAGAGGCGATGCGCGCGGGCGCTACCGATTATCTGTCCAAGCCGATCGCGCCCGAAAGGTTGCTCGCCGCCTTGAACGCGACGCTGGCCGAAGGCGCCGCGGCGGGCGAATTGCGTCCGCTCACCGAAAAGATCACCGCCCCCCTCTCGTTCGAGGATGTGGTCGGTTCCGCCCCGCAATTCCGCGCCGCCCTGGCCATCGCGGCCAAGGCCGCCCGCGCCCGCGTGCCCGTGCTGATCGAGGGCGAAAGCGGCGTCGGCAAGGATGTCATCGCCCGCGCCATCCATGCCGCTTCCCCCCGCCACAAACAGGCGATGGTGACCGTCAATTGCGGCGCGATTCCGGCCAACCTCGTCGAATCGGAACTGTTCGGCCATGAGCGTGGCGCCTTCACCGGCGCGTTCGACCGCCATGTCGGCAAGTTCGCCAGCGCCGACATGGGCACGCTCTTCCTCGATGAAGTCAGCGAAATGCCGCTGGACGCGCAGGTCAAGCTGCTGCGGGTGTTGCAGGATGGCGAAGTCCAGCCGATCGGCGCGCGCCGCCCGGTCCATGTCGATGTCCGCGTCATCGCCGCGACCAACAAGCGGCTGATCGAGGAGGTCGAGGCCGGCAATTTCCGCGAGGATCTTTATTACCGCCTCAACGTCGTCCAGCTCACCGTCCCGCCCTTGCGCGAACGCATGGGCGACATTCCCGCGCTTTGCCGCCATCTGCTCGCCCGCATCGCCACCCAGCCGGGGCTGCGCGGGCTGGGCGTCACCGATGATGCGCTGGCGCTGTTGATGCAACATGGCTGGCCGGGCAATGTCCGCCAGCTCCAGAACGCCCTCTTCCGCGCCGCCGTCCTGTGCGAGGGCGATGCGCTGACGCCGCAGGATTTCCCGCAGATCGCGTCGCAGATCCAGGCCGGGGCCAGCATATTGTCGTTGCGCCCGCGCGCCGCCAGCCAGCCGC
This sequence comes from Sphingobium cupriresistens, assembly GCF_004152865.1. GTDB lineage: Bacteria > Pseudomonadota > Alphaproteobacteria > Sphingomonadales > Sphingomonadaceae > Sphingobium > Sphingobium cupriresistens. Next base: position 10,271 of record NZ_SEOO01000026.1, on the reverse strand, counting down.
ATCGCGACGGCGCGGGCATCACTTTGTTCGAAGGCGACGGCCATGTCCGCCAACTAGCCGAGATCGAGGCCGACGTCATCCGTCTCGCCATCGGCCATTATCGCGGCCGTATGACGGAAGTCGCCCGGCGGCTGGGTATCGGCCGCTCAACCCTCTATCGCAAGCTGGCCGAACTGGGCATCGACAGCGCCGCCTGAACGGCCGATAAGAACGGATAAGCGAAGCGGCCGGCTTACGCCGTTGAATTATCCGCGTGGCTATGCTTTGGATTGCGCCATGAAAAACGCCGCCCGTTCCGCCTCTTTGGCCGCCTGCCTCCCCCTCCTCCTGCTATTCGCCTGTGGCCGGTCCGAACCGGTCGCAGACATGCCGACCCAGGAGGAACTGGCCGCGGCCGCCAACGCCGCAGCGGCCAATGCGATCGCCAACGCCACGGCCGAGGACACCGACAATCGCAATTATGTGAACCAGACACGCGGCTTTTCCATCACCTTCCCCGAAGGCTGGACCGTAGACAAGGCCGCCAGCACCGCCGACGGCGCGGTCTATCAAGACCCCGGCGCCGGCGCGGACGTGCGGGTATTCTGGCAGAAGAACGACAATGACCAGACGCTCCAGCAGATTGTGGAAGCGGTCAACGACAGCGCCGAAGGCGTGGATGGCGATTTCGTCGGCGAGAATGAATATCGCGGCACCGCCAATGACGGCGAAGGTAATAATGTCGCGATCCGCCTGCTCAAGCAGCCCGACGGCGCGATCGTGACCGCCACTTTCGTGTATCCCGAAATGCTGAGCGAACAATATCAGGGTATCGCCGAGCAGACGCTGGCCAGTCTGCGCAGCTTCGCGCGGAAGGACGGGACGACGCCTGCGCCAGCGGCCGTCCCCGCCCCGGCGGCCAACGCCAACTGACCCCGCGCCGCGCATGATCGGCCCGTTCGCTCCCGCCGACCAGCAGGGCGTGCTGGACCTGATGCTGTCGATCCAGCGCGACGAATATGGCATCGCCATTACCGCGGCCGACCAGCCGGACCTGAGCGCCATTCCCGCCTATTACGGGCCGGGCGCGGGCGGCTTCTGGGTCGCGCGGGCAAACGGTCGCTTGGTCGGCACGGTCGCGCTGAAGGATATCGGATCGGGCGCTGTCGCCCTGCGCAAGATGTTCGTCGCCGCCAGCCATCGCGGCCGCGCGGCGGGCGTGGCGCAGGCGCTACTCGACACGGCTCTGGCGGCCGCCCGCGACCGGGGCGTGACCCAAATCTGGCTTGGCACCACCGACCGCTTCGTTGCCGCGCACCGCTTCTACGAGAAGAACGGCTTTGCGCGGGTGGAGGCGGAAGCGCTGCCGCCCGACTTCCCCAAGATGGCCGTCGATAACCGATTCTATGCGCGCTTGGTAGTTTGAAGTCGGGCCGGCCAAACCCGCCTAAACCGCGCTCAATCCCGCATCCGCCAGCCCGCGCCACAAGTGAAGCGCCTGCACGCTTTCGCGGACATCATGCACCCGCACCATCTGCGCGCCCAGTTGCGCCGCGCGGAAGCCCAGCGCGACCGATCCGCCCAGCCGATCCGCCGCCGGCGCTTCGTTCGACAGCGCCCCGATCAACCGCTTGCGGCTCCCTGCGAACAGCAGCGGCACGCCCAGCGCCTGGAAAGTCGCCAGGCCGTTCACCAGCGCCAGATTGTCGGCCAGGCTCTTGCCGAAGCCCAGCCCCGGATCGACCATGATCCGGTCGCGCGCAATCCCCGCCCCCTCGCACGCGGCGATCCGCGCCTCCAGATGGTCGAACACGTCGGCGACGACATCGCCATAACCGCCCGGATTGTCATGCGGATCGTCGCCAGCGGATGGGGCGTGCATCAGGATCACCGGGCATCGCGCGCGCGCCACCACCTCCAGACTGCGCGGATCATGCGCAAGCGCGCTGACATCGTTGACGACAGCGGCGCCCGCCGCCAGCGCCGCCTCCATCACGCCCGCCTTGCGCGTATCGACCGACACCGGCACGCCCGCCGCCGCCAGCCGCTCGATCACCGGGGCGATGCGCGCGATCTCGTCGCCCTCCCAGACCTTAGGCGCGCGCGGCCGGGTCGATTCGCCGCCCACGTCGATCAGCGCCGCCCCCGCCGCCGCCATCGCGAAGCCGGCATCCGCCGCCGCCTGGGGATCGCCGACATGCTTGCCGCCGTCGGAGAAGCTGTCGGGCGTGACGTTCAATATCGCCATCACCTGCGGCGCGTCGAAGCGGATCGTGCGGTCGCCCAGCACCAGCGGAGCGCGGAGCGCGGAGATATGCGCCGCCAGCCGCTGCGCCCGCGCCGCCAGCGCATCGGGCAGTCCCGCAATGGCCGCATCGAAATCCGCCACCGGCACCACGATCCGCGCGATCCGTCGCGCGCCGTCGAAGGCGCTCAGTTCATAGCCCTGGAACCAGATCAGCCCATTGCCCATCCGCGCCACCGACCCGTCGGGCAAGCCGATCGGCGTCGGCACGAACCATGTGGGCTTCAGGTAGAGGCGGGCGTGGGGCGGGATGGCAGGAAGGGTCATCATTTCTCCCGTTCGCCCTGAGCGAAGTCGAAGGGCCACACTGAGCGGAGCGAAGTCGCTTCCCTTCGGTCAGCGGAAGGCTTCGACTTCGCCCAGCCCAAGCGGAATTGCAAGGATGAGGCTAAGGCTCGTTCGCCAGCAAATAGGTCTGCCGCAGCGTGTCGATCGGCTGCAACTTGCCCTCGACCTCCACATGCCAGAAGGTCCAGCCGTTGCAGCTTGGCGCATTTTGCAGCGTCGCGCCCATCTTGTGGATCGACCCGGTATCGGCCCCCACCAGCAGCGAACCGTCGGCGCGGACCTCCGCTTGCCAGCGACGCTTGGCATCGCGCAATATAGCGCCCGGCGTCAGATAGCCCGTCTCGACCAGCGTGCCGAACGCCACCTTGGGCTGCTGGCGCGCGGTCTGCATGATGGTCAGCGCGCTTTCGTCCAGCGGCAGCGCCGCCTCGATCCGCTCCAGCGCGACCTCGATATAGTCATCCTCGCGCTCGATGCCGATCCATTTGCGGCCCAACCGCTTGGCGACTGCGCCCGTAGTGCCGGTGCCGAAAAAGGGATCAAGCACCACGTCGCCCGGCTTGGTGCAGGCCAGCATCACGCGATAGAGCAGCGCTTCGGGCTTCTGCGTCGGGTGCGCCTTGGCGCCGTTGCGCTTCAGCCGTTCCTGCCCGCCGCAAATCGGCAGCACCCAGTCGGAGCGCATCTGCAATTCATCGTTCAGCGTCTTCATCGCCTTGTAGTTGAACGTATATTTAGCGTCCTCGCCCTGGCTCGCCCAGATCAGCGTCTCATGCGCATTGGTGAAGCGCGTGCCCTTGAAATTGGGCATCGGGTTGGACTTGCGCCAGATGATGTCGTTGAGGATCCAGAAGCCTTCGTCCTGGAGCGCGGTGCCGACGCGGAAGATATTATGATAGCTGCCGATCACCCAGATCGAACCGTTGGGCTTCAAGATACGGCGCGCCTCGCGCAGCCACGCCTTGGTGAAGCGGTCATAGCTGCCCAGCGTGTCGAACTTGTCCCAGTCATTGTCGACCGCGTCGACGCGGCCGCCTTCGGGCCGGAACAGGTCGCCGCCCAGTTGCAGATTATAGGGCGGATCGGCGAAGATCATGTCGATGCAATTGTCGGGCAGCTTGGCCATTTCCGAGATGCAATCGCCGCGCAGCAGGGTGTCGGTCGCGATCTGGGCCGCGTCGACCACGACCGGCCGTGCCGTCTTCTTCCGCCGCGGCGCCGCGACGCGCTCCATTACACCCATATGCAAAAGCCCCCGAATTCGTTCTAAGGACCAGCGATGAGTCCTTGGGAGTCCGCCGTCAAGATCAGCAACTTATCACAGGGCGTTCAGGAAATGGTTAACACGACCGGGAACGAAGGGTGCACCCACAAGATATAGAGTCGTGCGACTCGCCCCAGACTCCATATCGGGCGGTGTGACTCAAAAGACTCTATCCCCCACCGTGCCGAACTTTTTTTGGTTAACGCTGGTTCGAGACGGTTAAACGCTCAGAAACTTGACCAATCCATAACCCAATGATTATGGGTTAACCATGATGACTGATTCACGCAGCGCCGATCGCGACGCCGCCACCGATGCCCTGTTCAAGGCGCTGTCCGACGGCACCCGCCGCGCCCTGCTGGAAACGCTGGTGCGCGAAGGCGAACAGAATGTGCAGGCGCTGACCCAGCAATCGGGCGTATCGCAGCCGATGGTGTCGCGCCATATGGCCAAGCTGAAACGTGCCGGCCTCGTGACCGCCCGTCGGACAGGGCGCGAAACCTGGTACGCCGCGCGGGTGAAGGGACTGGCGCCGGTAATCGGATGGATGGCCGTCCATGGCGCGCTATGGTCGCAGCGCTTTTCGGCGCTGGAGGGATTGGGCAAGTGATGGCGGGGACGGCGGACCAGAATTTGCCATGATCCCCCTCCCGTTGGCCGGAGGGGGACGTCTTCTACCCGCCCATGTCGGGCGTCGCGCCAAGACTGGATAGGAACGGCGCCTCCACCCTATCGGCAATAGCCCTCCTGCCCCGCGATCACGATCAGGCAGTCCTGCTTGCCCGCCAGATATTTGAACCCCGTCTCATCGCCATCGCCCGGCCGGATCGCCATATCCTTGCCGTCGCGCACGAAGCGGATCGTCGCGCCTTCGGCGATGCCGCTATAATCGCCCTGCCGATCGAGATTGTCCTTGTTGGTCAGCGCATAATGGCCCGGCTTGCCGTCGGGCGAAGGCTGGATGTCGAGGAACAATCCCTCCGGCCCGATCCAGCGCCCGACCCAATCGTCTGTCGGCAGACGTGCGTCTGCCGCCTGCGCGTTCGCCGGCACCGCGTCCATGTCCTCGATCGTCTCTACTGCGGCGGCGGCGTTACTGTTCGCGACCGCGACATTGTCGTCGCTCTTGGCGCAGCCTGCCAACAACAGGGGCAACGCAAGCAAGGGGGAAAGGGCGCGCATCATCCGTCAATCTCCTTCATGTCCCAGGAAGAACCAACCGGGCCGCTGGTTCGATCCCTCGCTTGAGACGCCATCTTGCCAGCCGCACCGTCAGCGCGCAAAGGATGAAACGGGGGGATTGGACGTGAACGACAAGAGGGACGGTGGCATGGGCAGGGCGCGACCCAGGGCGCGATTTGTCCGGGAGACGGCGGATGTGCGGCGCCAGGCGCTGATCGAGGCGACGGCCCGCTGCCTGGCCGAAAAGGGCGTGGGCGGCACGTCGGTCCGCGCGATCTGCGGCCATGCGGGGGTGTCATCTGGGCTGCTGACCCATTATTTCGACGGCGTCGATGCGCTGATCCTGGCCACTTATGCCGAAGTCGGCGCGAAAGTCTCCGCCGCGCTCGACGCCGCGATGGAGGCGGCAGGCGACGATCCGCGCGACCGGCTGCGCGCCTGCCTTCAAGCCAATTTCCTGCCGCCGGTGCTCGATCCCGATTTGCTCGCCACCTGGATCGCCTTCTGGAGCCTGGTGAAGTCCGACCCGAAGATCGCCGCGGTCCATGCCGAAGTCTATGGCGGCGCGCGGGCGCAACTCGAAACGCTGCTGCGCGCAGCCGCCCCGGCGATGAGCGATGCGCGCGTCCGGGTCGCCGCGATCAGCCTGACCGCGCTGGTCGACGGCCTCTGGCTCGAACTCTGCCTCGACCGATCGACCTTTTCGCCAGAAGAGGCCCAAGCCATGGTCGAAGACGCTATGTTACAGGTGATGGCGGACGCTTGAGGACAGGCGAAGCGATCGATCAGTCCGATCGGCTGTGATCGCTTTTCTCACTCAGGCCATCCGAGAAAACCAATTTCCCCCGAATCGACCGCATCCCTACATGGATGTTCGCAACTGCAACATCATTATGAGGATTTGGACAGCCAATGGCTCTCATCAACACCACCATCAAGCCGTTCTCCGCGACCGCCTATAAGGAAGGCAAGTTCGTCGACGTGACCGACGCTGACGTGAAGGGCAAGTGGGCGGTCTTCTTCTTCTATCCGGCCGATTTCACCTTCGTCTGCCCGACCGAGCTGGAAGATCTGGCGGACATCTACCCCACCCTGCAGAAGATGGGCGTGGAAGTCTATTCGGTGTCGACTGACACCCATTTCAGCCACAAGGCCTGGCACGACACCTCGCCGGCGATCGGCAAGATCAACTATTATATGCTGGGCGACCAGTCGGGCCAGATTACGAACAATTTCGACGTGATGCGTCCGGGCGTTGGCCTGGCCGACCGCGCGACCTTCCTGGTCGATCCCGAAGGCGTGATCCAGTTCATGGAAATCACCTCGGAAGGCGTCGGCCGCAACGCGACCGAACTGCTGCGCAAGGTCAAGGCTGCGCAATATGTCGCCGCCAACCCCGGTGAAGTCTGCCCCGCCAAGTGGGAAGAAGGCGAAGCCACCCTGGCGCCGTCGCTCGACCTGGTCGGCAAGATCTAAAAATACGCCTGGCCGCGTACAGGCTCGCCGGGTTCCGCCAACAGTTGCGGAACCCGGCGGATCAGGCCCCCCTTAGACAGACAAACCCTATTTCATCCGGGGCCTTAGGGTCGCACCATCCCCGGCGGCGGGCCGTCTTGCGCCTATCCTTTCCTCTCCCTTCGGACAGGGCAAGGCGGCCCGCTCTCTTCACGCAACGGAGCCAGAACGATGTTGGACGCAAATCTCAAAGGACAGCTCAAGGGCTATCTGGCGAACATCACCCAGCCGATCGAGTTGGTGGCGTCGCTGGATGATGGCGCAAAGTCGCGCGAACTGGACGAACTGTTAAATGACATTGCCACCATGTCCGACAAGGTGACCGTAGTCAGCGGCGTAGATCAGCGCACCCCTAGCTTCATGATCCGCCGGGTCGGCACCGAAATCGGCGTGCGCTTCGCCGGCCTGCCGATGGGCCATGAATTCACTTCGCTGGTGCTCGCCCTGCTCCAGGTCGGCGGCCATCCGTCGAAGGCGGCGCAGGATCTGATCCAACAGATCGAGGATATTGAGGGCGACTTCGCCTTCGAAACCTATTTCTCGCTTTCGTGCCAGAATTGCCCCGACGTGGTGCAGGCGCTGAACCTGATGAGCGTCCTCAATCCCCGCATCAGCCACGTCGCCATCGACGGCGCGCTGTTCAAGGAAGAGGTGGACAGCCGCAAGGTGATGGCCGTTCCCACCATCTTCCTGAATGGCGAACCCTTCGCCAGTGGCCGCATGGAGTTGGAACAGATCGTCGCGAAGATCGACAGCGGCGCGGCGGTCCGCGCCGCGGAGAAGATCAAAAGCCAGGACCCGTTCGAAGTGCTGATCGTCGGCGGCGGGCCGGCGGGCGCGGCGGCCGCCATCTATGCGGCGCGAAAGGGCATCCGCACCGGCGTCGCAGCCGAACGCTTTGGCGGCCAAGTGCTCGACACGATGGATATCGAGAATTTCATCTCGGTATCGCACACCGAGGGGCCGAAGCTGGCGAGCGCGCTCGAAGCGCATGTGAAGGATTATGACGTCGAGATCATGAACCTGCAAAAGGCGGCGAAGCTGATCCCGGCCCAGACCGAGGGCGGCTATCATGAAGTCGTGCTGGAGAACGGCGCGTCCTTGAAAGGCCGCACGCTCATCCTGTCCACCGGCGCGCGCTGGCGGCAGATGGGCGTCCCCGGTGAGGACGAGTATCGCAACAAGGGCGTCGCCTATTGCCCGCATTGCGATGGTCCGCTGTTCAAGGGCAAGCGCGTGGCGGTGATCGGCGGCGGCAATAGCGGCGTCGAAGCCGCGATCGACCTGGCCGGCATCGTCGCCCATGTGACACTGATCGAATATGACAGCCAGTTGCGCGCTGATGCGGTGTTGCAGCGCAAGCTCGCCAGCCTGCCCAATGTCAAGATCATCACCTCGGCCCTGACGACCAAGGTGGACGGCAATGGCGAACGGGTGACGGGCCTGTCCTACAAGGATCGCAACCATGGCGCCGAACATGATGTCGAACTGGAAGGGATTTTCGTCCAGATCGGCCTGGTGCCCAACACCGAATGGCTCAAGGACGCGATCGCCCTGTCCCCCCGTGGCGAGATAGAGATCGACGCGCGCGGCGAAACCAGCCAGCCGGGCATCTTCGCGGCGGGCGACTGCACAACGGTTCCGTACAAGCAGATCGTGATCGCGATGGGCGCGGGATCGACGGCGGGTCTGTCCGCCTTCGACTATTTGATCCGCCTGCCCGCCAGCGAAGAAGCGGCCCAGGCGGCATAAGGACAACCCTGAGCGGGGTTTTACGAGAAAGGCCGGTCCGGCGACGGGTCGGCCTTTTTGCGTATCCGCGGCGCGGTTTCGGGCAGCGTCAGCAGTACGGGCAGCACGCACAGCGCCACCAGCGCGATCATCGCGCCGGGCGCCGGGGCCCAGCCGCTGCGTTCGATCAGCCAGTGCGCCAGCCATGGCGTCAATCCGCCGAACAGGGCCGTCGCACTGGTCGCGCCGAACGCCAGGCCGCTCAAACGCCCCTCGCCGGGAAACTGCTCGGCCGTGGCGACCGCCCCGACGGCACTCACCGCCCCGCCCAGGCAGGCGAGCACCACGGCCCCCGCCAGCGCCACGCCGAAGCCGCCCTGCATCAGCAGGAACATCGCCGTCGGCAGCAGCGCGCCCGCCAGCGCCAACGCGATGAGGACCGGCCGCCGCCCGACCCGATCGGTCAGCCATCCAACCAGCGGTGTCACCAGTATCACAGCCAGCGCGGCCAGGGTCGACAGCCACAGGGCGTCCCTTTCCCCCGTCGTCCCCATGGCGGATAGGAAGCTCGGCACATAGGTAATGCCGACATAATAGGTGATCGACCCCAGCGCCGAAATCGCAAAACCCCGGCCGATCGCCGCCCTGTGGTGGCGCAGGCTGTGGGTCAACGGATTGGTGGGCGTCGTCGCCTGGGCTTGCTGCCGCAGGAAATCAGGTGATTCCTCCATCGTCGATCGCGCCAGCAGGATCACGCCCGCCAACACCGCGCCGACCAGAAAGGGTATCCGCCAGCCCCAGTCGGTCAGGCTCCTGGTGTCCAGCGAAGCAACGGTGATCGCCGACACCCCCGCCGCCAGCAGCGCGCCGACCTCGCTCGCCGCCGACGCCAGCGACGTCACGAACCCGCGCCGCCCGGCCCGCGCGCCCTCCAGCAGATAGGCGACGACGCCGGTATATTCGCCACCGACGGAGAAGGCCATGACACAGCGCAACCCGATCATCAGCCACCCCGCCAGCGGCCCGACCTGCGCATGGGTCGGCAACATCGCGGTGGCCAGCATCGCCGCGGTCATCATCCCCATCGACAGCAGCATCGTCACCCGCCGCCCGTAGCGGTCGCCGATATGGCCGAACACGATCGCGCCGACCGGCCGCATCAGATAGGCCAGCGCAAAGCCCGCCAGCGCATCGCCCAGCCCTACCGCACCCCCGCCGAAGAAGGTCCGCGACAATACCGTGGCGAAATAGAGATAGAGGGTGAAATCATACCATTCGACGATGGTGGACAGCGCAGCGACCGCCAGGGAGCGGGTTGGCAGGGATCGGGCAGATAAGGGGCTGGCCTGCATCGACACTCCTTCTCGCGTCACGCCAGATGGGCGTGGATGGCGCATCGGGGACGATGACCAGAGACAATAAACCCTGCAACCCCCTAACGGTTCAGCCGCCCCAATTGCCGAAAATCGCCGGATCGACCTCCAGCCTCGGCGCCCCATTCCCGCCAGCAGGCACCGGCGGCAATGTCATCCGCTCGCTCCGCGCCGGCCCGAAGGTCACCACTTGGCTCGCCGGATCGCCCAGCACCAGCGGATCATATTGCAGCGCCGCAGTCAGGCGCGCCTGCGTCACTTCCACCAGCGTCCCCATCTTCGTCAGCGCGAACAGGTCGCGGGCGAAGGCATAGGGCAGGCGGATGCAGCCGTGGCTCGCCGGATAGCCCGGATTATGCCCGGCATGGAGGGCGATCCCGTCCCAGGTCAGCCGCTGCATATAGGGCATGGGCGCATTGCTGTAGAGGTTGGAGCGATGCCATTGCCGTTTCTGCAATATGGGGAAATCGCCGGTCGGGGTGCGATGCCCCTTCATGCCCGTCGACAGGTCGCGTCCGTCAATGTGGTGTAAAATCGGGTGTGGCCACTGGGCTGCATTTTCAGGCGGCCTTGGGTGTAATCTGTAGCGGCTGTGCCTCCTCGATCATTGGTGTGGCAAGGGCGGCCATGCCCT
>NZ_SEOO01000025.1 GCF_004152865.1 Sphingobium cupriresistens | reverse complement strand
CCTAGTTCCGGGTGCTGCTGGCTCGGGTGATACCGGGCTTCTGAAAGGCTTGAGCCGGATGATGGGAAACTATCAAGTCCGGTTCTGAGGGGGGTGCGGCCCGGCAACGGGCCGTGCCTACCCGACGGTCGTCGAAGGAGGTCTCGCTATAGAGGCGCGCGGACGCATCCGGCGTGTTGGCGTCGGTCATCGTGATGTCCTTGGTGTTTGAGGTAATCAGAAGAAGTGAGGCGGATCAGGCCGATCGCGTTTCGGCAGTTTGGGCACCGGCAGTTCGGGCAAGTGCCCAATCGAGATAGCCCAGACAGGTGTCGCCATTGGCCACCTCGATCCTCCAGTCGGCTGAAGGATGTTCGGGGTTGTCGATCCAGGAATCAGGGCGATCTTCCGACGGCATGCCGGCGGGCCTGGCCACTCGGCGCTTCATTTCCTCCTGTGTGGTCGCGAACTCCACATGGTCCGCGAATATTACGCACCATCCGCCGCCAAAACTGTCTCGACGGGGACGGGAGCAGCTGTAGCTCCAGTCGAAACCCAGGGGTCCGGACTTCAAGGTTTCCAGACAGCATCGGCGGATGAGTTCGGCGATTGGACCAGGCTGGAAGTCGGACGTTCCGTAAATGGCGACCTCACAATCCACGGCGCCGGCAATTTCGATCTCGGCGCCGAAGTCGGGAAAGTCAGAGTCGTCGAAGATAGCAAGCAGGCCGTTGAAGGGATTGGCGAGATCGGTCGGCATGAAGGCGGCGAGGAATTCAGCGCTGGGTTCTGCTGGCACGGAATCGCCCAGCAGATCGGACGCGTGCTGCCATGCCTCCTCGATCAGCGCGCTCTCTTGCGCCGTGCAGATAAAAGCGAAGGATCCCTGGATATAATGATCAGCCATGATCCGTCTCGGCATGCTGTTCATCATCCGGGTTGTCGTCGACCAGCACCAGCGGCGGCGGACTGAGGCGCGCGGACCGATATTCAGCCTCGATCGCCTCGATGCTGCCCAGTTCCCGGATATGCTCGATTGAGAATATCTGCTGATCATCCTCCGTGGTGAGATAGGTTTGTGGCTCGCCCTGACCTGCATGAACGACACGAACCGAAGGGAAGCTGCCGGGATATCCGCCGGCCCAACGAACATAGTGGAGATGAAGTCGACGGCAGCATTGCTCGACCGCTTCGAAGCATCCGTTGGCGACCTCATGGTCCATCAGGGCAAGCGGATGGTCTACCGGAATATCGGTAGGGTCGAAGGGCGCTGCGTCCCAATCAATAGCCGGATTGTCGGCTGCGATCGCCTGGACGAGTGCTGGATAATTCTGGCGGGCAATTGTTCCGCCGATCATGATGTGCGCGGATACGCGGTCAGCCATGGCATATCTTTCAGGATAGAAGACCATCGATCGGCCTCGATCCTTCCTCGCCCCCTCCCCTTTCGCGGGCCGCGGGCAGACCCTCTCATTCGCGGCTTGCATGTGCCCCACATTCCCGTTTTGCTCTTCTTCATCGCTTTTCCGGCAATGACCGGCATTCTTTCGCCTTCCTGACCTGGGAGTTTTACGTGGCCGATACCGAGCAGCCCGATTTCACCGCGATGACGGTGCAGTTACTGAGCGCCTATTTCTCCAACAACCAGGTGCCGGCAGGCGATATCGCCGGGATCATCGAAGCCACGCGCGGCGCGCTTGAGCGAAAGGCTGCAGTAGAGACACCGGCAACGCCCGAGCATGTTCCGGCTGTGTCAGTCCGGAAGAGCCTGGGTTCGCGCGAGCACATCATCAGCATGCTCGACGGCAAGCCTTACAAGACGCTCAAACGCCATCTGGCGACGAATGGGCTGACGCCGGCGGAATATCGAGAGCGCTATAACCTTCCCAAGGATTATCCGATGATCGCGCCGGCCTATTCGGAACAGCGGCGCGCTGTCGCCCAGCAACTGGGACTTGGACGCCGGGCGGGTGCAAAGTCTACGGCAGAGGTGCCCGCGATCGAGGCGCCGGCTGTTGTCGAAGCGGTGCCTGTACCGGAAGCGATTCCAGCCCCCACGCCGGTGACCGGAAAAAAGCCCAGGCGGGGTCGCGTCAAGGCAGCTCCTGTGGTGTCGGGCGATCAGGCCGAGGCCGTTGCACTTGCACCGAACCCCGAGCCGGTGGCCCCGCCCGCTGAGCCGGAGACGAGCGTCGCGGCCGTTAAACCGGGCAGGAAGAAATCGGTTGTGAAAAAACCCTCGCCGGACGCGAAGGCTCCAGCATCCGCAAAGGAAGAACCGATCGCAGCGATGACGGCTGAACCTGCAAAGCCGGTGGCGAGGAAGAAGGCGGCATCATCCGCGAAGCCGAAGGCGACCCGTCGGCGTGCCGGCGCTGCCAAGCAGGACGAGAATGCCTCAGTGGTTCCAGCCCCGGCAGAGTAAAGTTCATCGGCGAAGTGCGGAAGAAACAAGCCGCACTTCGCTCGCCGGATAACCATGCAGGTTATGAGCGGGCGCCTGACCTGACAAAAGAGTTGCGGGCGTCAGCGCCGCTCGGCGATGATCCCGGCCAGAATATCCTGCGCCCGATCCGGTGGCAGGAAGAGCCTTGTCTTGAACGCCACGACCTCGCTGAAGGCGCCGCATGCTTTCAGCCAGGTCCGGTCCTCGGGCTGATAGTCTCGAATTTCGAGGCGAGAGCTGTCGTTGACGTGCACGCGCACGAGCCTGGCGGGCTCAAGTCCGGGGATCAGGGCGCCTCTACCGGCGCGCGCGCCCATGATGATTTCATCGGGACCAAGGGCTATGCTGCCATCGAGCCCGAACGCCTGTTCGAGCCGTTCGACGGCTGCGGGGTGGATGATGCGCCCCAGGATCGAACAGCCCGCGCCATCATCGATCCGCCAAACGCGCACATCGTCTTCGGGCAATTTGTTCCACACGGGCAACAACAGGCCGGTGGCCAGGGTGATGGTCTCGACCACCAGCCTGCTGCCGGCATCGGCAGCTTCCTTCTCCCACAGACGCTCGAACGACTTGCGCTCGATCTCGCTCCAGTGGCTATCGGCCAGCGCCGCGACATCCATTCGGGACTGGCCGGTGGGCCGGACAAGATAACAGCGCTCGATCCAGTTGCCGTCTTCATCCTGTCCCGGCCATGTCGGCACGCGCAGCGCCACCCGTCCGGAACGGGTATTATGAAGGCACAGGACATCATCCCTGTCCTTGCACTCGTGTTGCAGCATCGCCCAGCTGGTGACGGGCGGCCGCCGGTGCAGTTCGAGGCGGAGCAGCCTTGTCTCGGCGCCCGACACGGGATCGGTCCGCAGAAGCCGGTCGCAAAGCAGGTCCATTCGCTCCGCCCGGATCGTCTCGATTCCCAGGTCAAGTGTTCCGGCAGCGCGCGCCGCTTCGACGCGGTCCTCGACGAGTCCCAGGAATTCCTCGAATATGCTGTTCTGGGTCGCGATCTTCAGCGCCAGGATACGGTTGAGCCAGCGGTGGATGGGTGGCAGGCGTTCGCGCAGTTCCCCGCCCTCGTCGCACAGTTCCAGACCCGTCATGTCCTGAAAGTCGGCGAGCGATACGCTGCGCAGCTTGCCTTGGTAGAGCAGATGGAACCATTGAACGAGCGCGTCACGTGCGTAGTTCGACTCCAGATTGTCCGAAGGATCGAAGAGATTTTGGGATCCGGTCTGGCGTTGCCCTCTGGTCAACGCGCCCAGCGCTTCCAGGCCCCGGATGATGGTGCTGAGGAAACGGCGCTCGCCGCGGCAGTCGGTGGTGAGTGGGCGGTATACCGGCGGCGTTTGCTGATTGGTACGGTGACTGCGGCCAAAGCCCTGCACCGCCGAGAGAATGCGAAATCCCAGTTCGAGGAGGAAATGCGCGCGGCGCATGTGTGCGCTGGGACAGCTGCGATCGGAATGCATGGACCTGCCCGTGCTGCCGGCAAGAGAGAAGGCGGCGATGGGTTTCCTGCCGTCCTGAAACGCCTGAACCTCGAAGACATTGGCGCGGGCACTGCGCCGCTCGACTTTCTGTCGCCCGGTGACATCGGTCACAATCCGCCGCGAGCGCCCGGTGATCTCCGCGACGCGATCGGTTCCGAAATGCGCGAGAAGCGCGTCAAGCGCGGTAGGGATTGGCGGCAGCGCGCACAGATCCTCGATCAACGCGTCGCGTGCGGCGATCGCCTGCCGGCACAGGACCGGATTGCCGCTGGCGTCGATCATCGGTTCGGCACGCATCGTCCCATCGTCGCTCCGAAAGACCCGCATCTGCCGCACCGGAAATGCGTTCTTCAAATAGTCGATCAATGTCTCCCGGGGCGAGACCTGAACATCCATCGTCGCCCGCTCCTGCGCCGAGAGTTCGGATAATCGCCGGTCCATGATCGCCTCTCCGGTGGTGGCAAGTTGCACCAGGACGGCGTTGCCTGCCGCCAGTTCCTGTTCGATCGCCCCGATGAGCGAGGGAATTTTGAGGCTCACGAGAAGGCTGGAGAAAAATCTCAATTTGGCAGATTCGAAGGCGCTGAGCGCGGAACCGCGGGCGCGAGCATTTTGCGTCTTGCCCGACATCCTGTCGACGATGCCGATCTCGGCGAGCACGTCGCGTAAACCACGATGAATGATCGACCAACTTTGCGCATAGGCATCATAAATGGCGATCTGATCAGGGGTCAGTGCATGTTCGAGTGGCTCATATTCGACGCCAGCATAGCTCAGGGCGCGGGCGGTGTAGAGCCCCATGGCCTTGAGATCCCGGCAAACGACCTCCAGTGCCGCTATGCCGCCCTCCTCCATCGCCTTCATGAACATGTCGCGCGTGGCAAAGGCGGTACCGGGACCCCACAGCCCCAGGCGAACGGCATAGGAGAGATTTTCCGGCCTGGCCGCGCCCGTCGCGGACATGTAAAGTATGCGGGCACGAGGCAGGGCATTTTGCAGTCGGACGCCGGCCAGTCCCTGTTCTGAGCCTTGCGCCTTGCCGAAGGCCGTTTCGGTTCCGCCGGCGTGCGCCATGGCGTGAGATTCGTCGAACACGATCACGCCGGAAAAGTCCTCGCCGGTCCAGTCCAGCAGCTGGTGCAGCCGTGATGCCGTATCATGGCGCGCGGAGCGCAAGGCGGCATAGGTCAGGAACACGATGCCGCTTTCCATCGTGATCGATGTTCCGAGCGGGAAGTTTGCGATCGGCTGGATATCGATGGCAAGTCCGCCGAGCGCCGTCCAGTCGCGGCGCGCGTCCTCGATGAGATCGGCCATGGAAATCCAGATGGCGCGGCGATTGCCGCGGTTCCACTGGTCGAGAATGACGCCTGCGGCCTCGCGGCCCTTTCCGACGCCGGTGCCGTCGGCGATGAAGAAGCCGGTACGATAGACCTGGCCGTCCCTGTCCTCGATCAGCCGGTCTCCGGCGAGATTGGCCAGGAAGCGGCCGGTGAGATCGCGCTCATGCGCTTCGCCTGCATGAATGATGGTTTCCATCTGTGCCTCGGAGAGCGCCCTGACTGCACGGTCGTGGAGTAGCGGCTTGTAGGCCGGCATAGGCAAGACGACCGATGCCATGGCGATGGATTCGACAAGGTCGTCGGGATGGCGGGCAACGCCTTCGATGGCTATCCGCGCGGGGCGCCAGGCGGAATAGATACCTATGGCCTCGCCGGGGGCAAGCGGCTCTGCCCGGGTTGTGTAGGAGACAGGTTGCGCACCGTCGCCACCGGCCGCGATCCGCGACGGCGGCGCGAGCCGTTGGCGGTTCATGCGTGCGAAGAGATTTGCGGGCATCATGTCGGCGGTCGGCCGCAATGGGGACAGGGCAACGGCCGGTGGCGGTACAAGGGGCGGCGGTTCCATCGGATCGAGCCGGCCCGGAACGGCAAGGACAAGCTCAAGTGCCATCTCGATATCGCTGGCGATATGGCGTTCCACCGGGCCGGTCCATCCCTTGTCAAAGACCAGCAGGCGGACGTCGACCGCTGTACCATGCTTGGCGTAGGGGCTGCCCAATATGCTGATCTCAATGCGGGGCGGGACGAGCTCGGCGACGTTATTGTAGCCCAATGCAGCCGATCCGTCGGGCGAGAAGCTGGTCGGCATGATCGCGACGCACCGCCCGGCCGGCGTGAGGCATGCGAGGGCAGCGCGCAGATGGCGCGCACCGGCATGACGGTCGTTCCCGCGTGCGGCGCTGCGGCTGAAGGGCGGGTTGATCAGCACCAGTGTCGGCAGCTGGTCGCTTGCCAGCAGATTTTGAATATGTTCGCCATCATGGCGGGCCACGTGTTGGCCGAGGCACTGGAACAGCAGGTCGGCGCGCATCCGATCACGTTCGTTGAGCAGCAGGCGGGCACCTGCACGCGCGCCGTGGACAGCAAGCATGCCGGTGCCCGCCGAGGGTTCGAGCAGAATATCATCCGACCGGCATCGCGCCGCCATGGCGGCGAGCCATGCCAGCGTGATCGGCGTGCTGAATTGCTGAAGGTCGACCTGCTTTTCCGAACGATAGGTCTGGGTCGGCAAGCCCCGTTCGAACTGGCGCAATCGCTGGAAGATGTCGGTGGGCGTGCCTGCAAGAAGCGAGCTTTGCGGATCGGCGAGGAGCAGGACCTGGGCGGCTTCCAGCGCATCATAGGCGTCGCGCATTGACCAGGTGCCGGCGGCATCATCATCGCCGAAAATTTGCGTCATCACGCGTTTGAGGGACTGGCGATTGACCACGCCGCCGCTGCGCAGGCGGTGAAAGAGGGAACGGGCGGCCTCGAAGAGACGTGTGGGCGAATCCTGTGTCGGCGACAAGGCAAGTTGGGGCAGGTTCATGGATACCTCATTGAGAAACGGGACAATCCTGCTTCCCTCCTCCCGCTTCCCTTCATTTCGATCCTGCGATCCGTGCGCGCGAAACATCCGAACCAATGACGGCGGACCGGTCGGAGGCTATGAAAGGGCATGGCCATCTCTCTCGACTATCTCGACGAACTCGACCGGGCGCTGCTGGAACAGGGCGAGGATTGCATGTTGCTCTCGCAACTGGACGGCTTCCTCACCGGGATCCTTGTCAGCCCCGATCTGATCGTGCCCAGCCAATGGCTTCGCATGGTCTGGGCCGGCGAGGATGGTACGGGCATGCCGGTTTTCAGCGACATAGGCGGCCTGCAGCATTTTACCGACCTCGTTATGCACCACTATCATGTGATCCTTGGTAGTCTCGGCCAGGCTGGCAGCTTCGAGCCTGTGCTCGAGGTCGACACGCGGACGGACGAGATATTGTGGGAGATGTGGGTCGAGGGCTTCGGGCAGGCGATGGACCTCGCGCCGGCTGGGTGGCAGCGCATCCTCGATGATGATGATCCAGGTTGCCGCGCTGCCATTGCGGGCATTCGTGAATTGCGCTCTTTCGCGGACGGGACGAGGACGCTTTCGCGGGCAGCCGAGGATCGATGGGACCGGGAAGCACCCAGCCTCATACCGATCTGGGTCGAGATGCTGCACCAGTGGCGGGTGGAGAATGATCCGCACCGTCCAACCGCCATCAAGCGGCAGAAGATCGGGCGGAACGATCCATGTCCCTGCGGATCAGGGCGCAAGTACAAGAAATGCTGCGGCCTGAACTGAATGGGCGCAGACTGACATGAGACGGCAGCGGTGACATTGATTTGGCACTTTGTCTGGCGTTGCTGTCCGAGGTGAAAGACCGCAAAACCGGGGACCGGATTATAGTGCCGGTCCCCGGCCGGCATCAGGCGGCTTGTGCGAGGCTCTCGTCGCCGATGCCGGCGATTGCTCTATCCCCCGTATTGGGCAGGTCACGCCCGCTATCATCGGAAGGAGCCGGGTTGGAGCGGAGCTGGGGAGCGAAGCGCATCGGATCGGGAAGCCAGGCCATCGCGCGTTCCTGGATTTCAGGCTCGACGATGACGTCGCCGCCAAACAGCCGTTCGGCCGAGGCGGCAAGATCGTGCTTTTTTGATCCGGAATAGCGTAGCCGCAAGTCCTGTCCGCCGATCTCCTCGAACAGGCTGAGGATCGCGGGCTTGGTCAGCTTGTCAAAGAAGGTGAGTGCCGTCGGACGCCACCAGGCTGCGACATCGATGTCGAGCCTGGTCCCCAGATGATCGAGAAAGCGCGCTTCGTCTCGCCCGTCAGGCACCGCGTGAAGCGTGCGAGCGATCGCCCAGCCCAGCCAGGCGGTGCGGGCTTCATCAGGCAGTGCGCAGAAGGCGTCGTAGCGATCCGATACGGTCTCGTGGTGGACCCAGCTACGATCGAGCGCCTCATCGAGCTTAGTCCATTCACCCGCGGCCGCTGTGGCCGGTTTGAAATCGGGGAGGAGACGCGAGGGCGCACTCGCCCGCAGATCGCTTGGGACTTCGGAGGATGCGAGGAGCGTTTCGCGATCGACCATGATGAAGGTGCCGAGATCCAGAGCGAATGCGGGATCGCTCGCCACATGGATTGCGAGCAGTTCGGTCTTCATCATCGCCAGCATTTCACGAAGTCGCTGGCTCATAGCGGGGCGCGCATCGTCGGCAACGCTGGCGTCCTTCGTTTCATCGCCCGCGTCGTCGTCACCGTTCCCATCGACTTCGTCGCTGCCCTGATCGGTAACCGGCGCGATATAGAGTTGGTGATGGACGTGTGGCGTCCCGTCGGGTGCCAGTACCACATAGGCAAGTGCCGTTGCTTTCTGTTCGGGATCGATGAGCGGCGCGCGTTCGACGATGCCTGCCAGTTCCGTCTGGAGCGCGGCATAACGCTGGTCGTCGTCATGCTCGGGCTCATAATCCTCATTTTCGGCAAGAAGCTCGATCTCGGCAATCTCCGCCTCGATCTCGTGCTTGCGCGCCTGCTGCTCCTCGCTGAGCGGTTCGGCGGTGCCGGTCAGCGGTCGCAGCGCATAGGTCTCCATATAGGGGACTTGTGTGCCGGTGACGACGCGGACTTCGCCCAGGCCCTCGCGGTCACGGATGGCTTGGGCCTGCGCGGCGAGCTTCGCCTCCGCCAGTTCATCGAGGATATGGGTGTCGATCCAGCGCTCGTCGGCGGCGGTGGAGAACAAGTCCGCGTCCTCGACACGCCCGCCTGCGGCCAGATAGGCGTCTCTCCCGACCAGCAAGGCCTTGGGGTCGTTGGCGCGATAGCTGTAGCCGTTGAGCGCGCGGCGGATCTCGTTGACATTATCGCGGGAATAGGTGCCACGAAGCGATTCCCATACCGCCGTTTGCCGGGCGGTGTCGGCAGTCGTCGCATAGGCCTTGGCAACGTCGAGGGTGATGTCATCGGCCTCGAGCGCCTCGAAGATGGGCGGTGCGAGATTGGCCAGGCGCAGGCGCCCGATGACGAACCGTTCCTCGATACCGAAACGCTTGGCAATGTCGGCTGTGCTGCGACCCTCGACCTCGATGAGATCGCGAAATGCCTGGCAATCCTCGGCAGCCGACATTTGAAGCCGGTCGTAGTTTTCAGCCAGGCTGATCTCACGGCCATCCTTCATATTGGTGAGCACCAGGACGGGCACTTCATGGTTGGCGGGTAGTGCGCCCTTCTCGATCAAGCGATGGATAGCGTCGAGCCGGCGGCCGCCGGCGGTGATGCGATAATGGCCCTTTCTACGGGATACGGGCACGCCTACGAGGTTCTGGATGAGGCCGTGGCCGGCAATGCTGGCTTCGAGTTCGGCATCGGCGCGCGGGTCGCTCCGCTTGCGGACATTGACGGGGGACTTAGTAAGATGGGTTGCGGGCACGAGAATGGATGGCTTGGTCATGCAACGGACTCCGACAGGAGCAACGGCCCGGACATCGAACCGCGCGTCGCCCTCTCTCCCCCTCTCCTTCTTGTGTCTGCCGTTTGGCCCGTGACGGCAGGTTGACACGTCGCTATTAACGACAGCTTCGCAATTTTCAGGAGAATGGTTATGAACAATTCCGAACTGGCCGAAGCACTTGGGACGGCTCACGGATTGACCAAGGCCGATGCGCGCAAGCTTGTCGACGCGGTATTTGGGATGATCGCCGACGCTGCCGCCAAAGGGGAAGAGATTTCGCTGAACGGCTTCGGCAAGTTCAAGATCAAGGACATACCAGCCCGCGATGGCCGCAATCCCGCGACGGGCGAGACCATTTCGATTAAGGCTTCGAAGAAGCTGACGTTCACGCCCGCCAAGGCGGTCAAGGATCGCCTGAACGGCTGATCGGCACCGATGCCTTGGTCCGGCATGGGCGGGGGCGGCATCCCCTCGCCCATCGCCGTCAGGCAGCGCGCGGCAAGGATTGCAGCACATCTGCCCAATCATTGTTCGGCAGCGGCGGCCATGGGCTGATGATTTCCAGACCAGGTCGCCGATAAGCAAGACGGGCACGTTGGTCGGCTTTCCAGCCGGCCGCGTCCCTGTCGAAGAGCAGGACGAGCCGTTTCAGGCGATCGGGCAGCAGGATATGGCCGGCGCGTTCAGTTCCGAGGATCGCCCAGACCGGGATCCGGTGAAGTCGCATCGCGGCCAGCGCCGTTTCTATACCTTCGGCAAGGCCCAGGACCGGTCCGGCGGGCATAAGCTGGACCGCGCCGCGGCCGGGACGCCCGAGCATCATGCGTGGTTCGGCAAGATCGCCCGCGCGGGTAGCCGTCGCGGGATCCAGGAAGGTGCGGTGGATAGCGACGATCCGGTGCCGTTCGCGCACGGCGGCGATCATCGCCGGACGGAACACCACAGCGCGGCCCCTTCCCAGCGGCGTGCGCGCATTGTAGCGCAGATCATGCCAGGGCGGCGTGAGCAGGCGATTGGCGAGGTAGATTTCAGCGGGTGTCGCGGCGAGTGAGGTGGATGCGTCCCATGTCCGCAGCGCCGGCCCTGCCCCCGTTTGAGGGAAATGGATTTGGTCCGATGGGACCGATATGGGCCCATCAGGAAGCGGGAGTCGCAGACGCCGGATCGCGCACAAGACCTCTCGTGTGTCGCAGCCCGCGAAGCATTTGAACAGCAAGGCGCGTCTGCCGACACGGATCGAAAGGCTGGGACTATGATCGTCATGAGCGGGGCACAGGCACAGGCCCCGATCTTTCTGCCATTTCCCTCCCAGCCGCTGGCACAGGTTCGCCCCCTGTAACTCCAGTTGGACAGCTTTCATCGTCGCACGCTCAAACGTTGCACTATTCATGTCTCATCAAGAGCTATCGACAGTGCCAGAAGCGCCGCCGCCAACTCGTGCTGGACGTCAACCACGTCGAGATCCAGTTTGGCGGCTATCGCCGGATAGGTGAGGCCCTCGATGCAATGAGCGAGGTATATGACGCGGCTTTGTTGCGGAAGGTCCGCAAGGGCACTGCGGAATTTAGCCTCTTGCATCGCGTCGCAGGATCGCAAGGCTTGCTGCTCTACCCAGATCCATCCCCTGACCCACACGCCCTGCGGAGTCTCCTCGACATGGGCCTCGTCAATGTCGATGCGCAGGACAGGAGCGCCCTCCAACCTCGCCCGCGCAACTGCGATTGCCGGATGCCTGACCCCGCTCAGTTGATCTGTAACAGCGTTGAGACGGCGAAGCAATGGAGCGGCCTTGTGGCGGGACCGCAACCAGGTCCGGCCGAGAAGTTGGGCTCTAAGGTCGTGAAGCAGCGAAACTATTTCAGAATTGTGCATGATGGTTCGTTCCTACCGGAAGCTCCCCTGCTCACCCCCCGCTTCCCTTTTCCGAGCCATGCTCGTGCGAGTATCGTGCTCCTCCGACCCCGTTGCCTCTTCAGACAAACCCGGGGCACAACGCTAGCGACCCACCTTGCATATCGTTCGGCGTGCGCACCATCCTTCGATCGGCCGACGCTTACACCGCACGAGCCGTGTGCCAGCCAATTGCGAAATAATCTGTCAAACCGAATGCAGCGCAGCTATGTTTTATAAAGATTTTCACTTGAAACAGAATGGAGGCGCTCGGAGGCTGCCAACAGATTGATTGAAGAAGAAGGTGGGAGAGGACGCAGCTTGCGATCGCCGTAAATCGGCGAAAGGGAACCACCCTTGAACGAGAACGACTATTCAGAGATATTCGAGCGGCTCAGCCCTCGAAAGGGCGATTGTCTGCGAGAGGCCGCTAAAGGCAGCTCCTCAAAAGAGATCGGGCGTGCTTTGGGCATCTCGCCCAACACGGTCAACAATCACATTCTGGAAATCCGCAGGCAGCTCGGCAATGTGTCGAAGTGGAAATCGGCGCAACTTTTCGTGGAATGGGAAACGCGCAAGGGGGGGCAAAAGATACCCCCCCAATCAATGGTTATTTTCGATGACCCGACTCCCGTGCCAACTGGCGTCACCGAAACCCAGGCGGACGACGATGCAGTGCAAGGCGAAGGCGAGATAATTTTCGCGAATGAACAAAAGCCCTATGGCGTTCGCGAACAAAGCTTTTCCCTGCTCGACATTGTGCCGTTTCGCGTAGCCGGGAGGCACCGTAATGAGCTGAGTGGCCCTTTCATACTGATCGTTTTCGCGATCCTCACAACCTTGCTGCTTCTTGCCGTAGGCGCCGGCTTTTCCTTGCTGTTGGCGCTCAACGGCCTCGTAGAAAAATAGAGCAGCACTCCAGGAAAATCCATCGACATGACCTGCTCCGAGCGGAGCAGGAAGGAGAAACCATGCGCGCTCAACGCCAATCCATCGCCAAGCATGTAGCCGAACGGCTGTTCGCTGCCGAAGAGGCCATCGATATTGCAGCCGCCCGCATTGCCGAACTGAACGCGGCGCTACCCATTGCACGGCTGGACGCCCGCCTCTCGGCCATGATCGGCCAGGATGCGATCCAGAGTTCCGCATCGGCCATGCTGCTCATGGCCGAAACCCGACAGAAGATCGTCACCACACATGCCAACCTCAAGCAGGCAAGTGATGCGATCGGCTTGCCGGAGACCAGCTATGGTGACCTACTCAAGGTGGCCTCGGCGGGAACCCGGCCCGAGGGACAACATCTTCGTGCAGTGTGAGGTATGTGCCGGGGGAAATTGACGAACCGATGCATTTGTCGTTCCTTTGGATCATGACGAGACAAGTTCTGTTCCTGGCATTTCTGCTTCTGAGCAGCGCCTATGCATTTAGAAGGGGTGATCAGCCCGAGAAGATCGGTGCGGTCACCCTTCTGGGAGGTGCGAGCCTGACGGTTCTTGTGGCGTCTCCCCTCGGTACCCGCTTTCAGGATGTCGAAGCCGGCATTCTTGTCATCGACATATCGATAATGGGTATTTTCTTATGGCTGTCAGTACGCAGCACCCGGTTTTGGCCGATATGGATCGCCTCGATACTGGGCGCGGAAGTCATCATCCATGTTGCGCTCGTGATCGCGCCCGAAGTGATTCCTCGTGCCTATATGCACGGGCTGGCGCTATGGGGGTGGCTTGCTCAACTGGCACTGGTGATCGCGACCTGGCGACACCGGAGGCGACTGACGCGCCTGGGTGTCGACGAGTCCTGGAAGAGCTGATCGGCCTAACCTGTCCCGCGCGGGCGCGGGAACTCTCGGAGCGCCTCGTTACCCGCTTCGGCTCGCTCGGCGAAGCGATATCGGCACGTTCAGCAGAACGGATCGAACTGCTGGATGACGCGATCGAGATTGAACAGACCTTCCTCTGCTTCAGACGGGCCATGACCCAGATGCTCCGGGGCCAACTGATGCAGCGTCCGATATTGTCCAGCGATCAGCTTGTGCTCGACTATCTGCGTGGCCGCATGGCCTACGAGCCGATTGAACAGTTGCGGGTGTTGTTCCTGAACGCAA
The DNA here is from genome assembly GCF_004152865.1 of Sphingobium cupriresistens. Taxonomy (GTDB): domain Bacteria; phylum Pseudomonadota; class Alphaproteobacteria; order Sphingomonadales; family Sphingomonadaceae; genus Sphingobium; species Sphingobium cupriresistens. The sequence goes on along the minus strand of NZ_SEOO01000025.1, from coordinate 49,187 downwards.
ACAATGAGTTGATCGCGGACGAGGTGCTGGGCATGGGAACGGTCTCGGCCGTCTATGCATGGCCCCGCGAAATTCTGAAGCGCTGTCTCGATCTGGAGGCAACGGCGATTTTGCTGGTCCATAATCATCCATCCGGTTGTTCCAGGCCATCGCGGGCAGATCGCGAATTGACCGAAAGGATCGCGAAAGCGGCCAGATGCCTGAACGTCGTTGTCCATGACCATCTGGTGGTGGCGCGCAATGGGACGACGAGCTTTCGAAAGGCAGGTTATCTGTGACCGGCCCAAGTTGCCTTGCCGACATCGCCAGCACGAGCAGCCAGCCCGGGTCCCCTCTTAAACTCGGGTCCGGAGGCACGTCATGTTCTCCGCGTCGATAGCATCGGGGGAGAAGCGCGGAGTCGATAGCTGGCCCCTGGTCTCCCGGGCGGCGGCATGTCGAACCTTTCTGAAAATGGTGGCCATCCTCAACAGCAAGATGGGAACGAAGCTGTCGTCGAGCCCCTATCTGGCATATCTGCTCGAGATCTATATTGCCGGGATCGACGGCGAAAGAATATACCCGGCTTGCTTCTCGCCCGAGCACGCATCATCGACTGCCCATCGTCGCTCGGCCCGGCTGGCGGAATTAGGGGCTGTCGTGCGCGAGGACGATCCAGTGGACGGCCGATGCACCGATTTGAAGCTCGCGCGTTCAGCGAAGGAGGCTCTGGAAGACGCGATTGATTTGCTGATCGGGCAATGCCTGAGCCTGAGTTCGGAAATTTGTACGTGTGGACAATCTGCGAGCTTGATGCCGATCATGGAGATGAGGTACGATCATCATGTTGGTACCATTCAGGACATAAGTGACATGACCATCTTGCGAGGCAAGGTCATTGCGGGTGGGCGCATTGCTCTCCCCGCCGATATCCGCCGTTCGCTTGGCCTGCAAAATGGCGACACCGTGCTTTTCGAGGTCAAAGGCGACGAAGTGCGTATCCGCCCCGCCCGCTCTGCGCTTCGACGAGTGCAGGAGCGTTTGCGTGAATTTGCGCCCAAGGAGGGCCTTGTTTCCGAGGAGTTGATCGCTGAGCGACGGGCCGAAGCGGCACGTGACTGATGTCGATGCAAAGGCCGTTTATGTTCTCGATGCCTCAGCCCTACTGTGCCTGCTGTTTGGCGAACCGGGCGCAGACCAAGTGGAAATCCGATTGACCGGTGCTCTGGTGTCGGTGGTAAACTACCATGAGGTGTTGGCAAAGCTCACCGATCACGGCGTAGATGCCGCTGAAGCGCAGATGATGCTGGCCGAACTCGATATCGACGTTGTGCCGGCTGATCGTGATCAGGCTGACGTTGGCGGAAAGCTGCGCTCGGAAACACGCGACATCGGCCTGTCTCTTGGCGACCGGTCCTGCCTAGCTCTGGCGCTGTGCCGAAATGCGACCGCGGTGACGGTCGACCGGGCATGGGAAGCACTTGACGTCGGTGTAGTGGTGGAACTGGCGCGATGAGTGGGGTGTCGGTTGATGGAAAGCGGGATGAGAGATTGAACTGATGCGTACCGACCTCAATCATCTTCCGAGCGCCAAGCAGCGCGAGCTCGACCGCGTCGTGGAGATGCTATTTCATGGGTTCCGTGAGGCGACCCAGGAGGCGACGGGCCGGCGCAAGTCGGCCCGGATCCTCAAGGTCATCCTGTTCGGCTCTTATGCCAGAGGCGATTGGGTCGATGCGCCCTTCGACGCAAACCAGTTCATGTCGGACTACGATATTCTGATCATCGTGAACCAGAAGGAATTGACGGACGGCGCGCTCTATTGGGAAGCAACCGAACAACGCCTCTTCGACGCCCATCAGGTTGAGAAGATCATCCGCACGCCGGTCAACTTCATCGTGCATACGCTGCAGCAGGTGAATGACGGCCTTTCCCATGGACGGCTTTTGTTCACCGAGATCGCCAAGGATGGTGTGGTCCTGTACCAGTCCGACGATCGGCCGCTCGCAAATCCTAAGCCCAAAACGCCCGAACAGGCGTATCTTATGGCGAAGGAATATTTCGAAGATTTGTTTCCCGGCGCGATGCGACGTTTTGCTTTCGCTGAAATCGGTTATGAAAGAGGCTGGTATCAAGACTCAGCTTTTGATTTTCACCAGGCGACTGAAAAACTCTACAGATGCGTTTTGACGACATTCACCTTCTACGCACCGCGCAGCACGAACATCGTATTTCTCAGGGGCATGGCAGAAGGCCTCGATAGGCGGCTATTTGATGCCTGGCCCCGCGCAACGCATGCCGACCGCGCCATGTATCAGAAGCTGAAGGACGCTTATCGCAAAGGCCAGCATTCGAAACATTTTGAGATTTCATCCGAACAACTCGAGTGGCTCAAAACACGAATAGAGATACTTGGCACCCTCGTGCATGAGGTCTGTTCGGAACACATTGCGAAGTTGAAAATTGCTGCGGAGACGGACGCAAAAGGGGAGCCGTGAAGCCGATACGATGCCTGATGCCGTCCAAATGCTGCTTGCGGATTGAAATCCGACAGCGACTCCCGGGATACCTCCCGGTCCTGCTGGATATGCGGTAATTACCGGCCTTATTCGCCGCATGGGGCGCGGTGAAGGTGCATCGCTTGTGTTGGAAGCGGCCTGTGATGCCGGATAATTCTCATGCCTACGAACGATTGGATCCTACTCAAAACCTCAGACATTTTATCGCGTCATGCCGAGCATCCAAGCTAGAGATGGAGATGTACCGATAGGACAAGAATACCGGCAGCTTGATTGAGTCCTGCTCTCACGGCATAATACCAATGCGGGCTGGAATCTGGCAGCCGCCCGTAGGATTATCCTGTCAGGTATCTCGAAGCTCGACATACGGGTCGAGCGCCGGTTGCCTCGTTGAGCGACAACTCGGCTCACCTCACACCGCTTCTCCCTTGCACTAGCAAGGACGGCACTGCCACGTCGTGAGGAACCGTGATTTCATGTCGTCCGAGAATTTCAAGCGGCCAGAAGGCCTGAAAGACGATGTCGCTCAGAAAAGCCCAAGTGCCGGGATGGCGGACGTGCAAAAGATCTACGAAGCCGAAGCGCCGCGGCTGCAGCGATATTTTCAAAGCCGCCTACGCTCGCGGGATGACGCCGTCGATCTTGTTCAGGAATCTTTTGTCCGCCTGGTCGGCTGCATGGCCAGGAATAGCCTTCCACGACCGGCAGCCTATCTCCAGCGCATCGCTCGAAATCTTCTGCTGGATCGGTACAAGCGCCTCGAGACCCGGCTCCTGGCGTTTCATGTACCGATTAGCGAGGACTTCGACGTCGCAGTCGCGCCGGATCAGACCGCATGCATCGAGGCCGAAGACGTGATGCGGATTTACAGGCGCGCCCTGGAGGAGCTACCTCAACGGACGCGAGCGATATTCCTGGCTCACCGGGTGGATGAACTGACCTACCGGGAGATCGCGGAAAGCATGGGAATTTCAATCCCTACTGTGCAATATCATGTCGCCCGCGCGCTTGCCCATATCGACGCAGCTCTGGAACAGGAATGATGGAAGACACAGATCCGCCGCGTCGGCATGGACAACTCAGGGAAGAGGCCGCCGACTGGTTCGCTATCATGCGAAACCCGGAGGAGGCAGAAACCAGACGCAAGGAATTCGAAGCTTGGCTGGCACGCGGCGCGCTGCACCGCGCCGCCTATAACCGCATTGCCGAAGCCTACAGCATCGGAAAGCGTTTGAAGGACCCACCAGAGGACGACGCCCTCCCTTCCGACGCCGCGCCCGGCGACGATATCCGGCAGAGCCTGTCACGGTCCAAGACGAAAAAACGCGCGGTGCTTATACTGGCGATGCTCGGAGCCGTTGCCCTTGTTGCGCAATGGGCTGCAGGTTCGCCGAGTGATGATATTAAACACCCGTCGCTTGCCATAGGCTCGGCGCCTGGCGCATCCGATCGCCCTGCCCAACTAAAGATTGCTACGGCCATCGGCGAAATCCGTTCGTTTCGTCTCAATGACGGTTCTGTCATCGCGCTCGATACGAATAGCCTGGTGCTGGTGGATTTTGACGCTGAGCGCAGAAGCCTTCACTTGCTGCGCGGGCGCGCCCGTTTCACCGTAGCTCACGAGCGGCGCCCCTTTGCGGTTCATGCCGGCCGCGGAACAGTGACAGCACGGGGGACGATCTTTGACGTCAATCTCCTGCCGGACAATCATATTGTCGTGCGATTAGTGAGAGGAGCCGTTGACGTCACGACAGACACCCCCACAACCGAGCGTGCACCGGCGACGGTTCGGCTCTCTCCAGGTCAGCAGGTCGAACTGCGCGATGCTCCGACACCCCTTGCCCTCGAGGTCGTCAAGGCACAGGCCAATGACAGTGATTGGCCTGACGGATTGAAGGAATATAGGAATGTTCGTCTGGGAGACCTGTTCGCGGAGGCCAATCGCTATGCTGACATTCCCCTGGTGGGAACAACACCGGATATAGATGATGTTCGGGTCTCGGGACATTTCCGTATCACAGACAGCGCGCGACTGGCACGCAATCTGGGGGACGTACTGGGGCTGGCAGTCATTAGTGGGCCTAACTCGATTGCCCTGGCCCGACGGTGCCCTGCCCATCCGAAAGGAAATTGTCGCCCGCCATCATAATCGGCTCTCTTTGCTCGTCGTTGCCCCCAATGGAACCGGTCTCGAACGAAACCGGATTGAAATCGGGGGCAACGATGAACGAGTTTGGACGGTGGGCGGTCGGTTCGGTATTTGCGCTTGCACTGGCGAGCATGCCGGCTCCCTTGCTGGGTGCACCGGGTCAAAAGCAGGAATGGAATCTCGAGCGGCAGGACCTTGACGGCGCGTTACGCGCGATCGGGCGTTCCAGCCGTCGTGAAATCATTTTTCGCCCCGAGGCGGTTAAGGGGCGGCAAGCTCCACCGCTCAACGGGATCTATACCGCGCTTGAAGCGGTCGAGACGGTACTCAGAGGCACCCGATTGACAGCAGTGGAACGCGACGGGACCATCCTCATTCGGCGGCGATTTTCAGCGGCATCAGATGACGCGCTGACCTCAGGTGAGAATATTGTCGTCACCGGGTCACGAATTCGTGGCGGGGCTGCCATTTCTCCGGTTGTCTCAATCTCGAAGGACGAAGCCCAAAGATCCGGCCAAAACAATCTCGGAGAGGTCATCCGGGATCTGCCGCAGAATTATAGCGGCGGACAAAACCCGACCGTTGCGGGAACGGGCCAAGGCGACTCGTTCAATACAAGCGGGTCTTCCGCTATTAATTTAAGAGGACTTGGACCGGATGCTACTTTGACGTTATTCAATGGCCATCGTGTCGCGTTCGACGCCGTGTCCCAAGGTGTCGACATTTCAGCCATTCCTCTCGTGGCAATCGAGCGGATCGATATCGTGACCGACGGTGCATCAGCGCTATATGGATCAGACGCCATAGGCGGCGTAGCCAACGTAATCCTTCGCCGTGCATATGATGGTCTCTTCACCTCAGCTCGGCTCGGTGCTGCAACGAGCGGCGGGGCCGTTACTCAGCAGTATGACGTCGTCGGAGGACACCAATGGCAAAGCGGCGGCGTCATGCTGGCTAGTGATTTTCAACGGTCAACGGGAATAACGGCGGGTCAAAGATCTTATACCAACAATCAATATCGGACGGCCACGCTCATTCAGCCTCTCAAACAATTCAGCATTGTAGGCGCGGGCTATCAGAGTCTGTCAGACAATTTTTCGATCGAACTTGACGGGCATTATCTACGACGGAGTACCTCACAATGTACGCCAACGACGGCTACGGCAGATTGCGGATATCAGGGAAATATCGTTGCCGTCGATGTAGAGAGCTTCTCGGTTTCACCGGCGTTGAATCTGACACTGGACAACCGGTGGAATGCGCGCTTCGCGGGAACGTATAGCAAGAGCGACAGCAAACTCGTTACCCATGCCCACGCAGCCGGCGTAGAAACGACCGTGGTCCGCCCAAACTATATCAATGACCTCAAGAGCGGAGAGATAGGCGCAGAAGGCCCCTTGTTTGCCCTACCCGGCGGGGAGGTACGGCTCGCAATTGGCGGCGGTTACAGAGCCACCGGATTGAGCGTCGATATGCGGCGATATCGGAACGGCCTTGAGACACCGGTCAACGTATTCCAGCAGAGCCGGAAAGTGCTCTTCGGCTATGCAGAGCTGTTTCTCCCCGTACTTGCCCGAGATAACAATTTTCCTGGTGTCGAAAAGCTGGAACTGCAGGCGGCAGTCCGATATGAAGATCACAAGCATATCGATCGCATCTTCACCCCAAAGCTCGGCCTTCTTTACTCGCCTTTAGATGGTGCCGAACTAGCAGTAAGTTGGGGAAAATCTTTCAAGGCTCCAACCCTTTATCAGACAGGACAGACATCGAACGCGCAGTTGGTCGCTGCCACCACGTTTACACCGGCACCGGCAAGCATGTTACCCGTTCTTTATCTCTATGGCGGGAATGTCGACCTCAAGCCAGAAAGGGCTACTACATGGTCAATCTCGGGAAAATACACGCCAAGATTTGCCGAAGGCCTTGATCTTCACATAAATTATTTCAGCATAAAATATCGCGACCGCGTTACCGAGCCTATTATTTCAGTCGGTGGCGCCTTTCAGGCGATCAATAGCAATTTCGTACAGGTCAATCCTACAGAACAACAGGTTCTCGAGGCGATTGCGGGCCTGAGCGGTGCCTTCACGAATCTGACTATCGGTTCGTTCGACCCGAATGCGGTTTCAGCGATCGTGTATAATCAACTGCAAAATGTCTCGATCGAGAATGCGCAAGGGGTTGACTTTTCAGCACGATATCAACGTGGAACGCCTACCGAGGGTCAGATCACCGCAAATGCGACCGCGAGTTACCTCGACAGTGAGCGTCAGGTCACACAATCCCTTCCCTCACAGCCCCTGTCAGGAATCATTTTCAATCCACCTCACTGGCGAGGCCGCCTCAATCTGAGTTGGGAGCAAAATGGTATCACATTGACAGGTATCGGATCCTATATCGGAGGCACTGTCGATAACCGACTGGCACCAACGGTGCGTGTCAAGCCATTTGCTTCTTTCGACGCAATCGCCAGGATACGTACATCGGTCGAACACGGAATACTTGCCAACCTTGTCTGGACCATCGCGATCCAGAATCTGCTGAATGAAAAGCCATCATACATCCGTACAACCAACCCTATCGGCTTGCGTTTCGACTCCACGAATTATCCCACGACCGGTCGCGCGGTAAGCTTCACGCTCTCCAAGGAATGGTGAGGTGGCGGCGGCTTTACTCCATGGGGTGATGGCACTTGTAGCCATCACCACCAGCCTTCTCCCGCTTCCCCTGGAGAAGGCAAACGCGGCGACCTGCACGGAACTTCTGCCATCGTCGCGGGAGACATCTGTGAGGCGCAGCGTAACCGTCGATGATCTCACCCGGCTTCGTGACATTGGGCCGATCGCGTCGGCCGACAAGAGGAGCGATATGCTCTCGCTGTCACCGGACGGCAAATGGATTGCTTTTCAGCTTCGGCAAGCCGACCCGGTTTCTAACACCTATTGTCTAGGAATGGCCATCATGCCGACAGGAGGCGGCGGCGCCCGTGTCATCGATGTCGGAGGCACTCTGATACTTCACAAAGTCAAAAGTTATGGGTGGGCAGGCGTACCCTCAGGGGTTCCGACAGTAGTCATGCCACGATGGTCGCCGGACAACAGATGGATAGCCTATCTGAAGCGAACGAAAGGATCCATCCAGGTCTGGCGGGCGGAGATTGGCGGAATCGGCGGTTCGGCCGTGACGCATAGTCCATCTGACGTTGAGGATTTCCGCCTGACCAATGACGGGCAATCGCTGGTCTATAAAACAAGGCGGCAACTCCTCGACGTGGAGGCTGCCATAACGCGGGAAGGACAGAATCGAGGGTGGCGCCTCGATAACCGGGCTTATCCCATTCGCAGCGCAAGACCGCAAACACCCGATAGCGCCCCTGCGGAATATTTCAGGGTCGATATTGCCACGGGGATGGAAAAATCCGCATCAAGTGTAGAAATTTCACTATTCGAAGAAATTGGCAACGGCCATCCAAACATCATGACTACGGTAACCGGCAACGGCAACGTCGCCTGGGGCGAGATTATACATCGCTCTACAAGCTATGCGACATTGCAGCTTGTCGCTCGGGCACATAATGGAAGACAATTTATTTGCGATGTCGACGCATGCAAGCTCGATTCCAGGTCGTCGCTGTTCTGGAACGCTGCAGGCACGCATCTACGCTTTACGCGGCGGGAAGGATGGTCCGACAGTCTTACCTCGATATATGAATGGCGCCCGGGAGCACGCAGCCCGCGGCTGCTTTACTCGACAAGCGATCTTCTCGTTGAGTGTCATTCGCTAGTCAACGACCTCATCTGTCTCAGAGAAAGCGCCTTGAATCCAAGGCATATTGTCCGCCTGAATGTGGCGACGCGCAAGCAAACACTTGTGTTCGATCCGAATCCTATATTCCAAACTTTGGCCATGGGCAAAGTCGAACGCCTTCACTGGAGGACGGACACGGGAATAGCCTGCTATGGAGATCTGGTATATCCGGTCGGCTATCAGGCAGGCAAAAGCTATCCGCTGATCATTACCCAGTATCGGACACGAGGCTTTCTCAGAGGTGGAACCGGGGACGAGGTGCCAATTCAGGCATTTGCGAACCGGGGCTTTATGATTCTAAGCGTCGAAAATCTGGAATATGAGGCAATTGTCGGACAACGCGCTACGCCCGAAAAGGAACTTGCAGCATTCACCAAGGACTTTATTGGCCGCAAGGCACAATTGGCCGAAATCGAGACGATAACGAATATACTGATTGCGCGTGGCTTGGTCGATGCTCAGCGGGTTGGGATAACTGGCCTGAGTGATGGATCGACCACCGTACAATTTGCCACCGTGAATAGCTCGATGTTCGCCGCCGCATCGCTTGGAGGCTGTTGCTGGGAGCCGGCACAGGATGGATTGCTTGGGCCTCTTGTCGCTGATCGTTATCATCGTGCGGGCTGGCCTAGCCTGCTGGAGGCATCGCATCCCTATTGGAAAGCAATATCTTTCACCCAAAATGCCGAGCGCGTGAAGGTGCCGTTGCTTTTCCAAGTAGCGGACGGCGAGTTCCTCGGCGCGGTCGAAAGCTTTACGGCGTTGGCGCAAGCTGGAACGCCCGTCGACATGTTCATCTTTCCCGACGAATTTCACGTAAAATGGCAGCCGGCTCACCGCCTTGCGATGTACAAACGCAACATTGCCTGGTTTGAGTTTTGGCTCAATGGCATGCTGCCGTCCGATCCCTTGCAGCGCCAGGAAGCGTTAAACTGGGAGGCTCTTCGCTTGAAAGCGTCGCGTCCCTTCCCCTGGCAAAATTCGATAAGAGATCGCGGGACATTGAGACATCAGGCCAAGGTGGTCCAATAGCGTGCCCAGGCCTCGGCATCGAGCAACGTCATTATCCGGGGAGCAATGTCGGGGCGAAAAACATCGTCGTTTGACAATGTGCGTTCCAGCTCGCGCCTGTCCAAAATGGAGCGCGATACCAGAATGCCGTCAAGAAGACGCTCGGTGATCGCCGGCCGCTGTTTTCGGATAATTTTCACAGTAAATCCATCGGGACCGCCTTTCTCACGGCGCTGCAAGATTGAGCGCGGAAGATCGTTAGAGAAAGCACGTCGGGCGATGGAACGATCGATACCGCCGGTAACGGATTGCCATGTTGGAAATCGCAGACACATTTCCAGGACCGGCTGTGACAGAAGCGGATTGATGACAGGGACATTCAACATCTTGTCGCGATGCTCGAGGTGATTACCGGCTCGCAGAAGTTTGACGATATGCCCCTGTTTGCCGGGCGGAATATCATGCCAGCCAGACATCCAGGGGTGCTCGAAGCGTCGGCCTTGCCGCTGCGCAAGCACGTCTGCATGGAGGAATGTGGGAACCGTGCGCCACATCCACCGTCTACTTCGTGCTCGATAGACGCGGAGAGCTTCCATTGTGACTTGTCCGTAACTCGCTCCGGTGACGCGGCTCACGTCGCGCAATGTTTGGAGAAGTCCGTTTGACAGGCCGTATCGCATGTACCGATCAACGACGGGCCTGGCGGAATGGGTCAAATAGAAGACGTTATCCCCCCCGACACCGGTGAAAAATGCCCTGGCTCCGGTTGCCTGGGCAGAGCGCCTCACAACCGCGTTATAAGCGGCTTCATGTATCTTCCCGCTGGGGACGGGAACGTCCAACGCTACTGAACGATCCAGGTCGACATCGGCAAGCCGATATTCGCATGTATCGAGATCAAGCCGAAAATGATCGGTCACCAGCCTGGCATATTCACTTTCATTGCCGCCGGGATCGTCCGTGATCAGCGTAAAGCATTTGGGTCGGGAACCTGCAGCAACAAGAGAGGCCGCGACTATCGAGGAATCCAGACCACCCGAAACTCCCAGTAGCGGCTGTGAATGAACTGATGACCATGCAGCGATAGTGGATTTCACGACGCTTTCCAGCTCCCGTGCGTTCTCCTCTGATGATGCTGGATCGCATGAATCCACGAACGACTGCGGAGACCAAAGTTGCAGCTTCCGGACCGCCGCTCCGATTGTCACTGTTTCTGAACCCGGCATAATCTGCTCCAGTCCGCAAATCGCCGTCGCACTAGACCCCAGCTGATGCGCAAAGAGCATATCTGCCACTACATGCCAGTCGACCGATGGCTTCAAGAGCCCGCACTTCACCAACAACTTCAGGTCCGATGAGACCATGATCGAGCCTTTGTTTTGTCGGAAATAGGCGGAGACCGCTCCGGACGGATCTCGCAATATATGCACTTCGCCTTGACCATCGAGCCAGGCAGCGATGTAACCTCCCCAATAGCCCTTCAGTAGACGCTCTCCAACGGAGTATGACGAGCCCTCCCCGCCCATGAGGTCCGGCATTCTGGTTAGCGGCGATTGGGTTCCTTGTCGAAAAAGCGTACCGAGGACGAAGCCGTCACAGTGGGGCAAGGGAACGCAAGCCTCACGATCATTCGCCAGGATGGCAAGCCGATCAGTACGGGCTATCACCTCAAGAGCGGCTTTGCGCGAAATTTCGTCGATGTCCTCGACCGCAAGTCCCCCGTTAGGCTGGACCAAGAGTATATATTCCAATCTCATCACATCACCAGTATCGGCGTGAAGAGGCGAACCCTTTCGAGGGTATCATTCACTACCAACCGTCGGTGCTGAACCCATGCATGCGCGGCGAAAGGAAGGTCGCGCACGCCTAAAATGAGCATCACTTCGATTCCGCGCTGACGGCATAAAGCCGTGAAGGCCATTGACCTGACCAAGCAACGATCGTGATTCCCAAAAAGACTGTCGGTTCTATCAAACGCCAGGACAAGATCGGACAGGATTTCAGCATTTCGATCCGACAGGAGGTCAGTTCTACATTCATGGTTAGAGCGTTGGGCAAGATGAAAGTTCGATATTTTATGCCGCCGGACCAGCCACCAGCACCATGCTTGTTGAATTGCAACTCGTACAACTGCAATTTTGGATGCCGACCGGTGACTGTCCTGCTGGAAATCTTCCTGCGGATATAGCACGCTGCTCACGGTACCATGAAGTCGCTCTGGCTGGTGACATCCAGAATCCAGCTGCACCATTACGCCGGCACGAACCAATAGGTCCGTTTCGGAGATCGATAGGGCTTCGACAGCGCCCGTAGCCCATTGGCGGAAAATCTCATCCAATTTTTCAGAAAGAGCGAAATATCGCCATTTCTCGGTATCGAGGAACACCGCCCGTTCCTCGCCGATGCAAAAAGCCAAATGGTCCCGAAGTGCTAGATTCATATTGTCTGTCCCAGCGAATGAACTGCGCGCGAAACGCGCACGCCTCGCGCGCAGTTTTCTTCAGTCGTCCGCCAAGCCGGTCTGCTCGCGTTCGAACCCTTGTTGATCGAGGCCGATCACACCGCCCCCCCGGGTTTCGTCGGCCACAGAGCCGAGATCGAGCAGAGTAGCGTCAAGATGGTCTTCGCGTTCCATACTTACCTCCTTCATGGACTTGCTGCCCAGTTGCAGCTCCACGAGGGTAAATCAGGCAATGCATGATAAGCGATCTTATAAGGTTGCGAGCGCGCGACTAACTGGTACCGCCCCTTACGGAAGCCAATTTCGGCAGCGATGGTACCATGTAACCATCTGATTTCATTTGCCGTAGCTATGATGAGATGGCTTCCCATATCCTGCCTACGCGACGAATTCGTCGCCGGTGATAGGCCCAAAGAACCTCAAATCGGTCGGGACCTCGACCGGAAATGGTCGCGATCCCGACCGCCCGGAGCTCTTCTTCGAGGTTTCGCAACACCCGAGCTTCTCCTAGGCGGGCGATGTGGAGTCGTTCCGTCGCCGATCGAAGCGCCCTGCTATGTTCATGATCGTCGCAGGCCTGCGCGATCGCCAGAAACAAGTTCGTCGCCGCCGTCGCAAGTGCGCGCCCATCCGCTTCCGTCTCGGCATAGGACTGTGCTTCGAAGGCAGCGGCCGGACGGCTTGCCTTGAGTATGAGGCGTATCAGGTGACCGTGCCACCGGTAGAGATCGCGCAAGGCGTCGGGTGACATCACCGGCAAGCGATAGCCGCCGCCAAAAGCAATCTCGAGCATATGCTCCCCTACCAAGCGCTGCGCGGCGTCCCGCAGGGGTGACACGGATACGCCATATTCAGCGGCCAGCGCCCTCTCGTTGAGGATTCCGCCCGAGGCAAACCGCCCGGCCATGATATCGGCCTTAAGAAGGAGGTAGGCCCTTTCGGCCAGGACGGGCTCGGGAGACATGCCGGACTGCGCCGTTCATCACGCTGGGCGTATGACAGCAGGGCCACCCCTTGAAGCGAGCCGAGCGACAGCCGCTGCCTGGTGACGGCTCACGACGTCAACAATGTCGCGCTCCAGTTCCCACAGGTCGTCCAGGAGAAGCAGTTCGTGAGGGACGGCCATCTTTTGCTCCACTGCAAGAAGGAAAATGAACAGGTGAGACGAAGTTCTGCGCAGCGCATGCGCGCAGCGGATATGGTCCTCAAGGGAGGCCGTGCCGGCCCCGCCCTCGAGCTCGCGGATCCAGCGTTCAGTGCGGCCGACAGATTTTCCGAGGCTGCGTTGAGAAATTCGGTCTCTGCGCCGCCACCGTTCAACGAGCTTTCCCGAAAGCTCCTTGATCGATGAGAATATGTCGCCATCGATCGCTTGGGGACTTTGAAGCGTCATCTGCAGGTCTCCCTGGCAGCGGCTCAAAAGTCCAAGTCACATCGCCTATGCGCAGCAATCTGTTGTAAATAAAACCGCTCGTCAACATGCTGAATGTTGCATGTGTGGGACCAATTGCGAACCACGGCAAAAATTGGTCCCGCGTGTGCAACTATCATGGGGAGCGGTGGGAAGGCCGTCCGGTCTTGAGAGGCATCTCGCGAAAACATTGAATGACCTTGATGTCTTCGGTCGTCTGCATGTGAACGAGGGCGGACAAGTAGAGTCGCCAGACCTGGGGCAACGGATGGACGGCCTCCGACCGGCCTGCGGTTTGAACAATGTCATCGACGAGGCGCGAGAGAGTGTTGGATGTGCCGACATGCCGGACCTTGCGTCCGCCAAGGCGATCCAACTTCGGGTCGAGCAATTCCGCGATGAGATCGTCCGCCGCACATCGATGGAGAAGATCGACGGCAATGTACAGTGTCGTTCCATAAGGCAGAAAATCCCCGGCGAGATGGCATAGCCGGCAATGGCACTGCAGGAAGAGATGAATGCCCTCGTCGGACAATTGAAGCTTGTACGCCCTGGACTGCTGACTCCCCATAGTCGTTCTCCCGAGGCAGGCGGCGATTCTTTCGCGGTCGATATGCCTGCGAGTCTACCGATTCCGCGTGACGCGAGCGATTCCGGGGCAAGGAACAAAAGATGAAATCGGAAATATACTTCCGGTTTGCGGAAGTGATTTTCCGATAACCGGAACTGAAGTGCCTTAAACCGGAACTGAGATTCCTCATCCCTTGTGCAGAGAAAGGATGTTCCGCCACTCAAGTCCGTGTCGAGACGGCAGCAAGGGCGAGAATTTCCGAACGATCGGCAGCCCGGTGTCCGTCTCATCCCCACTCAGGGAGACTAGCGGTCATGACCAGAACGCGTTCCAGTTCCGCGGCAATACTCGTCGCTCTCGTAACGGGCATTATGCCTCTCCATGGCGCGGCAGCGCAAGGCGCACCGCCCCAAGAGCTCGAGCTTGCCTCCCGCATGCAGGCAGCAGCGTCGCTTCGCGACGCCGCTGCGGAAGCCCAGGTCAAGCTACAACAGACCTTTACCAACCTGCATTTCGAGGATTTCGCCGCCGCCCCGGTCGAAGGACCGATCTATCAGGCCATAGCGGGCGGCAAGATCATCTATTTTGCCCCGCGGAGCGAACATCTGCTGTTCGCCACAGTCTACGACCGCAATGGGGTCAATCTGACCGCTCTGGCCCAGGAACAGGGCGCAGCCCAGCGCCTCAAGGCCATCGACCCCGCCAAGGCTCTGGCTATCGGCCCCGCGGACGCGCCGACAGTGATCGAGTTCACCGATCCCGACTGCCCCTATTGCCAGGCGCTCGATCGCTTCTGGAAGGCCAAGGCAGCCGAGGGCAAACCGGTCAGGCGCCTCATCTTCTTCGTGAGCGGCATCCACCCGACGGCGGCTGCCAAGGCAGAGCATATCCTGTGCTCACCCGATCGCGAGGCAGCGTTCCAGGCAGCCTATTCGGGCCAGACCCCGCCGCTGCTGCGCCAATGCGCCGCGGGGCATGACAAGGTCGCGGAAGACGCGGAACTGGTCGCGAAAGTGGGCGTCTCGGGCACACCGACCCTGATCGCCGATGGCAAGCTCATTTCGGGTTTCCAGCAGGCCGAGCTCGAGGCGTTCCTCGACCGGCATGCGAAGCCCGCACTGGCGAAGACAGTACCCGCTGCGCGGCACTGACCGGAAGTGCGCTGTCGCGGCGCAGACGATTTCTTTTCGGAGGGCATCCGGTCCCGCCTGATCGCGGGCGGGCGGATGGACCAAGATGCCGGCGGCGGCGGGCTCAGGGAGCCGTCCACCGACGCCCCGGCCGACACCGATTTTCTCTTCGATGCCGGCAGGCTTGGGTTGGACGGCTCTATCTTCGGAGCAAAGCTATGATGCGTACATTGAGCAACAAGGCCCTGGCGGTGGCCAATCTCGGTCTCCCTTTGGGCGTGATGGCCCTGGTGGGCGGCCCGGCCCATGCCTTCTCGGCGCCCGCCCAGGGCGATCTTGGCTACGATATTTACGATATCGTCGTGAACCAGGGCGTGAAGGGTCCGATGGGCTTTGTGGGCGGCGTCGCTGCCTTCCTGTTCGGCGTCTCGCGCCTCTTCTCGAACATCATGATCGGCATCCCGACAATCGTGGCGGCGGTCTGCCTCATCAAGGCGGACTCCATTCTCCAGACCTTCGGGATGGTCGTCTGAGACGCCGGGCGCGGCTGCGGCCCGACCGTTTGGTCGGCCGCCTCCCGCACCGGCAAAGTGCTGGGAGCCGAATGGTCGGCTCCCGGAAACCGGCACCTTTTCAGGTGTCATGAAGCAGGAGGAGAAGGGCAAGTGGACGAACGCCTTCCGCAATATCTGCATCGGCCGGTCCAGATCCTGTGGTTCGGATCGGACGAGTTCCTGCTCGCGACCTCGAGCGTGTTCGTGGCCGCGATCGTAGGCGGACTTGTCGGTTGGGCGCTCATCGCCGCCCTTCTCCTTTTCATCCCGTGGAAGCGGACCAAGCCCCGGGGCTATCTCGCCCATCTCGCGTGGCGCTGGGGTCTGGTTTCCTTCCCTCATTATCCGGGTCCGACACAGACCCGCTTCTTCGAGTAGGCGCCATGGGCATCTTCACGCGCAAGCCACCGGGCGAGGACGTATTGCTGGGCAAACCGGCAAGCTTCGGCATCCATCGCTACCTCCAGGGCTCTGCGAACCTGTTCGAGGAAAACCGGCTGCTGAAGGTCGCCATCGCGGGCATGTTCGGTGTGACCGCGGTTCTGGGGGCAGTGATCTACACGACCAACCAGAACGCCCGGACCATCATCGTGCCCTTCGGCTCCACCGGCGATCTCCACGTCTCGGGGAACAAACCGTCCGAGGCCTATATCGTCGCGATGACGCGGAACATCGTCGCGCTCTCGGGAACCTGGTCGGCCTATTCGGCTGATCGCCAATTCCAGGAACTGCTCGGGCTCGTGCACCCTTCTGCCTATGGCGGGATGCGCGACAGCCTCAATACCATTCTCGACGAACTGGCAAATAATTCGACGCTGTCGATTGCCACCTATATCCGAAACGATCAGCCGGTCCGCTGGACCGCGCACGAGATCGTCGTGCCGGTCGAGAAGGTACGCGTGATCGGCGGCGTGATCCGCAAGTTCCGGGGCATTTTGCGCATTGGTTACGCCATCGACAATGGCCGCTTCTGGCTGACCCGTCTTTCCGAGGAGCAGTTCGATGCCGAAACACGCTGATAGGATTTCGAAGCAGGAATCCATGCCTGCACGCCTGGCAGTCCGGGCAAACTATACTTCCCCCCGCGCCGTCGCGTGCACCGCGATATCGGGTTTCGCCTTGCTGCTGGCTATGCCGGCCGCGGCGCAGACGGTGCAAGCGCCGCCCGACCAGACGAGCCGGATCCGCCTGTCCAATCGCGACATCAACCATGTCGTGTGCGAGGGCGGCGAGATCGAGGATATCAAGTTCTCCGCCGAGAAGGGCGTCGCGGTCGAGAAAGGCGGCGCGGACGCCTGGATCAAGTTCCTCGCGCACGAGATCGACGATGCGGGGCAGATCACGCGCAGCTATGTGACCCAGCCTTCCGAATTCTTCGTGAGCTGCAACGGCGCCACCTATCCGCTCTATGCGGAACCGGCGGAGATCCCTGCACAGACGGTGGTGCTGATGCCGGGCGCCCGGCAAAGAGCCCAGGCCAACAATGAACTGATGGCCGCGCTCGCCGATGAAGACCGCGCGGTCTCGATCACCATGGCGCTGCTGGACGATCGCATTCCCGCCTCGTTCAGCGAGGTTGCGCCCGCCGGCGGAACGATCGCGTTACCGGCGATGCCCGGTGTTTCGATCACAGAAAGCCGCCGCGTTGCCATAGAGGGCGCCGCCCTTTCGGCTTCGGAATACCGCATCCGGGCCGCAGCAGCGGTGACGCTCGACGAACGGTCATTGATCGATCCGTCGCTCGGCTCCCGCATTTTCGCCGTGACCCTTGACCGGTTGCGGCTCAACGCCGGGGAAAACGCCCGGCTGGTCGTGGTGCGCCGGGGGACCGGGCAATGAGTGGCACGCAGGACAATGGGCCTGTGGAGGCCCCTGAGCCGCTGTCGCCTTATCAGGCGCATCTCGCCGGACAGAATGCTCTGGAAGAGAACGAGACCCACCCGCGACGCCCCGTTGCCCTGTTAGACTGGCAGGGGTTCTGGGCCGGACTTTCCGCAAAGCAGAAACTGCGCGCGCGCCAGCTCGCCGTCGGCGTGGCGGTCGGCGCGCTGGGCATAGGCCTTTATATGGCCTCCGGCAGCAAGGAAGAGGCGAAGCCCGCCAATCCCGCATCCTCGCTCAACATGGGCGCGGGGCTACGTGGCGATAGCCTCGAGGTGAAGCTGCGCGGTGACCTGAAGAAGGTTCTCGACGGCCAGCAGCTGCTCGGCGATCGCGTCAGCGCGATCGAGGAAGGCAAGGTCGTTCCCGGGTCACGTGGCCCGGGAGCCCCAGGTAGCAAGTCATCTGGAGGCGTCGATGGCGATCTGCCGCCAGCGCTAGGCGGCGAGGTGCCCGCGCTGCCTTATCCGCCCGACGTCGGCGACATCGGCGCAGATGCGGACAAGCTCCCGGCGCCGCCCTCGGCACCGAGCGCCCCGCCCGCGCCGCCCGCTCCGCCAGTCGAGAAGACGGTCGGTGCGATTGGATCGGCGACAAGCCAGGTCGTGCCTCAGGCTGCAGCGGGTGGATCGGCTTCGTCCAAAAAAAAGAATCGGACGATCTATTTGCCGCCTGGTTTCATGAAGGCGCGGCTCCTGACGGGGATCGACGCGCTGGCGAGCCGGGACGCGACCAGTAACCCCGAGCCGATCATCGCCCGGGTGCAGGCGCCTGCGGTCCTCCCCAATGAAGTGAAGGCGAACCTGGCCGGTTGCTTCGTCGTCGGCAACGCCACCGGCAGCCTCGCCAAGGAACGGGTCGAGGTGCAGCTCGTATCGCTGTCGTGCGTTGATTTCGACGAGCATTCCGTGGTCGATCAGCCGGTCAAGGGCTTCTTCGTCGACACTGACGGCAAGAAGGGATTGTCGGGCAAGGTGGTGACGCGGGCCGGCGCCACACTGGCGCGCGCCTTCATCGCCGGGACCATCAGCGGCATCTCGCAATCGGTGGAAAGCACCTTCGGCAACACCTCGACATCAGCGCTGGGCACGGTGCGCACGCTCGATGCCGGCGACGCGGCGAAGACCGGCATTGCCGGCGGCCTCGCCAAATCCTCAGACAAGCTGACCGACTTCTATCTCGACCTCGCCCGGCAGGCCGGTCCCATCGTCGAGGTGGGCGCGGCCAAGGACGTGGTCGTGGTGATCCAGGAAGGCGCAACCCTCGAGATCAAACCCGGCGCGGGAGTGAAGTTCTGATGCGCATCACGACAGGAGGCACCATGCCATACCAGCTACACGCCCGTTTGCGGTTTTGCCGTACTTCGCTACGCGCGCTGGCGTTGTTCGCCTTGCCGCTGCTCGGGCTTTCGGGCTGCGCCACGGTGGGCTCGGTGATGTCGCCCTACAGCGAGAAATTCTCCTGCAAGAACAGCGACCATGGCCAGTGCATCCATCCCGACCAGGCCTATGCCGACGCTCTCGCCGGTCGCACGTCCAAGTCCGATCCTGCCGTCACCAATGATCGCAAGATGCTCGCGGAGCGCAAGACAGCCAAGGCGCCCGCGTCGGGCAGCAAGGTCGACAAGCCCACCGCGACAGGCGTTGCTGCCCCCCAGAGCGGACAAGGCAATGTCGGCGCACTGATCGAGGGCCCCGGCTCGCCCATGCTGCGCCCTTCGCGCACGATACGCACATTGATCCTGCCCTATGCGGACAAGCAGCGCCCCGACCGGCTCTACATGGCGCGCTATGTCTATTCGATCATCGACCGGCCGGCCTGGGTGGTCGGCGACTATCTGGTGGAGCCCGGTGGCCGGACGCCCGCCCTGCCGGTGCTGCGGACGGTGCGCGAACCCGCAGGAGGAAGCGTCGAGGTGCCGGCCCCGGAGATGCCACTCACCCTCGTTCCGGAGAACCGGCCATGAGCGGACGCAACAGCCTCAGCTATCAGCGCCTGCGCGCCGCCGTTACGCGCGATGCCTATTCGGACTTCCTGCCGATGGTCGCCTGGGTCGAGGAGGAAGAAGCCTTCCTGTGCATCGACGACGGGTGGGGCCAGGCCTGGGAGCTGGTCCCTTCGGCCTATATGTTCGCCCATGTCCAGCAGGCTTTGCTCGGTCTTCTCAACATTCACTTCCCCGAAGGCACGGTTCTCCAGCTCATCACCTTCGCCGATCCGCTGATCGACCCGGCGCTCGACGCCTATCTCGATCTCAAGGTGCGGCCAGATCCGCTGGTTCAGGCTTCTGCGCGGCGGACAGCCGAATATCTGCGTTCGGGAACCAAAGGTCTCGATGCGCTGCACGGCATCCCAGTGCGCGATTTTCGGTTGTTCCTTGTTATCAAGACGCGGGTGAAGCTCGGCGCGGACCTGCGCCGCCAGGTCGAGGAGCAGCTGGCGAAGATGGGCATCCGGCGGCTGCCGCCGGACAAACTGGTCAGCTTCTACCGCCGTATCTTCAACGGTGTCTTCGCCCCTGCGCCGGGTGTGTTCCTGAGCGAGAGCGTGGGCGGCATGCCGGCGCCGTCGATCGCGCGGCAGATCATCGAGGCAGGCCCTGATCTTTGTTTCGAGGGATCCGAGGTTTATCTCGGCAACCAGGTCGCGCGCTGCCTGACGCCCAAGGCTCCTGCCCGCCGCATCACCGCCGAGCGGGCGAACCGGCTGCTTGGGGGCATGCGCGGGAGCGCCGAAGACAGCGACCAGATCGGCGGGCCGTTCCTCTACTGTCTGTCGGTTCTCTTTGATCATTCGCAGTTCGAGATCCACAAGCGTGCCCAGATCCTTTCGGCTCAGAAGGCGGCGGGCAGCTTCGCGGTCGAGGTCGGCAAGCAGATCGAGGAGATCGGCTGGATCCTGGACGAAGCGTCGAACAGCCGCTTCGTCTCGGTGATCCCGACAATGTGGGTGTTCGGCCGCGACAGCGCCCAGGCGCGCGAGATGGCGGCGCGGGCCAAGCGGCTGTGGGAATCCGAACCCCTGCCCTTCATGGTGCAGGAGGAGAGCTACCTGCTTCCCGTTTTGCTCGCCGCCAGCCTGCCCTTCGGTCTTTACCCCGAAAAGCGCACCTTGAAGCTGCTCGAACGCGACTTCCGTATGCCGGTGAAGGCCGCTTGCCTGATGGCGCCGGTGCAGACCGATTTTCGCGGCGGCGGGCGCCCTGCCCTGCTCTATGTCGGGCGCAAGGGCCAACTGATTACCCTCGACCTCTTCGATCCGCGGATCAACAATTACAATTTCATCGTCTCGGCCGAAAGCGGCGCAGGGAAGAGCTTCCTGCTCAACAATTTGTGCCAGCAATATTTTGCGCAAGGCGCGCTCATCCGCATCATCGATATCGGCGGCAGCTACCGCAAGCTCTGCACGCTCTGTTCCGGCCGTTACATCGACATCGGCGAAGAACGTCTCGTCCTCAATCCCTTCGACATGGGGCTGGCGCTCGACGGCGAGGACAAGCAATCGGCGATCGCCATGGCCGTCGCCATCGTCGCCGAGATGGCCAATGCCTCCACCCGCAAGCCGGTCAGCACGTCGGAATGGAACCTCCTCAAGTCAGCGGTGCAGTGGACCGTCGATAGCGGCCGCGGCGAGGACGGCATCGATGCGGTTCGCGACTGGCTGGGCCGCTATCCCGACAATGCGGTTTCCGATCTCGACCGCGTCGATCATCTCGTGCCGGTGGCGCGCGAACTGGCGTTCAACCTGCGCGATTTCGGGTCGCAGGGCGCGTACGGGCATTTCTTCAACGGCCCCTCGACCTTCGACATCTCCCGCGACGAATTCGTGGTGCTCGAACTGGAACGGTTGAAGGCGCTCCCGGACCTCTTCAATGTGATCGTGATGGTGGTCGTGAACGCCGTCACCCAGGAACTCTACCTCTCGGCCCGCGACAAACCCCGCTTCGTCCTTTGCGACGAAGCCGCGCAGTTCATGTCGCGCAGCGACGGGCAGGATCTCTCGCGTCTCGCCGAAGCGTTCGGTCAGGGTTATCGCCGCGCGCGCAAATATCAGGGCAGCTTCGGCATCGTCCTGCAGAGCATGAACGACCTGCTGCTCTTCGGTGGTACGGGCCAGGTGATCCTTGAAAATGCCGCGACCCGGTTCCTGCTGCAGGGTTCCACCTATGACAAGGCGGTCGACAACAAGATCCTCGATTATTCAGGCTTCGTGCTCGACCTGCTGAAATCGGTCCGCAACGCCAAGCCCAATTATTCCGAGGTGTTCATCGACAGCCCCCTGGGGCTCGGCATCGCCCGCCTGGTGGTCGACCCCTTCAGCTACTGGATCAATACCTCCGCGCCCAACGAGGTCGCCGCCTTCGAGGCGCTGGTGCGCGCGGGCCGCAATCCATTGGAAGCGGTTTGCGAACTGGCCGGTGTCGATCCGGTCGAGGTGCTGGGCGGCCGTGTCTATCAGTCCGGGAGGACGGCATGATGCCCAAGTCCAGACCCCATCCCGACCAGCTGGCGATCGACTGGGAGCAGGACCCCGCCATCGAGGCGATCATCGAGGCCCGCGTCGCAAAGCGCGCCGAGGCAGCGGCGTTCCAGTGGCGGCTGCGCCTGGTGGCGATCGAAACCTGCATGATGGGCGGTCTCGTGATCGCCGCAGGTCTCGCACTGGAGCAGCCACCGCTCCAGACGGTCCGCACAGGCCTCATCGTGGCGGCCGCCTGCTTTGCAAGCGGGATGCTGCTGATCGGCCTGTCGGGCGCATGCGGGATGCTTTTCTCGCGCTTGTCGCAGTGGAGGGCACGATGAGCCCGGAGCATGATGAGGGCTTCGAAACTGCCTACGAAGCGGGCGCCGATATCCACGCGCTCCTCGCCTATGCGCGCAGCCTGAACAATCAGGCGCTCGGTATCGCTCCGGTGGCGCATGCGATCGTCACCGTGATCGAGGCGGAACGGCGGTTTGCGAGGGTCACCTACACGATCCTGGTGACTACCAGCATGGTTGTCGCGTCTTTCTTTGCGTTCATGGCAGCCTGGAGCCTGCGGGCGCCGCTGCAGGGCGCGATCGTCGTCGGCATCTGCGCCGGCATGGGCGCGGGCTCGACGGGTCTCATCCTCGTTCCCTGGGATGCGCTGGCCCGGCATGTTCGTGCCTTCGCCAGGCGCTGGAGGCGGCCATGAACGGCATCTTCTCCTCGACGCCGGCACCAGGGCCGATCCGCCTGATCGTCGGAAGCCAGGGGCTGCTGCTGGTCCAGTCCTTCATCGCCTGGCAATTGCCGGCGGTGCCCGGACTGTTCCGCCTTCTCGTCGCGATCACCGCAGTCATCGCCACCGCCGCCCTGATCAGCGCCGCGCTCGGCGAGGATCGCGAGAGCTCCCAGCCATATTGGAGACGGCGCCATGGCCGCTAGATCAACGTGCAGGCCTTCCCCGCCTCCCACATTCCTTCGCGTTTTCACGGCGCTGACAATGACGGCCGGAATGTTTATTGCATCGTCGCTCCATGCGGAAACGAGCACGATCGGGCGCACCTGGCCCATCGCCGAGCCCGATGCGCTAAGCGAGATCGAAGGCCGGGCAGCGCAGATTCCCGACATGAAAGCCGCCTTCGGTCCGCGCGAACGCTGGTCCGCGATGAAGGCGGCGACGCTCGGGATCGCGCGCGCCGACCGGAATCGCACGGTGGTTCCCTTCTACACGCTCGACCAGGATATACGACTGCAGGACGGCAGGCTTCTGTATGCCAAAGGCTACAGCTTCAATCCGCTTAGCTATGTGTCGCTGCCGCAGCGGCTCATCGTCATCCATCCACGCGACCTCGGCTGGGCGCTGCGGACCGCGAGGCCGGCCGACTTTATCCTGCTGGCGGCTGGCAGTCCCGGCGATGCCGACGCGATCACCCTTGGCGAACGCCATGGGCGGGCGCTGTTTCTGCTCGAAGCGCGGGTCAAGGCGCGGCTCGGCCTGACGGTCGCGCCGGTGATCGTCAGCCAGGCGGGGCAGAAACTGGTGCTGACCGAGGTCGACAGGAGCAACACAGACCGGAGGGCCGCGCGATGAAAGGATTGTCCCTTCGCCGACCGCTGGCGCTGGGTTGCGGTTTCGCCGCGCTGGCACTCGCTGCTCCGGCTCATGCCTCCAAATGCGAGGCGGGCACTGTCTTCAACCCGATCACCAAGGTGCGCTGGAACTGCATTTTCCCGATCACCATCGGCGGCGTGAAGATCGGACCCAGCGATCCGCTCGGCAAGGCGCTCGATGCCCAGTCGGCGTCCAAGCCGCTGTGCGCCTGCCGCAAGGGCGTGACGTTCTGGTTTGGCGTCAAGGTCAGCTTCTGGTCACCCAACCGGATGGTCGATGTGGTGACTGAGCCGGGCTGCATGATGGCGCTGGGCGCAGACATCATGCCCACCGGCGGCAAGCTGCAGGGAAGCCAGAGCAGCCTCGCCGACGGCACGAACACCCGCAAGATGTTCGCGCAGATGCACTACTACATCGCGCCGGTCTGGAAGATGCTCGACATGTTCACGGACCTGCCCTGCATCGAGGATGATGGCTTCGATGTGGCGCTGATCACCGAGGTTTTGCCGACCTGGCAGTCGGCGACGCTGGGCGCGATCATCCAACCCGAGGCGATCCTGTTCGGCAATCCGGCGGCGGGGCTCGCCTGCATGGCTGACAGCGCCGCGGCCGCCGCAGGCAAGGTCGTCGATCCCCTCTTCTGGTGCATGGGCAGCTGGGGCGCGACCTATCCGATCGCGGGCGACATCCATTTCGGGGACAGCGTCGAGGCCTGGGCCGGCCTTGCCGCTCGCGGCGTCTTCATGATGGGCCGGCTCGGTGCGCTCACCGTCAGTTCGGCGGACGGCTGTTCCTTCATTCCCCAGCCCGTCTGGACCAAGAGCCGCTACAAGTTCCAGCTGATGGAGCCGGTCAAGGGCGGCCAGTGCGTCAATGTCGGTCGTCCCGGCGCGCTCTGGACCAGTGCCAAGCATGCGCCGGGCAAGGACAATGCCCAATTCATGCTGTTCGAAAAGACGATCTGCTGCGCCGGGGTCTCGACGCCATGATCGATCCGTCATTCCCTGACCGCATGGAATCGCCCGGGAACAGCCGATGGCTTGCCCGTCATTCCATTGCGCCGGGTCTTCCCCATGCGGTTAGACCGGCGTCGCATCCCCCCTGCGGCGCCGGTCGGGCGGTCGGCGTGGCCGTGAATACAGACGATGGACAGGCGGTGCGCCCCTCCTCGCCGTCTGTCGTCGTGGCCACGCTGACCGTTTTTGAAGGACAGGCCGTGTTCCGCGCCAAGCTCGTCGCGCCCGCTGGCGGGGTGCTTCTGTTCCGGTTGCGTCGCGGATCGCGGCTGATCATACCGAGCGAAATCCGGCCATGAGGCGTCCTGCCCTCGCCCTTGTCGCGGCGCTGTGCCTGCCCATCCCTTCCCACGCGCAGACGGCGGAAGACCGGGCTCGTGGCGCTGCGGCTGCCGCGCGTGAGAAAAGCGCGGACAGCGATGCCATTCTCGAGAATTACGTGACACCGGGCCTTGCCGGGCAGCCGATTACCACGATCGACTCCTCGAAGACGTTCACGCCCAACCTGGCCTGCCAGAAGACCGCGACAATGCTGGAACTGCTCGCCCAGCCCAATGCGACCGGCGATATCGGCACGCTCAGCATCTCGCGCGATAAGGATCTCGACGGCAGCTTCGACGAAGCGTTGACCGTTCCCGTTCCTGCCTCGGGCATCTGCGCCAACGGGATCATCTCCTGTACGCCCGGTACCTGGGATGCCTGCCGCTTCTTCCGCTGGGATACCTCTGCCACCGGATCGCTCAAGCTCAGCGAAGCCGAGCTGACCGATCTCGCCGGTTGTTACTGCGTCAACAACAGCTGCGGCAGCAATCTGGTCTGGGGCAACATGGCCTCCGTGCTCAAGGACCTCGGCGGCGGGGTCGTCGGCGCGCTCACCAGCGCCGATGCGCGGATCGGTATCGCGCAGGCGGCCATCGAAGGGCCGGTGATCCGCTACACCGGCGCACAGACGACCGCCTGCGCGGCGCAACCCCAGATCGGGGCCACTGCTTACAAGGCCAATCCGAACGCCATTGCCGGCGATGCCTATGCCGCCGCCCAGGCGAGCAGCGTGTTCCGGGCGCTGTCGGCTTCCTCGACCGGGACCGGCACGTCCGAAGTGAGCCGAAGCTGCACGATCACCCGGCAGATCACGCAGGAGGAAATCACCGCGGACAAGATCATCGATCGGGTCTCGGGCGGCTATGCAACCTATGCCTCGAGCGCCGGCAATGTCACCTTCGTCATGGGCTCCCCTACGGACAACAGCCTCTCGGGTGGTTCCTGCTCGATCTTCGATTTTCATATGACGCTGCGGGTCAAGGAGGTCGATCGGCTTCAGCAGGTGCTGCTGACCCGCTTCGGTGCTGACGACTGGGCCCAGATCCGGGTCGATGGCGAACTGATCGGATCGGGTCCGCAAAGCTGGACCGGGACTGGATTGCCGCCTGGCAAATGCGAGAAGAAGGGGGCGTTCACCGTCTATCCCGGCCTCGATCTCACATCGCGGATGACACAGGGCGATCACGACATCTGGCTGCGTGTCGCGGTCGCCGATGAAGGCGAAGCCTATGCGTCGATTGAGGCGAAGGTCGACGCGGGATGCAAGACGAGCGAGCAACTCATCGACACCTGCGGCGCCTATGCCTCGAACGATACATGTCGGTTGCAGGATGAAGTGGTGGACGGGGTCACCAGCTTTCGCAATGGCGTCAATACCGGCCTGTCGCCCGTGCCGCAGGCGCGACTGTTCGGAACGGGCGCCTGTTCCTCCCAGATCACTCGCGACTTCTTCCTGCGCGAGCGAGGCTACCGGTGCATGGTGGACCTGGGACAGGCGGCGCAACCGGATCTCTCGCGTGGTGCCTATATCATCGATCATTCGACCGAGACGTTGCTCGCTGACCGGGTGCGAAGCGCCGACGGGAGCTATAGCCTGACGACGCGCAATTTTGCCTTGCCCGAGCGCGGCAGCGTCAATGCCTGCGAGCCGATCTGCAAAACCCGCAAGGCAATGGTGAACACGGCTGCCGCGCCCGATGGCGTGACCGGCTCGAAACAGACCGATCCCGTTGGCTGGGACTATGTCTATCATGCGTGCCAGGACAGCAATGTCTGCCCGGTCGGCGACGGCGAAGAACTCGTCCAGGGATGCGGCTGTCTCGACGACTTCCCCGAGGCTGCGGTGATGATGCAGACCGTGCGCCTGGGCGGCGCTGACCTCGTCTGCACGAGTAGCGTGCGATGAGTGCCGCGCGGTTCCTTTTCGCAGCCGCCATGCTGCTAATGACCAGCGCGCTGTTGTTTCCGGCGGTCGCGTCCGCGCAGCAGTTGTGCGCGGTCGACCTCGACGGCAATGGCGATGCCGCCGATGATGGCGAGACGGCGAGCTGTCATCTGACGGCATCGGGTGGCTGGATGTGCCCGATCGGCCAGACGATGTGCGAGGCCGACGTTTCGGGCGCCCTGCACTGCCCGCTCGGTGACCAATATAGCTGCGAGGTTCCTGCCAGTGGCGGCGCAGCGGCCTGCTCGGCCGATGCCTGCATCGACACCAGCGCCAACCCGATCGTCGACGATCCGGTCATCGACGATCCGGGTGTCGAAGCCGATGGCGGTGTCGATGCCGAGGGCAATTGTCTTGGCACGATCGAGATATTTTCCGGCCGCGCCGCACGTTGCCGTCCTGCCGGCCTCAAGACGACCTTCTCCAATTGCTGCAAGGACAAGGGTAAGATCGTGAAAGACGGCATGGGCGGTTCGATCTCGTCCATCTCGACCAAGATCGCGGTCGCCAAGGGCGTCTTCACCGGCATGAAAGCCGCCTACACCGCCTTTAAGGCAGGTGCGACCGCGAGCCAGGCGGCCAGCGCCGGCGCCAATGCGATCATCGTCGGGATCGATCCGACATCGATCGCGATCAGCCTCGCGGTCAATTTCATGATCGAGGTGCTGCTCCAGGGCTGCGACCAGCAGGACATGGAAGTGGGCATGCTGCGCGGCTCGGGCATGTGTCATGAGGTCGGCAGCTACTGCTCCTCGAAGATCCTCGGCATCTGCGTGCAGAACGCCCGCGGCCATTGCTGCTTCAACACCAAGCTTGGCCGGATCATCCAGGAACAGGGGCGGCCGCAGCTGAAGGCCTTCAGCGCCATTGGCTGGGGCACGCCGAAGAACCCCTATTGCCGGGGCTTCACGCCCGAGGAATTCCAGGCCCTCGATTTCTCGCGGATGGACCTCTCCGAATATTATGCGGACGTCGAAGCCCGCGCCCAATCCGAAATCCAGATCGACATGAAGGACAAGATCGATGCCTATATGCAGACGATCAGCAACTAGGCGCGCCCTGTTTCTCGCAGGGCTCGCCTGCGCGGCCAGGGCGGCAGGCGCGAACGAGCCGCCGGCCGCGACCGAACAGCCCCCGGGTGAGAACGCCCGCGCGCGAATTCAGGAACAGGGCGAGGCGGCGATGAAGCGCGTGAAACGCGCCGCCGGCAAGGCGAATGCCACGTCCGCCCCCTGGCCCGTTCCGCCTGCTAGGCCCGACGCCGCAGCGCAGCACCGGGCCTTCGAGGGGCTCAAGGCGCGCAGGAACGATCCGGATATGGAGAAACGCGCGCAGGCCGATATCGCCGCCGCGCGCGAGCGCCTTGCGGCCGAGGGCGACGCTGCCAGTCGCCGGATTGCGCAGGCACTCGGACTGGAGCAGCCGGAAGCGGCGGCGCTGGCTGGAGTGGTATCGCCCGGTACGGGCAAAAACTGGGTGCCGGTCCTGTTCGTGTCCTCGTCGATGCCGATCGAGACGTTGCGCACCTATGCCGGGCAGCTTGAGCGCGCCGGAGGGGTCATGGCGTTTCGCGGAATGCCGGGCGGGATGCGGCAAGTGGCGCCGATGGCGAAGCTGTCTGCCGCCATCCTGCGGCGCGATCCAGGCTGTGAAGGGCCGGCCTGCGCCATGCGGGACGTGCAGCTGATCGTCGATCCGCTGGTCTTCCGGCAACATGGCGTCGCCCGGGTTCCCGCGCTGGCGATGATCCCCGGTGATCCGACGCTCCCCTATTGCGAGCGCGACGAGGCGAGCCCTCGCGGTGCGCATCTGGTTCAGGGCGATGCCGCCTTGTCCGGGCTTCTCGAGGAATATGGCCGCCTCGGCGGCAGGGAGGAGGTGCGGGATGCTCTCGCTCATCTGGCACGGCGGTAAGCGCGCCTGGCGTGAACTGAAAGACCTGCCGCTGCGGGCCGCCGTAGCGCTGGGCGCGAGCGGCCTTGGACAACCGGCGCGGCCCGCGCAGCTCTTCAAGGCCTATGGAATCGTGCTGCCGATCGGCCTTTTCGCTTGGGTAACGATGCCGCAGATCACCCTGGTCATGACGCCGTCGATCGATGCCTGGGTGGTGCACCGCTCTTCCGGGCCTGTGCATCGCGGCGACCTCGTCTCCTTCACGCTCGCCGATGCGATTGCCGGCCCCAGGCCTGTCGCCGTCACCAAATATGCGCTGTGCATGCCCGGCGACCAGATCGTCATGGTCGATAAGCCCGCAAGTCTCGGCCTGGGCCGCAATGGCTGGTATTATTGCAACGACAGGTTGGTGGGCGTCAGCAAGCCTGCGACGCGCAGCGGCAAGGCGCTCAACCACTGGCAGCCGGCCAGCCCCAATATTCCGGAAGGCATGATCTTCGTCGGGTCGAGCCATCCCGACGGATATGACAGCCGCTACTATGGCCCGGTCGCCATCGATCGCCTCACCCGGATGGAGAAGCTGCTGTGAAGCGGCTCGCTGTGATCGCAGGCGCGGCCCTTCTCCTGGCAGGATCGGCAGCCGCGCAATCCACGGGCGCCGCGGATCGCGAAGCGCGCGGCTATTGGTGGTATCAGGCACCGCCCAAGGCAGAGCAGGAGAAGCCCGATCCTGACGCTCTGGTGAAGCCGGTAATCCCGCCTATAGCCGAACTGGCGACCTGGACGCCGCCGAAGATCCGCACACTGATCGAGCAGCAGCGCGACTATGCGGCGACCGTGCTCACCGTCGATGCCGTCGCCGATTTCTGGCGCCTGCAGGATTTTGCGCGGCGCAAGGCCCGCGCCTTCGCCGGCGTCACCCAGCTTGCCATGCTGACCCATCCCGAGCTCAATGCGAGAGCCGCCAATCCTTTGGTCGGCGAGGCCCGCGATGCGCTCGGCGCCCAGAAGGACCAGGTGCGCCGCCAGTATCTGCGCGCGCACGCGGGAGAGTTCGCGCTTGTGATGTTCGCCCGCACTTCCTGCGGTTACTGCAAGGTGCAGTGGCCGATCGTGCAGCGCTTCCAGGACGAAATGGGCTGGCAGGTGAGCCTCATGGACCTCGACCGCAAACCCGAGCTTGGCCAGCGTTTCGGGGTCGAAGTGACGCCCACCACCATGGTCATTCGCAGGAACAGTGCCCAGCGCATGGTGATCGCCGCCGGGGTCGAGACTTATCCCAACATCGCGCAGATGGCCTATCAGGCGGTGCGATTGCTGAGCGGTGATATCCGGCCCGAGCAATGGCTGACCGGCGCGGGCGAGGAGAACGGGTTCTTCGACGCGCTCGCCAATGGTCCGGTGTCGTCCACCGATCCGCGCGTTCTCGGCGGTGATCTCATCGATGCAAGAGAGCCCAGGCCGTGAGGCGCCACGGGCGAGTTCGGCTCGCGACGATGCTAATGATCCTGGGCTCGCTAGTGCTGCCGGCGATGGCCGATGCGCAGCAGGTGAGTCGGGAGGTCGCGATGCGGGCGGCAGTCCATCCGGTATCGACACCCGCCGACATGCGCCTGTGGCTTTCCCGTGTACCGGTGACGCGTGACTTCCCCCCCGACTTCCAGACCATGCTACGCAGCCAGGCATCGCTTTATGTGATCGAGATCAGCACCGCGCCGGGCTGCCTGCCCTGCGGCGATCTCTGGGCAAAGCTCCAGGCATTCCGCACTCACTACGGGTGGCAGGTTCGAACCATCGGCGCGCAGGAGGCGATGCTGCGGTCGGGACGGCTCGGTCTCCCGTGGGTCGGCAACCCGGTCGCATGGGTGCGCCCGCTAAGCGAGCCGAACCGCATGGTGCCCATTGCGATCGGCACCGATCACGAAGCCAATATCGCGCGCAATGCCTGGCTTGCCGCCCGGATGCTCACCGGCGCCCGGGCTGCTGTCGGCGTGCGTGCCATGTCGAAATTCACCGGGATCGTCGGCGTGAGGGCGCCGGCCTCCTCCAGCCCGAAGGGACGCTGATCATGGCGGGGCGGCGTCACCCTTCCTCCTCATCAGGAAGCCTGCCATGGGACATTATCTTCGTCGTTCGACCCTTGCCCTCTGCCTGATCGCCGCCTCGTGCGGACATGCGGTTCCAGCGCATGCGCAAAGCTGGGCCGAGAGCTGGTTCGACAATGTCACCTACACCTCGCCGGGCAGTTTCGAGGACCAGACCCGCGGCTATGTGACCGCGGGCGGCATGTCGGGCCGGGTCGATGTCCATGACGATTATCTGATGAGCCTCACCTTGCCCAAGGTGAAGGCGGGCTGCGGCGGCATCGACATGTTTCTGGGCGGCATGTCGTTTCTCGACCCCGACTATCTTGTCCAGAAGCTGGAGACGATCCTCCAGGCCGCGCCGGCGGTCGCCTTCCAGTATCTTCTTGAAACGCTGGACGAGAAAATGGGGAATATCCTCTCGAAGATGGAGGCGGCGACCAATTTCCTGAACTCGATCCAGGTGAACGACTGCCGGCTCGCCAACCGCATGGTCCAGATCGCCAAGGGCGACGACAACATGTCCGGCATCGTCGAGGAGATGACCGGCTACAAGTCGATCCGCGAAGGCTATGCCAATAGCTGGCAGCAGAGCCGCGAGAAGATCCAGGCCAACAAGGGCAATCCGACCGAGGATCTGAAAGATGCGCTCGCCAATTGCCCGGCGGAGGTCACGGACATTTTCAAGACCGGCTCGCTGCTCGCGCATGCCGCCGCGCGGGTCGGCGCGTCCGACTGGGCCGGCGTCATGCGTGCCCGGGTGGGTGACGTCTACATGCGCTGGGATGCGAACGACAAGGTGCCGATCTTCTCGGCCATTCCCGCCTGTCCGCGCCAGGATACCGAGAGCGCCGACGACTTCCTGACCGGCCGCGTCCCGACCCGCGCGCTCAACATTCCCGCGACCGCCGCGGATTGCTCGGTGAACGGCGCCGGGCGCGGCGCTCTGGTGCTGGCGCGGGAAAGGATGGAGACGGTCGCGGCCAAGATCCGGACGCGCGCGGCGCTGACCACGGAGGAAAAGCAGTTCGTCGCCAATGTGCGGACCCTGCCGGTCTATCGTCTTCTGGAATGGGGCGTGCGGCAGGGGCTGACCGACAGCGTGATCGCCGATACCGACGAACTGGTCGCGCTCACCCTTGCCTATCAGATGCTCAACGACCTCACCCGGTCGATTGACTTCGCGCTGCAGAATGCGGAGCGCGGTGCAACCACCGCGGGCGCCGCCGATGCCGAGAACACCAACATCTGCCAGACCCGCATCCTGACCAAGGGCATCGAGCAGTTGCGCGAGTTGCGCGACGAGGTTCTGCGCCAGCGCGCGCAGATGCGCCAGTCCTACATGGCGGCGATGAGCCAGGCGAACCTGTCGGCGAGCTATGCCGGCGTCGTGCGCCAACGCGACCGGGATGCCCGCGACGCCGCGGGCGCCAATGCCAATCGCAACCGGTGAGGATCGTCATGCGCCGCTTCATCCGCTTCCTAGTCGCTCTCCTGGGCTTTCTGAGCGCCACGCCCGCACTGGCGATCGATGCCAGCTATCACACCTGGGACGGTTTTTCCGAAACGGTCGATGCCTTTCACCTCGTCGCCATGATCTTCAGCGATCCGCGCTACGAGACGCTGGTCGTGATCATCGCGGTGGCCGGTATCGCCATGGGCGCGATGCTGGCGAGCATCAAGGGTTCCGGCATGGGGCTCGTCGCCTTCGGATTCCAGATGCTGATCGGCATCGGCTTGTTCGTGGGAATGATCGCCACGACGGGCACGGTCCACATCTATGACCGGGTGCGCAACGCCTACCAGCCGGTCGGAGGCGTTCCCAATCTCATCGTGTTGGTCGCAGGCGTCACCAACCTCATGGAGCGCGCGCTTGCCGAGACGATCGACGACAACACGACCGATCCGGGCGCGAAGCTGGAGTTCGGTGCTGGCGGTCATGCCTTCGATCTGTTCCTGAACGCGGTCAGTCCGCGCAGTCCGATCGTCGACACCTTCCTTGATGCGACAGTGAAAGACTATGTGCGGCAATGCTATCCGGTGGCGCGTGTTTCGCCCGCCTATGGCGTCGATGACGATCAGCTCTTCCGGACCTCGACCGACCTTCCCGCCTCGTTCGCGGCGATGGCCGGCCCGGCGACATTTTCGACAGTCTATACCGCAAGCGACAAGGCCGGGACGACGATGAGCTGCGATGCGGCCTGGGGTTATATTGCGGATCGGTTGGCTGACAGCACGTTGTTCGACGCCTATAGCGACCAGGTCTGTGCCCGTACCGGCTTCGACGTGACCCAGGCAACCCAGCGTGACCGCTGTCGCCAGCAGATCGACGCGCTCGGCGACATGATGCTCGGGCAATCGATGAGCCGACAGAAGTTCCTGACAAACGTCCTGCTGGGACAGACCGTCGGCGACGTCCTGTTCGAGGACTCCCCGGCGGCGACCGCGCGGGTGATGGCGAACCGGGCGATCGAATCCAACGGCCTGGCGACGCTCTCGACCGCCAATGAGTGGATGCCGACCATTCGCGCCTCGGTCTTCGCCATCATGCTGATGATGATGCCGATCGCGCTGCTCTTCATCCTGACGCCGATCAACCTCAGGGTCGCGAGCTTCGCATTGGGGCTGTTCGTGTTCGTGGCGCTCTGGGGCGTCATCGACGCGGGTATCTATCAGTTGACCCTGGGGCGGGCGATGGACGTGCTGGCGGAGTTGCGCGCCACCAATGTCGCGGCCGACAGCTGGATCCTCGCACCATCGGCCGCGATGAAAGCGCTCGCCATCTTCGGCTCGTTCCGGACCGCGGCGGCAGGTCTTGCCGGCGCCTTCGTGTTCACTGTGTTCCGCTTCTCCGGCAATATGTTCACTGCCTTCACCTCAGGCATGCTCGGCGTGCAGGGTCAGGGCAGCATGGCGGCGGCGACGGTGGGCACCAGCGAGGGCTATGCCTCCGCGCTCGAAGCGCAGGCTTCTGCCAGCGGTACCCAGACGCGGCGTTCGGCTTCGTCAGGGTTTGGCGATTTTGGCGAGCGCAGCAGCTTTGGCCTCGACCGGGCGTTTGGGGCCGCCGGAACCGTCATGGGCGAGCACGGCGGCGGCGCGGCGGGGACTGCGGCATTCGGCTTGGGGCGGACCGATGCGGCGCGGGAACTGGGCGGCCTGTCCCCTGCGCTTGTCGGACGGGATCTGAGCGATCCTGCCATCGCGCGCGCGATACGCAGCAATGCCGCAACGACAGCGATCCATGGTTTTGCGCAGAGCGACGCGCTGCGTAAACTCGGCACGAGCTACTTTGGGGAAGGGCAATCCGGAGAGCGGGCCTTTGCCGCTTTTGCGCAGAACATGGTGCAATGGAAGGCGTTCGGCGACCAACGTGCCTATGACATGATGCAATCGGGTGCCCAGCGGCATTTCGAGCGCAACGGTTATGATGCCAGGGATGCCGCTCTGAAGGCGTCTACAGTGATCGGGCAGGCAAGCGCCGATCCGACCTTCGCCAAGATCACCGCCAATGCCTTCGATCAGGAACAGATGCTGCGCAACGATTTGACCGCAGCGCAAACGCAGGTCGGCGCGATGGAAGGGCGGCGCGACTATGCCGGCGACAGGGTGGCCGCCGTAGAACGCGGCAACGTCGCGACCGAGCAGGCGCATCGGACAGGTGGCAATCAGGGGCAGCGGCAGGCGGCCGCGATGCTCGGGCTTTCCGTCACCGAGACCAGCCGGCGCATCGGATTCATCAATGCGTTGTCCGGCGAGGCGCGATCGACGGCGATCAGCCAGCTGTCGCGTTCGACCGGGCGCAACGAGGCACAGGTGCTGCGCGCGCTGGAAAGCTACAATGCCGCGGTTCAGGTCGGCACGGCCGATGGTGCGACCGCAGAGGCGGCACGGGAGGGTACGAGCGTCTATGGGCGCACGAGGGAGGCTGCCGGCTATGATTTTGCAGAACGCTCGGGCAAGCTCGACGCCCAGCGGGAGAGCGGTCCCGACGGCGTGCGCAGCAATGCGCAGATCGGCGAACAGCGGCGACAGGCCGACAATGCCGGCTTTGCCGAAGGCGCGGCGGCGGCGGGCGTATCGGTTCGTGAGGCCGCGCGGCTTGATTCCTTTATCCGCGCGCTCGCCGGCACCGCCGGCAACCAGGTCGATATGGCCGAAGGCGGCGCGGAAGGGGTCGCCGACCGCGCCCGCAACGAGCGGCTGACGGGGATCGTCGACAAGGAGCGTCTCACCCGTACGCAGGCGCTCCTGCGTGCGCATGGCGTCGAGATGTCCAAGCGACAGATCGCGATGAGCCAGAATGGCGATGTCAGCCTCAACCTGACACCGGAGCTTGCGGCGCAGATGTGGCGCGGCGGCCTCATCAACGAGGGCCAGCTCGGTGCGATCGCCAGTGGCGGGCACGCGCGCTTCAGCTTCGCGCACAATGACCTGCTGGTTTCCAGCAGCACCGGGTTCAGCCAGTCGGCGCGCAATGACACCAGCACGCGGTTCGAGGCCGGCAAGCAGGCGGGCCCCGATACGATTGAGCATTTCCTGGGCAGCGGCGCCGAGGGTCAGGCTGCCATGGCCAATTGGCTTCGCGGTGGGTTCGAGATGGATCGGCGCGGCAACTGGCGGCTCAAGCCGCAGGTCGCCGATACGCTCGAGCGCGATGTCACCGCGATCATGGTTCAGACCGGATGGCAGCGGTCGCTTTCGCGGTCGGCGGAGCACTCAACCGCGGACAGTCAGAGCATCTCCGGCGATCTCACGGCTTCAGCATCGCGCGGCGTTGGCTCCGGCAGCAAGGGCAGCGACGAAAAAGATGGCGATGGCGCCAAGAGCGGTGTTGCCAAGAGCAGTGCCGCAGGTTCGTTGACCGGCAAGTTGAGCGCCGACATTTCCGATCGCGGTATTGCGGCCGTCTCTGCGCGCTCTTCAGTCGACATTGTAAACTATGATGTTCGGGAGGCCATCGCATCCGCAGAGAAAGCCGCAGCTCGTTCCGGCCGTCCCGAACAGACTTTTGCCCAGGAACTCAGCGAGAAGGTGCTTGGAAACGATGGTCTGCGAAACCGGTATTTAAGACAGGCGGATGCTGGCCGTGGCACAGTCGATGTCACGGGTCCGGTCATGTCAATAGAGCAGTCGTCAATCCTGAGTTCCGGACGGCTGTTTCTTGATCGCGACAATGGAATGGAAGACGGCGATCCGAGCTTTAAAGAGCGGCGGGATCCATGATGTCAGTCCTGGATCACGCCGATATGGCGAAAGTGGATATCGCCCGATCGAGGGTCGGATGGATCGGTATAGGGATCGATCCCCGTTCTTTGCGAAGGCGGTCCCGGCGTTATCACCCATTCCCCGCATGCGACCTTCGCCTTGAGGAAGCCATATCCCAGCACTGCAATGACAGTGATCGGATTGAACACGAAGATCAGCAGCACCATCGTGTTGGCAAGAGGGATGTTCAGCTGATCGTAGGGGACAGTGATCATGAATTCGTGGCCGAGCCAGTAGAGCAGCGTCAGGGCCAGGTAGAGCTTGGCATACCAGGGACGCCAAAACCAATCCGCAGCACGCGGAGACGGTGCTTGCGGGGCTGCCCCGTCCGTCTGATCAGGTTCGTTAACTTCCTGCATGAGCAGAGCCTTTCCGGAAAGAAGATTAGCACGGATCACGATTGGGCAAAACCTCCAGCTGCTATTGTCCGCTCCGACGAAGCAGCCCGCTCATGCGATTTCCCCCTCCCCGCTTTTCTTCCTCCTCTCCTGGCCACTCAGTTCCCAGTATCCATTCCGGCCCATTTCGCGCACGGACAGGATGCGCGGCCATGAAAACCAAGGCGCGCCGGTCTGCAGACAGACCGAAAATCTCTCCTGAGGCAGATGCCGCGATCATACGCCTTGCCCGGCTGCTGGGACGTCAGATCGCCCGCGAGCTTCATGAAGAGCGTGTTGCGAAGGAAACGAAAAGCCCGGAACAGCCACCTTGAACTGTGTCGGGCAGTCCAAATGCTTTGCATCTGTGTGGCCTCTTGCCCTCCGACGGCAGCTTTTATGGTATGGATCCGGGGGCCGGCAGGCAAAGCAGGGAACAACTATGAAGAGTACGAATGAACGCCTGACGGCATTGAAACACGCGATGAAACAAATGACAACGGCGAGACCAGATATGCGGTAGCGGGAAAGCTCCGCGAACTGGGCTATATCGACTGGGCGGATTTCTGTGACGGTTCACCGCCGGCCAAGCATATCGCCGAACTCGAAGCTGTGTTCGGTCTGTGATCCGGCCTGGACGCGCGAAGCAAGCGCATGGATATGGAGGGATGAGGAGGTAAGGACGTGAAGGCAATCCATGAGAATCTCGAGGGTCCGATGGAGATCCAGGAGGACATGGCGCTCTATGGCATGGTGACCGGCGGCGCGACGTTATGCAGCGGCCGACGGCTTATTCTCCACGGCACGATTGCCGGTGATCTCAAAGTCCAGAAAGGCGCCCGCGCCATTGTCCGGGGAACTGTCGCTGGCCGTATTTACAACGATGGTGGTCGGGTCGAACTCTTCGGGATGGCGGATGCGATCGCCAACGCTTCGCAAGACGCCGTGACGATCATCGACCCTGGGGCGCATGTGATGGGGAAACGCTGACAATCGCAGGCGGAATGGCTGAGCGCGAGCAAAAGGGCGCATTCGAGAATTCCTGCGCGGAGGCGAGCACTAGTCGTCTTGTCCTGTTCGAAGCACCGCGGGTCCATAAAGGGGTTGGATTAAGGGCGCGAGAGTATGAACCTTGTTGTTCAGCCTCTACGGAAAGAACCAATGATGTTCACTCAATCGATCAAACCGGCCTGGGCCATCTGCGCTGTAGTTCTTCTTGGCAGCATCGGGATTGCCCGCGCACAGGATTCAACCAGTCCGACTGTTCCGCCCGCTGCCTCGCCACCGGCGCCGGCGCCGGCGCCTTCCGCCCCTGGACAAGCAGCGAGCTTTACGGACGCGGAACTTGAACAATATGTGAAGGCTGCGCTGTCGGTTCAGAAGATCCAGCAGGACACTGCGATACCCGAAACGGATAAGCAGACCAAGATGGCGGCCGCCGTGCAGGGTGCGGGGCTGACACCGGAGAAATTCAACCAGATCGCCACGGCTTCCCAGGCAGACACGGCCCTTCAGCAGCGCATCCAAGCGGTCGCAACCAAGATTCAGGGCGGGGCTGCGCCTCAGTAGGGTATGCTGGCGAGTGGTATTGCAGGTGCGGGCCATCCTATGATCGCGAAAAGAACCATATCGAAGATTTGCCGGAGAGGTTGCTGACAGAGGACTCGCCTCGCAGCACGGAAATGTTCAATGCGACCAGATTTTCCATTTTGCTGGATGAACCGGCACGCTCCTCATCGCTCAGCCGTA
This sequence comes from Sphingobium cupriresistens, assembly GCF_004152865.1. Taxonomy (GTDB): domain Bacteria; phylum Pseudomonadota; class Alphaproteobacteria; order Sphingomonadales; family Sphingomonadaceae; genus Sphingobium; species Sphingobium cupriresistens. Next base: position 10,982 of record NZ_SEOO01000025.1, on the reverse strand, counting down.
ACCTGGGATGGTCTTAACTATGTCGGCACGTGCCGTCATTGCGGTGCTCCCATTCGCCGGCGAGCGCATCGCTTATGGCGCCGGGACTGGTTGGGCGAAGAGCCCTGACGAGCTGCATAGCAGCAACGGGATTCGCGCCTGTCAGAAAGGTCAGCGCGGATAGCGAGATCGCCTAGGTCGCAACCATTTCGGCAAATGGCGACGAAGAAGTTGGTCGGATCCTTGCGGAAGCGATGGAAAAGGTCCGGAATGAGGGTGTGATCACGGTCGAAGAGGCCAAAAGTCTGGCGATCGAACTCGAGCCGGTTGAGGGCATGCGCTGCATGCACCCGCCCGACAGATAGCCGAAAATGCGGGTGAAGGAGCCTCCCTTAACCATAGTGATCGCATCCATGTTTCAAACCGGCTCATGGACACGGCACCGAATTATGACAGTTTCGTGAAATCACTGTCATGAGCGTTGAATGCCCTCCCGAGTTACAGCCTTGCCATACAGATACACTCCATCCGGCGTCCTGGAGGTGCTTCTGGTAAAGTCCCGGCGGCGGGGAAGATGGATATTGCCCAAAGGAAAACTCGAAGCGAATGAGCACGGCCATGAACGTGCTGCGCTGGAGGCCCGCGAGGAAGGGGGCGTCGAAGGCGACATCAGCGCAACGCCTCTTTTTCGATCAAGGATCTTCGATCCCAGCCAACCGAAGATCTATCCTCTTCTGGTGACCACGGAGCTTGACGTCTGGCCTGAAATGGCAGTTCGCGAACGCGCGTGGATGACCGTGCCTCAAGCCGTTCGGGCTGTAAGCGGCGACCGCCTTCAGCGCGTCCTTGATATCTTTCCCTCCGAGATTACCGCGCATGCAGCAGGCCCGGCCCACACGGTCGAAGCGCTTTAGGGCAATGGGTCGAGCAATGTTAGAATTGCCCCGCGCACTGCGGCGATGGCATCGACCGCCGGCTCACGATAACCCTCCCAGGCATGCCCGGATGGCGTGATCGCTTTTGCCACCTCCTCGATTATTAGCTCTTCAGGAATAAGGGCAGCTTTTATGATTGCTTCGGCGACCCTGGAAATCCGGAAGCTGCCCTCGATCTGAACCGAGGTGCCCTCCTGTCCCACATATTGCGGATCAAGCTGGTATCTTACGTCTGCTACAGCTGCATCTGCGATTCGTTGCCGGTAACCCATGGGACTATGATGCTCGGATCGACGCGCGAAGCCAAGTGCGTCGCAGCGGCACTTGCTAGGTTGCTTGGGATGCGGTCACGGAATGCAGCTGGAAAAGCGTGACAAGGATACGCCACTCCCCTCGGCAGGTAAAACGATGGCCTGGCTTTACGTCGCCGCATGGCCGACTTTTGCTCCGCCGTTCACATAAGGGCGACCGCGAAGCTGAAAGCGCGGTTGAGGCTGTAAGTATTCTGCGAGAGAACTGATATGCTCGCGGTCGAACGCGTAACCGACGATGGGGCCATGATGTCGCAGACCCGACTGAGATTGGTGGAGCCGGCTCGGGATGTTTCCATTCTCGCGCTTGAAGCGTGGCATGTCATTTCCTCGCGTACCCGCAATTGCCTGGGACAGTTGAACAGGCCCACAGAGCCGGCATCGACCGTGGCTGGTGTTCGGATTGAAAATATGCAGCTCAGCGACCTGTCGCATTGCGAGCGAGTGGATCTGTTTCGGCTCCCCAACCTGGGCCGCGTATGCTACTGCGAGATCGCAGCCGTCATGGACTGCTACGGTTGGCGTTTTCACGATCGCTGGACGGGTGAGCCGCAACCTCCGGCGCTGGAGCTTTTAGGTTCCTCCCTTCCTCGTTATCTGCGCATGATCAGACAGAGTGCGGCAACACGTGCGGAGAGATTTAAGCTTGGCGAAACGATGCTGAAGCTTTGCCACGAGGACGGGATGAGCGGTGCGGAGATCGGAAAGCGCTTTGGGGTTACTGCCGCTGCGGTCAATGCAGCGATCCAGAAGACCCGAAGGGTCAGGGATCTGCGAGCGCGCCTGCCACTGCCATCATGCGCACAAGCGTCGTGATGCGTCAGATTGAAATCAACACCAGACATACTTGAGCCGCAGACTCGAGCCGGAAAAGTAGATGCGACGATTGTATGAGGACAGAGTGCCATTTCCATTCCGTCACCCCTGGCTGAGAACAGGTGCCTGGAGAAGATCAGGTACGGCCGGCTGCTTCCACATAACGAATTGCATCCTGCACGGTTTTGATGCCTTCAACATCTGCATCAGGGATGGCTATACCGAAGTCATCTTCCAGCGCCATGACCAATTCCACAACATCCAGGCTGTCGCCCCCTAGATCTTCGAGGAAACGAGCTTCGGGAGTGACCTGATCCGGATAGACGCCCATATGTTCGATGACGATCTCGGTTATGCGTTCGGCTATATCGCTCATAATACCCCTGCCTTTGGTATCCGATGCGGGAGCGGACGATCATTGGTTCATCAGCTCCGAGTTTTACTCCAACCCTGTGCGATCAGCGCTTACGGACAAATTCCGCACGCAGCACGAGGCCCTTGATGCCGTCGTGCCGGCAATCAATTTCCTGCGCATCCCCGGTCAGGCGGATCGATTTGATGACGGTACCGCGCTTGAGCGTCTGGTTCGCGCCCTTTACCACCAGATCCTTGATCAGCGTCACGCTGTCGCCATCCGCCAGCAGATTGCCGACGGCATCGCGAACCTCAACACGCTCCGCTTCCGCGCTACGATGCGCCACGTCAGCGGCGCTCATCCATTCGCCGCTCGCTTCATCATAAACATAATCGTCGCTCTGCTGCATCATCTAATCCTTGCTCTTGTTTGTTTTCAGCGTTGGTCCGAGGGCGCGTCCCGCAACCGTACGCCACGACCCATGCCCTGGCTGGGCGCGTTGTCGCCAATGAGTTCGATACCGGCTCGCTCCAGTGCTGAAATGACCCTGACAAGCGAGTCCACGACTCCCCGCACCTGCCCACCGGACGTTTCCATGCGCTGAATGGTCGGCAGCGATACGCCGGCGAGCGCCGCCAGTTCTTTCTGGTCGACCCCAAGCAAGGCGCGCGCCGCTCGCAGCTGCTGTGATGTAATCATCCCCCTTTATGATGCTTCACACATCAGAGTTCAATCTTACAAATTGATGATGCATATGTTAGGTGAGCGTTCGTGTTCATGCGCCTTCGTTCGTGAACCGGGGACGTGAGATGTGAACTGCCTGCTGAGCGATGAACCCCGATTTATGAACGAAGGCGCATCGACGGTTCGAATCTCAGAGGCTGCGTTGAGTATAAGGAATGATTCAGATGGATTGGCCCCGATCGAGGGCGCAGACATGCCCGATGCCGCGCGCGGAGAAGCCATTCACAGGCTGCTCAAGCGGTTACCGCAATGGCTGCGTTCCGATCTGGCCTCTCCGGATTCATTACCCCGCGAACGGGCGGAAGAGGCGCTGTTTGCGATGACCATGGCCTGCCTCGGAACCGTGGATAGCCCACAGGCAGGCGAGGTGTCATGAAGCTGGGAGAGCGATTCAGGGGGTTCCTTTTGCTCCAGAACATGATGCTGAAGGATTTCATCCGACATGGCCTGGCTAATCGATCGCTCGCAACTGAGGACGCCGCGCGCCTGAACCAGGTAGCAAGCCTGAATCTCCAGGAAATTGCCCGGTGGGACAGCGATCTTTCGAGTGGCGGCGCGAGCAAGCCGTTTGGTAAAGATCACGCCGAATGAACCGGTATGGCCGGAAAATATGGGGGCTTGCAGCGTGTTTCGCCGCTCTTGCAGGCTATGTCGATGCCTTGGGCTTCCTCTATCTCGGAGGCTTTTTCGTCTCCTTTATGAGCGGCAACTCGACGCGGCTTGCGGTCGGCCTGAGTACGCATTTCGCGGACGCCGCGACGGCGGCCGGATTGATCGGGTCGTTTGTGGTCGGCGTCATGCTGGGTTCGTTTTGTGGCCGTGTCATTCAGCGTTCCAGGCATAGTGCGCTGATATATCTCATCGCGGTAATGCTATCGGTGGCGGCGCTCCTCGCCATGTTCGGCGCCAATTGGGCAGCCGCCGCCGTGCTGGCGATGGCGATGGGCGCGGAGAACGCGCTCTTCGAGCGCGATGGAGAGGTCCAGATCGGCCTCACCTATATGACTGGCACGCTTGTGAAGTTCGGGCAGCACCTGCTTTCCGCGTTGATGGGCGGCAATCGCTTCGGGTGGTTGCCCTATCTGTTGCTGTGGATTGGCCTGGTAACGGGCGCCATCCTGGGTGCGCTAAGCTATCGGGTTGTTGGGCACTCAGCGATATGGGTCGCCGCAGGCGCGGCGCTCCTTTTGGCATCATGGCTTCATCACCGGCCAGTCCCCTTCGCAACTCCTATTAAGAAAGCGGGCAAATGACTGACGGATCCGCGCTCTCTGCAGACGTCGATCTCGATGTGTTTCACGATCTCGTCCTTGGCTTGCGCCTCGAACGCCCAGAGCCTGGCTCGGATCTTCCTGATCGCTATGAGAGTGCCGGACATATTTCGGTTTCGCTGGAGGCCCCCTTCGGTCCAACCGGTCCGATGCTGCTTCGCTTTGGAGACATACTGTCGCTCTTGTTCGGCTGGTCAACCGTTCAGAGCGGCATGCGGGTCAGCGATCCCGATCATCTTCTGTTCGATTATACCCGCGTGATGATGGGGTTCAGGCTGTTCAGGGCAGCGCCAAAGCAAATCGAGATGATTGGCCTAGGCGGCGGATCGCTTGCCAAGGCGTGTTATCGCTCGCTTCCGGATTGCGACATCACGGTGATCGAGATCGATCCGGAGGTGATCGCCCTGCGGCAGCAATTCCACATCCCGCCGGACGATCACAGATTTCGCGTCATATGTGCCGATGGCGCCGACTATCTCGCCGCGTCGGCTGGCAAGCCTGATATTCTGTTCATCGACGGATTCGACAGCGAAGGCCTTCCCTCAACGCTTAGTCAGCAGGCCTTTTATGATAACTGCCGCGCACGTCTTGGCCCTGATGGCCTGCTGGTCGCCAACCTCTGTGACAATTCCATGGCCTTCGCGACACTCGTTCGTCGCATAGCCGCAAGTTTCGATGGCCGTGCAATCGCAATTCCAGCGGAACGAAGAGGCAATCGTGTCGTCTTCGCCAGTTCCGAAGCCAGCTTTCCGCCGTCGGTAGAAATAATCGACGGTGCGGCCTAACGTCTTGGCCTTACCGATATGGTAAATTACTCGATCAAGGCCAGGCGGATCAAGCCGGCACTACGCCGCTGGATTTTGAAGAATCCGCAGAGGCAAAATTTTCCGAACCTCTGCTAACTACCCGATCAGACAGATATAGAATGTGGGCGAGTGGCATAGGGACCAACCGTCGATATCAGAGCCGCACGCGAGCGCGTTGCCGGAGTCGCTCATAGAGCGCGACTTCCGCTTCATGCGATATCTCCACGGTGACTGCGAAATCTTGCTGCCCGGCGTCTCCCGCCCACCCTCCTGCACATCGCACCACCAAATAATAGGTGTCCCCATAGGTGCTGATGTCGCGTGAGAAGGTCACGGCTGCGGTTTGCAGGCTCGACTTCTCCCGAAGGGTCGAACTAGGCAAAAGTTTGCAGTTGAAGCGCGACGCCATGTCGGGGACAGCGCCTTCCGCCGCCGTTCGCCGACGGAAATGCTCGAAGATATCTTCTGGCGCGCAACCGCGAATGAGCCGGAAGTTCATTGAGACGCCGTTGTAATCCAGTCGACTGTGCCGCACCGGCGGATCGTAAGCGAGACTGATCCGGATCGTGCGTCGCCCTCGTTCGGTCTGGAATGGTTCAGGAATCGGAATCTGATAGACCGCGAAATGATCGATCGACAGGGTATCCTCGGCGTAGAGAACAACGCGCGCATCGTCGGAGAAAGCCGCCCGCTCACTGTCCACTCGGCCATAGCCGCACAAGGCCCGCTCTGCCGCGTCACCAAGACCCGCGAGACGCCGTGTGGTCTCGTCCGGGATGGACGCACTGCCAGCCAGGAGCGCGCGCACGAGATTGGCTGAAGCATCGGGAAAGCGGGCCAAAATCTGGCTGGCCTTGAAGGCTACCAATGGCGCCGCATGTGACGTACCTGAGCGGGCCGCAAACAACCGATCGACCGGGCGGTAATGAAGCGACATGATACCGGCCTCGGGGCGAACTTCGCCGCCTTGCAAAGAAGCGGTAGGCCCGTCGTAGATCAGGGTGCCGCCGACGTCGGTGAAATCCGGCTTGATCGCGCCACGCACTCCCGGTCCTGCGCGGGAGAAAGGCGATGGCTCGAACATATCGGTGATAGGCCGCACCCCAACATTGTCTTGGGCGCGTCGACTAAGTCCATTGCCATGCGCGATCGCTCCGACTGTCACGATATTCATGCCGCCGGCCGGCTCACACAATCGGTTTGCATCCTCCATCAGATAGGCCGGATAGTCGGTGACGGCTTCCTCGATCCGCATTCCTCGCCGCGGTTGCCGGTTTCCTGCGGCAACGACAATGACGACATCAAGTTCGCGAACCAACTCATCGAGCGTCTGCGCCCATGGACCAACCTTGCCACCTTCAACCACCTTGGTACGATCGCCCAATGCGATGACGAAGATGCGGCAGCCGAACTCCTCATTCAGCCGGGTGATGGCTTCACGCATGAGGCGCGGGACCAGGCGACTGCTAGGGAAATTGCCAGAGTTGTCGATGACTTTCGCCGAACAGAGCCGGGCCTGGCGCACCAAACTCTGGGTGCCGAGTTGGGCACGCAGATCTCCGAAAGTAGCAATCCCTCCGACGAAGGTCCCATGGCCATGATCATCCGCAGTGCCCAGAATATCGGGAATAGCGATAGAACCGACGATGATATCCTCAATCAGCGGATGGTCGTTCACCCCGCTATCGATGATGCCGATGAGCGGCGCGTCATCGTCGAGTGCGTCCGGCTCCGGAAGTTCGGCGAGGGTTTGGTCGATATGTTGCGCGGTGAGGAGATCGGGTTCTGGGGGAAAATCCACTTCCGCGATCTCCTCGATCGTCAGTAGTGTTCGCACAAGCCCACCATCGCAGCGTAGTCGGACCAGAGTCAGATTAGGGCCGATATGCCGGTCGAGTTCCTCGCCTTCACGGGCCTCGGCATAGGCCACGATATCGTCGATCTTGCGCTCGCGCAGTTCGCGGCGCCCGAGATCCCATAGCTCGATATCGACGACATAGGATTGGCCCGGCTGGAAGTCCTCGACCTCGACCAGCCCAGCTTCTCGCGCGCGCATGCCAATCCGATCTCGCGGGGCCACTTCGTCGATCGATTCAATATTGGCGATGAACCCGGCGAAGGAGGGGTTTTGCTGCCCTGCCGGAGTACCTCTGCCGTAGTTCTCCAGCTTGCGGCGGAAAGCGATCAGTTCATCACCGGTCGAGAACAGAACCAGTGTACGATCCTCGTCGATCGAGAGGACCGTGAGTCCGACCTTGTTCCATTCCTCTTCGAGCAGCGGCCCACTCATCTGGACCCGAAGGATCAATGCGGGATCGACGGCATCGGCGCGGCGTCGACGTTGCTGAACCGCAACTGCCTGATCGAGTTCCTGGGCTAGACGATCGCTATGCCCACCAGGATCGCGTGCCGGCGGCGGTCCACCGCCCCCGGTTTTTCGGCGCGGCATCCGCTCGGGCAAGCGGACGAGCTGCAAATGATCATATTGCGCCACTGGGGGCGGATCAGGCAGTGGTCATGCGTGAAGTCCGGCGCCGGCGGCGTCGCTCGTCGGCAATAGCATCCAAAAAGTCCCTCTCCCTGACGAGTTTTCTTTTATCAATGATGGATGCCTTGATCGCCTGAAGGCACATCCGTTCCAGTTCAGCGTAGGAATAGCCCTCAAGCTCGGCAAGATGCGCTTCTGGCTCGAAGCTCACGGCAACATTTCTGAAACGCATTTTGAGAAAGCGCGCGATCATCCTCGTGTCAGGGCGATCAAACCAGATCACCTCGTCGAAGCGGCGCCAGATGGCCGGGTCGAGCGATTGGTCGAGATTGGTGGCAGCGACCACAAAACCCTTGGGTTGAATCCGGTCGATGAAGATTAGCAGGCTGTTGACGACGCGCCGCAGTTCATTGTGCTCGCCATCCTCGTCACGTGCTCGGGCCAGGGCATCGAATTCGTCGAAAAACAGCACGGAAGGCTGTTTGCGGGCAAACTCGAAAATCTTGCGGACGTTGGTCGCCGTTTCTCCCAGATAGGAGGAGATCAGCCGATCAAGCTTTACGATGTAGAGAGGCAACCCCAGCTCGCCGGCGAAGATCTCTGCGCACAGCGTTTTGCCGCAACCGGGCGGTCCGCAGAAGAGAAGCTTTGATCGTACGGCAAGACCCCGCCTGCGGATCGAGTCCGCCGCTCTGGATTCACGCAGCAGCCCAAGAAAAATACGGATATTTTCCGGAGACAGGATAATGTCCTGCTTGTCGTGCTTCGGCTCAACCAGTTCGACGAAATCACCCGCTGCTTCCGGAAACGGAATGAGCGGCGCTAAGGCTTTTGGACGGGAAGAACGGGCCGGGCCGGCATCGAGCGAGCGGCGAAGCGAACGAGCCAGGACGCGGTTGTTCTTCTTCTCCTCTTCGCCGATAATTTCCTCGGCGACGGCGCGGAATTCCTCCTCGCGCCCGTAGCTCGCCAGCAGCTTTTTCATCAACTCACCGCGCGCCATCGTTCCTTGCCGTAAATTTGCTCCAAGGGAGCATAGCCGGTTTACGGAATTTCGCCATATGTTCCGGTAAGCCTCAGGCTCTTTTCCAGAACAGCGGATTTCCAAGCGACGTGGAGCCATTGGCAAGGCAGGGATGGGAATTGCTCCCTTCCGGGGCCGCCAGGGGCATCAGATGGGACGAGTGCTTTGGCCGCAACCAGCGCATATTTGGCCTGCAAAGCAGATCATGTTACGTTTCCTTCCATCCAGGAGACAAAAATGACCCGCGCAGCGCTTTACGCCCGCTATTCCGATGACAAGCAGAGCCCTGCTTCCATTGAGGATCAGTTTTTGGTCTGCCGCGAACAGGCTGCTCGCGAAGGTTGGCGCATCGTCGGCAGCTACAAGGACGCCGCAATCTCGGGGGCGAGTGTCATCCTGCGGCCCGGTATTCAGGCGCTGCTCCAGGACGCCCAGATGGGCCGCTTCGATGTGCTGCTCGCGGAAGCTCTTGATCGCGTGTCGCGCGACCAGGCCGATGTCGCGACATTGTACAAGAACCTTCAGTTTGCGGGCGTGCAGATCGTTACATTGGCTGAAGGCGAGGTTTCCGAACTGCATGTCGGCCTCAAGGGCACGATGAACGCCCTCTTCCTTAAGGATCTTGCCAAGAAGACCCATCGTGGCCTTCGCGGGCGTGTCGAAAAGGGCAAATCAGGCGGGGGCCTTTGCTACGGCTATGACGTCGTGCGTCGTTTCTCCAGCGAAGGTGAGGCAGTTCACGGCGAGCGCACCATCAACGACGCTGAAGCGGAAGTTGTACGTCAGGTTTTCCGGCAGTTTGCCAATGGCCTCAGTCCGCATGCGATTGCCTGCCGCCTCAATGAAGCGGGGATAGCCGCACCGACCGGCAAGCTCTGGACATCGACCACGATCCGGGGTCACGCAAAGCGTGGCACGGGCTTGATCAACAATGAACTCTATATCGGCAAGCTGGTCTGGAACCGGCTTCGCTATCTGAAGAATCCGCAGACCGGCAAGCGTGTCTCCCGTATCAATCCGCAGTCCGAGTGGATCGTTACCGACGTGCCTCATCTGCGGATCCTGGACGACGAACTCTGGCAGGCCGCAAAAGCGCGACAGGAAGATATCGCGATCCAGTATGCCGGCGTCATCGAAGCGACGCGTTCGGCGCACAATGCGATGAACAGGACTCATCGCCCGAAGAGCCTGCTGTCGGGCCTTGTCTACTGCGGCTGCTGCGGCGGGTCTTATACCCTTCGCGGGCAGGGGCGGTTTGCATGTTCGAACCACATAGACACGAGAAGCTGTTCCAATGGGCATAGCATTGCGCGCGACAAGCTGGAGGCGCGCGTTCTCGACGGTCTTCGTGACCGGTTGATGAGTCCCGAAGTAGCGGCCGAAGCCATTCGTACCTGCGTTGAAGAAACCAATCGCATCAATCGCCAGCGTCGCGCGACAGACAGCGCAGATCGGGCTGAGCTCGACAAGGTCCTCAAAGCTATCAAGGGACTGGTGACGCTCGCAACGGAAGGCAAGGGAACGCGCTCGCTCGTCGATCAACTGCTCGAACTCGAGGCGCAGGAAGACGCCATTCGCGCGCGGCTTGCCGCGGCTCCCGCCGATGTACCGGACATCCATCCGAATATCTCGGAGATCTATCGCCGCAAGGTTGAGCGGTTTGCGGAAGCCCTGGCGCATCCGCAGGAGCGGCAGGAGGCGGCCGACGCGCTGCGCGCGCTCATCGAGCGCATCGTTCTGACGCCCGGCGCCAAACGGGGCGAGGTCAACGCCATGCTGCACGGCGAGTTTGGCACCATCTTGGAATGGCTGGAACGGCGCAATTGCGCCAATGCCGACAGCCCCCCCGATGCTTTCGCATCAGGGGGGCCCGGTATGTCGGTTTCTGTGGTTGCGGGAGCAGGATTTGAACCTGCGACCTTCAGGTTATGAGCCTGACGAGCTACCGGGCTGCTCCATCCCGCGTCACCAACATGGGCTGCGTTTTGCAGCCTGCGAAGCATTTTTGCTTGTCATCCCGCTTTTGCGGTCTGACGGCGGGCTGCTTCATCCCGCGTCACCAACGGTAAAAGGGCGACCTTTTGGGTCGCCCTTTTATGAGACGTTATGAATGGGTTTTATGTTTGTCCGATATATGCGCGAGCTTCAATGCCTGGCGACGCCCTACTCTTCCAGTGCTTGAGCAATAGTACCATCGGCGCAGACTGGTTTCACGGCCGAGTTCGGGATGGGATCGGGTGGGTCACAGACGCT
>NZ_SEOO01000024.1 GCF_004152865.1 Sphingobium cupriresistens | reverse complement strand
GACATGCTTAGCCAAGCACGTCTCACGACCAAGGCCTGGCACCAATTCCTCGATGACTTTATCAACGATCCCGAGCTCGCCGCGCGCTTCAAGGCCCATAAGCCGCGGTAACAATCGGACGGTTACGTCTGATCTCGCCGCCAGGCTGACGAGTATCCGTATCCGGACCATCTGCCATCGGGTCATTTGGCTTCTTCCTTACAGTCGTCAACATGCCTACATTGTGAACTCGGTCGCTGCGACCTATGCTGATGAGACGATCGATCTGCTGCGCTTTCCGACGCGGGATCGGATACACCCGACGCGCTACGACCTCGTAGCGCGGGTACTACTGCGGTCGGACCCGGACTGACGCGCACGCATCTTCTGCATCGCGTTGCAACGCCGACCTTTGGCATCTGTGCATCTCAGATGAGGCAAGTTCCAATTTTGCGGTACCTGATACTCCGATTAGCCTTTGTGCACGATTATCGGCTATACAGGTTGCTGAGATGCGATATCTGACGGCGATCGAACTGGCGAACTGGATGGCGCTTTATGTCGCTGCCGGTTCGTGCTGCGTGATCGCCATGGCGCTCTCCTGCGCGACGACAATGGTGGAAGTGGTTCGCGAGCGCGGCTGGTCCAGCGTCAATTCCCTTCGGTCCGCCATCCTGTTTGTCCCGAAAATATGGTGGCGCTGGCAAAAGCTGTACCTGACTTCCATGCCTGTGACGCTCGGCATCGTCATTCTCTTCGCCACATCGATGCGCTGGAGCTAGGCGCCCGCCGCGCGACGGACGATAGCGCCGATGCGGCCCGTTTCCACATCCGCCGGTGATACACACACGAGTGGACCAATTTGCGCCATGCGCGGATGAGTGACAGCTTTTGCGGCTAGATACGTCTCATCAGTTGATCCCATGGCTTCCACGATGATCGACCTGATCTCGCCGGTTTCGCGAGAGCGCAGTTCCAGGATGAAGTCAGGCCGGCAGGCGCCGATCGGCGTAAGTGTGTCGAAAACCGGTTTCTCAATGGTGAGGTCGATTCCGATGCGATCGAACGTCCATTGGAGTTTGATCAATTCGCGGAGCACTGCGCGTTCAAATTCGGAATCTACCGGAACGAAGCGTTTCCCTGAGAAAATAGGCTGGGCGTAGGCACGGAGCGGCGCATACCCATGGGCTTCAGGATATTCCCCAGCAACGACGATCGTCAGGTAAGGCCCCTTGATCTGGTTTCCACGGATCGACGGCGATTGGACGCGATTGGCGAGGACAACCGGATCGCTTCCCGGCACATATATGGTGGAGCCGCGGACATCCTGAGCAAATAGGGCCAGGAACGCCTGCGGAGCATGGCCGCGGGGCCAGCCTCGGGCAAGTTCACGCAGACGCGCGTACATGCGTCGGCTGTGTAGCGCCTGAGCATGCGTCCAGAACGCGCGACCCAGTTCAATGCCTGGCGCGATTTCGACTTTTCCGGCCGCAACGGAGAGCACGCGGAATTCGGTTTTGATGGAACGCTCGGCCGTATCGAACGATGGAGGCAGGCAACGATTCAAGCCGGAAAGAGCAAGAAGCCGCCAAAGCAACCGCGCCAGGCGCGGGATCGATGCCTGACGGGTACGATCATCGGTGCTGTCCTCCTCGGGACGTTGGGCAAGCTTCTCGGGCGCGGGGCGCAGAACCTCGAAATAGCCGGCGGGCGGTTCCGCAGGGCTTTCCTGTGTCCACACTTCGGTGATGCGGTTTGTTGCCTGTTCGCGGAAAAACGGGCAATCGGGTTGATGCTCGGGCCGATCAGTGCTCGTAAGACGCCGCAGGTAGTAGGTTTCAGCTTCCGAGAGGAAGGCGGGAGTCAGGATGGGCGGCGGTTCACCTGGCGGCAAGCAGTCACAGGCGATCCACTTTTCGCCGATGCGCGCTTGCTGGACGAGCATGATCCCCGCTTCTTCATCGGCCCGGGCACCTTGGCCGATGTACCAGCGAACCAGGGCATTCCGAACGGCCTCTGGAAGAGGAATTCGGCCCTTTCCGCAGCCATTGCTGTATCGCGCGATCAGCCACATTTCGCTCTCGCAAGAGCTGTGCGGCCGGCCGTCAGAGTGTCTCGGGGCGGATTGACAAGATGGACTCGGCTGGCGTCCATTTTCCTCGGTTCAAGAATGGGGAGGTCGTCATGCGTGCTTTTTTCTTGGGTGTCGCCACCGTCGGCCTGATCTGTTCCGTCGAAGCGCCCGCCGTCTCGAGGCCTGAACACGCGGTCCGAAGCGTCCAGCTCATCGCGATGGGCGCCCCGGTGAAGCAAGACGTCGCGGCGCCGGCTGCGCCAGTTCGGGATCTGCCAGATGCGACACTGTTGCCGCCGGTTGGGGACTTTCGGGTGCATGACCTCAGTCGGCAATGGGTGGAATTCCAGATGGCGAACAATTTCATGGACACAAATCCCCGGTCGGCGCCTGCCGATGCCGAAGATCCGTTCGCCCATGTGGGCGTCGCGCAGTTGGGCGCGATGGCGGTCGAAGCACAGCTCCCGCCTGCATCCAGCGTGCCTGTCCCGCTCTGGATGCGAGGCGGCGCCATGTTCGCGTCGGCGGCTTATCATTATGTGCCTGGCTGCTCTTCGCCGGGTTACCGGCCGACCGGATTTCTGACGTCCGATGCCGAGATGCGCCGGGCTAGTTACTACGACATGATGAGCAACATCGCATGCCAATATGGCATTCCGGTTGGCCTGTTCGATGCCATGATCATCCGGGAAAGCCGGTATCGGCCCGACGCTTTCTCGCGCAAGAACGCATTCGGGCTCACACAGTTGATGCCCGACACGGCAGTTGCACTGGGCGTCAACCGTTACAGCATCAATGAGAACCTGCGCGGGGGCGCGAAATATCTGCGCCAGCAGCTCGACCGTTTCGGCCACTATCATCTCGCGCTCGCCGCCTACAATGCAGGACCGGGGCGGATTCGGAATGGCCTGGTCCCGCAGATCCCTGAAACGCAAGCCTATGTGGACAATGTTCTGCTCAACTGGTCGCGATTGAGCGGGATCGGGCGCCAGGCGACAATCATTTCGACGACAGCCGGCCCTAACACGCAGCTGCGCCCAACAATCGGAAGGAAGGCGTCCGTCTCGACATTCTAGCCGCATGGTTTGCTGATCCATGTCCACGAACAGTTCGGCTAGAGGTCGAAATCGTCGCCATGGGTGAGGCGATTTCTGCGCTCATGAATAGCTTGGACCTCCTCGGTCACCTTCTTGATCAATGCGTTTTGGAGCGACGGGCTCCAGGCCAGCCTGATCTCGGTTCCATCGAAGCCACCCAATTCCTCGAGCACATCAATCATTCGCTCAGGCGCGCGCACGCATATGTCGCAGAGCATGAAGACAGCCGTCGAATAACATTTCTGATAATATTCATCGAGACCTTTGAAGGTTTTCAGGCACACATATGCGTGCACTAGATTCATGCCGAGCGCGTGCAATATTGTTTCAAATTCAGGAAGCGTCATGGTGACGCGTTTTTCGGGCTTGCTGTGCAGCAAAACGCCCAGCCTCGATTTGCTGATACCGGTCAGGTGGGCGAGTTTGCGTTGAGTTGCTTTCTTGCAAGCCATCGCCCGCAGGATCAGAGGCACATAGTCCCTCTGCAGCTCGTCGCCTTGGGCGAGCTCCACAACTTACGCCCCTAACTTGGCAAGAGATGTCATATCGATCCCCCAATGCCGTTCGGATGGGGAAGACAATCATAGCAGAAAAGCCAATGCAAGCGTGGTTTCGACCAGATTTGTCCGAACCGAAAGGCTAACGCATTGGTGACCGCGCTTGTTAGTGCCGGGACCCCTTGAATGGGCCGGTCTCGCGAGGTTGATCGAACTCGTCCAACTGGAGCTTGGAAATCACGCGAGCTGCCCGCTGCTCGACTATATAGTTGAATAAAAGGGCAGAAAGAGCGTCCCCAACAGAAATGTTGGTTTCGAGTCTTGTTTCGAGCAATTCTTTTATTCTCTCAAGATTTTTGGCACTCGTCTCCGTAATCTCTAAATGGATCTGAATGCTTCCGCCTGTAGGGACAGCCACCAGATGGCGCTTTAGGTTCTCCGCATCCTCATCATCTATCTTTTCTATTCCTGGAACGCGGCTGTTCACGAGATTTTCGAGCGTCTGATAGCACTTAGTACTATTAGAATGAAGGCGAAGGCTCTCAGTCGTGAGATGAAAGAAGCGTTCGGAGATATCCAGTGTAAAGTCTCGTGAGTCAGCGCCCATAGTGCCCACGTCCTGAACTGCCCTCATCCATTAGAGCCCGATCGATGGTCGGTTGCCTTGCCGGGATTATGAACAGGCAATGGTTAATATCTGACGAGTCTTGCGCCGCGAATCTACCGCGAATGAAGCCTGTCCGCAATTGCAGGGCATAACGCCCCGTCAACCCGGCCAATTTGCCCCATATGACGGGGCAGGATGCCCTGATCACCGGGACACGGTGCCCCATTTTCATCACCGACATCGAACATGATCGAAAATTTTCCCGATTCGGGAGGGGGCTGATCCCATACGTCGTTGCGGTGCGGCGATGTGATTGGCCAGCTTTGTTTGGGCGCGGTTCCGTCGCGTCTCCAATCGAAGGAAATCCACATGCAGTCTGTCCTCCAAAAGAGCGGACACGCGGAGCTGGCGATCCTCGCCCTCGCCGTACTCCTGTTCGCTTTTCTCTTCTTCGCCGGTCCCGCCTTCGCCGGCGCCGACACGACGTTCAACACCGCGCTCACTAAGTTCACCGACTTCCTCGAGGGATCCGGCGGCAAGATCATCACGGTGCTCAGCCTCGCCGGCGGCGTGGTCGCCCTCGCTTCGGGTCGCTTCTCGATGGGGCAGATCGCGATCCCGGTCGGCGTCGGCGTCGGTGCCGGAACCGGCGTGCCGATCGTCACGTCCACCGTGACCGCGACGATCTGAACCGATCCCAGGCCTGTGCGGAGTAGCAGCTCCGCCCAGGTCCAGGAGGGGGTGGTGCAATGGCCGCAGACAAGTACGTCATTCCAACTCATCTCGACGATCCCGAGCTGATCGGGCTGTGGACGCTGGATGAGTTCCTGGCGATGGTTATCCCATTCGTCTGGGGGATCCTGTCTCAGCACATCCTTATCGGCATGCTTCTTTCGGGGGCGGGCTGGTGGGGTCTCAGAAAAGCTAAGGCAGGCCGGGCGACGTCCTGGCTGCTTCACCTGGCCTATTGGCATCTTCCGGCCGGCTTCACCGGCCTGAGAGCCACGCCACCCTCATATCTTCGACTGATGGCGGGGTGATATGGAACTTTCCTACAGCCATACGAACAGCCAGCGGATCCTGCGCCAGCGCAACATTCTGGCCGTCGCCGCGGTGGCGCTCGCCGTGATCACCCTGCTGCTCTGCACGGTCAGCCTGTCGCGCGACCGCGAGGTGGTGCTGCAACCAGTGCTGCGTTCTCCGCTGACGGTCAGCTCTGCCGGCGTCAGCCGCGAATATCTGGAGATGATCACGCGCGACACGGTCGTGCTGACGCTCGATCGCAGCCCGCAGAACCTCGAATACTGGATGAATGCGGTGCTCGACATTGCGAGCCCGCGCACGCAGGGCAAGATCAAGGCCGACCTGCTCAAGATCGTCAGCGAGCAGCGCGGCTCCTCGATCTCGCAGTTCTTCACCATCCAGAAGATGGAGATCGACACCAGGAACCTCCGCTCGGAGGTGACCGGCGAACTGCACACGATCGTCGGCAACAAGGTCATCTCCAGCGAGAACCGCACCTTCCGCTACGACTGGGAATATTCCGGCCTGTCGCTGAAGCTGGTGGGCTTCGGGATGGTGAAGACCGGCTCCGCGAAAGACCAACAGGGGAGCTCATCATGATGCCGGTCTATGCTATCGGGAGTGCCGCGCTCGGCACTGCCTTCCTCTCGCGCGTGACTTGCCACGCGAGCCGCTTCATCGGCGCAAGCCTCGTCGCCCTGGCGGTCTTCCTCATCGCCGAGCCGGCCTTCGCCGATCAGACGATCATGGCGAGCGACAGCGCGCAGGTTGATTGCACCGCGTCGGCCAAGGATCTGACCCGCATCAGCCTCGTCGAGGACGAGTTCGCGAGCGTGTCGAAGATCTCGACCGGCAATCCGCAGGACGACTTCTCGGTCGTCAACGAGCCGGTCCGCGGTGACATCTACCTGTCTGTGCCAGACGGGTTTGGCCGACCCGCGCTTTCCTTCTTCGCGACCAGCAAGCGCGGCTACGTCTACAAGTTCGTGTGCCGGATCAGCGGGGACCAGGCCGCCCAGGTCTTTGTTTCGAACCCTGCGATCGCCAACGAAAAGGCGGCCGAGAATGGTCCCGCCAATCAGCTGGGACCCCAGGATGCCGCCGTCGAGCTTGTCCAGGCCATGTATTCGAATGCCGTCGCCGATGGCTACGAGATGCGCCAGCGCACCCTGCGCCCCGTCTATGTTGGCACTCTCAAGGTCCAGATGATCGCCGAATATCGGGGTTCCGAGCTGACCGGCCGGGTGCTTCGGATCGAGAACAAGGGTGACCAGAGCGTCGAGCTTACCACAAGCATGGTCGCTCCTTCGAGCGCGCTCGCCGTCTCGATCGCCGACACCAAGCTCGCACCGGGCAAGGTCACCACGGCCTACCTCGTCTCGCAAAATGGTCCGAGCCCCTTGGCTGGCCAAAATACTCCTACGGGAAGGTGAGGATATGGCTCTTTCCGATTTCCTGAAGCGCAGTCGCCGTCCTCTCGACGGCGGCAGCGAGGGCGGCACCGAAGAGGGAGTTTCCCCGCTGTCGGGCGATCTCGGTGCCAATGACGCAGTCCGCCGCCGCCAGCGTCTGCTCCTCGCCGGCGTCGCGGGCGTGGGCCTGGTCCTTTCGTCCTTCTGGATCTTCGGCGGCGACGGCGACAAATCGAAGGAGACCGACGACGGCGTCAGCGAGGTCGACGTCTCCACCAAGGATCTCGTCAACCGCAACCTCTCCCAGCAGGAATGGATGGCGCTTTCGGAGAACCGCTTTCAGTCGACAGAAAACCAACTCAAGTCGATCGACGGGCAGAATAGCCGGCTCGAGGCGCTGACCGCGCAGGTCGAGGCGCTGAAGGGCCAGAATCAGGCGATGCAGGCCGATGGCCAGCGGGTCCTGTCCGCCTACCAGGCCGAAAACGAGCAACTTCGCCGGCAGGTCGCTGATCGCCGGACTGCCGCAGCACCGGCGCCCGGCCCGGCCGCAATGTACGGGCCCTATGGTCCGCAGGCCTATCAGCGACCGGGCGCGCAGGGCGGAACGCAAGCGGCGGCTCCGATCGCTTCGGCCGCGGAAGTGAAGCTCGTCAACTTCACGACGACGGATAGCGGCAACGCCTCCCGCATTGCCAAGGGCAACACGGTCTATACCGACAGCGTCAACTATCTGCCGCCCAACAGCTTCGCGCGTGCGAAGGTGATCGTGGGCGTGGATGCGAGCGCGGGGGTCAACAGCCAGAGCGATCCCTTGCCCGTCGTGCTGCGTGTGACGGGTCCGGCGCGCTCGGTCTACCAGAACGGCCGCCTGCTCACGACCAAGATAGAGGGCTGCCTCATCAACGGCGCGGCGCGCGGCGACCTCTCGAGCGAGAAGGTCTACGTCAAGCTTCAGAAGATGACCTGCCCGCAGCCCGGCGGCCGCTACGCGGTCTCCGAGGTCAAGGGCTTCATCGCCTTCGGGGGTAAGACGGGCGTGCGTGGCCGGGTGGTGTCCCGCGAAGGCTCGCTCGTGACCCAGGCCTTCCTGGCGGGCCTTGCTGGCGGCTTCGGCCGTGGCTTCTCGGCGAATGCCAACTCGGTCTTCCAGGGCACCAACATCACGACCAACGGCCAGCGCCAGAAGCTCTCGACGGGCGACATCCTCGAGGGCGGTTTCGGCGAGGGCGTCGCCCAGACTGGCGACATGGTCTCCAAATATCTGATCGAACGCGCCGAGCAATACCAGCCCGTGATTGAGATGCCGACCGGCATCGATGTTGAGATTGTCTTCCTGGAGGGTGTCTATGTTCGCAATTGATCGTCTGCGCGCGCTGGGCCGCCCGTCGCGCCTCGTCCTCACCACGCTCCTCGGGCTGAGCGTCGCCGGCATCGCGCTCGCGGCCGACACGAACAGCCCGGAAGACCGGGTCCGGTTGCTCCTAAAGACGCGGCTGCCCAAGACACCGGTCACCGCTATCGATTGCGGCAAGATCAGCGGCCTTTGCGAGATTACCGCGGGCGCCAACCTGTTCTACGTCGATACGGGCGCGCGTTTCCTCGTCATCGGCCGCGTCTATGACATGCAGACCCGGCAGGACATCACGGCCGCCCGTCTGCTCGAGATGAACCCCGACATGCTCGTCGGCGCAGCCGCGAAGGCCAATGCGGCGGCAAATGCGGGCGGCGAAGACGATACTTCACAGCTCGCTGCGGCAACGCCGGGCCGGGTGGAGAAGCCAGTCCGCCCTGCGACGCCGCAGAAGCTCTCGCTCGCCGAGCTGCCCCGAGACGGTGCGATCGTCTGGGGCAATCCTTCGGGCCAGACGATCACGGTCTTCACCGATTTCCGCTGTGGCTATTGCCGGGCGCTCACCAGTGTCCTGAAGGACATGAACGTGCGGGTCGTCGAACGGCCGATCTCGGTGCTCGGAAGCCGCGATGTCGCCGACCGCGTCTACTGCGCCAGGAACCGGGAGGCCGCGCTGCATGCAGCCTATGCCGGAGAGGAAATCAAGGCAGGACCTTCCTGCAACACCTCGGGGCTCGATGCGAACGAGGCCTTCGCCCACCGCCATGGTCTCAGCGGCACGCCGGTCATCGTGCGCGGCGACGGTGCGGTGATCGAGGGCTACCGGCCGCGCGCCTTCCTCGAGAATTGGCTCAAGGGAGGCCAGTCGTGATCCGGCGGTCCTTGGTTGGGCATGGCGGCGGCCGCCGTCGTCTGTGGCTGCCGGGTGTGCTCGGGTTGACCAGTCTCCTGGCGCTCAATGGCTGCGCCAGTTTCGGCGGCAATGTGCGCGGCAGCTTTTCCTGCGCGGCGCCCGACGGCATCTGCGCGCCGAGTTCGACGATCGACGACAGGGCGCTTGCGCTCATCTCGGCGGACCCTTCGGACGGCGATGCTCTGCCCACCGGCAATATGCGGCAGCCGATGCGCGGGAAAACCAATCGCGTGGCGATGGGCCAATCCGCGCGCCTTGCCTCGACCGATGCCGGACGCAGCCAAGAGAAGGTGCTGCGGATCGTCTTTCAGCCCTATATCGACGAGCGTGGCCGGCTCCACGAGGCCAGTGCGGTCCATGCGGTCGTCGCGAGCGGGGAATGGCGGCAGCAGGCTCTGATGCAGGCGTCCATGCCGGCGCGGGCGTCGGCGGTGGCACCAGACATCCAGGAATCGCTTGGTGATGCGGTCGACCGCATCGATCCGCCGCTGACAGGCTTCGCCGACAGCGATCCGAACGGACCGGACCCGGCGGCCGTTGCGGCTGCCCGGGCGCGCAAGCCTGATCCGGCCCCCGATCCGGTCAGTGCGATCAAAGCGGATGTCAGGGCGCGTCTCGCTCCCAGGGCGCCAGCGACATCCGGTTCGGGAACGGCGGCGGCTTTGAGCCATACTCCGCCGGCTGCCGCTTCGACGGTGCCTCATCCCCCCTCTGATGCACCGGCGAGCGGCAGTCCCGAAGCCAAGGCGGCCTCGGCACCCGCTCCGCAGCCTATGAGCGCGACCGGCGCGGCGGCGGTCGCGCGCGTGAAGGCCGATCCCCACTATCAGGAGGTCGCCAATGGCGCGGCTAAGGATGCCCGGGATGCCGGCGTTGCGCAGACCGGAGCGGCAGCCGCGCCGGCGGCGATCGGCGCGACGGTGAAGGCCGCGAACTTCCCTGCTGCCGTGCCGGAGGACAAGTGAGATGGCGGGGAGCTTCTTCGAGAGCCTGCTGTCCGGGATCCTGGGCGACGCCAAGCGGCCCGACGCCGAGCGGCCGGAGTTTGGCGTGCCGATGCTGGCGCATTGGCTGCCCTATCGCAGCTATGATCCCAAGACCGGGATATTCTACAACAGCGCATCGCGCGGCTTCGTGATCGAAGCAGCGCCGCTCGTCGGCGCGGACGAACGCACGGGCGAGATCCTGACCCAGTTTCTCTCGGAGGCGATTCCTGCCCCCGGCTGTCTGCAGTTCCACCAATGGATGAGTCCGCGGATCGGCGAGCGCCTCTCCAAATGGTATCTCCCGCGCTATTCCGCGCGCGGCGTCTATGAGCGCATGGCCAAGCACCGGGTCGACTTCCTGACCGACGGGGTCTGGAAGTCGCTTTCGGCCGACGCGCCCTTTTCGCTTCGCAATCACCGCGTGGCGATCTCCTATTCGACGCCCGAGAGCTCGAGCGTGACGGCAGAGGAGATCGTCGCCGTCATGGACGGCATCATCTCGGCGCTTGCCTCGATCAATGTGTCGGCCAGGACGATGGATCCGCAGGCACTCATTGCCTGGATCGACGACATTACCTCGCCGACTACTGCTGCCGGCGAGGACGTGGTCAGCTATAATCCGCTCGATCCGATCGCGGACCAGGCAATCCGCCGGGACGTCGAATTGCATATCGAGTCTGACCGGATGCTGCTTCGCACCGAGCGATTCCGGCCCACCGGCAAGACCATCGACGAAGCGCCGGAGATCGGTGAAATTCTGCCGGACGTCTTCGACGTCCGCTCGTTCTCGGTGCGCAACCTGCCGGCACGCTGGGCGCCATGGGACGTCGCCCGGCTGATCGGCGACATGTTTACCGACAAGCTGCGCATGCCGTGCCCGGTCGCGACCAATCTCTGTGTCGAATTCCCCGATCCGATGGCCGCGAGCAACAAGGCCAGCTTCAAGTTCATGCGCACAACGAGCCTGGCCGATTCAAAATCGTCGCGCTTCCTGCCGCAGCTGCGCGATCAGAGCCAGGAATGGCGCTATGTGAACGACGAGCTGCGCCAGGGCCGCAAGCTCGTGCGCGTCTTCTTCAGTGTCACCGCCTTCTCCCCGAAGGGCCGGGGGGACGCGAACGAACGGGTACTCAAATCCGTGTACCGGGCAGCGGGCTGGGATCTTCTCGACGATCGCTACCTGCAGATCATGGGTCTGCTCTGCGCGATGCCGATGACGATGGCCAACGGTCTCGCGCGCGATCTCGAGCGCATGAAGCGGATGCGCACATTGCTGACCACGACCGCCGCTAATCTCGCCCCCATTCAGGGCGAGTTCCTCGGGAGCCAGGTGCCCCATCTGATGCTGATCGGCAGACGTGGTCAGCCCTTCTTCTGGAGCCCGTTCGAGAATGCGGCCGGCAACCACAATGTCGCTGTCTTCGGCAAGTCGGGCTCCGGCAAATCGGTGACGCTGCAGGAGCTGTGCGCGTCATTCTGTGGCGCCGGCGCCCGCGTTGTCGTCATCGACGACGGACGCTCGTTCGAGCATTCCGCCAAGCTCCAGGGCGGCGCTTTCGTCGAGTTCACGATGGCTTCGGGCTTTTGTCTCAACCCGTTCAGCATGATCGACGAGGAACTCGCGGCGACCGATGAGGACTATCTCCTCGACTGCATGGCAATGCTCAAGGCCATCGTGAACCAGATGTCGCGCCACATGGATCGGCTCAACGATACCGAGCGCGGCCTGATCGACGGCGCAGTCAACACGGTCTGGGCGGAGAAGGGGCGGGCTGGTTCGATCGATGATATCATCACCGCCCTGGATGCGACCGGCAACCAGCAGGCCACCGATCTTGGCATAGCTATGCGGCCATTCTCCTCCGCCGGCACTTATGGCCGCTTCTTCCAGGGCGAAGTGTCCTTCGAGTTGTCGGCCCAGCTCACCGTTTTCGAACTCTCCGATCTTTCGTCACGTGAGGAACTGCGCAGCGTAGTGCTGGCCGCGATCATGTTCATGTCACAGCAAATGATGCGTAAGGTCGACCGTTCGATCCCCAAGGCGCTATTCCTGGATGAAGCGTGGCAGATGATGCGCGGCGGGGCGATGGCCGAGTTCATCGAGGCCTTTGCGCGTACCTGCCGTAAATATTATGCGTCGCTCATCACCGCGACCCAGTCGCTCAACGACTATTACAAGTCTGCGGGTTCGATCGCCGCCCTTGAGAACAGCGACTGGTTCGTCATTCTCCAGCAGAAGCCGGAGACCATCGCCGACTTCAAGAAGCATGATCGTTTCGAGATGGACGACTATACCGACGCGCTGCTGCGCTCGCTGAAGATCAACGGCCGCGAATATTCCGACATTCTGATCAAGGGGCCAGAGACGTTGGCGGTCGGCCGCCTGGTGCTCGATCCCTTCTCGTCCACGGTCTATTCCTCCAGTCCGGCCGTCTACGCCGCCATTGAGGATCTCGTCACGCAGGGCCTCACCATGGATGAGGCGATCGAGCGGATCGCCTTCCCGGACAACCCGGAAAAATGGGCCTCTCACGAGGATCCCGAGCTCGCGCAAGCGGCGGAGTGAGCCATGGCCAGCAGCACAGAGCCGAGGGTACAGCCATCCGCGCCGCCGTCGATCGACGCGCGCGCGATGCTTCATTTCACCCTGTATTTCGGCGGCTTCCTCGCATCAACGCTGCTCATGACCTGGGGCCTGTTCGCGCTGTTTTTTCTCGCCCTTGGCGGCTTCTCGCTCGATGGCCTGATGAACCAGCTCAACAACCTCAGCACCCGCTACGTCATCGCGACCCCGGATCGGGTCGCATCGTTCAAGACCATCTTCGCCGTCGCACATCTCATCCTTTCCGTGGGGCTCATGGTCCTGCGGAGAGGCAGGATCCTGCCTTCGGCCCGATCGCAGGGAGACCCCCGCCATGGCTGAGCAACCCGAACTCGACCTTCCCGCGCCACCGGTATCGCCAGCAGCGCCAGCGAAGCCCAGACGAACATTCTTCGCTGGCTTCAGCCGTATGCAGATCCTCGCCGGGCTGATCCTTCTGGCCACTGTGGTCTGGGGCATGTGGGTCACCAAGACACTGGTGACGCCCAAGCAGGATCATATCGTCTCGGCGCGGCTCTCCTCGATCGTCGGGGAATATGTGCAGGCGCAGGCGCGCTCGACATCGCCTCCGGCGCAGGTCGAGGCCGAGATGCGGGGCTTCATGGCGTCGCTCGACAAGGAACTGCAGCGGCGCAGTGCTGGCGGCCAGATCGTGCTCGTCGGCGAAGCCGTGCTCACGAAGAACGTGCCCGATATAACCGACAGCCTCAGACAATCGGTCTACGCCTCGGGCGTCCCGCGGCCGCGCCAAGCTTCGGCCGAGGAGCTGCAGCAGATGAATGCCCAGGCGATGGCGGCCGCGAGACCCCAACTTGCAGCCCCGGCTCAGATGCCGGGCCAGATGCCCGGGGCTGCTCCTCCGATCGATCCCATGATGGCCGCACAGGGCATGGCGGCGCCAGGAATGGTGTCTTCAGGGCAGCAGCAGCCGGTTCCGCAATATGCTCCGCCAGCTGCGCAAGTTTCGACCTTCGGAGGCTCCGATGGCATCGGCGGCCAGTGAGGCGCGCCCAAGCTGGCGGCCACGCACGCGGCTATGGCTGTTGTTCGGCCTGTTCATCGCGGGCAGCGTTCTGCTCAGCGCGATCAGCGCATGGCGCGACGATCATCTGCTGCTGATCAACACGACGGGTTCGCTTCCGAACTGGGCCTTCCTCATCCAGCGCCACAAGCTGCCGGCGCGCGGAGACTATGTTTTCTTCGACCCGCCGCCAAGCACGCTCCTGCGTCGCCACTTCGGCGCGAAGCCGCGGATGTTCGGCAAGATCGTCTACGGCATGCCGGGCGACACGATCAGCCACGTTGGCCGCCAGGTTGCGGTGAACGGCCACCTCGTCGCGCAGATGAAACCGCTCACACGCTTTGGTGAACGCCTGACGCCGGGCGCAACCGGCCCGGTGCCGCAGGGATGCTATTTCGCGGCTACGCCGCACAAGGATGGCTTCGACAGCCGCTATGCCGAAATCGGCTTCGTATGCGCGCGCCAGGTCATAGGAACCGGGGAGCCGATCCTATGAGGGTGCTCATCTCAGGCGGGCTGGCCATCGCCGCAACGGTCGGCGGGTTGATCGTCGTTGGGCCGATGCGGTCGGAGGCCAAGGACTATGGCCAGGCCGCGCAGGCGTTCCCGGTCATCGAGCCCGATCTGCTCTCCACCATTGAAAACCGCCTGCGCCGCGCAGAGGCAAGCGGCGAGCTCGCCCGGACCAACGAGATGTTCGCCAAGCGCGTCGAGGCGAAAGTTCGTCGACCCGATCCCGTCACGGGGGTCACCCCGGCCCGGACCGCCCGGAGCTGGGACTTCGATCCGTCGGTCACGATGGAACGCGACATCCGCGACCAGAAGGGCAACCTGATCGCCCCAGCGGGACAGCGGATCAACCCGCTCGACTTCGTCTCGATCCGTCAGGACCTTGTCTTCATCGACGGTGACGATAGCGAGCAGCTCGCTTGGGCCACGACGCGCTACACGGACCTCAAGGCGAAGATAATCTTCGTGCGTGGATCGCCGGTCGAGCAGATGACCGCGAAGAAGCGGCGTTTCTACTTCGATCAGCAAGGCAAGCTCACTTCCCGCTTCGGCATCGAGCATACGCCAGCCGTGGTCACCCAGGCTGGCAAGGTGATGCGCGTCTCCGAGGTGGTGTTGAAGTCCGGGAGCCCGGGCTGATGCCGCTGTGGCTCGACATGCTCCGAACGCCGATGGCGGCACCCGAGACTCGCGATCTTCGGCGGCTGCGCCGGATCTGGCAGGTTCTTTGCCTGCTACTGGCCGCCAGTGTCGCGGGCTTGCAGCCGTTGATGCGGATCAGCGGTCAGGCGGCGCCCTGTGCGATCGCGTCGCTGCTGGCGGCCACGCTGTTGACCACGGCGCTTTACCTCGCGCGCAAGCATCGCGCGGACACCGCCTTTCTCGAACCTGCCGGGGAGGATCAGTGATGCGCGGCTTTCGATCAGCTCTGCGGCTTCTCGTCATGGCGCTGGCAGCCTTCTTTCTGGCGCCGAGCGCACAGGCGGCAGGGCCGACCTGTCACGGGAAGTTCGTCAATCCGATCACCGACGTGTGTTGGTCTTGCCTGTTCCCACTCTCGGTCGGCGGCCTCAAGATCTGGCCGAGCGGCCGGCCGGATACGAGCAATCCCGCTTCCCCGATCTGCTTTTGTGGCAGCCCGCTTCCCAGGATCGGCATCTCGGTCGGCTTCTGGGAGCCGGTGCGGCTCGCGGACGTCACAATGAAGCCCTGGTGCTTTCCTAATCTCGGGGGTGTGCGCATCGCGCCGGGGTTCGACATCGGCCAGGGCTATCTGGCCGGCCCCTCGATGGTGGGCGGCCGCTCGCAGAGCACGGCCAAATGGCACGTGCACTGGTACGTCTATCCGCTGCTCTACTGGATGGAGATCCTGACCGACTTCGTCTGCTTCGAGCAGGCGAGCTTCGACATCGCCTATATGACCGAGGTCGATCCGCTCTGGCAGGACGATAGTCTGACGGCGCTGATCAATCCGGAAGCCGTCGTCTTCGCTAACCCGATCGCCCAGGTCGCCTGCGCCGGCGACTGCATCGCCGGGACCGTCCACCTGCCGCTCGATCCGCTGTTCTGGTGTGCGGGGTGCCAGGGCAGCATGTATCCGCTCAACGGCAACGTGCCGTCCTCGATCGGCCATGTTCAGTCCTCGCGGCTCGCACTGTCGCGCTTCGCCTACAAGATGCACCGCGAAGCTCTTGCCTGGGGGACGATGGGCTCGGCCGGGCTCTGCAAGAAGTACCTCATGCCGATCATGCGCAAGCAGCAATACCGCTTCCAGATGGTCAATCCGATCCCCACCGTGAGCGGCCGCTTCGCCTGCTCCACGATCGGGGCATCCACCATGCCGCCTGACGCAGGTCGCGCCTATCCCGCCGCCGGCGAGGACATGGGCTACCTCGTCTGGCGCAAACGCAATTGCTGCGTGCTGTAGGGGGCCGTCCAATGCGCAAATACCTCTGGGGCTTCGCAGCGATCCTTGGCTTGGCGAGCGTGACGGCCTTGCTCGCGCAGACCGTCGACGGGATCGACGTCCAGGCGATCAAGCAGCGTTCGGCGGACCTACAGGCGGATGCCGAGGCTTTCGTCAACCATGTGAAGGATAGGGGCGACGCCTTCCGCGAGGACGCGCAGACCGTTCGCGACGCTGGCATGGAGAACATGCAGCGGGTCGCCAAGAGCGATCTGCCCAAGGGACCGGCAGGCCCCGTCGATTTCGACGAGATCGTGGCCGGTGCCGCGTCGAACGCGACGGCAGGGAAGGGCGAGGCGCCCCAGTTCATCGTCTTCGCGAGCCTGTCGATGCCACCGCAGTCGCTGCAGAAGCTGATCGGCGACACGGCCAGGGCCGGCGGGGTGGTCGTGTTCCGCGGCTTCCCCAACAATTCGATGAAGGAGTTCGCCACGAGCCTTGGCAAGATCATCGACCGGCAGGACGATTTCGCCAATGTCGGCATCGATCCGCGGCTGTTCCGCGCTTTCGATGTCCAGGCAGTGCCGACATACGTCAGTGTCTCGTCGGACTTCGATCTTTGCGCCGGCTTCTCCTGCCAGACCAAGCTGCCGCCCTATGATCGGCTCGTCGGCAACGTCTCGGTCGAATATGCGCTCGAGCAGTTCGCGGACGGTAATGGCCCGGGCGCACGGGTCGCAGCGGTTGGCCTCGCCAACATGCGCAAGGCCCATCCATGAGGGCGTATCTCGTCCTGGCTGCGCTCTTCGGCGTCGTTATGGCGAGTTCGCCCGCGCTTGCCCAGATGACGCTCGACGAGGCGCGCCAGGAGGGGAAGGCGCTGGGTACGGAGAAGCGCAACGATTCCACGCTGGTGCCGTCCAGCGATGCGCAAGCCGCCGCGGTCCCCGGCTATTCCGGCACGAGCTTGCCCGAAGGATCCTATTTCGACGATCCCGGTAAGCTTGAGTCCGACGCCCAGGCGGCCAAGTCGTCCAACGAGCAATATCGCATCACCACCGATGCCGATCACAGCCGGGCCACGTTCAGCAATTCCGAGATCCTCGCGACCACGGCGCGCGCGACATCGGTCGAAAACGATCCCTCGACCTATCTCGCTGGCGAGGAAATGGGCGGCACCAAGGGCACATGCGTGCCGCTGCCCGCCGCGCCGGGGAGCGCGGGCTATTATGAGGCGAGTTGCAACGCCGGCAGCAAGGTCACCACGGAAGCCCGGACCTGCAACGTCAGCCTTGACGTTCACACCGAGAAGCGGACGATCTACACCTATTACACGGGTCGGTTGAGCTTCCTGCCGACAGATGGCGGGCCCTATCCCGCCCGCGCGGCTTTTGACGACGAGATCGCCACCGGCATCTGCTGGGAAAGCCGCCCGATCGACTATTGCGACAATATGAGCGCCTATGGATATACTGCGGCGCCGACCTGCAAAAGCCTTGGCCACACCGCCGTCGAGGTCAAATGCACCGCCGAGGCCCAGGGGATCACGCCGGGCGAGTATCATCCGGGCTATGTGCTCTCGACCGGCAATTACTGGCTCACGAAGCAGGAAGAACCGGCCGTGCCGGTCATCACGCGCAACGAGGGGCTATGCGCCGCCAATGCCGGCGACCCGAACTGCACGCTCGAGACCGAAGTGTGCACGTCGAGCGACCCGGTCACCCGGATCGTCGACGGCGTTCCTGTCACCCAGCCCTGCTGGGCCTGGCAGCGGACCTATCAATGCCACCGGATCTCAACAGCCAATGACTGCGGTGATCTCGAGGCGAACGGGAGCTGCACCTATCTGCGCACAGAATGCCTTGACGAGGAGCCTGATGGCGGGCCCTGCAAAGTCGAGAACCGCGTCTACAGGTGCCCGACGCCTTCCGGAGGCACGAGCGATGCGCCGCAATATATCTGCGGCGACGACGTCTATTGCATCAACGGCGACTGCGAGCCGATCGTTCGCGAAGCGTCGACCGAGTTCAAGGACGCGCTCGTTGCGCTGCATGCGATCGACCAGGCGGGCAAGGAGTTCAACGAAGCCGATCTCCGGGTCTTCAGCGGCACGCGCGAGACCTGCCACAAGCCGGTGTTCGGCCTTATCAACTGCTGTGCGGGCAAGACGTCGGGTTTGTTGACGGTCGGCGCTGGCGCGGCTGCGCTGGCGGGCGGTCCCGCGGCGATCGCCGCGCTCGCGACCCCCTTCCTGGTCCTTTTCGCATGTTCACAGGACGAGATGAGGCTCGACATCAAGGACCGGATGGGCCTGTGCCATAATCTCGGCACCTATTGCTCGTCGAGTTTCCTCGGCATCTGCAGCACGCGGCGCACCGCTTATTGCTGCTTCGAGAGCAAGCTCTCCCGCATCCTCCAGGAGCAGGGCCGTGTGCAGCTCGGCAAGCCGTGGGGGGCGCCGAAAAAGGAACAGTGCATTGGCTTCACGATCGACGAGTTCTCGCGGCTCGACCTGTCGGTAATGGATTTCACCGAGGTTTATGCGGACTTCATGGATGCGGCCAAGCTGCCGGACGAAGTCCAGACCATGACCGAAATCCAGCAGAAAATTCAGAACTACTACGACCTCCACGGCAAGTGAGATGGGCCGATCCGATCTCCTTGCCGCAGGGGCCGCAGCGCAAACCCAAGGAAAGTGACCATGCCTATCCCTGTTCTCGAGCTGCCCCTCGTCCTGGCATCCCTGGCGCTGCAACCGTCGGCCCCAACGCCCCACCATCGTTGCGGTGGCTCTCCCGCGACCGTGGCCGATTGCTGCGTCCACCCCGCAGCCTGGGACAGTCTGACACCCAACCCACCGCTCGCACTCCCTTCCGCGCAAACCGCCTCAGCCGATGAAAGGACGAAGCGTGATGTCCCCCGTCGCTAAACTCTCGATGCTGCTCGCCCTGTCGATTGGGACTGCTGCTCCCCTGTTGGCGCAGGATGCGCCGCCGTCACGCGACACGATCGAGCAGAACCGGCCGGATGCTTTCTACTGCGGCGAGCGGAAGCTCGGACAATGGTTCTATTGCGACAAGCCCAGACCCTTGCCGCGCGAGGCGCAACCGTCGCCGCCGCCGAGCGCGGTCGACCGGATGGCGGCGATCACGAAGCAGCTCGACGAATTGAAGGCCAAGGCGATCCTGGAGCCGACCGAAGAGAACGTCATCGCCTACGTCCGCTTCCAGCGCGAGCAGCTCGACCGCGCCTCGACTTTCTCCGACGTGTGGCAGCGCGCGCTCTGGCAGAACCCCGACATCGACTACACGTTGCAAAGGCCCGTCTCGACGGTCGGCAAGCGTGCCTGGCTCGACAATCGAAAGGCCGATCGCGACGCGGTCCTGACCAACCTGGGGCAGCGCTACGGGCTGTTCTACTTCTTCGCGCAGAGCTGCGGCGCCTGTGAGCTGTTCGCCCCGATCCTTCGCTCGGTGACCGACAGCCACCGGATGGCGGTCATGGCCGTATCGATGGACGGGGGGCCGAGCCGCGATTTTCCGGAACATGTCGTCGATTCCGGGCAGCGGGCGCGCATGGGCGTGCCGGGCAATGAGACACCGGCGCTGGTCCTCTTCGACACGGTGACCAAACGGACCATTCCGGTTGGATACGGCATCCTGAGCGCCGATGAGATCATGGATCGCATCTTCACGCTCACGAACACGAAAGTGGGGAGCGATTACTGATGGGACAGGATCATCGCAAAGGGCGCGCCCGCCGCTTCTTCCGCTCGGCCGCCGGCTCGATGGCCATGATGGCCGCGCTCAATTTTTCCATCGTCGGGGTCGCGCGCGCCGACGTCGCGTCCGAGATGAACAACTTCTTCTCCGACGCGGGCGGCGCTGCCAACGTGACCGGCCCCTCGGCCTATCAGGGTCAGTCGGCCGGCTATTACTCTCTCGGCAATGTCTGGACGCGTTTCCCGCAGAAGAGCGTGCAGCCGTTCAATCTTCAGCTTCCGAGCGCCCGTGCGGGCTGCGGCGGCATCGACCTGTTTTCTGGAAGCTTCTCCTTCATCAATGCGTCCGAGATCGTGGCGATGCTGAAGGCGACGGCCAACAACGCGCTTGGGTTCGCCTTCAAGCTGGCCATCGATTCCGTCTCGCCCGAGATCGGTAAGGTCATGGACGAGTTCAGCCAGAAGGCGCAGCTCCTCAACCAGATGAACATCTCCAGCTGCGAGACCGCTCAGGCGCTGGTCGGCGGAATCTGGCCCCAGATGGATTCGACCCGGGCGACCATTTGCGAGGCGGTCGGCAACAGCCAGGGCGTCTTTTCCGACTGGGCCGCCTCGCGTCAGGGCTGCAACAACGGCAATCGGCGGGATTCGACAATCGCCGGGAACACCGATGCGTCGATGAAGGACCAGCTGGTCGGCGAACCGCACAACTATACCTGGGAGGCGCTGAAGAAGTCCGCCAAGTTCGGGGCGTTCGACCAGTCCTTCTCCGAATATATCATGACGCTCGTTGGTACGGTCGTGACGACGCCGTCGACGGACCCGAGCGTTGGCGGCAAGGTGGTGATGTTCGGTCCGGCGGAAGACGCCGTCGTCACTGCGCTGCTCGACGGCACGGCGGACGCGCCGCCGGTCAAGATGCTGAAGTGCAACGACGAGAATTGCTACGATGTCGGCGAACAGACCCTGTCGGTCCCGGCATCGTCGGCGCTGCGCCCGCGGATCGCCACGATGATCAAGTCGATGAGCGACAAGATCCGGTCGGACACGCCGCTCAACGCCGCCGAAAAGCAGCTCCTCAACCTCGCGACCGTGCCGATCTACAAGATCCTCGCCGTGCAGGCCTATGCCCACTATGCGCTGACCGACGGCGAGATCCAGACGCTGTCCGAGATTGTGGCCGTCGACCTGCTCTCTGCCATGCTCGACAATATGCTGGACCGGGTCGAGCAGGCGAAGGTTCACTACCAGACCTTCGACCAGGAGACCGCGACGCAGTGGAAGCAACAGATCGCGGCCACGCGCGCCAAGTTCAGCCAGCGGGATGTCCGTCTCAACAACAAACTGCAGGTGACGATGCAGATCATCAACCGCAGCATCATGCTGGAGTCTACCCTGCAGAACTCGATGACGCCGGGGATGGCGTCCGCGCTCAACTTCTCGCGCGGGCTGAACGCCCAAGGTCTGAATTAGTGCGGCTGAACTGAAGCGGGAGCGCGTCGATGCTGGAGGTCTTCACGGTCGGGGGCGGCGAGTATCTCGTAAACGTGTTCAACGCCGTCGCTGCCTGGTCAGGGGGAGGGGGCTACCGCTCGCTCCTGCGGGTCGTGATGGTGATGGGCCTCATCTACTCGCTGCTCGTTGTCGCCTTCACGCTTAACTACAAGGCGTGGATGAACTGGTTCCTCCAGGCGACGGCGATCTATCTTTGCCTGATGGTGCCCACGGTGAGCATCAAGGTGACCGACCGGATCAACCCGAGCCTCGCGCCATCGACTATCGACAATGTGCCGATGGGCCTGGGTGTGCTGGCGAGCTTTACGACGCAGGTCGGGGATTGGCTGACGCGGACGGCCGAGACGGTGTTCGTCATGCCCAGCGAGCTCAATTATTCGAGCAATGGCATGGTCTATGGCGCGCGCCTGTTCGACGCGACCCGCAATTTCGTTGTTCGCGACGCGGAGTTCTCGACCAACCTCGAAAACCATTTCAAGAACTGCGTGTTCGGCGACGTGATGCTCTATCAGAAGTCGCTCACGAACCTCGCCAAGGCGCCCGACCTGTGGGCCGCGATCGGGCCGGGCTCGGAAGCGCGCTCGCAGGAATGGCTGGAGCGCCAGGGCGACGGCACCGTTCAGAACTTCATCATCACCTGCCGCCAGGCCTACCAGGCGCTCGACGCGCAATGGGCGCCGATGATCGAGGCCAATGCTCCGATCTGGGGTAAGGAGGTCTATCCCAGGCTCAGCAACGCCCTGGCCGCCGACAAGCTCAAGCATGACGTGCCGATCGCGAACACGGCGTTCACCGGATCGGGGAGCAATTTCACCGAAACGATGCGGCAGAACACAGCGATCAACGCCTTCATGCAAGCACGCAACAGCATGGCTGGTGGGGCAGGCGCGGCCGCGATAGACACCTTCGCCCAGACGCGCGCCGACATCCAGGCGCGCAACACCTATAATTCGATTGCCCAGCAGGCGATGGCCTGGGTGCCGATCCTCAACATCGTCCTGACCGTCGTCTTCTTCGCGATGTTCCCAGTCATCTTCCCGCTGTTCCTCATGCCCCAGACGGGGGTTGGCACGCTCAAGGGCTATGCCATGGGCTTCTTCTACCTGGCTGCCTGGGGCCCGCTCTATGTCATCCTCCACATGATCTGCATGACAAGGGCGGAATCCGCGGCGAACGGCGTGGCCGGGGGAGGCGTGACGCTTGGAAGTTATGCCGGCATCGGCGCGGTCAACGGCGAGACGGCGACGATCGCCGGCTTCATGCTGATGAGCGTGCCTTTCCTCGCGGCCGGTCTTGCTCGCGGCGCGATGTCGATTGCTGGCCAGTCCATGTCGATGCTGGCGCCGGCGCAGAACGCGGCGGAGGCCGCCGCGCTCGAGCAGACCACCGGAAACTACTCCTATGGCAATGTGAGCTGGGCGAACTCGACTTCGAATATGCGGCAGGCCGATCAGTGGACCACGGCGCCGAGCTATATGAGCGGCGCCCCGAGCATGGGCTGGCGCCAGGATAATGGCGCGATGATCAACGGCTTTGGCAATGGTCAGGACGTCTTCGACACGTCGGGGGCCATTTCGCGCCTCGGCTTCACCCCTACCATGACGACCGGGTCGGTCGCGGAATGGCGGGAGATGGCGAGCGAGGCGCACCGACAGTCGCAGGCTTATGAGAATGCCGCGGCCGAGGTCCTGACCGCTACGCATGCCAACCGCAGTGCATTCGGCACCTCGACCGAGCGGTCGTCCGGCTGGGATTCGAGCAGCGGCCGGCAGGCGAACACGTCCGTCGATCAATTCGACCGGCGGACCGGGAGCAGCACGCAGGGTCTGGAGGAACGGGATACGATCTCTCAAGGTCAGCGAATATCTCAGGGCCATGATCGTCAGGCGCAGACGAGCGACCAGATCTCCGGGGTGGTGTCCGCAGGAACGGGACGGCAGACGGCTGGAGGGTCGGGCGGTCGCGGAGGAATTTTGGGCCGCCTTCCCGGCATTGGCGGCAGCGTATCGAAATCAGGGTCTCAGACAGATGCGCTAAGGCATGCGACTGACGAAACCCGCGGCAGCGACAGCGCCAACACATCCTCGAGTGGCGTGCGTGACGAACATTCGAGCGGAAGCGGCGCCTCGATGTCCGATGGGACCTATTCGCGCAGCGGTAGCTTCAGCCGGGCATCCGCCACATCATCGGCGTCGGCGAGTACGGAGGATTCTCTGGCGCTGGCAAAGTCGTACTCTGAGACGGCCCGGCGCCTTGAGGAGCTTTCCCAGCAGCTGTCACGCGACGCCAGCTATGCCGAGACGCATGGCATGCAGCTCAGCGAGAATCTGAGCCAGGATCTTGCGCAATGGTATCGCCGCCAACAGGTCGAAAATCCGGGGCTTGACGCGCCCGAGCTTTGGGCAACCGATCTCACAGACCAGCAGCGGCTTGTGCGCCAGGAGATGATCACGCGCTGGATGCATGACAAGCAGGATGGCATCCGGGCGGAGATTGCGGGGCGCCTCCACGATCCGGACCTGGTCGATGTCAATCGGCCGAGCGTGGGGAACGAGGCGGATGTCAGGGCCTCCTACCGGCCGCATGGTCCTGGGCGGCTGCCCGCCGGTCCTGGCGGCGGCGGGGATGTCGGCGCCGCTGCGATCATCGAGGCCGGCAAGGCAGAGCTGGGGGGCGACCGCGCTGCGGCGCAGACGATGCGAGGGCAGCGGGTTCAAGGGGCCGCTGATCTTGAGCAGGAGGTGAACCGCGACCACGATCGCGGATTCTTCCAAGACCCCAAGCTTCGCGAATAGAGCTTAGAGGATGTAGAACATCGCTCCCACGAGGCCGGCCATGCAAACGTAGGCGAGGGCGTAGCCTATTAGACCGCCACGAGTGGGGTTCCCGTTTTCGTCGGTGATCATTTCGATCTCAGGAATCTCTTCCTCGACAATCGCGTAGATGGGACCGCCGGACAAATCCTTCGTTCGATTATATGTGTCGAGGTCGAATTTTGGGAAGCGCATGCTTTCTCCTGTGACGGAGAATAGCGGTTGGGGCGCTTTTCCGCAACCCTTGAGACGCGACTTATAGCGAGATTATCAAGTTTACAAAAAAACGATAAACCACCATAACCTCGCTATGGATGCTCGTCGTAACCCCTTCGCGCCTGGCGCCGGCACTCGCCCTCCAGAGTTGGCGGGGCGAGATGCGTTGCTTGAACGCAACGCGGTCGCGCTCGACCGAATCCGCGCGGGGCGCGCGGCACGCCCGAGCGTCCTCTATGGACTGCGCGGTGTAGGCAAGACCGTTCTGCTCACGACGATGCGTGACGCAGCCGAGGGGGAGGGCATGGCTATCGTCGCCATCGAGGCTCCCGAGAACCGTTCGCTCCCCGGCATCCTCGTGCCTGCCCTTCGGGCGACGCTGCTGAGGCTCGATCGCATGAAGCAAGCTTCGGACGGCGTTAAGCGCGCGCTTCGCGCGCTGGCCGGGTTCGCAAAGCTCAAGGTCAAATATGACGATCTCGAAGTGGGACTCGATTTCGACGTCGAGCCGGGCCTGGCCGACAGCGGCGACCTTGAAGCTGATCTCGCCGATCTGTTGGTTGCAATCGGCGAGGCGGCGCGAGAGAAGGGGTCAGCTGTGGTACTCGTCATCGACGAGCTCCAATATGTGCCTGAAGAGCAATTGGCCGCATTGATCAGTGCGCTCCACCGGGCCAGCCAGAAGCAGCTTCCCATTACAATGATCGCCGCTGGCTTGCCGCAACTCGTTGGGCAGATGGGCCGGGCCAAGTCCTATGCGGAGCGACTTTTCGAGTTCGTCTCCGTCGGACCGCTCGATGATCACGCCGCGCGCGATGCCATTCGGCTTCCAATCGAGCGGGAAGGCGAAGCTGTCGATGATGCGGCGTTGGACGCGATCTGCGAGCAGACCCAAGGTTACCCTTATTTCCTCCAGGAGTGGGGAAAGCATAGCTGGGATGCAGCTGAGGCGTCGCCGATCACCCAAGACGATGTTGCGGCGGCAACGCGTAGCGCGCTCGCGGAACTTGACGCCAGCTTTTTCCGCGTTCGGTTCGATCGTCTGACCCCTGCCGAGAAGCGCTATCTGCGCGCCATGGCCACTTTGGGCACTGGACCGCACAGGTCGGGAGATGTTGCCGATGCCTTGCACGTGAAGGTTTCAAGCGTGGCGCCGACGCGAAACAGCCTGATCGCGAAAGGAATGCTCTATAGTCCCGCGCATGGAGATACAGCGTTCACCGTGCCCCTGTTCGATGCATTCATGCGAAGAGTGATGCCGGAAGGATGATTTTTGAAGCACCGCCCCGAACGACCGGGGAAGGGCACCAAGCTATGAGTCATCGTTCCCTTTTGTGTCTTGGTTAACGTCAAGAGTGGATTTGACCGCCGCCAAGGAGCGACGTTTGGTGCGAAAATGAACGGGGCTATCTTCATCATCACGAGGTTCACGAGCGAAATTCACCAAGAGGAGCTGAGGGCCTGACCCAACTGCGCCCAACCTGTCTTCGGGGTTTCGCAAGGGGCAGTCGGTGAGGGACATACAGCCGCATCCAATGCAGGTTTCGAGGCGGTCACGCAGCCTCATGAGACTAGCTATCCGCTCGTTCAATAGCGTACTCCACTCGGCACTGAGCCGACGCCAATCCGTTGACGTAACCGGCCCCTCTGGAATCCGGTCAAGAAAATCCTTTAGTTCGGAGAGCGAAAGCCCGACATATTGGGCGGTTCTGATAATGGCGATCCGTCTCAATACGGATCGAGGATACCGCCTTTGATTGCCGGCTGTGCGCTCGCCCTTGATGAGGCCTTTCGCCTCGTAGAAATGGATCGTCGAAACCGCGACTCCGCTACGTTGCGCGATGGCGCCAACAGATAGAGGACGTGTTTTGTCAACAGTCATTGCAAAGACTCGTTACCAAATGTCGGTGCTAGAGCACCGGCAAACTACTTCAGGACTCAGGATGTGGTCATTTCTCGACCGCGCAGACCAAGCCCGTGCCGTGCATCCGCCCCTACATCTACGACGGCGACTATAATCCGGTGCGAGGCGTTTGGTCACTCCCGGCTTTACGGTATCGACGTGCCCGAATTCAGCACTTGCTCTGCGTGCGGGACAATCCCTACGATAGCCGCGAGAATTTGCGTACCTTGCTCGCGAGGGGCAATGTCATGTACCGCCAGCTCGACATCGACCGCTACGAACGACCAATCCTGCAATGCTGGAACATGGATGGCGATCTGTCGTGTCAGCAGGTCCAGGCAGGTCACGCCGTTCGCCGATACAGGCCGTTGCAATGTTCTTCCCGGAGATTATCGCGTCGTTCGATCATTAAAGCCGCGAGTGGCGGTCTTGCGGGAAGCCTCTTGCGGGGAAGGGGGACGCCTCGATCTCTTGGTATCGAGGCGTCAAGCCCGCTTTAGCTGTTGAGCCGGTCCTTGACGGCCTTCGCCACGCTGAAGGAGAGTTTTTTCGACGCTGCGATCTTGATGGTTTCGCCGGTGGCCGGGTTCCGGCCTTCGCGGGCGAGAACGTCCTTGACCTTGAACTTGCCGAAGCCGTTGAGGCTCACCTCTTCGCCTTTGGCGGCGGCGTCAGCTATTGCGGCGAAGACGAGATCGACCGCCTTGCGGGCATCAGCCTTGGTGGCCCCGGTCGCACCGGCGAGATGATCGGCAAGGTCGCTATTGTTCATCATGCTGTTCCTTCTGCAATTTTTCGGGATTCCTCTAATAGTGGCGAGGAGCGTGCGGCGCTATCTCAATGCTCGACCTTATTGAAGGATTCCGGCTTATTGGCCGGACAGGCCATGAGCGATAGTTTTTGCCGGCACCTAGTGGCAAACGCCGGTATCAGGCGTGTCCATAGTTGCGAATTTCGCAGTTGCAATATTCTATGATGCAATGCACAAGAGACGGGCCTTTCAGGCATCCTCTCCCAACTATCAAGCCGCCTCCTTGTGGGCGGCTTTTTTCTACCCGAAACAGAGTCGCCGACTCGACCTGAACGATGTGATCCGGCTGACCATGTCGCAGAACTGCTTCTCGACCTCGAATCGTCTCATCCACGGACCCTATTTGTACATGTCGGGTGGATAGAGCGTCACATACTGAAAATCGCTGTTGCGAAACCGCAAGGCTTCAATCTCCTCGGGATTGCCTGCCTCGTCGACCGCGATCGACATGGCGACGTCGATGGTAAGCTCGATCTCGGTCTCCCCGCTCTCATCCTCGAACGGGATAAGCACCTTGTCCTCGGAATCATACATCGCTTCATCCCAGTTGGGATGAGTGAAAGACACCAATGCTGCGACCTCGATCGTGCCGACCACAAGGATTGATTTACCTGCCTCACTTGGTTTGAAGGCGGTGAGTTTTTTCACTTCGACCGAATTGACGGTGATCTCGTCGATCTCCGCATCCATGACGTCGCTACTGTGCAGTCCCCAATTCGTAAGTTCCTGACTGACGAGGTCGACGATCTGTTCCTCCTGCGTCTCCAGGAAGGGATCGAGTTGCGGCGCGGCCATCTCGAGGCCAAGCGCCGCGAACAGTTCGGGCAACGACTTCACCAGCGAAATATGCTTCGCAGACCCGACCGGGCCATCAAAGTCGCCATCGTTCGAAACGATGATCACCGGGCTATTTCTCGACGCCTCCTTCTTGAGGCACTCGAAGGCAAAGGCGTCGGGGAACTGGTCCTTCTTGCCGTCGCCTGAGAAGAAACCTTCCCCTGCCGCATAGGCGCTGAACACTGCCGACGGCTTCACCTCGTCGATCTGGAGCGTCTTGGCCTCCAGCGCATCGAACATCTGCGTAGTCGACTCATCGTAGATCGATTTCAGCTTTGCGCGAAGCTCCGGCCGCTTGAGCGCGGGAAGCGCAACGCCGGTCGCTCCCTCGACAATCTTCCGGAAATGCGGCTGGCTGATCTCCTTGATCGCGTCGAAATCACTCTGGATGTACTTTTTGGCAACCTCGGTGATGGTGAGATCGGTGGTCAACACCGTTATCAGACCGGCATCGACAAGATCGACGACACGGGCGATTTCAGGCCCGCCTGGTGGTTTGCCGGCACTGATGACGATGTTCGCATCCAGGAAGACCTTCGGCGTTCTTTTGGTCGTTTTCTTCGCCATCGTCAGAGTAGATCCGTGTTGAGGTCATGTTGGGCAGATGCTTGACGGACAGGCAGCATTTTCTGGAACGTAAGGCTTGGTCAGTCCGCCACCCGTCCCCTATCGAAGCATCGCTTTGAACGTGCTGCTCGCCGAGGCTCCCGCATAGGCGTCGCGCGCGAGCTGTCCCAGGATCTCGGCCGCTTTGTCGGTTGCCCGATCGAGCGCAAGTTCCTTCTGCTGCTGGAGCGAAGGCACCCTATCGATGCGGACGTAGCTCGAGCCCAGGACGGACTGCACGAGGTCGAGCGACAGGCTCTCCTGCGCCTTCATCGTCCTCGACACGAGCTCGTCTTTTGCGATCAGCATCACACCGCCGCGGCGCCTGGGCGCACGCGGCACATCCCATCGCAGCTCTCCTGCGGTCCCGACGCTGATGAGGTCGATTTCCTGGGGCGTGCGCCCATAGCGCCCAAGCGCCCGCATCAGGGCGATACTATCCGGAGCGTTCGCGATCAGTCCGCCGTCGACATAGGAATGCCCGTCGATCACATGGTCGGGGAAATAGGTTGGCGCCGCGGAGGTGGCGAGGGCAATGTCCCGTAGCGAGGTTCCTTCGAGCTTCGGTGACATGCCAGTGGTTTCGTATATTGCCGGCGCCCAGGCGCCGAAATCGACCGCGGTCACGATCAGGGGTGTCTTCAGGCCGGACAGGGGCGTCTTTCCCGCTTCGCCAAGAACGGCGTCGATCGTCTGCGCGAGGCCAGCCGCGTCATAGCGCGAGCGCGCCAGCCCCCAGCGACCGAGTAAACCCCGCTTCGGGAAGATCGCCTGGCCGTGCTTCTCAAACGCGGCGCCGATCACGGCTGGGCGAATGCCTTGGGCCAGGCCGATGGCCACGATGCCGCCGATCGAAGTGCCGGCGATGATATCGAAATGGTCTTTGATCGGCTTTCCGATCGTCCGCTCGATCTGTTCGAGGATCCGAACGGTAAAGAGGCCACGATACCCACCTCCGGTCAGCGCCAGAATGCGGAACCGTTTGGCCGGCTGCGCGCGCGCACCTTCCCTGATCCCGACGTCGCTCTCGGTCATATCAAGGGTTCACCACCGTCAGCCCGCTGACGCCGCTATGGTAGGGCTGCGGATAGTCGACGAAGACAAGATTGGTAGCGAGAGCCGAGGCAACGACCATCGTCGTCGCCTCGCTGACCGGGATCACGGCACCGGCCGGGTTGGTGGCGATCAGCTTCTGAGCCCGCAGACCAGGCCACAGCATGGCGGCCTTTTCGTCGAACGGCACGATATTATCGAAGCTGCGCACCATGCCGACATAGCCGCGCAGCGCATCGCGGTGGCCTTGGCGTTCACCCGCCGGGCTTTGCTCGATGGCCAGCAGCGCCTGCCCGAGGGAAACCGCGCTCAGGTGGATCTCTCGGGCAGGCAGCGCATCGATCGAGGCCGGCGCCTGACCCGTGATCCGGTCAAGCAGGCATTGGGTCGAAAGAAGATACATGGCCGCTTAGGCGCTGGCCTGCTGCCAGGAAGCTTCTCCGGATCGGACAGTGAATTCCTGGCTGCTGTCGTCGTCGCTCTCGACATGGACGAGCTTTCCGCGTGACGGCTGGAACTGCGTGGCGGCAAGAAATTCTCCGGCGGAAATACCGCCAGCGGCTGCCTTAATGACATTCGCCAAAGCCGCAACCGAGAGGATCACGGTCTGCTCTCCCTTGTCTTTGCCGACAAGCTGAACCGATCCGTCACGCGCACGCGCAAGCAGCTTGGTGAAGCTGTCACGCGCGGCGCGAATGGTGATAGTGGCCATCGGAGCCCGACCTTCGAGCAGTTTGCCGAGTTCAACCTCTAGCTGATGCTCTGGAAGGGAGCAGATCCTCTCGATTCCGGCTAGAAGCTGCACGTCCATACCAACCAACCTTCGCTGCCAATGACGATGGTTATAGGGCGTGGCCACAAAATGTCAATGATTGTGGCCACGGGGCAGATGCATCGATCAATGACGGCTGCGTCACTTTACCCTTCAGGTACCGGTCGGGTAAAGTGACACGGATGGCAAAACGTCTTTCGGTCGTTTCTGTGAGCGATTGGGGGATTCACAAGAGTCGTGCTTTGTGCTTGATTCGTTCCATGCTTCAGTTCGATCTCTTCGCGCCATCGATCCCAACCCCGGCGCCAGCACCAGTAGTTGGCCTGCCGGATATCGTGCGCATCATCGCGGAGCACTCGGGTCGGCCGCGCTACACCTTCATGGTGCTCGATCTCATCGCCAGGGCCGCCCGGACGAACGGGGAGGCGGGGCCTCTGGTTCGAGAAGGCGAGGTTCTGGTGCCCATCCGCGAATGGCTGGCCGCGGCGATTGCGCCGAGCGGCGCGCGTCACCACCAGCGCCGGGCCACCGCCGATAAGGTCCGGGCTGCGCTCGCAGCCAAAGGAGAATTGCCGGGCGATCCGGTGGAGGCCGCGCGCCGCGTCGACGCGGAACTCAGCGAGCGCATCCGCGAAACCGGCATGACGGCGATCAGCCGGGCGGTGTCGGAGTTGGTGAAGGCAGGACTGATCAGACGGCATTACCAGGGCTTTTTCGTGGACCATGAGAACCGCGGTGCGCAGCGTCATGCGGTCTATACGGTCACGGATGCGGTCCGCGCCGCGCTTCAGCCGAGCATCGTGACCAGCGAAAACCGGCGGCAGCCTTATGTACGAGGCGCACACGCTCAGCCTCGAGCGGCTGCGGCGCGGTAGGATCGCAGCTTCACATTTCTCGGCGACGATCGGTTCCTGCTGGTCTCTCCAAGCGCATTCAATGGGCTTGGCGTGTGCACGACCCAGCTCCACAACGAGCCCGTGGTCTATAATCGCAAACGCCATGGCCGGTTCAAACTGGATGGCCGGATGTACGATTTCCGGATGCGGCCGTCGGTGCCCAGGCGGCTGTCCAAGGAAGTCCTGCTTGTCGACCTCCTCCATAACATCGACAGGCTGCCCGAGGACAAGGTGGCCATCCTGCCGCGTGCGCTTGCCAAGGCAGGGGAGATGAATAGCGCGCAGCTCGCGCGTGCGGTGAAGGAATACGGTTCGGCTCGTGCCGAACGGCTCCTCGCGCCCGTGCTGCGACCGTCTTAATCGGAAAGTGAAGCCCCTAAAATTCGGTGCGTAATCGCCTGCGCCTCTGCGACCAGATGGCTGTTCTTTTCCCTGTACAGCAGCTGGCCAATCACCGTCTCGACAGCCTTCGGGTTGACCTTCTCGACGACTTCCAGCGCCTTGCGGCATCGCTCATGGCCGCATTCACGCAATGCTGACACGACATAGTCGTCACCATGGTGCTCGGCGATGGCAGCAAGATCGAACATGTCGCGTGGCTGCAAGTTCCAGCCCCGGAAGTAAACTTTCTTCGCTGCAATCTCGGCCGGAGTTTCAAGGTCGACCGTCCGCCCCCTCACATCGTGGCGCTCACTGGAAACATCGAGGATGGCGGACGAACAAATGAAGTCGATCTCACCCAGTTCGTCAAAGGCGAGTTTGAGCGCCTGCGTCCCGTCGCTCTTATATTCGTCCGGCCGACGGGTCATTGCGAAATCCTGGATCTCTGGATTGAGAAAAGGCAGGATTTGCGGATCATCAAGGAAGATATCGATGTCGTGGCTTTCACGATGATCGATCTGGAGCATGAGCGCCGTCCCGCCGCCGAAGCTCCACGAGGGCACGAAGCCGACGTTCTCCTCGAATTGGGCGAAGATTTCCATCGCAAGATCGAACAGGACCGGCCACTGGCTTGGGCCGCGCTCGACCATGCGTTACGCCGCCAGCGGGAGCGCGTAGCCCGAGAGGTGGGAGAACTGGTCGGCGACCGCGCAGACCTTGTCGGCGTCGACACCCATTTCCTCGACGAACTGCAGCTGCAGAGCCGGGCTTACTTCCGAGAAGAAGGAAAACACGGGCGCGTTGAAATCGCTCGCGCTCTTTGGGTCGGCGATCAGCGCAGCGAGTTGATGCGCGGAAAGGTTCGCCCCATAAGGAGCGTTCACCGTCGCCAACACCAAGCTTACCGCCTTTGCCATTTCTAACCTGTACCATGATCTCGTGGATCGTTCAGCGCATATAGCGCTTCGGCGTTATCAAAACAAGAACGGCGCCAATCCGCTATCCGGCCAGGCGGGATGTGCAAGGCCGATTCTCCGCGTAAACCGCCCTCCCCGCGTGATTTTCTCACTTACCATAATGGGAGATTATGGTAAGTACAGGGCTGCTGGAACGGCAGGGAAGGGCAAATTTTGCGGATGATGACGAACGGGGAAAAACCATGCGGCACAGATGTGTCGCGCCTTGTGCCGCATGTTTTGAGCAGAACGCCGCCGCTCGCCTCAGTCAGCGCCGATCTCGGGAACCTCGAACAGTTCGATTGCGAAATCGGCGATCTGGTCGGCGGCAAGATGCATCATGGCGATCGGCGCGCTGTCCATGTCGACCCGCTCGATCTTGTCGTCCGTCATCCGGACAATGAAGCGATCGCACTGCTCGAGCACCACCATGCGGATTCCGTCGTCATCGTCGAGCGTCAGGCGCCGGATGCTGCCTTCATAGGCGACCCAGGCACCGTTGTGGCCGCTCGTCGTGCGCACATAACCGACCGCGACATGGCCACCGGCCTCGACCTTCTCGACGATCGGCAGGA
This sequence comes from Sphingobium cupriresistens, assembly GCF_004152865.1. GTDB lineage: Bacteria > Pseudomonadota > Alphaproteobacteria > Sphingomonadales > Sphingomonadaceae > Sphingobium > Sphingobium cupriresistens. The sequence continues at coordinate 37,931 of NZ_SEOO01000024.1, read as the reverse complement.
GCCATCCGAAGCGCAAGGGCGCGGTTCGGGTCGTAATCGGCTTGGCGCGCGCCATTCTCTCGCAGACCCAGCCGGTCCCAAAGGAAAGCGCCAGGCAGAACAGCAGTTCCAGTTCGATTGCGAGCGCGGAAAGCCCCGATGGGACCTGGCCGGACAGAAGTGCCTTGTAGGGATTGGGATCATAGGGAAGCGAGATCAGCGGCTTCCACGCCGCTATCGCTTCGTTGAAGGCAAAAATTCCCGCCCCGGCGGTGTGCGCAGCGAGCGCCAGCAGCACAATCAGGAAAATGGTGAGATTGGAATTGGGCCGGTCGGGCCGCGGCGACACAAAATCACTCGCCTCGCCAATACGAAGACCGAAATAACCCGCAAACCCGGGAAGCAGAAGAACCAGAGCGCCAAGCAGCGCGTAGCCGAATGTCATTCGAGATCAGGCCGTCTTGGCGAGCTTCTTGGCCTTTTCAGCACGAATCTTCGCCCGATCGATGACATAGACGCCATCGCGCTGGACGGCCGCCTCGCGTGCCTTCTTCCAGCTGCCGAAGGTTTCGCGGACCTCCCGGCCAAGGGCCAGAGCTTTTGCCGAGTTGAGCTGCATCATATCCTCCGGGAAGACATATAGCGAACGATGACCGAGAGTTCCACCAAATCCTCCCCCATGGAAATCATCGTCGTCAGGACGAACGACACTGCTCTGCCGACACGATCGCGCAAGACAGACGCCGAATCCGTCGATGTGCGGCTGCTGCGCACGATCGGGGAAATCATTCCGACCGATCTACCGCCGATCAGTCAGCTCGGTCTCGAGACGACCCTGGCGGCGATGGCCGACGCGACGAAGGCGGCGATAGCCGCCGATCTCGACTGCTGGCGCGACTGGTGCGGTGAAGAAGGCCGCAGGCCATTGCCAGCCGATCCCGAAGATATGGTGCGCTATGTAAACGCGCTGGACGCCAAAGGCAGGAAGCCCGCGACGCTGGCGCGGCGCATCGCCAGCATCGCCTCGGTCCACCGCATGCTGGGCTTGGCCTCGCCCGCCGCGCCGACCGACGCCCCGATGGTTCGCGCCGCGCTGAAGGCCATCCGCCGGCAGAGAGGCGCACTTCAGCGTCAGGCTGCGCCTCTGCGGTTAGGCAAGGCGCTGGATCACCACGCCGCCAAAGGCTTCACCCTGGCTGCGCTACTCGAAGCGTGTGGCGGCGATCTTCAGGGGTTACGGGACGCGGCGTTGCTTTCGCTCGGCTATGACGCAGGGCTCCGGGTCAGCGAGCTCACTAGGGTTGAAGCCACGCATATCGATGCGCAGGACGACGGCTCGGCGACCTTGTTCATCCCCTTCTCCAAAACCGACCAGGAGCAGGAAGGCGCGTGGGCGTGGCTGTCGGCCGAGACGATGCGCAGGGTCGCCTTGTGGCAGGCCGAAAGCGCGATCGAGGACGGGCTGCTGTTTCGCAGGGTTGGTGTCTATCGCCGGCGCGCGCGCGGCTCCGATCCGGAAACGGCACTGGCCCGAACGACCTACACCATCGGCAAGGAGGCCCTCAGTCGGCAGGGGGTCAATGGGATCTACAGGCGCGTGGCGAGTGCCGCCTACGAAATGGGGCTGGTCAACCTGAGCGCCAGCAAGCTGGCCGATGCGGTTCAGGCGCTGTCCACACATTCGCTGCGCGTTGGCCTGACCCAGGACCTCTTCGCCGCCGGAGAGGACGGAGCCGGCATTGCGCAGGCGCTGCGATGGAGTTCACCGACAACCGCGCTACGTTACGGTAGAAAGCTCGCGGTGCGAAGCAATGTCGCCGCACGGGTTCTTTCAAGAGTACGTAGCTGACCTTGACGCCTCGCCGCTCGTGGTTCGGCAGCAGAAGGAGGCATGATCTCTCCCAAATATGGAAGATAGCCTAAATATGGACTGCGCGCCCGAAGGCAGCAAGCACGCTTTCATGCATCGTTTCGGAAATGGTCGGATGCGGAAAAACCGTTTCCATCAGCTCCGCCTCGGTTGTTTCCAGTGTACGACCGATGGTGAAGCCGTGGATCATTTCGGTCACCTCCGGGCCGACCATGTGTGCGCCCAGCAGCTCGCCAGTTTGGGCATCAAATACCGTCTTGACGAAGCCTTCTGGCTCGCCGAGCGCGATAGCCTTGCCATTGCCGATGAAGGGAAAGGTGCCAATCCTCACTTCGTGACCTGCTTCCCTCGCATTTGTTTCGGTGAGGCCGACACTAGCGATCTGCGGGTGGCAATAGGTGCAGCCGGGAATGTTCCTGGGGTCCATTGCGTGCGGATGCTGACCCGCTATGGTTTCTGCCGCGATAACACCTTCATGGCTGGCCTTGTGCGCTAGCCAAGGCGGCGCCGTGGCGTCTCCGATCGCCCAGATTCCCTCGACATTGGTGCGGCATGCGCCATCGGTAACAATGTGGCCACGCTCCGTTTTCACACCCAGTGCCTCAAGCCCAACGGTTTCGGTGTTTGGGACGATCCCGATTGCCACGATGACATGGCTGTATTCGTCCGAAACAAGTTTGCCATCCCGGGCTTTGATCGCGACTGTTACGCCGGTGGCACCGATATCGAGCTTTTGGACACCTGCACCCGTCAAGATCTTCATGCCCTGCTTCACCAACGCTTTTTCCAGGAAGGTCGAGACATCTGCATCCTCGACCGGAACGATCCTGTCCAGCATCTCGACGACTGTCACTTCCGCGCCCATGTCGTTGTAAAAGCTGGCGAACTCGATGCCGATCGCGCCCGAGCCGATAACAAGCAGCTTGTTCGGCATTTCCGGCGGGTTCATCGCGTGGCGATAGGTCCAGACGCGCTTTCCATCGGCTTTCGGGAACGGCAGATCGCGAGCACGCGCGCCCGTGGCGATGATAATATTCTTCGCGGTCAACTCACTGGTCTTACCATCCGGCGCTGTGACAGAAAGCCTCCCTTTGCCGGTGAGCTTCCCCTCACCCATATAAACGGCGATCCCGTTCTTCTTCATCAGGTGCGAGACACCCTGATTAAGCTGCCTGGCAACGCCGCGTGAGCGCTTCACCACTGCATCCAGATCGGCGGTTATCTTCTCCGCGACCAGGCCATAATCCTTGGCATGCCGCATGTAGCGAAAAACCTCCGCCGAGCGCAGCAACGCCTTGGTGGGTATGCAACCCCAGTTGAGGCAGACACCGCCTAGATTCTCGCGCTCGACAATCGCCGTGTTCAACTTGAGCTGAGCGGCGCGGATCGCGGCGACATAGCCGCCGGGGCCTGAGCCAAGGACAATCACGTCGTAACTATCAGCCATGTTCGGAAATTCCTTGAGATTCAGGCCAACAGTGTCAGCGGCTTCTCAACGATGCGCTTGAAAGCGGCCATCAGTTGCGCACCGTCCGCCCCATCGATCGCGCGGTGATCGAAGCTGCCGGTTACCGACATCACCGTGGCAACGGTCAGCGCATTGTTCACTACATAAGGCCGCTTTTCGCCCGCGCCGATCGCCATGATCATGGCCTGGGGCGGGTTAATGACAGCCTCGAACTGCTTGATGCCGAACATGCCCATGTTCGACAGGCTGGCGGTGCCGCCCTGATATTCATGCGGCTGCAATTTACCGTTGCGCGCGCGCTCCGCCCTATCCTTCATCTCGCTGGAGATTGCGGCAACGCCCTTGGCGTTCGCGCCCGCGATGATCGGCGTGATCAGGCCGCCGGGGATCGATACCGCCACCGAAATATCGACGCGGCTGAACCGCAGCAGATTGTCGCCGGCAAACTGCACATTGCAGCTGGGCACTTCGATAAGGGCGGCCGCCAAGGCCTTGACCAGCAGATCGTTGACCGAGAGCTTGACACCGCGTTCGGCAAGCCCGTCGTTGAGATCGGCCCGAAGCTTCAGCAATGGATCGAGGTGGATATCGGCCGTGAGGTAGATGTGCGGAACCTGCTGCTTCGATTCGGTGAGCCGTCGGGCAATGACTTTCCGCATGTTTGACAGCTTGACGACTTCGTGTGGAATGTCGGGTTCGATCGACGGTACTGCGGCGGCAAACGCCGCGGGGACCCCCGGAGCGACGGCCGGCATCGAGGCAGGCGTCGCGCCATCAATGTCAACCTTGACGATGCGGCCATTAGGCCCGGAGCCTCTTATCGTAGAAAGATCGATGGCGCTTGCCTCCGCCAGACGACGGGCAAGCGGGCTGGCCTTGATACGGCTGGCACCAATTGCGGGTGCGGCTGACGACGCGACAGGAACAGCGGCGGGAATGGATGTAGCGACCTTGTCGGCAATCTCGGGGGCCGGCAGAAGCGCGGGAACAGCCCCTTCCCCGATAGCGGTGATATCCTCGCCTTCGGCGGCAAGCATGGCGACGACGGTCCCGACCTTCACGCCTTCTGTACCTTCGGGGATGAGGATTTTCGCGATAATGCCTTCGTCCACCGCCTCGAATTCCATCGTCGCCTTGTCGGTTTCGATTTCGGCCAGCAGGTCGCCAGACTTCACCACATCGCCCTCCTTCACCAGCCATTTGGCGAGCGAACCCTCCTCCATCGTGGGAGACAACGCGGGCATCTTGAGTTCAATCGGCATTTTCGAAACTCCGCAGGCGTCAGCGATAACGGACGCGCTTGACCGCCGCGACCACGTCATCCGCCTTGATGAGCGCGGCCTTTTCCAGATTCGCGGCATACGGCAGCGGCACGTCCTTGTTGGTGACGCGGAGCACCGGGGCGTCGAGGTCGTCGAAGCCTTCCTGCATGGCGATGGCGATGATCTCCGAGGAGATGGAGCAGACCGGCCAGCCTTCCTCCACCACCACCATCCTGTTGGTCTTGGCGAGCGACTTCAGCACGGTTTCCTTATCGAGCGGGCGGAGCGTGCGCAGGTCGATCACCTCCGCGTCAACACCTTCATCTGCCAGCTTGTCGGCGGCTTCCAGCGCGACACCGACACCAATGGAGTAGCTCACCAGGGTCACGTCACGCCCCGCGCGGGCGATGCGGGCCTTGCCAATCGGCAGGACATGATCGTCCAGCTTCGGCACGTCGAAGCTCTGGCCGTAGAGCAACTCGTTTTCCAGGAACACGACCGGATCGGGCGAGCGGATCGCGGCCTTCAGCAGCCCCTTGGCGTCGGCGGCCGAGTAAGGCGCGATCACGATCAGGCCAGGAACGGCAGCATACCAGGGCCCGTAATTCTGGCTGTGCTGGGCGCCGACGCGGCTGGCGGCGCCGTTGGGGCCGCGGAACACCACCGGGCAGCGCATCTGGCCGCCGGACATATAGTTGGTCTTGGCCGCCGAGTTGATGATGTGGTCGATCGCCTGCATGGCGAAGTTGAAGGTCATAAACTCGACGATCGGCTTCAAGCCGCCCATCGCCGCGCCTGTGCCTATGCCGGCAAAACCATACTCGGTGATCGGGGTGTCGATGACGCGGCGATCGCCGAACTCTTCCAGCAGGCCCTGCGTCACCTTGTAGGCGCCCTGATATTGCGCCACTTCCTCGCCCATCACGAAGACGCGGTCGTCGGCGCGCATCTCCTCGGCCATGGCGTCGCGCAACGCCTCGCGCACCGTGGTCTTCACGATCTCGGTGCCGGCGGGAATATCGGGATCGGCAACCGCCGCGCGGGGCGCAGGCGCCGCAACCGGCTGCGGGGCCGGCTCCGCCGCCTTGGGCGCGGGTGCCTCGACCTTGGGAGCGGGGGCGGCGGCTTGGACCGTCACGGCGCTTTCACCCTCGCCAGCGATCAGCGCGATCACCGCGCCCACTTTCACGCCGTCGGTGCCTTCAGGAATGACGATCTTGGCGATGATGCCCTCGTCCACTGCCTCGAATTCCATCGTCGCCTTGTCGGTCTCGATCTCCGCGAGGATGTCGCCGGATTTCACCGCATCGCCTTCCTTGACGAGCCACTTTGCGAGCGTACCCTCCTCCATGGTGGGAGAAAGCGCCGGCATCTTCAGTTCAATCGCCATCAATATTGCCCCACCAGCACATCGGTATAGAGTTCGGCAAGCTCGGGCTCCGGGGCCTGCTCGGCGAAGTCGGCGGCTTCCTGAACGATCTGGCGGATCTCCTTCTCCAGCGCCTTCAACTCATCCTCGGTGACGCCGGCCGCCTCCAACTCCTGCTTGAGATGCTCGATGGCATCGGACTTGTCGCGGACCGCCTGCACTTCCTCGCGCGAGCGGTACTTGGCCGGATCGGACATGGAATGGCCCCGATAGCGGTAGGTCTTCAATTCCAGGAGGATCGGCCCCTTGCCGGACAGCACCCACTGCCGGGCTTCCTCAGCAGCGCCACGGACAGCGAGCACGTCCATGCCGTCCACCTGGATGCCGGGGATGCGGAAGCTCTCGCCGCGCCGATAGAGTTGGTCCTCGGCCGACGCGCGGTTGACGCTGGTTCCCATGGCGTACTGGTTGTTCTCGATCACGAAAATCACCGGCAGCTTCCACAGCTCCGCCATGTTGAAGCTTTCGTAGACCTGTCCCTGATTGGCCGCGCCGTCGCCGAAATAGGTGAGGCAGACGCCGCCATCATCCGCATATTTATGCTTGAAGGCTAGGCCCGTGCCCAGCCCCACCTGCGCGCCGACGATGCCGTGGCCGCCATAGAAGCCATGATCGACCGAGAACATGTGCATCGACCCGCCCTTGCCGCGTGAAATGCCCGCAGCGCGGCCGGTCAGCTCTGCCATGATGACCTTGGGATCGATCCCGTAGGCCAGCATGTGGCCGTGGTCGCGATAGCCGGTGATGACGCTGTCCTTGCCCACCCTCATAGCCGATTGCAGGCCGACGGCGACGGCCTCCTGCCCGATATAAAGATGGCAGAAGCCGCCGATCATGCCGAAGCCGTAAAGCTGGCCGGCCTTTTCCTCGAAACGGCGGATCAGCAGCATCTGGCGGTAGAGTTCCAGCATCTCCGCATTGGTCGCCTGATAGCGGACGGGCTCGGCCGGACGTTCGCGATTGGAGGCGGATCCAGATGAAACCGAAGCCCGCCTTGCCGGCCCGGCTCGGCTCTCTGCCTTCACATGCTGCTCTTTGGCCACGAACCCTTCCCTTCCCCTGCCTGCTGCGCTTTCGGGGTCTGGCCATGAGATAAATGTCACATCAGTTCAAATCATAGTTCATTCGATGTATGTATAACCAATGGTGATGAATCGGATCGCGCTCTACCATCTGGAAACCCTGCTTTGGATCAACCGCCTTGGCTCGTTCAGCGCGGCAGCGAATCGCCTCAACACCACGCAACCGGGCATTTCCGCGCGAATACGCGAACTTGAGAATCACCTGGGAATTCCGTTGTTCGCGCGACAAGGGCGTAACATGATCCTGTCTGTCCAGGGCCGTGAACTGGTGCGCCGATGCGAGCAGGTGTGGCCGTCGCTTCAACAGGCCCTGCTCAATCCGGTGGACCTCAGCAGCGTGGCCGGCATCGTCCGTATCGGATCGGGTGAAATTGCGGCCGCCAGTTGCCTGTCCGCTTTCGTGAATGCGATCCGTCAGGAGATGCCAGGGCTTTCACTGGAGATCGAAATCGACCTGACATCGAAACTGATCGATGGACTTCTAAGTGGCGCGGCCGATCTGGTTTTCGCGATCGGTCCCGTTGAAATGCCCGGCATCAAGACGCGGCGGATCGGCGAGGTCGAGTTGATATGGCTCGCGTCTCCCAGCCTCGCGAACATGCTGGAGCAGCGACTCGTGCCCCCAAAAGACCTGCTGTTCTGGTCATTGGCACGAAGCTCCCCCATGCATGCGATCATGCATGATGCCTTGGGTGGACTGGGATATCATGACGGGAAGATAAACACCTGCAACGACCTGCATTCTCTGATCGATATCATCGTGTCCAGCGGCGGCGTAAGCTTGTTTCCTCTCAACATGGTGGGAGAGAAGATATCTAGTGGCGAGATCGTTCGCGTTTTCGATCAGTCACCGCCTCCTATTCTGTTGCAGGCAGCGATCCGATCTGCTGAGAAGGACCCGATCATTCTTCATATCTTCGAAATTGCCCATGCGCTGAAAACCGAAGAGGTATCGGCGCCCGCCGCTCGATAGGACCGGGTCTTCGGCCGCGCTTCCGCATGATCGTTCGTTACAGGGGCGCTGGACCGCGCCAGTTGGGCCGTGTCGGCAATGTGCCGTTCGGACGCCTGTGCAGGTCGATGCCATTGCCCCGTTGTCTGGTGAACACCATCAGCGGCACGACGGCGTCATAGGTCGTTGACGAACCGAAAAAGTCCACCGGGCCGTGCCAACGCTGCCCTTCCGCCACTTTCATCCGATAGGTTCCAGGTGGAACCGCGATTATCGCCCGATCGTTCTTGCGGACATAGACCGAGATCACATGCCGCCCGCTTTGAGGGTCGAAGAGCTGAACGACGGCGTTCGCATCGGAGGTCGTGACTGCCATCCGCGATGTCGCCCCGGCCGGATCCAATGCGGGGTTGACCGTCACGCTGCCCGTTTCGGGGAAGGGTAATCCGGGTTCACTATCCGCCAGCCAGCCTTCCCGCTTCAGCGAATGCCACACCGGGATAGCGATGAGAAACAGGCTCAACGCGAGCGACATCCAGCGCAGCATCCCGCCGGCATTACCGCGCGATCCCCTCAACCGGCCGCGCTGATAATCGAAACCGCGGTTGACGGGATCGAACCAGGCGCCCTCGACGCGCCCGGCCCGATCGTTCCATCGGGTTCCCTTCGCGCGCGCGCGATAGCGCTCGCGCATATAGTCGCGATCTTTGAGCCCCATGCCGGTTATCCCTGATATGCGGCGCTCGCCGCACCGTCGCGAAGGTCACCCACGAAACCGAGCACCGTCTGTACCGTGGGGCTTGCACCAGCGGGGATCCGCAATGTGTGATAGCCGGCCCGGGCGGTCATCGCGTCACGCTCCCGATCCTTGCCGGGATCGTGCGAACGATCGTCGATCTCGATCAAGGCGACCACCCTTCCCGTCGTGGGATCCTCGACCACAAAGTCGATGATCTTTCGCTGGAAGCGATTCCAGTCCGCTGGGGTCGGCCGCCGGCCCGGCACCGATGGAACCTTGAGGAGGGCTCCCATCGAGACCTGGGCATGGAGGCGGTACATGGGCAGGATGTGCTCGAGCGCGGCCAGCATGGCTTGCTCGCGCTGCGTCATGAATGGCCGCGCCACTGGGTCGAGCGGTTTCTGTGGAGTGAAGCCTCGGGACATTTTCGACCAGCCAAGCGCGACGATGACGCCCACCAGCAGAAGCGAGGCGAGAAATTCAAATGTGCTCATTGTAGCCCTCCGTTCAGCCCCAGCCGTCCCGGCGACCTTCGCCATTGTCGCGCAGCTTACGGCCATCGAGGGCCGACCGGCGGATGTTGAGTTCGACCTCCTCACCCTTGCGGGTCAGCTGGACATCACGCGGATCGATGTTGTTGCGCTTCGCATAGTCTTCGGCTGCCCGTTCGCTCCCGAACTTGCCAGCCTCATCGAATTCCCAACCCATCGTTCGTCTCCTTCTCTTCGCCGCAGGCACCACGCCGGCGACTTCTCCATTCACAAGTCGAGCCCGAGGCTGCGCTCGGGCAGCGGTGGCAGCGGATCGCCGCGATCGGGTTTCAGATCGGGCGGCGCTTGTGGGGCCTTCGCGGCCGGCGCAGATGCCGCGCCATCGGGCAGAGGCGGCAGATCGCTTGGAACGGGAGCAAGATCGGACAGGTTGACGCCGTCGATCGGACCGGGATCGAACTTCTCGCGGGGTTGCGCGCCCGGCCCCTTCCTGCCGTCGATATCGAGGCGGCCGAGCGTCTCGAGCGAGGAGGTCTTGTTGCCGGGATTCATGTCGAGCTGCCGCGCGAGCTTCTCCTTGTCGTCCACGACCATTGTCAGCTCGTCGCGCACGCGCGTGACCCCGACGTTGAAGAGGCGCTGGTTCGAGAGGTTGCGCTCATGCGACGACATGACGGTGATCGCCTTGTCGGTGGTGATCCCCTGGGCCATGTGCATATTAAGGCTATAAGCAAGGTCGAGCCGAGATAGCATCGGGTCACCGAGGCTGAGCGTGAGGAGCACCTTGTCCGCAGTCTCAACCTTCACGCCATCGGCATCGACGCCCACAACGCGCGCAAGCGCGGCATTGTGCAGGCCGCGCTGCTTGTCGTTGGCCGTCCAGCGGATGCGGTCCCCTTCGCGCAGCTGAAGGTCCTTCTTTTCAGAAAGCTGCAGGCGATCGCGCTGCTCGGTCGGCGACAGCTTCTGGGGATCGAAGCGTATCCTGCGCCGACCGTCCGACAGTTCGACCTTCCCGTTGGCGTGGACCTTGAGGACGTCGTAGCGTCCCGCCTTGATCCCGACGTCCTGCGCGCCGCCGCGGCCGACCTCGAGCGTCTGGCCCTGACGGTAGGTCGAGGCATAGCGCAGCTCCTCGCGCGTGGTGTTGACCCGCTCAAAGACAGTGAGATGGATCGCCTGGCCCTTGACGCTCCCTTCCGCGATCAGGCCATCTTGGATGCGCTGGTTGATGACGGCGCGCGCGTCGCGGCCCGAAGCGAAGACAGCGGTCGCCTCCCGTTCGCCAGGGGAGAGCTCGAGCCACATGTCGGCCGCAGCGGCGGCCGGCTCCCCCGCCTCGACGACACGGTCCCCCAGCACTTTCAGCGCCGCGCCGGCCTTGCCGATATTGGCGAGCGCCGCGACGGTGCGCAGTTGGTCGGTGCGTTGGCGGATATTCTGATCCATCCGCGCCATCGTGCCGCCGCCCGCCTGGATCATGGCGAAGGCCTTGCCCGCGTCGATCGAAGAGAGCTGCTGCCGGTCACCGACCAGAACGAGCTTGTCGACGCCCAAGGCTGCTGTGATCTGGTGGAGCTTGAGCATTTCGTTCGACGACACCATCGAGGTTTCGTCGACGAGAAGCATGGTACCGGCGAGCTTCTCGCGCGCAGCCTCATATCCCAGCGTGTCACGCTCGGTCACGAACCGCTCGTTGGCGAGCACGAAGGAAGCGATCGTCTGGGCCTTGATGCCCGCCCCTTCGGCGAGGTCCGCGACCATCTTGTTCTGGAAGGCAAGTCCGGTGATCCGGGCGCCCTCCTCCTCGGCGACCCGCGCGACCGCCTGGAGCATGGTGGACTTGCCCGTGCCGGCGGCGCCCTGCACCGAGACGGTACGATCGGCGGATGACAGGATCATCGTCGCGGCGGCGAGCTGCCCAGGATTGAGCGGCCGTTCGGCGGCATCCTGCAATCGCTGCGGCGCATCGGCGGCCGCCACAATTGGCTCGGACTTCCCTTTCCCCTCCTCGACGGCGGCAAGAATCTTCTCTTCGGTCCGCAGCGCCTCCTGCGTGGTCACCATGCGGCCAGTCCGGTCCGCGGCTGTCGCGACGCCCGGGATGAGCTGACGGTTCTGCACGAGCCGGTCGATCCGCCTCTCGATCAGGTCGACGGTGACGCCCTTGAGACCGAGATCGAGCGCGGTCTTGCCGAGCAGATTGACGGGCCATGCGGCCTCACGTTCGGAGAGGATCCGGACGGCGGACGCGACCGCGAGCTGCGCGCGCGCTTCCGCTGGCGACTTGACCGCGCGGGCGAGCGCATTGTCCACTAAAGGGTCCTGGGGGCGGAGCAGCGCACCCAGCGTCTGGCGGGCACCAGTTACGGCATCGACAATGGCGCGGTAGCCGCGCTCGAGAGCATTTTCCGAAGACGCCATCCCGGCGCGCGCCTCGGCTGCTGCCCGCAGGTCCTTGCCGTCGAAGCCGTGGGCAGCGGCCTGGTCGATCCAGCCCTGCTTCAGCGCGGCGCGGTCCTCGACGTCGAGCTTGGGATCGCGCGAGCGTTTGGTGATTTCGCGCAGGCCCTCCGGCGACTTGATGCCGAGCCGCGTTGCGTGATCGAGGATCTCCTCGCGGCGCTGGCTGAATTCGCCGATGACCGCCTTGGGAACGCCGGCAATCTCAAAGGTGCCATGCTTGCCCTTGAGGTCCACCTGATAGCCGATCCGCTCGAGCCCGGCGCGCAGGAAAGCATGGTAGATCGAGCCGATGATGCTGTTGTGGCTCCAGAGTTTGTCGGCGTGGAGTGCCTGCCATTTGCCATCGGGCATGCGGGTGAGGTTGGCGATGACGGCGTGGATGTGGGCCTGCGGATCGAGCGCCCGGCTCGTGTCGTGCTGGAAGAGCGCGTAGACGAGATTGCCCGTCTGGACCGGGACCTTGCGCCCCTCGATGTCGCGACGCCCTTCCGCGAGGTTCTTCTCGACCCAGGCCATGGTCGCCTTGACCGCGGCCATATTGGCGTCAAGCACGCGCTTGTCGCCGGCGACATAGGCCATGACCGAAGCCGACTTCGGCATGGAGAAGGTGAGGTCGTAGCCGGCGCGCCGGTTCTCGACCTGGGCGACCGCTTCGCCGCTTGGGAGGATACCGTTCAGCACGCCCTCGAAGGCGTCCTTCGAGACTTCTCCGGACAGGCCGATCGCCTCGGCGCCCTCCCCTCCCCAGGCGCTGATCTCGGACGAGCCCTCGACCGTGTAATAGTCGTCCTTCGCGAAATAGTTCGCGGCACCGGAAGCGGAGCGGACGCCGGCGACCGAGAGCATCAGATGCCCATGTCCATGCCGTCATCCTCGCGGCCGGTGGAGAAGTCGTGGCGCAGCTCGATCAGGGTCTGGTCCTCGACCTGTGGGCTCGTCTCCCCGTGCCGGTGGCCATCACGACGATCGTCCCGGTCGCGCGCGGAAACCGGCTGTTCCTCGCCGCTGGCGCGCGCCGCCTGCGCCCTGTCCGCGCTATGCGTGCCAGGCGTCGCCTGTTCGTCCCGGTCGTCCGCCCGCTGCGCCGCGCGGCGGGCGGCATCGTCCTCCTCCTCGACCTCGGCCGACAGGATCCGTGCGGCGAGATCGCGGGCGAGATTGGTGATCTCGGCCACTTCCTCCACGACCTGCAACGAGCCGTCGCGCCCGCCCGCCTCCCCTGCCCCGTCTTCCTCGAACACCTCCTCTCCGCGCCTTGAGCGTACCGGCCCGACATCGGGCCGTTGGACGAAGCCCTGGGCGACCTGGGGATAGTCCTTCCACTCGAGCAGGATGCGCGCGGCGGGGAAGCCGTCGGGGAATTTCACGAAGCCGTGCATCGAGGGCAGGTTGGTGATGTCATCGGCGATGACGAGTGGTTCGACCTGCTTGCGCGGGGTCAGGGTCGAAGCGTCGCGGGTGTTATTGTAGCCGTAGCTATAGGCCTCATCCATCTGGCGAACCTCGCGGTTGCCGATGTAGCGCGCGCACTGCTCGGCCGTGTCGAGATCGGCCGTCGCGAGGATGAGCTTGGAGCGGGCGAGCGAGGCGAGATTGCGTGCCCCTTGCTCGCCATAGACTTCGACCAGCTTCTCGAAGCTGTGGATGCCCAGGATCATCGCGCCGCCAAACGCGCGCGCCGTCTGGAGACCATTCTCGATCGCCGGAAGGCGATGCAGTGCGCCAAGCTCGTCGAACATGAACCAGGTGCGCAAGCTGCGGGTGCGCGGCAGCGTCATCAGCCGGTTGATCGCGAGATCCATCCACAGCGTGAGCAGCGCCCGGTTCATCGGCAGATCGACATAGTTCGACGTCACGAACAGGATCGATCCGGGCTTCTTGTCCCGCGTGATCCAGTCGCGGATCGAGAAGGATTCGCCCTCGTCGGGAAGGAAGCGAAGGACCTGCGCATTGGTGTTGAAGACGGCGCGGATCGATTCCGCCATGCGGGCCGCTTCGGGGGCAGTGAGCGGGTCGGCGATGGTGTTGGCGAGGAAGCGGTGGACGCGCTTCAGGTCGGCCGTCATCAGGTTCTCGGACAGCGCCAGATTGCTGGTCTGCCCCCGCTCCATCAGGCGAATGCACATCTCGATGAAGAGGGTGCGCGCTGCGAGCGCCCAGAAGGGTTCGGACGAACCGCCATCCGAAGGGATTAGCGCCGCCGCGGCGGCCGTGAATTCGCTGTGGGTGCGGCAATCGTTGAAGATCGACCAGGCCGGGCAGCGCGCGTCCATGGGATTGAGGATCGTGTCGCGTGTGGGATCGTAGAAGGCTTCGACATAGGCGCCGGTGAGATCGAAGATGACGGCCGTGTCCTGGCGCTCGCGCATCTGGGTGACGAGGCTTCTGAGCTCGGTCGTCTTGCCTGATCCGGTGGTGCCGATGAGCATCGCATGGGATTGTTCGGTGCGGTGCGGAAAGGGGATGCCCGCGAGCGTGTAGGGATGATGGATGCCGGCTTCCTTGCGCGCTCGGAACGGGAGCGCGAGAACCTGCCGCGAGGACAGGCCGGGGAAGAGGTCGGCCGCCTCCTCTTCGAACTTCACCCGGTTATGCTCGTTGATCTCCACCAGAAGCACGCTGCGATCAACCAGCATGGCGCCGCGTTCATGCCGTTCCTGAAGGATCGAACGGCCGCGCCGATGCGAGATGTCGACGAACCAGATGGCGGCCGGAATGGTGATGAAGACCGAGATCAGGAAAGCGCCGATGAGGCCCCGCATCGCGACGGCCCAGGCTGTGATGACCTCGGGAATATAGGGCACCGCTTTCATCACGGTGCGCATGAGGTCGCCGTTCGGCAGCGTGACGTTGACGCGCTTGTTCGGATTGAGGTCGATCCAGTTCCAGAGGGTCGCATAGACCTTCATGCAGACGAGCTGGAAACCATGCTCGTCGAGCTTGAGCGACATGATGATGAACCAGGCGGCGAGAAAGGCGAAGAACCAGAGGATGAAGGGCAGCTTGGCGCCCGAGAACCACATCAGCATCTCATGGGTGAGTAGCTGGCTGCCGCGGGTGAAATTGCCGGCATTGCGCTGCACGCGGCCGCGCGCCGAATGATGGGTGAGCGGGACGGGACGCCCGTCCGTGCGGATGTCCTCACGCGCCATGATATTGCTCCAGACGTTTGTCGGTTTCCGCGATGATGCGGTCGCGATATTCGGGGAATTGTTCGCGGATGATGATGTCGAGCGCGAGATGCTGGAACTCGCTGATGCGGGCGATCCGACGGTGGCTTGAGGTCAAGAGCTGGCCGGATCCCAGGAAGGCATCGACGGCCGCGCGCAGCAGGTCGGACGGCGTGCATCCGCGCTCCGCGGCGAGCGCTACGAGGCGATCATATTTGCTCCGGTCGAGCCGGACCGAGCAATGCTTGTAGGGAATGGTCAAACCGAGCCTCCTAGCAGGGAGGCTGGTGGGGTCTCAGAAACCGATCCGACTTATAGCGCAATCGTGTCGGTGGAGCAAGAAAATCGCATGCGCGGCGCGGAGCGTGTTCTCGTGTAACACGCTGAAATGGCCGATTTTCGTGTGTTTTGTGGGCAGCGAAATCCTGTCCCACAGCCGCACACGCACCAAGACCGCCATAAGTCGCTGGAATTGTTCCAGAACCCAATGCACCGAGGTGCGTTCGGTGTGCTTCTCTGCACCAGGGCTGATCCACTCCCCGGGGCGTCTTGTGACGCGATCAAATGGCATGGGGAAGCGCCTCCGGCGGGACGCCAGGCCGTCCGGTGGACGGAAGGAAAGCCATGGTTGCGGCAGTTGACCAACCGCTTGGCGGGCGCGCATTCCGTGCTTCCGGCATGGCCGGTGAGCGCTTATAGTGGGCCTGTTCATAGCCCGATCAGCGTGAACCGAGAGGCCCTTCATGGCACGCACATTGGAACAGGAAAGAGCAGCGATAGAAGAGGAAGGCCGCAAGCTCGAGGAGCGACGGCAACGGCTGGAAGAGAAGGAACGCGAGGCCGCGATCCAGGCTCTTGAGAAGACCGGCCTGCTGAAGCTCGACGGCAAGCGATTGGGTGGGCTCGTTGCCCGTATCCGGTCGCTCGGCATCGACGAAGTGGAAAAGCGCCTCACGGCCTGAACAGCCCCCGCCGCGACCCTTGTCGCGGCACGGGCATGGGGGGTTCGATGCCCCCCATGCCCGTAACATCGCCACACAAAAAAAGGGAGAGGCGCGTGCGCGCCCCTCCCCGTCTTGCCTCAATATTCGTCGAGCAGTCCGCCCGGCACGCTGTGGACGATCCGGTCGATGATCGTCATCGGCAGCGCGCCGTAATCGCCCTCGTCGATGGTGATGTAGCCCGCCTCGTCGTCCGCCACGACGTGCTGGTCGAAGTAGCTGTGAAGCGCGCGGCGTTCGGCGTTCGCGATGGCTGCGAAGAAGGCGGCGTTGTCGGCGGCGGCGCTGGTCGAGATCATCTGCATGGATTCGCTCCTGTCTGTCTTGAATGACAGGAGCGGCGCGTCAGGCGGCCGAGGCCGGGTCAAGGACCCGCGAAGCGGGCCGCGAAGCGGCGGTGGGGGTCACGATTTTCTTCGGCGGCCACCACGCCGAAGGACGAGCGCCTCCCCTCGATCCGCCGAAGAAAATCGTGGGGCCCCGCCGTCCTTGAGGCGGCCTCGGACGTCTGACAGAATGGGAAGACTGTGAGAGATGTTCCCTCTCGTCGGGAGACCTCGGCCGAGGCGTAGCGACGTGCGGACCGAAGGGTCCGCATGGCACGCGAGCGAGCCGGGGCATCGAGCCATCTCGTCGAAAGAACGGGACCGAGCGCGTGGCCCGGTCCCGGCTGCCGTCAGGGGTGACGGCCGCAATGGCAATAGTGTTCGTCGATGCCGGTCAGGGAGCATAGGCCGGGTCCGAAGTCGGCATATCGCTCGTCCTCGCCCGCGATGTAGCCGTGGTCATTGGCGATCTTGACGGCGTAGCGGCGCAGGTCCGGATCAAGCTTGTTGATGGCGCGTGCACAGGCCGTGGAGAACTGGCGGGCGTAGAGTTCGTACGTCGCGCCGGCGGTGGCCCGCATCTCCGCTTCGGCGAGCCGTTCCGCGTCGGCACGCAACTGTTCGAGGGTCAGAAACTGCGGCGTCTCCTTGATGCACGAACCCCCGGATAGAGCGATAGGCTGGTTCTGGATCACCACGCGATAGGCCGGGCTATCGTCCGAGAGTGCTCGAAGGATCGCGTAGCCGTTCGATCGGGCGACCTGGCGTGCGATGCGGCAAGTTAGGCGGTAGAGCCGGTCATGCTCGGCCCTGAAGAAATCCCGTTCGGTGGAGGTTTGGGCAACGCTGACTAAGCGCCCGCAGGTCTGGGTAAGTGCGAGATATCTTTCGAGCAGGCGAATGAGCCGGAAGCCAGTCGCTTGCGCTGGCCAGTAGCCCGGCTCGTGCGGTTGGACAATATGGGCGGTATCCGGCCGGACGTCGTCGATGTCGTCATCCGGATTGTCCGGCACATGGTCGTCGGGGATCCGATAGACGGTTCCGCAGTGCGAGCAGCGCGCGCGTTCGTCGACATGATCATATTGCTCGGCGTCGAAGAGGGTCGTGCAGTTTGGACAGAATGGGGTGCTGAACAGCGTGCGCAGGGAGTGGTGAAGATTGTCCATCGAAGCCTCCGTTGATGATGGTGCGCTCCCCATCTCGCATCGATGAGGATGGGCTCATCTGGACGCGGTGTTGAGGCGGTCAGGGACGGCATGGCCGCCGCGTGAGCGGGCAGCGGGGGGAGCCGATTTTGTCGCCGGGAAGCGCAGCGCGCCGGCCGGCAAAATTGGGGGGACCGCTGATCCTTGACGGCCGATCGACACCCAGCGTCATGCTTTGGCGATGAAGCCTCGTCTGATGCCGAGATGTGAGAGAGCTTGGGTCCCGTCTCCCATCTTAGGCACGTGTCCGTGCCTGCCGGCAAGGCACTGTGGCTCGCTGTTCAGACGACCCACCTTGGTGTCTTCCCATGTCTGTGATAGGTGGCTGTTTGCGCCGCGAAGGCCGTGGCGCCGGGACTGGTAATCCCGTCGAGAAAGGCAGCTCGGTGTGATCTCACGCCGGGGTGCCTGCGCATATGTCCAGGTGCCTTGGTGCTAAAAGCGTAGGCGCATGTCTCGACGTGTTACCAGCCCCGGCTCCCGCGCCTCGTGCGCGGGAGTTTTGAGCAAGGGTTCGACCTTTGCGCATTGCGGGGAGCCTGGGGATGACCAATTCGGGACGAGAGATTGTTCCCCGCCGCGCGAAAGCCGCACCGCGCACGCCGGAATCAATCGACATATATGATCCGCAGGGAATCGATTCAAACGTCCGCCGGGCCCTCGCAGTCGTGCTGATGCGTGAGGCGATGGCGGCGCTCGAGCAAGCTGGCGAGCAGATGGCGACCTGTCATTTACAGGCGGCGATCGACAGCCTCATGCGTCGAAGGACCGACAGGATCCCGCCGGAGAAGAATTGCCGGGACTAACGCATGTCAGGCCCATGCGAAGCGGGCAGCCTCGCGCTCCTGCGCGCTCGCGACGAGACGCTCTAGTCGGGGCAGGTAATGACCGACACCGCGCAGCGCCGCGCGGCTCGGCGTGGCCGGATCGGACAGCCGGGCGCGTAGGAGATCGATGGGGATGTCACCGACGCTGTCAGGCTCGATCGCGAGCGCTTCGAGCAGCGCGTAGGCATTGCCGTAGGCGAGATCGAGTTCGACGCCCTGATCGGACGTGAGGGCGACGCGCAGGATGATCTCGGCGCTGCTCGGGCAGTGATGGATCGCGATGCGCTTGCCTCTGAACTGGGCCTCCTCGACGACTGCGATGACAGTGGCCTCGTGGTCGAAAATGCCCGTGATCGCGGCGAGCGCGAGTGGACAGACGCGCGCCTCGAAGCTGTCGCCAAGATATTCGTCGGGTTCGAGCAGCGCGATGCCGATACGATCTCCTTCGGAACGGAGGAACCGGCGGAAAGCCGCAAGCTTGCGGGCTGTGATGATGGCGCTGGGCGAGGCTGTATCGTCGGCCGGCTCGGTGATGCGGAACAGGATGGACACGGGCTTGGTCTCCTCGGCTGAAAGCGCCTCGCCTCTCCCCTCTTTCCTTGGCCCTTTCGGGTATTGTCCGTGCGGCGCGCGCCAGCGCCCGGCGGTGCGCGGGGGTTCGATGCCCCCGCGCACCGCATCCTCGCAGCGAAAAAGCAGGAGAGGCCCCGGCGATTGCCGGAGCCTCTCCCGGACGCGTCACCGACGACGGCGACCACCGCCGTTCACCATGGCGGCGTAATAGTCGTCCTGGGTCCAGGGATCGAATTCGTCCCGCGACTTTGCGGTTCTGCCGGTGGGCTGGGCGGGCTGCGGCTTGGCTGACGGTTCGAGCTTCACGATGTGGAGGGGAACGCCTGCCTGCCGCAGCTTCTGGGCGAGGTTCATCTGGATGCCGGAGCCTTCGCAGACGACAGCTTCGACCGGCTTGAGGGCGAGCAGCCGATCGTTGCGGACGAAGGCGGCCTTGGCCCCCAGCCGGCGGTCGAGGCGGAACATGATGACCTTCACGCCGCGTGCTGCTGCCCATGCCTGCGCGATGGCATCGCAGCCCTTGGTCTGTGCTGTCGTGGCGAGGATCATCTCCGGGATGCGGGCCAGGATCGAGTCCAGACCCTTCCAGAGCATGTCATGATCCTCCCAGACCTGACCGCCCGAGAAGGCAACGACCGGACCTTCCGGAGCGAACTGCTCACGGCGTTCCCGCATCCGGGCGGCGAGATAGTCTCGGGCGTCGATCATCGAGGCGGTGACGCCCTTCGAGACCCGGCTGCCGCGCGTCGGCGAATAGGGCCGTCCGGTCTCGACCCGGTAGACGTCGGCGGCGTGGTCGCGCATGCATTCCATGGCATCCCGGCACCCCTGCAGCGTCTGGCAGAGCAGCTGCGCCTCCTCGATCTGCGATGCGTAGATTTCGCTGGGATCGAAGCTGCGCGCGAGTTCGCCAAGCTCCTTGGCCGCATCGTCCTCGCGGTCGCTGATGCGCTTCGCCACCACATGGAAGCTGTTGACGAAGCCCCAGGCGAGATCGCTCGCGAAGGGTTCGAGGCGGGTGTCGCGGAACACATCGAAGAGCGTCGCCATCACCATTTCGACGGCGGCTCGGCTCTGTTCCGGATCGGGCATTTCCAGTTGCTCGCTCTCGTCGACAGGCGAAAGCTTGGCGCGCTCGTCATGCTCGATGAAGGCGGCTTCGTAGAGCGGGCTACGCTGGTCGGTTCCCGTCTCGCTGGCGATGAAGCTGGCGAAATCGGCGAAGTTCGAGAAGGACTTGGACATGTTGGCCTCCGTGGCTTTTGGATGTCTCATCCACGCGATGAGGCCTTGTTCAGGACATGCGGCGGTCAGGGAGGTCGGGGACGTTAACCGGGAAGCCGGCCGCGGCCGGACCCCGGTTGACGCCGCACCAGCGGGGAGCGGGGGAACCGATTTTTTTCGGGTGGGCGCGGCAGCGGCCGCACGAAAAAATTGGGGGGACCGCTCATCCTCGACGGACTGCCAACCCCGCATGCCAAACTAGGCAGACACAAGAGAGGAATAGGGATTTCAAACCTCACCGGGGGAATCCCGCAAGCGGGTTCGTCACCCGAATGGGCGGAGACGGGCCGAAGGCCTGGCTCCGTGAGCTTGGCCGGGGCACGTGCGGTACGCGCGGGCGGCGGCTTAGCGAATAGAGCCCCGGTCCCGCCCGGCGCGAAGCGTTGGGCGGGATGCGCCGAAACCCTCTTCTCTTCTTCTTGTCCGGGCAAAACCTCGCCGGCCCGCCCGGCACTGGATGGTCACCGCAAACCTCCCCGGTGCCTGACGTCCTGGGGCGTCACGGTATCGATCACCTGGATTGAGGAGCTGGCTGCGAGGCAGTTCGATCGCCGGCTGACACGCTCGCGCCCGCATGTCCGAACGGGGCTGAGCGATAGGGCCCGGGCGCAGTGAACGCGGCTCGCGGCAGGGCGATGAACCTCACGCGGCACAAGGCGCGGCACAACCTGCGGCACGCATGAGAGCCGGGTCACGACAGGAGCCGCCGGCGTCCGGATTTCACCGGGAGGTGGGCACGGCAAGTGGAAAACGCCACCAGCGGTGGTGGCGCCCGGCTGTGCGCTCGCGCGGGCAGATGATAGTCAGGCTCGAGCGAAAGGCAGGGCGAAGCCAACGACACTCGCCGGCTTCGCCGCACGGATCAGATAGGCCTGATCCAGTCGGCCGCCGGCTGCCAGCCGATGATGTCGCTGCCGCTATCGCTGACCGCATCGGCCGAGATGTCGCGCCAGGGCGACCGCGGCCGATAGGTCGGCATATGCCGGGCGGTGAGCAGTTCGAAGGTCGAACAGGTGTAGCCGCTCAACCTGATCGCGAGCACGGGCTGGTTCTCCGGCGGTAGGCCCGTGAAGACTGAGATGAAGCCCGCGGGAACCGGATGCAGTGTCGCATCGATCATCGTGCGCGCGAGCCGGGTCTCGAGTTCACCGGCTTCGCTGCCCCAGGGATGGGCATCGATGTCGATCTGGTCGGCGGCGCCGGCCGCGGGGAGGTAGGAGAATTCGCCGGACCAGCACCGGCTCTGGGGATGGAGCGCAGCGACGTCGGCCGCGAGACCGGCATCGCCGGTCTCGGAGCGGAGCCAGTCGGCCATGCCCGGCGTGAGCTTGCCCGAAAGCTTGCGCGCGGCGGTCGGCGCCGCGTCGAGTTCGGGAAATTCGACCAGCCACCAGGCGAGCCGATGGTGAAGGACGATGCCGTAGCAATGGGCGGCGGCGGTGTTCGAAGGGGCAGGTTTGATCATGACGGTACTCCGTTCGAAAGGCGTGTGACGGGTCAGTGGACCGACCCGTCGTGCGCGAAGATGGAATGGGGAATGGTCAGCTGATGCTCGCTGGCGATCAGCGACCAGGCTGCGGCGAGATCTTCGTAATATTCGCAATCGACGATCGCATCGGCGCTCGCCTCGCCGAACTGCACTTCCTCGAAGTCGCGGACATGCGCGGCGTCGGTCGCCTCGGTGATCGCCTGGCCGAGGTGCGCGGCGATCTCGTGGCGGTTAAGGCTGTCTGCCGCGCGGCGGATGCGCTCGACCATGTTGGGGTTGGTGATCTCGACGCCCTGGGCGATTCCGGCGATGTCGTCGAAGCTGGTGAGAGTGAACATCTTGCTCTCCATCTGAAGGAAGGTGGAGGGCGGCCGCGAGCGACCGCCCGGGAGACGGTCAGAGGAACTCGATTTCCTCGGCGACGATGTCGGTGTTGTAGTAGGTGCGCCCGTCGCGCTCGTTGCGGCTGTAGCGGATCTCGCCGACCACCAGGAGCTTGTCGCCCTTCTTCTTGTTGTTGGCGACCGACTTGCCGAGGCCGTTGAAGGCCTTGACCTGATGGAACTCGTCGTAGGTTTCGGTGTAGCCGTTGTCGTCCTTCTGGACCTGGCCGTCCTTGATCACCGGCTTCGAGGTGACGAGGCTGAAGCTGACGCCGCCCTTGCTGTCCGTGCCGAAGCGGGTGATGTCCGAGGTGATGCGGCCCGAGAGAAAAACCTTGTTCATGGCCTGATGCCTTTCGCGTTTCACGCCAGCGGGCCGATCCCGCTGGGATGAACAATCGCGAAGGCCCGTGATCGAGGGGGCACCGCACCTGCGCTTCAGCGCGGGGAAACCCCCATTTTTCGAGTGGTGCGGGCAGAGGCCGTCAGGCCTCAACACGGTCGGAAAATGGCGGGTTGCGGGGATCCCGCACGGGCGTAGCGTTCATCCAGACAAGCGGATGGCCCCGCGGTGATATCGGCAAGGCGCGCGGCATGGACGGTCTTCACACGGACCCGCCACGGCGAGACACGCCGGCAGCACGACTGCAGCGCGCGTCAGACATTCATCGGTGCCCAAATGGTCGGGGACGGCCTGCGTCGCAGCTTGACATCGGCGCGCCTTCCACGGCGGCGTTACGCCGTCAGGTCATGCCGGGCGGCGCTCGGCTAGCGCCAGACACGAGAAGGGCGCGGCGCCAAGTGGTCGGGCATGATCACCGGCCGCGTGGACGGCGATGGGCGCAGGTTCTGACGCCGTCCACGCAACTCGGTCAGGCTCCATGACCATCGGGCCGCGGGGCACCGGCCTGCTTCGTCCTTGGAGCGGTCGGCGAAGCCTCGCCAGCCATGTCAGTGCTTGCGGACGAATTCCGCGCGCAGGACCAAGCCCTTGATGCCTTCGTAGCGGCAGTCGATTTCCTGAGCGTCGCCGGTCAGCCTTATCGCCTTGATCACGGTACCCTTGCGCAGGGTCTGCCCCGCCCCCTTCACTTTGAGGTCCTTGATCGTGATGATGCTGTCGCCATCGGCGAGGACGTTGCCAACGGCATCGCGGACCTCGATCGTCTCGGCGGTCCGGGCATTCACGGCTGCCTCGGCAGCGGTGATCCAGTCGCCAGAGGCTTCGTCATAGACATAGTCGTCGTTTGCGTCGGTCACGATCGATGGCGCCCTTCACGCCAGACGGGCTTCGAGCGCGCCGAGTTCGGCGGTCAAGGCGGCGGGCAGGCGGTCGCCGAAGCGCGCATAGTCACGGCGGATGCGCTCGGCCTCGGCGCGCCATTCATCGTCATCGACGGCGAGCAAGGCGGTGACCGCGTCATCCGACAGATCGAGCCCCTGCAGATCGAGGTCGTGCCTATTGGGAAGGCGGCCGATGGCCTTGTCTTCCGCCTCGACGCACCCGTCGAGCCGGTCCGCGATCCATTTGAGGACGCGGGCGTTGTCGCCGAAGCCGGGCCAGAGAAAGCGGCCATGGGCATCCTTGCGGAACCAGTTGACGTAGAAGATGCGTGGCAGCTTGGCTGGATCCGCTGCTTCTGCTCCCAGCTTGAGCCAATGCGCGAAGTAGTCGCCCATATTGTAGCCGCAGAAGGGCAGCATCGCGAAGGGGTCGCGGCGGACATCCCCGATCTTGGTCTCGGCCGCAGCCGTACCTTCGGAGGCGACATTCGAGGCCAGGAACACACCGTGCTGCCAGTCGAAGGCCTCGGTGACGAGCGGAGCGGTCGTCGCGCGCCGGCCGCCGAACAGGATCGCCGAGATCGGGACGCCCTTGGGATCCTCCCATTCGGGTGCGATGGCCGGGCACTGGCCGGCGGGACAGGCGAAGCGCGCGTTGGGATGGGCGGCCGGCGTCCCGAGATCGGGAGACCAGGCCTGGCCGCGCCAGTCCGTAAGCCCGTCGGGCGGCTCCTTCGTCAGGCCCTCCCACCAGACATCACCGTCGGCGGTGAGCGCGGTGTTGGTGAAGATCGTGTTGGCGTTGAGGCTGGCCAGGGCATTGGCGTTGGTCGTTGCGCTCGTCCCGGGTGCGACGCCGAAGAATCCGGCCTCGGGATTGATGGCATAGAGCCGGCCATCGTCGCCAAAGCGCATCCAGGCGATGTCGTCGCCGATCGTTTCGGCCTTCCAGCCTGGAATGGTTGGCTGCAGCATGGCGAGGTTGGTCTTGCCGCAGGCCGAGGGAAAAGCGGCGGCGACATAATGCACGCCGCCTTCGGGCGAGGTCAGCTTGAGGATCAGCATATGCTCAGCAAGCCAGCCGTCGTCGCGGGCCATGACCGAGGCGATGCGCAGCGCATAGCATTTCTTGCCTAGCAGGGCGTTGCCGCCATAGCCCGATCCATAGGACCAGATCTCGCGCGTTTCAGGGAAATGGACGATATATTTGGTCTCGTTGCAGGGCCAGGCGACGTCGGCCTGGCCGGGCGCCAGCGGAGCGCCGACCGAGTGGACCGCGGGAACGAATTCGCCGTCATCGCCCAGGGCTGCCAGCGCCGGTGCGCCCATCCTCGTCATCACGCGCATCGAGAGCACCACATAGGTACTGTCGGTGATCTCCACGCCGAGCGCGCTGATGGGCGAGCCGATCGGCCCCATGGAGAAGGGCACGACATACATGGTGCGTCCGCGCATGCAGCCGTCGAATAGGCCGTGGAGCGTATCGCGCATCTCATGCGGTGCGCGCCAATTGTTGGTAGGGCCGGCGTCGGCCTCGTCCTCGGCGCAGATGAAGGTGCGGCTTTCGACGCGCGCGACGTCGCGTGGATCGGATGCGGCCCAGAAGGAGTTGGGACGCTTCGCGGGATCGAGGCGGCGCAGGGTTCCGGCGGCGACGAGCTGCGCGGTAAGCGCGTCCCACTCGGCCTCGGAGCCATCGCACCAGTGGACCCGGTCCGGTTTGGTAAGGGCGGCGATCTCGTCCACCCAGGCGGCGAGGCGACGATGGCGAGTCGGGGCGGCCAGCGTTTCAGCGATAAGGGCGTCCGACATCGAAACTCTCCGAATACCTGGGCGTCGCGTCGAGCGCGCGCGGTTAAAAAGGTGGTTTGGGTGCCTGAGCGTTAGCAGTTTGATGGCGCTGAAAGCAAGTTTAGGATAGCATGATAGATACTCTACAACGCTTTTAAGCGATCCTTGACGTCATTTCTGATGTATTTTACATCATGCCGATGCTCACTCCGGCCCAGCTTCGCGCGGCGCGCGCGCTTCTCGGAATCGACCAGCGCACGCTCGCCGAGCGCGCCGGCGTATCGCTTCCCACGATCCAGCGGATGGAAGCGGCGAGCGATGGCTATGTCCGGGGCGTCGTCGACACCTTGACCAAGGTGGTCGACGCGCTCGAACGCGAGGGCATCGAACTCATCCGGGAAAACAGCGTTAGCACGAGTGGCGGGCGTGGCGTCCGGCTGCGCGATCCCACCAGCCCGACCCTGCGCGAGCCCGTGCGGCGCACGCCGGACAATGCGTCGGCGTCATAGCGATGCCTGACGGAACGGCGACATCGCATCTCTTCCGGCCGAAGCTGCTCACGGTCCTGAGCGAGGGCTACTCCTTCTCGTCGTTTCGCAAGGACGTGCTGGCCGCCGTGACGGTCGCGATCGTCGCTCTGCCGCTGTCGATGGCGATCGCCGTGGCTTCGGGGGTGTCGCCCGAGCGAGGGCTCTATACCGCGATCATCGGCGGATTCCTCGTTTCGGCCTTGGGCGGTAGCCGCTATCAGATTGGGGGTCCCGCCGGGGCTTTCATTGTTCTGGTCGCGGCGACCACGACGAAATTCGGTCTGAACGGCCTCCTCGTCACCGTGATGCTGTCCGGGGCCCTGCTGACGCTGATTGGACTTTCGCGGCTGGGCTCATTGATCCGCCATATTCCCCATCCGGTGACGGTGGGCTTCACCTGCGGCATTGCGGTGACGATCTTCTCCGGAGAAATCCGGGACCTCTTCGGTCTTCATCTCGACGGAGCGGAACCTGGCCCCCTCATCCCCAAGCTGGTGGGGCTGGGCAACGCGGCTTCGACGGTGACGCCCGCGGCCGCGGTGCTCGGCCTGGGATGCGCCGCGCTGATTTTCGTGGTGCGCCGGTTCCGGCCGAACTGGCCCGGTATGCTGATCGCGGTCGTCCTGGCCTCGATAGCTGCCGCCTGGCTGCAGCTTCCGGCAGAGACGATCGGCAGCCGTTTCGGAGAGATCCCGCGTGGGCTTCCGACGCCGCAGGCGCCGCAGCTGTCGTGGGCGCTGGTTCTCCAGCTGCTGCCGTCGGCCCTGTCGTTTACGCTGCTCGGCGGCGTCGAAAGTCTGCTGTCAGCGAAGGTCGCCGACAGCATGTCCGGGCGCAAGCATCGCTCCAACATGGAGCTTGTTGCGCAGGGGCTTGCCAATATCGTGTCCGCCTTGTTCGGAGGGATCAGCGTCACCGGCACGATCGCACGCACAGCAACCAACATTCGGGCCGGCGCGATCAGTCCGCTGTCGGGCATGATGCACGCGCTGTTCGTCCTGCTCTTCATGCTCGTCGCGGCACCGCTCGCACGGTACGTTCCGCTCTCCGCGCTCGCCGGCGTCCTTCTGGTGGTGTGCTGGAACATGGCCGAGAAGGCGGAGTTTCTGCGCCTGATCCGCAGCTGGCCCACGGCCTTGGTGCTCCTGGCGACCTTTGGGCTGACCCTGGTCAAGGACCTGACCTTCGGGATCGTCGCGGGATGCGTCGTCGCTGCGCTGCTGGCCATGGCACGACGACGGGTTCCGCAAGAGGGAGACTGAAGCCGGAATGCAGACGTGCGGGCTGCCGGGTAAATGAAAACAGGGCCCGCTTCGCGAGAAGCGAAGCGAGCCCAGCGGGAGGGTGTGCCCGGCCTGGAGGTGTGGGACCGGGCACGGGGAGGTTCAGACGGTTTCGGGCTCCTCCGCCTGCTCCGGCGCGCGCTGACGACGCTGCCGGCGTCCGCCTTCCTGCTGCTGTTCCTGCTGCGGCTCGCAGCCGAAGGCATGGCTTGCGGAGGACTGTCCGAGGCCGGCTTCGGTGCCCTGTGTGGCGGGGCCGGCGGTCTCGTCGGCGCCGGGCAGCGGCGGCAGGCCCTCGTCGGCCTTGGGCGCCATCTCCGAGGCGAGGTCGCGGCGGCGCGTCGGGCGCGACCACACGACGTTGTAGCTGCCGTCCTCCTGACGGAACGCCGACACGTAGAGCGGCGCGGCCAGGCTCGGATCCTCGATCTTGCCGTTGAGGAACGCCTCGCCGGTGCTGTTGGAGGCAAGCTCGAACAGAGCACCCACCTGCACCCACGCCCGCGATGCCGACAGCGCCAGCACCTCGTACTTCGGCGCCTTCGGATTGGCCGAGTGCACCTCGCGCAGCGCAATCGTCATCGCGATCGCCAGCGTCGCGATCTTGCCGACGAAAATGCCGGCGTCATTCTGCTTGATCGAACCGATATTCATGGGAAAGTCTCCTGAAAGCCGGTCTCGAACACTGTGTCCGAGCCAACTTCCTCCTTCCCCACTCCCCTCCTCGGCCGTTCGGCCGAGCAGGCGCGCAAGCGCCACATCCGAGGCCCGCTTCCGCGGCCTCGGGGCGAAAATGGATCTGTGAGGGGATGCCGCTGATCGCCTTAAAGCGGTCAGGCCGCCCCGGGCCGCCGGTACTGGCTGGGCGATGACAGCTACAAGGAAGCAGGCCGCTCGCTCGCGGTCCTGCTGCGGTCGAAGGCCTCGACATGGCGACGGGCGAGGTCGCGCTTTGCGATGCCGTGCCAGTAATGGTCGTCATGGCCGTCATAGTCGCCGCGACCATTGAGCCGGATCGTGTCGCCATATTGCTCGATCCGCTGGCCGTTATAGGTCAGCAGCACTTCGCCTTGGGTGACGCTGAAACGCTTGCGCTCGATGACCAGCTTGTCGGAATCATAAGGCGGCGGCTGACGCAGATAGTCGGCGCGCTGCCTGTTGGCCGCGATCGCCGTGCAGAGCCGGTCGACATGATCCGGATCGTTCGAGACGATGCTGAAGATATGAGAGCGATCGAAGAAGTTGCCGAAGAAGCTGACGGCATTCTCGACGCCTTCCAGCCATTCGCCGCGCAGATTGCGGGCGTCGCGTTCGACAAAGTCGCCATATTTTTCGAACAGACGGTTGAGCGGATGATCGCGCAGGATCTCGATCAGCGCGTCGATCGCCGCGTCGGCGGTCTCTGTGCGCAAATGGCCGTTGCTCAGGACGATGGTGGTCATGGTCGTTCCCCTTGGGACTGAACGTGGTCGGACGAGGGAGAGCCGACCGGCTTGGCCAGCTCGGCCGCGCGGCGCTCGAAGATGTCGGCGAGCTGCGCGGGATCGCTGCCGGGCCGGGCTTCGATGATGTTGTCGCGGAAGCTGACGTCGATGCCGACCCTCAAGGCGTTGCAGTGTTCGACGGCCTCGCGGCATACATCTGCCGGGTCGCAGCAGGCTGGGGCGCTGGCTGCCAGGACCTTCCATCGCAGGCCTGAAATTACGATCATGTGATCCTCCATGTCGGAAGCGGTAGGTCAGCGGGCCGCGACCGATGGCATGCGGTCACAGCAACGATCGCGGTAGCGCGTGGGCGAGTGCTACGTGCGTGACCCCGGTCAGACTTCAAGATAGCAATCATGGGCGAGGCAGAAGGCCTCGGCGACGGATTCGCCCTCGCACAGCAGCCGCGGTTTCCGCGAACCGCCCCAGACAGGGCGCGGTAGGTCGTCGCCCATGGCGAAGCGCCAGCGGGTCGGACCGTTGGCGGCCTCGAGGATGAAGCCGGTCTCGCTCGCGTCGAACCGCAGGATTGTGGGCCTTTCGGCTCCGAAGTCAGGCATGTCGAGGATCTGATGTTGACCGGCATAGCGATGCTCCCAGGGCGGGAAGTCCGCGAGCTGATCGGGATGCACACCGAGGATTCGCTGATCGACAGCGATCGCAAGTGACCGATGGTCCGGCGCTGGCCGTATCTCCTCGCGCGTGAGCCAGATCCATCCGTCGGAGTAGGTCAGCGGCAGCACCATCCATGATCCCCCGTTGCATTGCCAGCCCGCGAGGCCGACCCCGCCTTGTCCATAGCTCCCCAGATGGCTCGAAAAGGCGGTCAGCGTCCGGTCGATGGGCCACTGCGGCGGCATCGGTCCAATCAGCGAACTGCCGCGCACGGCGCGAAACGAGCCGCGGTCCAGAACGTCCCAGCGGTCGGCCTTGCGGCACAGCGAGTCACGGCGGCGGGACAGATCGAGCACGCGGCGCGCTTTGTGGATCGGATCCTCGCCATGGCGAACGCCTACCTTGACGGTGAACGCGAACGAGGCGGCGCTGGGCCTGTCGGTTTCGGGACAATCGAGATCGAGAATGACCTCATGGCGTATCGGGGAGTGGGCCTTGTCCGGTTCCACCGTAAGCGTGGCGTTCCATTCGAGCCTGCGGCGCTCATACCAGCCTTGCAAGAGGATCCAGCTGCGCGCACGGTCCGTGTTCCCGGCCTCGGCGTGCTCGAGAATCCAGTGAGGGACACGCGCCGTGAAGGCGACATGATAGGTCGACATGGAGAATCCTCCTTGGGATGGTCGGTCTGGGGGGTCAGGAGGGAGCAGGCGCGGACCGGTTGCCTGCGCGTGCGTGGTCAGGCGTATTGCGGCCGGACTTCGGGAAATGCCGGCGGCGCCGTCCATTCGAAGACGATGGCGGCATAGCGCCCACCGTCGTAGAGGACGGAATCGACGCGGCGGCGGTGGCGCTGTAACCGCTCGAGCAGGCGATTGGCGCGATCGGCAAGCTGGACGGCGCGGGTCTCGGTGGGCGCGAGCGCCAGCAATCGAGCCAGTTCGCCGGTATCGTACCACCAGGCACCTTCTTCAGGCCCACCATAGGCGCGGTCGATCTCGTAGAGAGCGATGATGAAGCGCATGGGCGGGCTCCTTCAGGAGATCGGCGCCGGCATGGCCAGCCATTCCGGCTGATCATGGGCGATGGGAACGTCGAAACGGCCGGCCTCGGCTTCGGAGAACACGGTTGCGGTGCTTAGCTCGCCAAAGCCCGTGTCATTGTTCCAGAACAGCAGACCCTCTTCAGCATCTCGCGTGGTGAGGACGTAGCCGTCGGCGCCTTCACGGTGCTCGCGCGAAAGCGCCCGCTCGAGGAGCTGGGCCGATGAGGCGAATTCGAAGCGATCCTCGCGGATCACGACATAGCCGCCGCCGAATTCGCCAGGGCGCAGGCGGTCGCAATCGAGGCAATATTCGAAGCCGGCCGGCAGCGCGGATTTCGCGACCTTCTGGATCAGTTGCGCGGCGGTTTCTACGTCGAACTGATCGCCATGGAGCCAGACCTTGCACCGCCCTGTCCCATCCGACGGATCGACCTGGACGGAGAAGCCGAGCCGTGGATAATCGGGATCGCTCAAGATCGCGAGGAAGCCGCCGAAGGGATCGGAGTCGATCGGGGGAAAACAGGCGGCGAAGCCCGCGCCAAGGTCGGCATAGGCTGCAGCGCGCTGATCGGGTGCGAGGCGGGAATCGCCAACGATCTCGGCAGCCTCGCCGACATGCCGGAAGATTTCGGCCTCGGCATCGGTGACAGCGAAGGTGAAGCTCGCCTTGGTAAAATGGTTGGCCATAATGGCTCCTCAGGAAGGGCGTGCGGCGCAAGGCCGGTCCCCGGCCTCGGAGACAGGCCCGGCCGCCATCCTCTTCCCCCCTTCCCTCCCCGTGCGCGGAGCGCGGACGGCAGAAGACGTGCGGAGAAGCTTCTCGGCCTCGGTCAGCGATGGTCGGAAGGCCCGGCCGGCGTCACCGCCGGGTTGGCGCGTTCAGCTCGTACGCTTGCGCCGGCGGGGAGGCCCGACATGGTCGGCCGACACTTCGAGATCCACCGCGAGCTGGGTGAGCGTACGGTGCGCACCCAACCGCTGGAGCCCGTCCATGCGCCCGTCGAGCTTTATGGTCTCGATCCGCGAGCGAACGAGCGAAGCGGCGACGCGCAGCGTGTGGGGATCAAGCTCGGCCATGGGACTCGACAATAGCGCCGATAGCGTCCCGATGCGAGCGCTCAGCCATCCTCGTCGGCGAAGTCGCGCCAGCGCCCGACCAGTTCGATCATCTCGGCCTTGCGACCGAAGGCATCGGGGTAGATCGCACCTTCATGCTGGCCAAGAAATCCAATGATGGTCGTGATATGGGTCGCGATCGTCGCATCGACACCGAAGAGATCGGCGATGGGAAAATGACCGCAATCCTCGCCATTCCACCAGGCGAGCAGGAAGTTGGCGGCGCGGCGCGCCTGGCCCGTGTCGGACCGGGCAAGATCGATCAGGCGATCGAGAGCTTTTCCCGCAGCGGCCTTGCCGAAGGGTGCCGCGGTCACGCCGGCCGCGTTTCTTCATTGAAAGCGTCCGCTGCTACCGGAGGACGAGCAGCTGCAACATTTTTGCGATCATCTGCATTGAAGTCGGGGAGGCGCAGCACTTCCCGCCTGGATGTGTCGCCTGCTTTCGGATCTTTGTGCCGAGACTTCATGGTCTGTCACCTCAAATCAACTTCGGCTCAGCGCCAGTTCAATGCCAGGGATTTAGGAGGTTGGCCGGCGTGCGCTCGAAATCCGCAACGTTGCGGGTAACAAGCGTCATCGAATGCACAACCGCCGTCGCGGCGATCAGACCATCCCGCTCCGGTTGGGGATCCGGCACATGCAATGCGGCGCACCGCATCGCGACTTCGGTGTCGATCGGGATGATGCGATCATCGAACGCCGCCAGCACGTCGGTTTGAAACCATGTCCGCAAAATGCGGCCGGTAGAAGCATCGACGCGCTCCTTGGCTAAAATGCCTAGTTCAATTTCGAGGACCGATATGACCGAAATGTAGCACTGGTCGACATCGGCTTCGTCCGCCCAGGATGTCACCTCGGGAGGCAGCCGTTCAGGTCTGCGAAGCGCGGAGATGACGTTCGTATCTAGGAGAAACATCAATCCAGATCCGCCGGTCGGACGATATGATCCAGCTTGCTGGGTTCGAAGTCAAAGTCAGCATCGTCGCCGGCTTGCGCCAAGGTCGCGAGCAAGCTGCGGGGCTTCTTGCCCTGCCGTCGATGATAATCCTCGATCGTCATGAGCACATGGGTGGGCCTGCCCCGTTCGGTGATATAGACAGGGCCCTTGCGGGCAGCTTTCTTTGCCCGGCTCGCACCTTGGTTGAAGTCACGACTTGAAATGGTTGTCATGTTCATAAGAGCCTCGCACTTGGGCATGTAGCCATGTTACTACAATTGCGTCGCTGGAGCAACCCGGCACATGTTTTCAACATCTGGATCCAATCCCGGTGACCCGGCCGGGTTGCCCCGAAGAATCCACGGCATCGGCTGGATGAGCCGCGCCCAGTCAGCGAAGGAGGGAATACGGCCAAGATCCTCTTGGACGTGCTGTTCCCCGATCAACCGCACCGGGATATCCCGTCCATCAGCGTTTCGGATCGTCACGCCGAAGACCGTCTCGAGCATGAATATGCCCTCTGCATGGTGGCGCAAGGAACGGTGGCGGGGGTCCGCGACGATCTTCTTCGACTCGTCGAACCATTGGTGGAGGGGCAGATAGTCCTCGGCCTCGCCGCCCCAGCGCTTCACGGAGCTGAGCGCGTGATAATAGCAGTGCGACATCGCCTATAGCTCCGCCTCGGTCGTGTCATAGTCGATGAACCGGCTGTTGTGCGTGAGGGTCACCGCGCCGCTGGCGACGTCTATGGCGATGGTGCCATAAGCGCCCTCCCCGTCCTCCCAGCCGGCGTGCCGCGCGCAGATGGCGTTGTCGACGAAGGCGCTCAGAGCATCCTCGAGGTCGATCGTGCGGGTCGACACTTCGCCGCTATAGGCGAGGCTATGGTGATCGCAGAGGATGCGCGGCAGCGCGATCTCGCCTTCCAGCGTGTAGGCATTGACATCACCGACGCTGCCTTGGTCGCCGCCGCCATCGTAGTGGATTTCGACACGGACAATGCCATGATCGAGCAGATGCGGGAGGAAGGCATCCTTGCAGCGCGCCTCGACTGTCCGCACGGCGGACAGGGCCGCCTGCAACTCGGCCTCGATCGGATCGGTGATGGCGGCATCGGCAGATTGATCTGTCGCGGTCATGGTCAAATCTCCTCGGGGAGGCGCTGTGCGGCCTCGGCGCTGCGGGGATAGCCTGCAGCCAGATTGCGGTGGAGTATCGCGAAGTCGGCGACCGGGAAGTGTCCGTCGGGGCCGGGCCGCGTGGCGAGGAGCGCCCCCATGACGATGTCGTCGATCGAGCTTCGCTCGACCTTGGGGGCCTCCCCGTCCTCATAGCAGACCGGCGCGGCGAAGCCGGCCTCGATCCAGCTGCCAAGGCCGTTCTCGACGGTCTCCGCATAGGTGGCGACGGTGGAATCGCGCCGCGTGGCGCTTGCATCGACCTTGAGACCGAGCGTGTAATAGACGCCGAAATCGTGCCGGTTGGTCAATGTGAGCAGCGCGCAGCCGTCAGGCGGCGGACCGAAACGGGCGATGATTGCCGCGCGGTAGGTGGCGACCTCAAGGCGGTTCAATCGCTCGAAGTCGGATGTGTGCCCGAGCTGGGCGCAATCCTCGTTCGCTGGCGCGCCGCCCAGATCGATGATGTCGGACATGGCCTTCTCCAATTCGGTGAGCAACCAGCCCAAGCCCCCTCTCCTCTGCGGCCGCACGGCCGGGGAAATTGCGAAAAGCCCCCGCTCCGCGAAGAGCGAGGGCCTTTCGTGACTTGGCGTGTGCGATCAGCCAGCGAAGGCATGGCTTGCGGAGGACTGTCCGAGGCCGGCTTCGGTGCCCTGTGTGGCGGGGCCGGCGGTCTCGTCGGCACCGGGCAGCGGCGGCAGGCCCTCGTCGGCCTTGGGCGCCATCTCCGAGGCGAGGTCGCGGCGGCGCGTCGGGCGCGACCACACGACGTTGTAGCTGCCGTCCTCCTGACGGAACGCCGACACGTAGAGCGGCGCGGCCAGGCTCGGATCCTCGATCTTGCCGTTGAGGAACGCCTCGCCGGTGCTGTTGGAGGCAAGCTCGAACAGAGCACCCACCTGCACCCACGCCCGCGATGCCGACAGCGCCAGCACCTCGTACTTCGGCGCCTTCGGATTGGCCGAGTGCACCTCGCGCAGCGCAATCGTCATCGCGATCGCCAGCGTCGCGATCTTGCCGACGAAAATGCCGGCGTCATTCTGCTTGATCGAACCGATATTCATGGGAAAGTCTCCTGAAAGCCGGTCTCGAACACTGTGTCCGAGCCAACTTCCTCCTTCCCCACTCCCCTCCTCGGCCGTTCGGCCGAGCAGGCGCGCAAGCGCCATTTCCGAGGCCCGCTTCAGCGGCCTCGGGGGGTTTAGGAGCGAGTGCCGAAGAGACTCAATTTGGCTCGCGTCTGGTGGACGCCGTCCACCATCCCGATGGTCGCGTGCCGGTCGGCGGCGAGGGACGCCGCCAGCGTTTCGGGAATGTCCGCATAGGCTTCGACGACGCGGATCGCGGCCTCGGGGGTCGGCAGTTCCCCCGGCTCCGTGCCGAGCCAGATCGTTGCTTCGCCCTCGTCGGGCTCGTCTTCGGTGGGCGTGAAGACTTGCGCGAAGAAGCTCTGCAGCGGGCGATCCCATCCGATCACCGCCTTGATGACACCGTTTCCGGGCCTCGGCTTCAGTTCGTAGCGGCTCATGTCTGGCTCCTGCGGATACGATGGTTGACGTGCCGGGCCGCGCCTTCGGCGCTGCGCAGTGCCTTGCGAACGGCCCTGGCGGCACGCGGGGCGCCGCTCCTGGCGAGAAGGTTACGCGCGGCGCGCAGATGGTCAATCGCCTCCGCCACGGCGGCGCGATCGGCCGGCGCCGCTCGTTTGATGGATCGCATGGCTTGGTCCTCCAATTATGCCGTCAGGATGCCGCCACCTGGTTGGTGGGCTGGAGCTCGATGGCGATCGCGTCGCGGCCGATCACCGCCGAGAACTGCCGGCCTTCGGGCACGAACCATTGGGCGCGATAAGCGATGATCGCCCGCAGGCGCTCGACGAGCGCGGCATCGTCGCCGAGCAGAAGGCGGGTAGCCATTTCCCTGGCGTCGAGAAGGAAGCGGTCGTTTTGGGTCTCCCAGCTATCAGCGTCGCGATCGTCGCTCGCGCAGAAGCAAGCGGCTTCCAGCAGATCAACCAGCTCCTCGGGCGAGACGGCGTCGCGAGAGCCCAGCAGGATATTCGCATCTTCGAAGGTCCAGAACAGGCCATCGTCATATTCGATGACGACAGGTGCCGGGACGGTAATCGTTTCGGGCTGCGGACCTGTGATTTCAAGCACGAGGTCGAGCCGTTCGACCGGGCCGCTTTCG
Organism: Sphingobium cupriresistens; assembly: GCF_004152865.1. Taxonomy (GTDB): domain Bacteria; phylum Pseudomonadota; class Alphaproteobacteria; order Sphingomonadales; family Sphingomonadaceae; genus Sphingobium; species Sphingobium cupriresistens. Next base: position 2,480 of record NZ_SEOO01000024.1, on the reverse strand, counting down.
AGACCGGGTAGCTCGGTGCAGTCGAAGACATGGGCGCGGCCATCGCGCTCGATCTCGAAGCGGAGCGCGGCGATGCGCTGCAGTGCGTCGTACCAGCTATATCCGGCCATGGCAGTGTCGGGGTCAGCCAAGCGTCCTCTCAGACGGCCATCGCGGGCAAGCGCGAACGCCGCGCATTGTTCGAGTGGCGGACCGAAGTCATCGACGAGCATCAGGTTATCGGCGGGGATGAGCCCCTGACTCTCGCGCCCGCTGTTCTGGTCGGCAGTCGCCGGGATCCATGCCCGCAAGAGCGGCGTCGCCTCGGGCAGATCGACGCCAAGCTGGGCGGCCTCGGTCCACTGCGCATGAGACAGTCGATGGCTGCCGAGCGAGGCGATGTGCCGGTAGATCGTCTTGAGCACCCTATTGCGAAGCGCTTCGAGGGCGGCGTTTTCGACCATCTCCTTGCGGGCCGGCAGGACGAGCTGCAGGGCCGGCGCATCGACGATATCGACCCGGGCCCACCAATGGCGATCCTTCTCGTCGACTGACGGCAGGACGCAAGGAACCGTGAGGCCGTGAAAATTGATGCGCGGTTGATGGGGCGTCGTGCGCCCGTCGGTGAACAGGCCGATCCGCACGCCATCGACCTCCTCGACCACATCGGCCCCGGCGAGCCAGTCGGCTTGCGTAAGGGGTACGCCGTTGAAACGGATCGGTGTGGGACAATAGCGCGCCGCGCCGCTGGCCACTGCTTCGAGATTCCTAGTGCAATCGTCGTCGAGCAGAAGACGGATTGCAGTTCCGAAGCCATGATCGCAGGGGGCGACAGCTATCGGTGCGCCCGATTCCCAATGGTCTGGTCCGATGGTGATAGCCCAGCCCTCGCCCGGACCGCGCGGGCAGGAGCGGATTTCGACATGGCGACCGGCAAGGCTGAAGACGCCCATGCCGGCAGGGTCTTCGCGCCGCGCGATGTTGTCGTCCCAGCCCGAGCGCCCGAGCGCCAGGATCACGGCGGGATCGGCGATACCCGCGCCGTCATCCGCGATGACAAGCCAGCTCTGCCCGTCGGCCTCGGCAACATCGAGATCGATGACCGTCGCGCCGGCTCTGCGCGAATTCTGGATGAGCTCAGCCAGGGTGTCGACCAGCGTGTTGTTGAAGAGGCGCGTCACCTTGGTGATCGCGGCGGGATCGACCTGGCTGTGGATGACGGTGGGAAGGGGCATCGGGGTCTCCTGGACAAGAGCGGACCTGCTCCCCCGGCCCTCCCCTTCTCCCCTTTCGCAACCGATCAGGCACAGCGGCGCTGGTCTCGGCCTCGGTCTCGATGTGGACGTAGCGCTCGCCGTTCGGACGCCGCTTGCGGATATGGAGTTTCCTCGGGACGGCGATTTCGGATGGGAGGACCAGAGCGCGCGGTCAGGTGCCGGACGCGATCTGGTTATCGTACAGTGGCCGGTCGTCCGGACGCCACTCGCCTGGAAGCCAGATACGGCCGTTGTAGCTGATGCGGCCGACAGGCATGTGTTCGAGGAGCAGGGTGGCTTCAGGGAACATACTTGCGCCCAGGCCGTTCATGTCCCGCCGATCGCAGTAAAGGCGCGAGGCGTCAGCCCAGTCAGCCGCCCAGATGTCGGGATAGCCCTTCTGCACGATACGGAATGGTCGGCGCCGACGCGGAGGGCTCTGGCAGACGGCGCCGCCCTTGACGATGAGGGCCATGTCTCACGCGGCCTTTTGCACTATCCACTCGTACAGCAGATGGGCGTCCGGCTCATATTCCGATCCGATCGAGATGCGAACGAACTTGCCATCGCACGCGAAAGCCGACGCCCGCGGGAAACCGAGATAGGATTTGCCTTCGAGGATCAGATCGCCCGAGCGCACCTTGGTGATCGTCCGCGTGGTCCCAATTGCGCGATGCCCTGCCGGCGCATCGACCAGTTTGAGGGCGTCGCCCGCTTTTACGCGCTTCTTGAAGGCGGCCAGCGATACGATCGCGTCGACCGGATTCTTCAGTCCGTTGCGTTTCGCGAGCGCCGACCAATAAACCTGTCCAATGCGCGCTTCGCAGTAGAAGGAGCAGGACCAGAAGTCCTGTAGAGGGTTGGTGCGGGTAGTTCCGAACCGCTCCATCTGGTCGCGGATCGCGACCTGCGCGGCCTCCTGAGCGTCACGCCCGGTCAGATCCTCGGGCCAGTCGAGGATCTCAGCGGTGATCTTGCGTCCTCCCGCGAATTTCTGGGTCTGGATCGCAAAGGACGCGTTCGGAAAGCACCGCGCCAGATGCGGTTCGATGCGGCCAGCGAGGGTCGCAAGATTATCACTGGGACGATAGAGATCGCCCTGATAATGGAAGTTGCCTCGTGCGACGTGAAGTCGCTTAAGTAATTGTTTGAAAGGAGTTATCTCATGAATCAAACCTGATGTTCCGTCATCAGTAGCCTACCGGCACATGCGGGACTGGTAACGGTTCGGTGTGAAGCTGCCGG
>NZ_SEOO01000023.1 GCF_004152865.1 Sphingobium cupriresistens | reverse complement strand
CCTGCATCGTTCACCTGCTGCGCAACTCGATGGACTTCGTCTCCTGGAAGGACCGCAAGAACCTCGCCAGCGCGCTCAAGGAGATTTACCGTGCCACCGACGCGGACGCCGCCGAAAAGGCGCTGACGGCATTTGAGGCTGGTCCTTGGGGGCAGCGCTACCCCGCCATCGGCCAGAGCTGGCGGCGCGCCTGGGGCGAGGTGATCCCGTTTTTTGCCTTCCCCGACGAGGTCCGCCGGATCATCTACACCACGAACGCGATCGAAGCTTTGAACTCGAAGCTCAGGCGGGCTGTCAGGGCCAGGGGACACTTCCCAAGCGACGAGGCCGCCACCAAGCTGCTCTATCTGATCTTGAATCGGTCGGAGAAAGAGTGGAAGATGCCACCACGTGAGTGGACCATGGCGAAGGCGCAATTTGCCGTGATCTTCGGCGAACGTTTCATCAGAGCCATGGCGGCCTGATGATCAACCGCCCGGCCGCACACGGAAATCCTGACAGTCCCATCCCGCTCGGTGAGCGCGCCCTTTTGCTCAGCCACAAAGGCTTTCATGGCGTCCATCGGATTGTCGGGATGGGCCGCCAGCAAGGCGTCGATCTCGGCATCGGTCTTGCCCTTGGATTTCATGATCTGACGTAAATCTTCGCGCAGGCGCGCATCGAACTTCGACACGTCGCCACCTTCGCGGATGATCTGCGCGCGCAGCTTTTCGGTACTATCCATCAATGCTTCCCAGCGCTGCTGGAAACGCGGATCGGCGGCCGCGCCATGGGCGGCGGCATCGGCCATCTGGCCCACAGCCGCACCCGCTGCGTTGAGATCGCCTTCGGGCGTGCCTTTCTTCTGCTCGGCCTCGATGAGGGCAAGGCGTTCGGCTTCGCGGCGGCGATAGGCCGCTTCGTCTTCGGCACTGGCGAAGGTCAGGTCAAAATCCTTCATGCCCTGCATGGTGCGGTTCACGGTAGCGCGGCTGGTAGCGGCAAGGCTTGCAATATCCGCGCCCTCGGCGGCTTCGGCCCCGCTAACAGCGGCCCCGCCTTGCTGGGCGGTGGCCAGCACATCGGCCACCATGCCCGCTACGGCAGCGGGCATGGCTGCGAGGGTGGAAGCGTCGGCCACGTTGATTTGCTGTTGAAGTTGGCTGATGGCCGCCAGTTGCGATTGCACCAAGGCGGCCGGAACGCCGTTGCGGATCAAGTCAGCCAAGACGGTAGCTAATTCCGAACGCGGCCCGTCCAGTTGGGCCGACAAGGCGTTGCGCTGGCTAGCCAGCCGGTCATCCGCCTGCGGCGGATGACCATGCTCTGAAACTGTAAAATCGGCGGCTATAGAGTACCTGTCGCGCGCGGGTGAACTACCGCCAGCATAGCGCAGAAATCGCTAAAAATTGGTTAATATTTGATTGATGGCGTAGCAGATGGATGGGGTCGTATGGCTTCCCGGTTCTTCCGGGCTGGCGCGAGGGTGACGGGTGTGTCGCCCATGCGCGCACCATGAAAAGGCTCCAAGCTTCCTGATGTGCAGCACTGGCCCGCTGGGGCGGCGCTTAGCGGCCTGTGTCGATGGCGCGAGGCGGATGGGCGGCTTCCACCGCATTCACGCGCAATGCCGTGCGGGACGAACCGGGGAGGAATCCATGACGACCACCACCATCCTGCTTGCGATCAACACCTTTGCCCAACTTGTCGCGGCGATAGCGCAACTGATTACCTCCTTGCGGCGGAATCCGTAAGAAGGCCGTCGCGGTTTTAGAAAAATTGACAAACTTTGCCAATTTAATAGAATGGCATGGTGATAAGGAGGCTATGCCCCATGGCGACGATGAACATTTCCTTGCCCGACCCGATGAAGCATTGGGTGGAAGGCCAAGCGGAAACAGGGCGTTACAGTAATGCCAGCGATTACGTTCGCGACTTGATACGCCGCGATCAGGAGCGCGCAGCGAAGATAGCGGCGATGCAGGCGCTCATTGATGAAGGCCGCACCAGTGGCATCAGCGCTCGCAGCGTCGATGAAATTTTTGCCGATGCGGTAGCGCTCGCGCAGGGGAATTGATGTCGTCCTACCAGTTGTCAGGGGCGGCAGAGCGTGATCTCGCGCATATCGCGGCCTACACAGTGGAAGCGTTTGGCGTGGCACAAGCGCTTGCCTATCGTGACGGACTGATTCGCAGCTTCGATTTTCTGGCGGAGAACCCCAATTCGGCGCGATTGCGCCACGAATTGAACCCGCCCGTGCGGGCGCACCGCTTTCAATCGCATCTGATTTTTTATGATGTGCAGGCCGATGGCGGCATTCTAATTCTGCGTGTCCGTCATGGCCGGGAAGACTGGCTGTCGGATATGGATTGAGGTTGGCAGGGTTTCCGGTGGGCAGCTTACTGCGCGCCTTGAATAAATATAAAGTAGGCGTTTGTTGACCTGTGGCGATGGCCGCGCCCCGTTCGGTGCGACTGATGGCCAGCATGCCTGCGGTTCCTCCGGCATTTCGCGACGTGGAGGGGAGGCCGTTCGGCTCTACCTATCCTCCACTATTGGCATGGCCCCGCTTCTGTTCAGAAGCCTTGGGGCCATACCCGGTAGAATAGTGGTGCGGGCGGGGGGGATCGAACCCCCATGGGCCAAGCCCGACGAATTTTCTTACCAACTACGGCTTTCGCCGCCACCCGAAGGGGCGTTTGTGGTCTGGACTATCCCTTCACCTTGCTCCGGCAAGCCGGAGGGTAGGTGCTGCCCGTCTAGTCTCTACACCTTCCCGGAAAGCTAGCCTTCCGGGCTTGGCTCGGGATTGCCATTTGAAAGGTTTCCCCGAATTTGAGCAGTTCTACATCGCGGGTTTCCCCACGCGCACTCAATGGTCTAAGTCCGTTGCGTCTACCAATTTCGCCACGCCCGCTCAACCGAGCGCATCTATAGTCGGGGGAACGAGGATAGCCAAGCGAGATATGTCGGTTGTCCTCAATCCCGTTATCTTCGGGGCTTCGGCCTACGGATGTTAACTGATGCTGCGTCAATCATGTCCTTGATGTGGGCAGCGTAGTGCTTTTCAATCATTTCGACGCTGGTGCGGCAGTTTTTGGCGATTTGGTAGATGTCTGCCCCCTCCAATAGTCGGGTCGAGATATAGGTATGCCGTAGGCTGTAAAAGGTTCGGGCATTGCCTTCGCGATCCTTCTTCATATCCAGTTCGTCCAGCAGCGTATTGAACAACTCGCGCTGGAGGGTGGGGAAGATGAGGTCGGAGGGCTGGAGATTGTGGCGTTCCTTCATTCGTGTGAACGGGTGCACGGCTCCGGGCATGGACTTGGCCCAGCCGGTGCCGCGCTTGCCACGGACGGCGATGTGCAGAATCCGCTCGCGCTTCGGGCCATCCTGAACAATCTCAATGTCCCGAATCTCTATTCGCTTTGCCTCATCGGGGCGTAACCCCGTGTTCGCCATAAAAAGGATGTAATCCAGCAGGTCTTCACAGGCGGTGCGCCAGCGTTCTTTTTTAGGATTTGCCGCCCGCTCGCGTGCTGCTTCGTAGAGTGTCTGATATTCGGCGGGAGAGAACCACGCCCGATGCGACACTTTGCTAGAAGCACGGTAGGGGTCTGAAAGGTCAGGCAGGAGTTCAAGCCAGCCGTGGCGGCGAGAGAATTTCAGCACTTGGCGGAGGCAGACCATTTCCTGATGAAGCGTGCTGCGTGAAGGGGCTTTGCCATTACGTCGGCGCTTCGTCAGGTCGGTCGACTCATCGGCCTTTGGTTTTGTGAAGCTGCCCTTGGTTATGCGGTCGATTCGGTAGTCCTGAACCATGCCGGATGTGATTTCGGACAACACCTTGTTCCCGAAAAAGGGGACTAGGTAGAGGTTGAGTCGTTCTTCGTGACGACGAACATAGAGTGGGCTGCGCTGGCCCTCTGTCAGAACCTTGAACTCCACCATGAAGCGCTCAGCAGCATATTTGAAGGTTTTTCCGGCTTTGATCTCCCCGCGTGCGGCCTTGCCCGCAAGGGTGAGATACCAGTCCTCGGCAACGTCCTTCGCTTGGGCGAGGGAAACTTGTTTGGTGCTGTGGCGGTGCTGCGCGCCGCCAATGCTAGCGCGGCAATGCCACCGCTTGCTGTTGGGACGCTGGAAAAGCTGAACCTTTCCGCCAAGGATTTCATGAACTGCCTCTGCCATGGGTAGCGCCTCCAACTGCGCTAAAATGTGCTAGCTATGTGCTAGTCATTGAACCCATTAAAAATGGCAGAAAACTAGGAAAAATCAAGGAAAATACGGGCTTTTAAGTCCGCTGCGTCTACCGATTTCGCCACGTCCGCCCATAATGCCGTTGGACAGCGCCTCCCCTGACGGCTGGCGCGCGGCAGGTCAAGCCATGGATCGACACGATGGATGGACTCAGACGTCGTCCTTGCCGTTCAACCGTTCGCGCATTTCCTTGCCCGGCTTGAAATAGGGCACCCGCTTGGCGGATACCGGCACCTGTTCCCCGGTGCGCGGGTTGCGCCCGGTGCGCGCGTCGCGTGCGCGCGTGGTGAAAGCACCGAATCCGCGCAGTTCCACGCGGCCGCCGGTGGAAAGCCGGTCGACAATTTCCCTGAAGAAGAGATCGACGATCTTTTCCACTTCCGGCAGGCTGAGTCCCGGATTTTCCTCGGCCAGCTTCTGGATCAGTTCCGAACGGATCATTGGTTCTCCAGCGCCCCTCTGCCGTGCCCCATGTCCTGCATAGAGGTTCCGCAAGGCGTTGACAATCGGGCAACATCAAGATCGTTACGTTTCCAAAAGGACGATGGCATCATGGACATGAAAAAGCCCGCCGGACATGGGTCCGGCGGGCTTTTTCATTTGTCGAAGGACAGGAAGGCTTAGCCTTCGCTCTTCGCCTTGAGCGCTTCGCCCAGGATGTCGCCCAGCGACGCGCCGCTGTCGGACGAACCATATTGTGCGACTGCCTGCTTCTCTTCGGCGATCTGCATCGCCTTGACCGAGAAGGTCGGCTTCTTGGCGCGGTCGAAACCGGTCACCATGGCGTCGAACTTCTGGCCGATCTGGAAGCGTTCCGAACGCTGCTCGTCGCGGTCGCGACCCAGGTCGCTGCGCTTGATGAAGCCGGCTGCGCCGTCTTCGCCAGCCTGGACTTCCAGGCCGCCGTCGCGGACTTCCAGAACGGTCACGGTGACGATCGCGTTCTTGTTGAGGCCGGCAGCCGCAGCAGCGGTGCCGCCAGCGGCCGGGCCGCCACGCTCAAGCTGCTTCATGCCCAGGCTGATGCGCTCCTTCTCGACGTCGATGTCGAGAACGACGGCCGAAACGGCCTCACCCTTGCGGTGCAGCGCCAGCGCGTCTTCGCCCGAAATGCCCCAGGCGATGTCGGACATGTGGACCATGCCGTCGACGTCGCCGTCCAGGCCGATAAACAGGCCGAACTCGGTCGCATTCTTGACTTCGCCCTCGACGGTCGAACCGATCGGGTGACGTTCGGCGAAGCTGTCCCACGGATTGCTCTGGGCCTGCTTGAGGCCAAGGCTGATGCGGCGCTTTTCGGGATCGACTTCCAGAACCAGAACTTCGACTTCCTGGCTGGTCGACACGATCTTGCCGGGGTGGACGTTCTTCTTGGTCCAGGACATTTCGCTGACATGGACCAGGCCTTCGATGCCCGGCTCCAGTTCGACGAACGCGCCATATTCGGTGATGTTCGTGACCCGGCCCGACAGCTTGGCGCCGATCGGATATTTGGCGGCGGCGCCTTCCCACGGATCACTCTCCAACTGCTTCATGCCGAGCGAGATGCGCTGCGTGTCGCGGTTGATGCGGATGATCTGCACGCGAACGGTGTCGCCGATGTTGATCATCTCATTGGGATGGTTGATGCGCTTGTACGACAGGTCGGTGACGTGCAGCAGGCCGTCGATGCCGCCCAGGTCAACGAACGCACCATAGTCGGTGATGTTCTTGACGACGCCTTCGATGATCTGGCCTTCGGCCAGGGTCTGGATCAGGCCGCTGCGCTGTTCGGCGCGGGTTTCTTCCAGGATGGCGCGACGCGACACGACGATGTTGCCGCGGCGGCGATCCATCTTGAGGATCTGGAAAGGCTGCGGAATGTCCATCAGCGGGGTGACGTCGCGCACCGGGCGAATGTCGACCTGCGAACCGGGCAGGAACGCCACGGCGCCGTCCAGGTCGACGGTGAAGCCGCCCTTGACGCGGCCGAAGATGACGCCTTCGACGCGCGCGCTTTCGGTGAACTCGGCTTCCAGCTTGTCCCAGGCGGCTTCGCGGCGGGCGCGGTCACGCGACAGCATGGCTTCGCCATGGGCGTTTTCGACGCGGTCGACATAGACTTCGACTTCGTCGCCGACCTTCAGGTCAGCCTTCTGGCCTGGCGCTGCGAATTCGCGCAGCGGCACGCGGCCTTCGGACTTCAGACCTACGTCGATGACGGCCAAGTCGTTTTCGATGGCGGTAACGGTGCCCTTGACGACGCGGCCTTCAAAGCCGCCGTCTTCACCACCGAGAGAATCATTGAGAAGCGCGGCGAAATCGTCGCGCGTGGGAAATGCCGTAGAGGCCATGGTTAGTCCTTCACTCGTCATTGCTGGCCAACCGGTTGTATCCGATGGTCTTTGGCCAAAACATGTTCAGAACCGAATATTCTGAACATATCCCGCGCGTTAGAGGATTGTGAACGCGCTGCCTTGAAAAGCGAAAAGGGCGCCCGGAACAACCGCGCGCCTTGACGGGTCAACTTCTGGAGCGACCTTCAAGCTGGGCGTCCACAAGCGCAATCGCCCGCTGGACGGCCGCGTCTATAGTCAAATCGCTCGTATCTAGCAAGTCTGCGCCTTGTGCGACTTTAAGTGGGGCATGGTCGCGGCTCGTGTCGCGCGTGTCGCGGGCCTGGATGTCGGCGATCAGGCTATCCATGTCCGGGTGCCCGCCCTGGCTGAGCGCGTCCTTGAACCGGCGTTCTGCACGCACATGGACGCTGGCCGTCACGAAGATCTTGGCGTCGGCGTCGGGCGCGATCACCGTGCCGATATCGCGCCCGTCCAGGATGGCGCCGCCCGGTTGGGTGGCGAAATCGCGCTGCCGCTGGACCAGCGCGTCGCGCACGCTCTGATGCACGGACACGCGCGAGGCGAGGGAGCCGACCGCTTCGCTCCGCAACGCAGGATCGGCCAGAATCGCATCATCGAATCCGGCCGCAGCCAGCGCATCCGTCTCCTGATCGGGATCGCCGCCGGCTTTCAGTACCGACAGGCCGACCGCGCGATACAGCAGGCCGGTGTCCAGCACCGGCAACCCATAATGGCGGCCCAGCGCCTTGGCGATGGTGCCCTTGCCCGATGCAGCGGGTCCGTCGACGGCGATGATCATGGCTGTTTCTTCCTCAGCGCGTTGCCCAGTCCGAGCAGCGCGATCGCCGCCCAGACCACTTCGAGCGCCATCGACGCCAGATTGAAATGCACCGTCAACGACCAGATAAGCAGCAGCGCGCCTGCCAGGTTCATCAGGTTGAAAATGACGAAATTCAGGGTGCGCGCCATATTGCTATAGGCATAGGCGACGACCATCAGCGCGCTGCCGATCAGCCCGACGACGTTAGCCAGATCGAATGTCATGCGATTACTCCCAATTGCCTGAGCAGCGGCACGAAGGTCGGGAAGCTGGTCGCCACCGGCCGCATGTCGTCGATGGTGACGCCATCCTTCGACACGAGGCCCGCGACCGCGAAGCTCATCGCGATGCGATGGTCCAGCCGGGTCGCGATCGGTCCGCCGCCGGTCAGCATCGCGCCGCCGCTGCCTTCGATGACGATGCCGTCCTCAAGTTCCTCGACGCGCACGCCGATCGCGCGCAGCCCCTGCGCCATCGTGGCGATGCGGTCCGATTCCTTGACTCGCAGTTCCTCCAGCCCGCGGAAGACGCTGCGCCCTTCCGCCAGGGCGGCGGCGATGAAAGCGACCGGATATTCGTCGATCATGCTGGGCGCGCGCGCCGGGTCCGGCTCCACGCCTTTGAGCGTCGATGCGGTGACGATCAGGTCGCCGACCGGCTCGCCGCCGACTTCGCGCGCATTGATGATCTCGATCGATCCGCCCATTTCGCGCAGCAGGTCGATAAGGCCGGCGCGCGTCGCGTTGAGGCCCACATTGGCGATCGTCACCTGCGATCCGGGCACCAGCAGCGCGGCGACCATAGGGAAGGCGGCGGAGGAGGGGTCGCCGGGCACGACGATATTTTGCGGCTGCAATTCCGCCTCGCCGACCAAGGTGATGATCCGGGTGCCGTCCGCTTCTACCTCCACAGTCAGGTCCGCGCCGAACCCTTTGAGCATCCGTTCGCTATGGTCGCGGGTCGGGATCGGTTCGACGACGCGGGTGATGCCCGGCGTGTTGAGGCCCGCCAGCAGGATCGCCGACTTGACCTGCGCCGATGCGACGGGCAGCCGATAGTCGAGCGGCACAGCGGGGCAGGCGCCCTTCATCGTCAGCGGCAATCGATCACCCGGACTGCTCGTGAAGCTGGCCCCCATGCGCGACAATGGCCCGGTCACGCGCGCCATAGGGCGCTTGCTGAGCGATGCGTCGCCCACGAAGGTCGCGGTCAGGTCATGGCTGGCCAGCAGCCCCATCAACAGGCGCGTGGAGGTGCCGCTATTGCCCATGTCCAGCGCCGTCTCCGGCTGGAGCAACCCGCCAACGCCCACGCCATGGATATGCCAGACGCCATCGGCATCACGCTCGATGGTCGCGCCCATCGCCCGCATCGCAGCGGCGGTGGCCAGCACATCTTCGCCTTCCAGCAGCCCTTCGACCCGGCTATGTCCGATCGCCAGCGCCGACAGCATCAGCGATCGGTGGGAAATGCTCTTGTCGCCCGGCACGGTCACGCTGCCCGCCAGCGGCGGCGCGGCGGCGAAGGTCATCGGGGTGGGCTGGTCGTCTATATGGGTCACGGGGTATCCATTATCCTGGAACCGAAAAAATGCGCCCGGCTTTTGACAGCGCGATCCTGCTATGGCAAGGCGCGCCACGTTTCGCGGGCAACAAGCGTTGTGCCGTGTGAGTATCTGTTAGAGCATCGAATAAAGGAACAGGCCGGACATGGTGAAGGCTGAATGGGGCACGAAGCGGACTTGCCCGAAATGTGCGACTCGCTTCTACGACCTGGGCAAGGATGATCCGGTAACCTGCATCAATTGCGGCAGCGCCTGGGAACCTGAGCCTGTGCTAAAGTCGAAGCAGCCGCTGCCTTATGAGGAAGCGGCGCCCAAGAAGGTGATCGAGACCGCCGACGGCGAGTTGGAAACGGCCGACGACGATCTGGACATCGACGTCGATGACGACGACGATTCGCCGGACAATGATGTCGATCTGGGCGGCGACGATGATCTGGGCGTCGATGCCGCGACCGATGACGACAGCGACGACAATTAACTGAAATTTGTTCTTGCCAATGGGATTGCCGCCACCTAATGGCAGCGACCTCCAAGGCGCCGGACCCAACGGCGCTTCATTGGTGACGGGGCCTTAGCTCAGCTGGGAGAGCGCCTGCATGGCATGCAGGAGGTCAGCGGTTCGATCCCGCTAGGCTCCACCAATTTTTCGGAACAGGAAAATGCCCATGGGGACATTTTCCCGAAAAATGCCTGAGCGCAAGTGAGGGGCGTCCATCCTCCGGGAGGCGCAGCCGACTTGCCAGGAAATATAGACGGCCGACGGCATTGCCGGACATGGTCTGACCATATGATTGCGGCCCGGCCGCGCATGATGGGGCCTTAGCTCAGCTGGGAGAGCGCCTGCATGGCATGCAGGAGGTCAGCGGTTCGATCCCGCTAGGCTCCACCAATTTTTCGGAACATGACAATGTCCGGGGACATTTTCCCGAAAAATGCCTGAGCGCAAGCGAGGGGCGTCCCCTCATTCCTATATCCCGATGTTGCTCGTTCATTGCGCGCGAGACTCGTCAAGGCGGATTTTTCCTGCCATCGCTGCGACATGAAGGACGAATTGGCCATCCAGGCCGCCGAACAGGGCGACGACGACGCGATTCGCGCCATCCTGACGCAGCTATGCGATGTGACGCATATGGGCTTTGCGGCGGTGGCGCGCGTGACCGAGGATCGCTGGATCGCCTGCCAGGTGCTCGACAAGATCGCCTTCGGTCTGGAGCCTGGCGCGGAACTGGATATGCAGATGACGATCTGCAAGGAAATCCGCCAGACCGAAAATTATGTGGTCATCGACCATGTCGATGCCGATATCGCGTGGCAGAAGCATCCCGTCCCGATCTTCTACGGCTTCAAAAGCTATGTGTCCTTCCCGGTCATCCTGGCGGACGGCAGCTTCTACGGCACGCTCTGCGCGATCGATCCCATGCCGCGCCTGATCAGCGATCCCGCGACGGTCGCGGTCATCGAAGGCTTCGCGCGCGACGTCAGCGCCCTCCTGTCCGCCAGCATCCTGGCGCACCCGACGAGGTCCGCCACGACAGACGTCCATCGCCCTCAGGCGGGCTGAACGAAGCTGTCCATCACGCGCTTGCGCCCGGCCGTCTCGAAATCGATCTCCAACTTGTTGCCCTCGATCTCCGCGACGGTGCCGTAACCGAATTTCTGGTGAAATATGCGCAGGCCCACGCGCATGTCGTCGCGACCCTTGTTGCCCAGAGATACGGCGGATGACCGCGCCTCCACGATCCGCACCGGCTCCCGGCTGAATTGGCCGCTCGTCTGCGCGCGCTGCCAGCCCGGACCCCGACCGCTGCCCCGCGCGACATTGGCGAAGGGGTCGTCGCGTTCCGACCAGTTGGCGCGCCATAGCGACGCGCCGCCGCTCATGCTGCTTTCCGATTCGACATGTTCGGGCGGCAATTCGCCCACGAAGCGCGACGGGATGCTGCTGGTCCACTGGCCATAGATGCGGCGATTGGCGGCATGGATGATGGTGCAGCGCTTGCGTGCGCGCGTGATCGCGACATAGGCGAGCCGCCGTTCCTCCTCCAGACTGTTGAGCCCGCCTTCGTCCAGCGCCCGCTGCGACGGGAAGACGCCTTCCTCCCACCCCACCAGGAATGTGGTGTCATATTCCAGCCCTTTGGCGGCATGGATGGTCATGATCGTGATCTTGGCGGACTCCGCCTGCGCCTCATTGTCCATGACGAGGCTGACATGCTCCAGAAACGCGCCCAGCGTCTCATATTCCTCCATCGCACGGGCCAGTTCGGACAGATTTTCCAGCCGCCCCGCGCTCTCGGTCGTACGTTCGGCCTGTAGCATCGCGGTGTAGCCGCTCTCGTCCAATATCTGCCGCGCCAGTTCGGCATGGGGCAATTGCGTCGCCCGGTCGCGCCAGCGCGCCAGATCGCCGATGAAACTGCCCAGCGATCGCCGCGCCTGCGGGGTCAGTTCGTCGGTGTCGAGGATGCGCGCGGCCGCCAGCGCCAGTGGTATGCCCTCCGCCCGCGCCAGTCGGTGCAATTTCTCCACCGCCTTGTCGCCCAGCCCGCGCTTGGGCACATTGACGATCCGCTCGAACGCCAGGTCGTCGGCGGGCTGGTTGACCAGCCGCAAATAGGCCAGCGCGTCGCGGATTTCGGCGCGCTCGTAGAAACGGAAGCCGCCGACAATGCGATAGGGCAGGCCGATCTGGATGAAGCGATCTTCGAACTCGCGAGTCTGGTGCTGGGCGCGGACCAGGATGGCGACCTCGTCCAGCGATCCGCCGCTCCGCTGGACCGCTTCGATCTCGTCGCCGACCCGCCGCGCTTCCTCCGGCCCGTCCCACACGCCGATGACCTGCACCTTTTCGCCCACGTCGATGTCGGTCCACAGCGTCTTGCCGAGGCGATTGCCATTTTCGGCGATCACCCCGGACGCCGCGCCCAATATGTGCGGCGTGGAGCGATAATTCTGCTCCAGCCGGATGATCGTCGCGCCCGGAAAATCCTTTTCGAACCGCAGGATATTGGCGACTTCCGCGCCGCGCCATGAATAGATGGACTGGTCGTCGTCGCCCACGCAGCACAGATTTTTGCGCGTCTGCGCCAGCAGCCGCAGCCACAGATACTGGCTGCTATTGGTGTCCTGATATTCGTCCACCATGATATAGCGGAACCGCTCCTGATATTGCGCCAGCACGTCGCGATGCTTCTTCAATATCGTCAGAACATGCAGCAGCAAGTCACCGAAATCACAGGCATTCACTTGACGTAAGCGCGCCTGATAATCGGCATAGAGCTTCTGCCCCTTGCCATGGGCATAGCCTTCCGCCTCGCCCGCGCCGACATCCTCCGGGGTCCAGCCCTTATTCTTCCACTGGTCGATCAGCCCGGCCAGTTGCCGCGCCGGCCAGCGCTTTTCATCGACGCCCTCGGCCTGGATGAGCTGCTTGAGCAGCCGCAACTGATCGTCGGTATCGAGGATGGTGAAATTGGATTGCAGCCCGACCAGTTCGGCATGACGGCGCAGCATCTTCGCCGCGATCGCGTGGAAGGTGCCGAGCCAGGGCATCCCCTCCACCGCGTCGCCGATCATCCGGCCGACCCGCGCCCGCATCTCGCGCGCAGCCTTGTTGGTGAAGGTCACCGCCAATATCTCGGACGGCCAGGCCCGGCGCGTGCCGATCAGATGCGCCAGCCGGGCGGTCAGCGCCGCCGTCTTGCCGGTGCCCGCACCCGCCAGCACCAGCACCGGCCCCTCGGTCGTCAGCACAGCCTCCCGCTGGGGCGGATTGAGCCCGTCGAGATAGGGCGGATCATTGGGGGAGGGGGCAGGGACTGTCATGGCTGGACAACTAGGCATGGGGTGGATCGGGGGCAAGGGGCGCGCCTCTTGCGGTGACTGGGCTTCTATGAGAACAAAAGGCGAATCATGCAAGGGAGCAAGCGGATGGTGACGGGACGATGCCAATGTGGGGCGATACGCTATGAAGCGACCGGCGAACCGGCCTATAGCGCCATCTGCCATTGCAGCGACTGCCGCGCCAGTGCCGGCGCGCCGATGGTGGGCTGGGCGCTGTTCCCGCAAGACGCCGTGACGATCATCGGCGATCCCGTCCGCTACCAGTCGTCCGACAATGCGACCCGGCATTTCTGCGGCACATGCGGCACTGGTCTGTTCTATACCAATCCGGTCATCTTCCCCGGCGCGATCGACATCCAGAGTGCTACGCTGGACGATGCCGCGGCGCTGCCGCCGGAGGGGCATGTCCAGATGGCCGACGCCGTGCCATGGATGGCGACGGCGCACGAACTGCCGAAATATGATCGCTATCCCGACGGTCCCTAACCCCCCGTTCGGTTCATCTGGCCGCGCCTGGGCCACATTTGGTCGCGGCTGCGGAACGGGGATGTCCCAAAGCCGGTTCTTCGGCTGTCCGTCTCAGAAGCGGGCGACCTGCGGGTCGAAGAATATAGGAAAGGATGATCCCGATGAAATCCATCATGCTGGCCGGCGTCGCGATGCTGAGCTTCACCACTTTGGGCGGCATAGCCGTCGCGCAGGACACGCCAGCGCCAAGCAGCCAACCGCCCGGTGACGCCATGACGCCACCGCCCGCCGATGCGCCCGCACCCGCCGATCCGACGGCCACGCCGCCGTCCGCCCCCGCCGAGCCTGCAGCCCCCGCGACGCCCGGCGATCCGGGCATGTCGACCCCGCCCGCGCCTGCCGCACCGGCCAGCCCCGCCATGCCTGCGACCCCGCCTCAAAGCGATCCCAATGCCGGCCAGCCGACAGGCGCGGTCCCGGCGGACCCCGGCATGGTCCCCGCGCCCGCGGGCGTGCCCAATAACCCGGCCGCCCCAGTCGGCTCCTCCGCCAATCCGGTGACGGTCGGCGGCAACATGATGCCGCCGCCGACAGAGGCGAAGGACTATCCGCGCTGCTCTCGCACGGTCCAGGACAGTTGCGTCAATCCGGGCGAGGCCGGGAAGATGCGCAAGCGTCGCTGACCGCCGGCGTCGGCGCGGGCAGGGCGGCGATCAACGCCGCCAGCCCGCCCCGATCGCGCGCCGCATCGGCCAGGCTATAGCGATCGAGCACGGCCATGAACGCGCCGGTGGCCTCCGCCAATATGGCGGTCAGGCCACAAGCCCGGCGGATCGCGCAATTTGCGCAGTCCGCCATTTTCATGTCCGGCTCGCTATGCCGGACCACCGCACCGATGCGCATGTCTTCCGGCGTCCCCGCCAGCGCGAAGCCTCCGCCGCGCCCGCGCCGGGTGGTAATGAAGCCGCCCTGCGCGAGATGGTGCACCACCTTCATCAAATGATTGCGCGACAGCCCATAGGCGTCGGCGATCTCCGGAATCGTCGCCCGTCCCGTCGGCGCTACGGCGAGGTGGATCAGCACGCGCAGCGCATAGTCGGTGTGACGGGTCAATTGCATGGCGTCATCCGATACCGGCGCGGGGTCGCGCTTCAAACATATATTCTATTTACTCCTTTAAAGGCGTAAATTAAATGCATCTTATCGACTCAGGAAAAGGTCAATCAGATGTCCAACTCGCTGTCTCCGCACACCATCGCCATCGTGAAATCCACCGGCCCGGCGCTGCGCCAGCACGGCGTGGCGATCACCACCGCCATGTATGCCCGCCTGTTCCAGGATGCCGAAGTGAAGGCGATGTTCGATCAGGCGGCGCAGGATAGCGGCGAGCAGCCCAGGCGGCTGGCTGCGGCGATCCTGGGCTATGCGGAGAATATCGACCGGCTGGAGGTGCTGGGCGGCGCGGTGGCGCGCATGGTGGCGCGTCATGTCGATACCGGCGTGAAGCCCGAACATTATCCCAAGGTCGCGGCCGCGCTACTTCCCGCCATCCGCGACGTGCTGGGCGAGCAGGTCGCCACCGACGCGGTGCTGGCGGCATGGGGCGAAGCCTATCAGTTTCTGGCCGACATATTGATCGCGCAGGAGGCCGAAGCCTATGCAGCGGCGGCCTGATCCCATTTCGTTCGAAACGAAAGAAGGGTGGTCAGGCCTGCTCACAGCCTGACCGGCCGGACGATCGCGTCAGTCGTCCATCCGCAGCAGCGTGATCCGCGCCTTGCCGCAATCGCGGACCGTGTCGATGGTAAAACCCTTCACGACCACATCCTCGCGCCTGTCGGTTTCGATGCTGATCCAGCTCGCGGCATTGGTCCAGCCCAGCCGTCCCAGCTTGTCGAGCGCAACCTGGCCTGCGCCGGTGCCATAGGGCGGGTCCATGAAGATGAGGTCGAGCGGCTTGGCCGCCGACCCCAGCGACAGCACGCTGGACGGCCGGATGTCAGGACGGATGCCCAGCCGGTCGCCATTGGCGCGGATCGCGTCCAGCGCCGGCTTGTCCTGCTCGACGAACAGGCAGGAGGCCGCGCCGCGCGACAGCGCCTCAAAACCCAGCGCACCCGATCCGGCGAAGAAATCGCCCACGGCCAGCCCCTCGAACGATCCCAGCCGGCTGGTCAGCATCGAAAACAGCGCCTCGCGCGTTCGGTCCGCCGTAGGCCGGGTGGCGTCGCCCTTGGGCGCGTTCAGCGGTCGTCCGCGCCATTGGCCCGAAATGATCCTCATTTCAGGTCCTTCAGGCTTTTGCGGAACAGCGCCAGGTCATGCTCCCGCACCTCCTCCACCGCGCCGACCGGCAGGTCGCCCAGATAGAAGGGGCCATAGCTGGTGCGGATCAGCCGGTTGACCTTCAGGTCCAGATGTTCGAGCACGCGGCGCACTTCCCGGTTCTTGCCTTCGGTCAGGGTCATTTCAATCCACTGGTTGCGCCCGGTGCGCCGCTCCAGATTGGCCTCGATCGCGCCATAGCGGATGCCGTCAATCTCCAGCCCATCGAACAGATCCTCCAACTGCTGCTGGCTCACCTCGCCAAAGGCGCGGGCGCGATAGGTGCGCGGCACGCCGGTCGCGGGCAGTTCCATCTCGCGCTTGAAACCGCCATCGGTGGTCATCAGCAGCAGGCCTTCGGTATTCATGTCCAGCCGGCCGATCGGCATCAGCCGTGGCAGGTCCGGCGGCAGCCGGTCATAGATGGTCGGCCGCCCCGCCGGATCGCGCTCGGTGGTCAGGAAGCCGGTCGGCTTGTGGAACAGGAACAGGCGCATCGGCGCGGGCGCCGCGATCGCCACCTCATCGACGGTCACGCCATGCAGCGATGTCAGCAGCGTCGCGGGCGTATCGATCACCACGCCGTCCTTGGAAACGCGCCCTTCCTCGATCATCCGCTCGATTTCGCGGCGGGAAGCGACCCCGGCGCGGGCCAGCAGCTTGGCGATGCGCTGCGGCTCGCCCTTGCCGTCGCTCGCCGCCGCGGCGCGGGCCGGGTGCGGATTGGCGGCATGGACCGGCGCAGCGCCCTTGACCCGCGGCTTGCGCGGCGGATAGGATTTGGCGGCGCCGAAGCGAGGCGCATCGCCCCCTGCGCGATCGGGTCGGGCGCGATCAGGCCGACCCCGATCCGTCCGGGGACGATCAGTCCGTTCGCCTTCGTTGCGGGGGGAGCGCGGCTTGTCGATGGTGTCGCGTGGCCCCGCGCTGCGTGCAGGGCGCGATGGTGCGCCGTCGGCCTTGGCCCGATCGGGGCGAGTCCTGCCGCCGCTCGGCCGATCCGTCCGGCTATCGTCCTTCTTCTCGAAACGCGGCTTGGCGTCGCCCCGGCGGCTCTCGCTCCGCCGCCCGTCATCCTGTCGCCCATCCCCCTGACGCGGCGCAGCGCCACGTCCAGTGGGCGCGCCGGGACGCCCGCCCGATCCGCTCCGGCCGGGGCCGGCGGGACGTTTCGGGCCGCCTGGTCCTGCCCTGCGGGGCGGTCCTGATTTTTTCGGCGGTTCCAAGGGCGGGTTCCTTTTCATGGGCACTGGCACTTCCCATATGGGTGCAAAGCCAGCAACAGGCTGAAATGTGCCGCTCCGGCGCTTGGGCGAGGGGGCTATGCCTCCCAGCAGGCAACCCGGTGCGGGGGCGCGGCGTTTCATCGGGTGCATGGCGGAATCAGGGCGGATCGGCAAATGTTTTTCGGGCTGGTGAAAGAGGGAGGCGCGCACCTGTCGCGCCGTAAGGCGATCCGCACCGTGCTGGTGGTGGAGGATGAGGCGCTGGTCGCCTTCGATAACGAACATGCGCTGGAGCAGGCGGGCTACCGGATAGCGGCGACGGTGGACGATCATGACCATGCGGTGCGGGTCATGGACAGCGGCGGCGTGGACCTGGTGATCGCCGACGTCGCCCTGCATGGCGAGAAGACCGGCATCGACGTCGCCCGTCACGCTGGAGCGCTGGGCCTGCCGGTCCTGTTCGTCACCGCCCGCTGCCCGATGGAGGCGCGCGCTCTGGCGGTGGGCTGCCTCGCCAAGCCCTATGCGCCGCGCGATCTGGTCGCGGCGATCGGCGTCGTCGATGCGCAGTTGCGCGGCGCAAGGCGGCCCAAGCTGCCGCCGGGGCTCAGCCTGTTCGCGCCCGCGGGCTGATCGGCGCACAGGACGCTTGCCTGGCGGCGATCAGGCCATATGGTGGCGCGCAATTCGACGCCACCGGGGACGCACGCCAAAATGACCGACGCCATAGAGGGCCGCAGCAGCTGGCTCGACGCCGTGAAACCCTATGTCGAAAAGGCGCCGCTGGCGGCCTTTTTCCTGGGCGTCTCGTCAGGCTTTCCTTATGCGATGATCGGCGCGACGCTGACCACGCGTCTGGCGCAGGACGGCATCGACAAGAAGGCCGTTACCGCCTTCACCCTGGCGTTCCTCGTCTATAATCTCAAATGGCTATGGGCCTGGGTGGTCGATGGCGTGCGGCTGCCGATCATCGGGCGGCTGGGGCAGCGCGTGTCCTGGCTGCTGCTGGCGGGCGCTCTGGTCATGGCGGCGGTCGCCAATCTGGCGCTGGTCGATCCGACGTCCAGTCTCTTGCAGACCGCCTATGCCGCCATTCTTGTCGGGGCGGCGGGCGCGACTTACGACATCGTCATCGACGCCTATCGCATCGAAACGCTCAAGCCCGAACAACTGGGCGTCGGATCGGGCATGTCGCAATATGGCTGGCGCATCGGATCGGTGGCGGCCGGTTCTCTAGCGCTGATTCTCGCGGCTCGGGTCGGCTGGCAAGGCGCCTATCTCGCCTGCGCCGCCTTTGCGTTGCCAGCGATGCTGACTGGCCTCATTCTCGGCGAACCGGAACGGCATCGCGATCCTGTCGTCCGGCGCGGCATGGGGGAGGTGATGGCGTCGATCACCGGGCCGCTGCTCGAATTTTTCCGGCGCAAGGGCGCGCTCCTAGTCCTGCTCTTCATCCTGCTGCACAAGATCGGCGACACGCTGGCGAACCTGACCTTTCGGCTTTTGTTCGACGATATGGGCTACACCAATGACGAGATCGTCATCTACGATGTCGGCATCGGCTTCTGGGCCTATCTGATCGGCATCTTCATCGGCGGCATCCTCTATGCCCGCATGGGCATGAAGCGATCCGTGCTGTTCAGCCTTATCCTGATGGGCGTGTCCAATTTCAGCTTCGCCGCGCTGGCCGCGTTGGGGAAGAGCAATTGGGGCATGGCCGGGGCGATCGGGTTCGAAAATATCGCCAGCGGCATCGGCGGCGTCACCGTGGTCGCCTATTTCTCGGCCCTGTGCGACCTGCGTTTCACCGCCGCGCAATATGCGCTGATCTCGGCGGCGGCGAGCATCGTCGGGCGCTTCCTGACCGGCACGACGGCGGGCGGCCTGATCGAGCGCTTCGGCTATGTCGATTTCTATCTGCTCACGACCGCGCTCGCGGTGCCGGGCATCCTGCTCTTCTGGCTGATGATGCGCGCCGGCCTGATCGACGCCAGCGTCGGCACCGCCGCGACCATCGACCCTGCCGATCAGCCCGCGGCGTAGAGATCCAGCGGCCGGCCCAGGTCGCTATGGGCCTGCGCCACCGCCTGCAGGCAGGTCAGCGCGCCCAGCGCATGATCGTTGCCCAGCAAGGCGCTCACCTGCCCAAAGGCAGCGTTGGGATCGCGCAGCGCGTCGCCCGTCGCCTGCATCATCAGCGCCTCGTCCGCGGTCATGCGCGCGCAGCAACAGGGGGCGACCAGGATCTTGCGGCTCGACGCGCGCGCCAGTTCCAGCATCATCGCGCGCATCAGCACCAGCGGGCGGCGATAGCTCCGGCCGAACGCGCCTAGCATCGCATTGGCGGCGTGGGCATCATTGACCCCAGCGGTCGCCATCCGTCGCATCACGAACAGGAACAGGCGATTGCCATAGCCGCCCGGAATGGGCCGGGGCAGGTCGAGGGGGGAAGTCTCTCCATAAGCCATAGAATCGCGCCTTCTGCATAGGTCAGAGGCTCATTCTACGCTATTGCGAGTCAGTCGCAAGTGTAATTAGTCGGGCAATTGCTCGTTCAGTCGCAAAATTTCCCCGGCCAGATAGAGCGAACCGCCGATCAGCAGCTTGGGCGCGGTATCGCCGGAGGCCCCGCACGTCGCGGCGATGCTGTCAATCGCCTGGCGCGCATCGTCATGGGCGGTGCAACCGACGCCCCATTGGGCGGCGATGGCCGCGAAGCGGGCGGGCGGGTGATGGTCGTGGCCCGGCACCGGCAGGGCATGGATATGGGCGATCTTACCTGCGAAGGGGGCGAGGAAGGCGTCCACTTCCTTGTTCGCCAACATGCCGATGACGAGCTGGAGCTTGTGCCCCTCCAGCCGATCTGCGGTGAAGAAAGCGCCGATCGCCTCGCCCGCGCCGGCATTATGCCCGCCATCGAGCCAGGCGGTGGCATCCTGCGGCAGGGCGTCCAGCAACGGCCCCCGATCCAGCCGCTGCAACCGCGCGGGCCAGTGCGCCCACAGCGGCGCGGCCTTCAGCGCAGCCTCGGACAAGGGCACCGCGCTTTGATGGCGCAGCATGGCGAAGGCGAGCGCGGCATTCTGCACCTGATGCGCGCCGGCCAGCCGTGGTATAGGCGTTTCCAGCCGACCCTGCTCGTCGCGATAATGCATCCGGTCGCGATAGATGGCCGCGTCCCAGCCATCGCCCTGTCCGATCCAGCGGGTGGACGCGCGGGCGGCGGCGTCCATCATCACCGGGAAGAGCGATTCGGCATAGCGCTGCGTCACCAGCGCTGCGCCGGCCTTGGCGATGCCGGCCTTTTCCGCGGCAATCTGCGTCAGCGTGTCGCCCAGAAACGCTTGATGGTCGATGCCGAGCTGGGCGATGCCGCATACCGCCGGGTCGACGATGACATTGGTCGCGTCGAGCCGGCCGCCCAGGCCCACTTCGATGATGCAGGCGTCCGCAGGATGTTCGGCGAAAGCCAGGAAGGCGGCGGCCGTCGTTACCTCGAAGAAGCTGGCGTTGACGCCTTCCGCGATATCAAGAACCCGTTCAAGATAACGCGCGAGCAGCGCGTCGGAAATGAGCTGGCCCGACACGCGGATGCGTTCGTTGAAGCGCACGAGATGCGGGGAGGTGAAGACATGGACCGTCTTGCCGTCCGCTTCCATCGCCGCGCGCAGGAAGGCGCAGGTCGATCCCTTGCCGTTGGTGCCCGCGACATGGAAGATCGGTGGCAGGGCGCGGTGCGGATCGCCCAGCCGCTCCAGCAGTCGGGTGATGCGTTCCAGCCCCAATATGTCCGCGCCGGGCGAGAGCGACCAGAGCCGGTCGAGTTGCGCTTGCACTTGTGCATCGTCCGAAACCGCATGGTCGGCCATGGCGCGCCCGTCCCCCTTTAGCGCGAGCGCTGCTTCAATCCGCCGCGCGAGGAGTCAGATAGCCGATCACCCGCGCCAGCGTGTCGCGCAGTTCGCCGCGATGGACGACCATGTCGATCATGCCGTGGTCCAGCAGATATTCGGCGCGCTGGAAGCCTTCGGGCAGCTTTTCGCGGATCGTGCTTTCGATCACGCGCTGGCCCGCGAAGCCGATCAGGGCATTGGGTTCGGAAATCTGGATATCGCCCAGCATGGCGTAGCTGGCCGTCACGCCGCCGGTGGTCGGATCGGTCAGCACGACGATATAGGGCAGGCCAGCCGCGTGCAGCTTCTGGATCGCCACGGTCGCGCGCGGCATCTGCATCAGGGAGAGAATACCCTCCTGCATCCGCGCGCCGCCGGCGGCGGTAAAGATGACATAGGGGCATTTATGGGCGATCGCATCGTTGACGCCCTGGATGAAGGCCGCGCCCACGCCCATGCCCATGGAGCCGCCCATGAAGGCGAAATTTTGTACGCCCATCACCAGCGGCACATCGTCGATCGCGCCGCGCGCGTTGATGAGCGCGTCCTGGTCCCCGGTCGCCGCGCGCGCAGCCTTGATCCGGTCGGGATAGCGTTTGGAATCCCGGAATTTAAGCGGGTCTTCCTGCACATGCGGCGTCGGCAGCAGGATGAAGCCGGCGTCCAATATATGTTCGAACCGTTCCGACGGGCCGATGCGGCCATGATGATCGCAGCGGGGGCATACGGACAGATTTTCTTCCCATTCCTTGATGAAGATCATCTCGTTGCAGGACGGGCATTTGTGCCACAGCGTTTCGGCGGTGGTTTCCTTCTTGGTGAAGGGCAGGGCGTTGCGAACGCGGTTGATCCAGCTCATGCGGCGGTCTCCCGAATATGAAGGGCGTCGCGCAGCGTGGCGACGAAGTCCTGGACGAAGGGCGCGGCGGCGTCGCCATGCGACCCGATGATATCGACGATGGCCGAGCCGACGACCACGCCGTCGGCGATCCGGCCGATGGCGGCAGCCTGTTCCGGCCCGCGTACGCCAAAGCCGACCGCGACCGGCAGGTCGGTGGCGGCCTTCAGCTTATCGACGGCGATTTCGATATTGGCCTGCGCCGCCGACTGCTTGCCGGTGATGCCCGCGACCGAGACATGGTAGAGGAAGCCGCTGGCGCCATCGAGCACCGCGGGCAGACGCGCCGCGTCGGTCGTGGGGGTAGCCAAGCGGATGAGGTGAACGCCGGCTGCGCGCAGGGCAGGGCCGATCTCGGCGTCTTCCTCCGGCGGGATATCGACGCAGATCACGCCATCGACGCCAGCCGCCTTGCACTGATCGGCGAACCAGTCGGCGCCGCGGATCAGCATCGGATTGGCATAGCCCATCAGGACGATCGGCGTGTCGGCATGACGCGCGCGGAAATCGGCGGCGAGGGCGAAGATATGCTTGGTCTTCGTGCCCGACCCCAGGCTGCGCAGGTTCGCCAGTTCGATCGCCGGACCATCAGCCATCGGATCGGTGAAGGGCATCCCCAGTTCGATGATGTCTGCGCCGCCCGCGACCAGCGCATCGAGGATGGCGGGGGTCGATGCGACATCAGGGTCGCCAGCGGTGACGAAGGTGATGAGCGCGGCGCGGCCCTGCGCCTTGCAAGCGGCGAAGCGGGAAGCCAGACGGTCCATATTCACATCTCCACTCCCAGCGCGTCGGCGACGGTGAAGATATCCTTGTCCCCCCGGCCCGACAGGTTGATGACGATGATCTTGTCGGCATTTAGCGTCGGTGCGATCTGTTCGGCGGCGGCAACCGCATGGGCGGATTCGAGCGCGGGGATGATTCCTTCCAGCTTGCTGAGCGTCTGGAAGCTCGTCAGCGCCTCTTCATCTTTGATCGGCATATATTGGACCCGGCCGATCTCGTGCAGCCAGCTATGTTCCGGCCCGATGCCGGGATAGTCTAGGCCAGCAGAAATGCTGTGCGCTTCCGTGATCTGGCCGTCTTCGTCCTGGAGCAGATAGGTGCGGTTGCCGTGCAAGATGCCCGACACGCCGCCGGCCAGCGAGGCGGCGTGTTTCCCGTCCAGCCCTTCGCCGGCCGCTTCCACGCCGATCATCGCAACTTCTGGGTCGTCCAGAAAGGGGTGGAACAGGCCGATGGCGTTGGAGCCGCCACCGACCGGCGCGATGAGCATGTCGGGCAGGCGACCTTCAGCCTCCATGATCTGCGCACGGGTTTCCTTGCCGATGATCGACTGGAAATCGCGGACCAGTTCGGGATAGGGGTGCGGGCCGGCCGCCGTGCCGATGATGTAGAAAGTATCATGCACGTTCGACACCCAGTAGCGCAGGGCGTCGTTCATCGAATCCTTGAGCGTGGACGACCCCGAATGAACCGGGATGACTTCCGCGCCCAGCAGCTTCATGCGGAAGACGTTGGGCTTCTGCCGCTCGACATCCTTCGCGCCCATGAAGATCTTGCATTCCATGCCGAACAGGGCGGCGACGGTCGCGGTCGCGACGCCGTGTTGGCCTGCACCGGTTTCGGCGATGACTTTCTTCTTGCCCATGCGGCGGGCGAGCAGCGCCTGGCCGATGCAATTGTTGATCTTGTGCGCGCCGGTATGGTTCAACTCTTCGCGCTTCAGGTAGATTTTCGCGCCCTTGCCTGCGGGAGCCTTGGCGCGGAGCGCCTCGGTCAGCCGCCCAGCATAATAAAGTGGGTTGGGGCGGCCGACATAGCTACGCAACAATTCGGCGAACTCGGCGTCGAAGGCGGGATCGGCCTTGGCGGTCTTGTAGACCTTCTCCAGTTCCAGGATCAGTGGCATCAGCGTTTCGGCGACGTAGCGGCCGCCGAACGCGCCGAAATGGCCGCTGGCGTCGGGCTGCGATCGCAGGCTGTTGGGCAAGCTCAGTGTGTCGGTCATGGTGTCAGTCTTTCCGGGACAAAATAGGGCGTTCGCTTCGATGAAAGGGAAGCGATCAGCGCCATCGTTGTCCAATGCGCATCACGAAGGATGTCTGCGTCAACATGCGGACACCGCTTTGCAGAAGGCCATGATCTTGTCCACACTCTTGATGCCCGGCGCGCTCTCGACGCCGGACGAAATATCGATCAGGCGCGCGCCGCTGATGCAGATCGCCTCGACGACATTGTCGCTCGAAAGCCCCCCTGAAAGCCCCCATGGCGCCGGGATGGCCAACCCGCGCAGCAGCGTCCAGTCGAAGCGAAGCCCCATGCCACCGGGCAGCGCCGCGCCGTCGGGCGTCTTGGCATCGAACAGCAACAGGTCGGCCGCGCCCACATAAGCGCTGGCGCTATCGATGTCGGCGCGGGTCTTTACCGCGATCGCCTTCCACACCGGCAGGCCGAACCGCGCGCGGATGGCGGCGACGCGCTGCGGGCTTTCCTTGCCATGCAATTGCAGCGCGGTGAGGGCGCCGGCGCCGACCAATTCGCCCAGCATCTCGTCGGTCGGATCGACGACGACCGCGACCCTTTCGATATGGGCCGGGGCATGGGCGGCCAGGCCGCGAATCTGGTCGGCCTCCACATGGCGCGGGCTTTTGGTGAAATGGACGAACCCGATATGGCTCGCCCCGGCGCTGACCGCCGCGCCCACCGTTTCGGGCGTGGACAGACCACAAATCTTGATCGCGAGTCGGGACATGCTGCGGGCTTTAGCGGGGAAGCGCGCGCAAGTCACATGGCGGTCGCGGTCAGGTCCATATCATGCAGCGCCAGCCATTGGTCGGCATGGGCGATGCAGGCTGCGCCCAGGAAACGGTCGAGCGTCGCGACGATATCCGCGTCGCTCATGTCGCGAGGATCGAGCGGCGGATGCCAATGCAGCGCAAAATGCGGGCCTTTTGTGCGCACCAGATAAAAGGGCAGGAAGCGCGCGCCGACCTTGCGCGCCAGGCGCAGCGCGATCGACAGGTTGCCCGACGGCTCGATCGACCGGCCGAAGGTGGGGAACCAGACCTGACGCTCGCGTCGTTCGTCGGCCAATATATAGAGGGTCGCCCGGTCCTTTTGGGTCAGGTGCTTAAGGACGCCGCGTGCCGCGCCGCCGCCGCCGATCGCTTCGCCCATATAGCTGGAGCGCGCCCTTTTGAGTTGGGCGGCGATCCTGGGGTCTTCGGGGTCTTCATAGACGCCAAGGCCGGGTCGGTCGGTCGACCATTTGATATAGGCGGCCAGCAGATCCCAATTGCCCAGATGGCAGGTGAAGGCGACCATGGGACCGGGACCTTCCAAAACCGCCTGGTACCCGACCCGGTCGATTACGGTGACATGAGCGTCGTTCACCAGCCGATCGATATTGGCGAGTTCGGCCATGGTGCGTCCGATATTCGTCCAGCGGCGTGTCAATATGGCTTCCCGATCGGCATCGGGTAGGTCGGGGCGCAAAAGGGCGAGGTTGGCGCGCGCGCGCGCGTCGCGCAATTTCATATTGCGGCGTGCGACATGGGCCGACAGCCAGCCCCCGAACCAGGAGGCCAGGCGGGCGGGCAGCAACCGCATCACGATGAAGAGAAAGGGGTTGGAGAGCATCGCCCAAGCGTCATACAGCAGCGTGCATGACGGTAAAGAGGCGTGGGCGTTGTGATGATGTTGTGGGTCTGGTTCTTGTTACAGGCGCTGACTGTGTTGGGCGTCGTCAATTATGGGCGCAACCTGCCCAAGGACCGGAAAGAGGAAGCGCCCGATGGCGTCGTGCTGATCCTCAGCGTCCGTGACGATTGGGATGGCGGCGATGAATTGATCGCGCGGTTGAAGGCGCAAAGCGCGCCGTTCCGCCTGTTGCTGGCGACGTCGGGCGCCTGCCCGGCGGCCGAGGCATTGCGAGCGCGGGAGGGCGACTGGGTGCAACTCGTCGCAGCGGGGATGGCGCAGGATGAAGGACGCAAGGTCCACAAGTTGCGCGCGGCCCTGCGAGCGTTGCGTGCCGACGATCGCTACCTGGTCTTCATCGACGCCGATATCGAGCCGCCGACGCGGCTGGTCGGGCGGCTGCTTTTCCCGCTGGTGCGGGGAAAAGCCGACATCGTCACTGGCTATCGCCTGCTGCTGCCGGAAAGCGGAGCGGTGGCGACCTTGGTCGGCGCGGTCGAGTTGCAGTTGGCGACGCTGCCGCGGTTCGCCAGCGCGACCATGCCCTGGGGCGGGGCCATGGCCTTGACGCGGGCGGTGGCGGATCGGCTGGACCTGGGCGCGGCGCTGGCCGGTCGCCTGTCCGACGACATGACGATCGGGCTGGCGGGCTGGCGCGCGCAATTGCGGCTGCGGCCGGTGCGCGACCTGCTGGTGGCGAGTCCGCTGGAAGGGCGCATCGCCGACCTGCTGGATTTCGGCGTTCGCCAGTACCGTCATATCGCCACCAACAGCATCGGCATGTGGGGCCTGGCAACCGGCGTGGTCGCGGTGCAGGCGGCCGCTTGGGCCTGGGCGCTGGGCTGGGGCGGCTGGATCGCGGTCGCGATCGGCTATGGCGCTGCGTGGAGCCGGGCGCTGGTGCGGCGATCGATCATCGGCGCGGTGCTGGAGCCGAAACAGGCGGTGAAGGCGCGGCGATCGCTGCTATGGGATATGGTGGCGCCCTTCGCGGTGACATGGGCGCATCTGGCGGTGCAGGCGATGGCCGTCATGTCCAACCATATCCGCTGGGGCGGCTGGGACTATCGGGTCAGTCGCGGCCGCGTAACGGGGATGCAGCGCGTTCCCTGATCAACACATGCCGGCGGATCAAAATCCTGCCGGAAACTGGTGCCGCCCATCGTCGCCGATGCGCAGCACGACCTTGCCCGCAACCGCGCTGATCGGCAGGTCGGCATAGAGATGGGGGAATAGCGCGCCGCCGCGCGATTCCTCCCATTTGATCGTATCGCCGAACGGCGCCAGATCGATCATCAGCATGACCAGCCGGTCCTGCCCGGCAAAATGCTTGGCCACCGTCTCGGCCGCCTGGTCGCGGGTCGACATATGGATATAACCGTCCGTCAGGTCGATCGGCGCGCCTTTGAACACGCCGTCGGCCTTGAACTGTTCATATTGCTCCGCCGTCAGCACCTTGTAGGCGAACAGGTCGCTCATGCTACCGGCGTAGCCTCGGTCGGTTCGGCCTCCTCGCTTTCCTCGATCTTGGCGGCGCTCACGACATGTTCGTCCTTGGCCACATCGAACAGGCGGACGCCCGCCGAATTGCGGCCGATGACGCGCAGGCTGTCGAGGCCCATACGGATCAACTTCGCCTGGTCGGTGACCAGCATCAACTGATCGGCCTGGGTAGCGGCGAAGCTGGCGACCACGGGGCCGTTGCGGCCGATATTGTCGATATTGGTGATGCCCTGACCACCGCGCCCGGTGCGGCGATAGTCATAGGCGGACGACAGCTTGCCATAGCCATTGGCGCAGACGGTCAGAATGAACTGCTCATTTTCCCGCATATGGACGAACATGGCCTGATCGGCCATTTCGCCCTCCTTTTCCGGCTTCCACGGGGCGAAACGCAGATAATCCTCGCGCTGTTCCTGCTCCGCGCCGGACCGATGCAGGATCGACAACGAGATCACCTCGTCATCATTTTTGAGCGTCATGCCACGCACGCCGGTGGAAGTGCGGCTCTGGAATTCGCGCACGTCGGTCGCGGCGAAGCGGATCGCCTTGCCCTGGCGGGTAGCGAGCAGAACGTCATCCTCTTCGGTCAGCAGCGCCACGCCGATCAGGCGATCTTCGCTACCCTCATCGAAGCGCATCGCCAGCTTGCCGTTGCTTGGCACATTGGCGAAGGCGTCCATGCTGTTGCGTCGAACTGTCCCGTTCGCTGTCGCGAACATGACGTGCAGATCCTTCCAGCTATCCTCGTCTTCGGGCAGCGGCAGCACGGTGCGGATGGTTTCGCCGGGGCCGAGCGGCAGCAGGTTGACCATCGGCCGACCGCGCGTCGCCGGGCCGCCTTCGGGCAAGCGCCACACCTTCATGCGATAGACCTTGCCGGCGGTTGAGAAGAACAGCACCGGCGTATGGGTCGACGTCACGAACATTTCGGTGACGGCGTCCTCATCTTTGGTCGCCATGCCGGACCGGCCTTTGCCGCCGCGCGCCTGAGCGCGGAAGCTTTCGAGCGGGGTGCGCTTGATATAGCCCTGCACGGTGACGGTGACGACCATCTCCTCGCGCTCGATCAGATCCTCGTCCTCGATACCGTCGGCGGCGGCGGTGATCTCCGACAGGCGCGGGGTCGCAAATTCCTTTTCGATCGCCTCCAACTCTTCGCGCATCACCGCATAGAGTTTCACCCGGTCGCCCAATATGGCGAGATATTCGGCGATCGCCTCGGCCAGTTCGGCCAGTTCCTTGCCGATTTCGTCGCGGCCCAGAGCGGTCAGGCGATGCAGGCGCAGGTCCAGGATCGCGCGGACCTGAATGTCGCTCAACTTGTAGATGTCGCCATGGACATCCGTCTCGATCGCTTCGACCAGGCGCAGATAGGGGGCGATCTCGCCGATCGGCCATTCGCGCGCCAGTAGCCTTTCGCGGGCTTCGGCCGGGCTGGACGATCCGCGGATGATCTTGACCATTTCGTCAAGATTGCTGACCGCGACGACCAGGCCCAGCAAGATATGCGCCCGGTCGCGCGCCTTGTTCAGTTCGAACTTGGTGCGGCGGGTGATGACCTCTTCACGGAACTTGACGAAGGCTTCGATAATTTCGCGCAGGCCCAGCAATTCGGGGCGGCCGCCACGGATCGCCAGCATGTTGGCCGGGAAACTCGACTGGGCCGGCGTGTTGCGCCACAACTGGTTCAGCACGACTTCGGGGGTCGCGTCGCGCTTCAGGTCCATGACGATCCGCACGCCTTCACGGCTGGACTCGTCGCGAATGTCGCTGATGCCTTCGATCCGCTTGTCCTTGGCGGCTTCGGCGATCTTTTCAACCAGGCCGTTCTTGCCGACCTGATAGGGGATGGCGGTCAGGACGATCGACTGGCGGTCGCCGCGCCCTTCCTCGACCACATGGCGCGAGCGCATCATGATGGAGCCGCGGCCGGTATGATAGGCGCTGCGCGCGCCCGACTGGCCCAGGATCAGCGGCGCGGTGGGGAAATCGGGACCGGGGACGATGGCGATCAGTTCGTCGGTCGTGATGCCGGGATTGTCGATATAGGCGAGGCAGGCGCGCAGCACTTCGCCCAGATTATGCGGCGGGATGTTGGTCGCCATGCCGACCGCGATGCCACCCGCGCCATTGACCAGCAGGTTGGGGAAGCGCGCGGGCAGAACCTGCGGCTCGCTTTCCGATGCATCATAGTTGGGCGTGAAGTCGACCGTGTCCTTGTCGAGATCGTCCAGCAGCGCCGTCGCGACCTTCGCCAGGCGCGCTTCGGTGTAGCGCATGGCCGCTGGCGGATCGGGGTCCATGGAACCGAAATTCCCCTGACCGTCGATCAGCGGAACCCGCATCGACCAGTCCTGAGTCATGCGCGCCAAGGCGTCGTAGATCGAACTGTCGCCATGCGGGTGATATTTACCCATCACCTCGCCGACCAGGCGCGCAGACTTGCGATAGGGGCGGTTGTAGACGAAGCCCGATTCCTGGGCGGAGAACAGAATGCGGCGATGGACCGGCTTCAAACCGTCGCGCACGTCCGGCAGGGCGCGCGCCACGATGACGGACATGGCATAGTCGAGATAGCTGGCCTTCATCTCGTCCACGATGGAGATGGGGCTGATGTCCGAAGGGTCGGCGAGGACAGTCTCGTCGGTCAATGCGATTCTCTTTTTTCAGGATGGATTCTGTTGCCCAACCCCTAGCCGAGCGAAACAAATCTGTCACCCCTTGGCCAAGCCTGCGCGCCGGTATGTGTAGCCGAGGCGTTATGGGGAGGCGATATGTTCGCAAGTGGAACGAAGCGGCTGTATAACGGTTGCAAAATCCGACGATATCGGCTTGTTCAATGGCCGTTCACGCGCCGTCCCCTAATCGGCGCCCAACCGCGAAAGGTCGCCTGCTGTTCCCCCATCAGGCGCGCAAGAGGAGATGATGATCATGCGTTTTGTTACCCCGGTGGCGCTCGCGCTGGCTTTGGCTATGACCGGTGGCGCGATCAGCGCCCCTGCCTTCGCCGCGAAGAAGGAAGAGAAGAAGGCCGGCCCGAAGCTCAACGTGTCGCCTGACGTCATCAAGGCGCTGCAAACCGCGCAAAAGGCTTCCGAAGCGCAGGATTTTGCGGGCGCCAAAGCCGCGCTGGCCGAAGCGGACAGCAAGGCCACGTCGAATGACGACAAATATCAGATCGGCGCGATCAAGCTGAACACCTCGATCGCCGCCAAGGACACGGCCTTGCAGAGCG
The DNA here is from genome assembly GCF_004152865.1 of Sphingobium cupriresistens. GTDB lineage: Bacteria > Pseudomonadota > Alphaproteobacteria > Sphingomonadales > Sphingomonadaceae > Sphingobium > Sphingobium cupriresistens. The sequence goes on along the minus strand of NZ_SEOO01000023.1, from coordinate 43,482 downwards.
AAGCGCTCAACCAGATGCTCGATAGCGGCCTGACCCCGCCTGAACAGGCAGGCCAGTTCAATGCGATCGCCGCCGATCAGGCGATGGCCGCGAAGAATTACGACGTGGCGATCCAGCGCGGCCAGGCGGCGCTTGCCGCCGGATACAAAGCGGAATCGGTGCAGCCCACCATCGCCCAGGCCTATTTCGGCAAGGCGGGCACCGGCAATGGTTCGGTCGAGCCGGCGCGCGGCTTCAATCAGCAGGGTCTGACGGCGCTGAAGGCCGCGGCTGATGCGATGAAGGCGGCGGGCCAGCAGGTTCCGGCCCAATGGTATCAGATCGGCGTCAGCCGGGCCGAGGCGGCCAAGCTGCCGGACGTGACCGAATGGGCGAAGATGGCCTATCAGGCTGAACCGAGCGGTCAGAATCTGCGGACACTGGTGCGCCTGTTCCAGCGCGCCAACCCCAATATTTCGAACCGCGAAAATCTTGACGTTCTGCGTCTTCTGTCGGTTTCGGGCGGCCTGGTCATTGCGGCCGACTATACCGAATATGCCGAAATGGCCTCGAAGACCGGCATTTATGGCGAGGTCAAGACCGCCATTGACGCTGGCCGGTCCAAGGGCGTGCTGAACGCGACCCAAGGCGCTGACGTCTATCAGACCGCCGTGCCGAAGATCGCAGGCGACAAGAGCACGCTGGGTGCGGCCGAAGCCGACGCGCAGAAGGCTGCCAACGGCAAGATCGCAGCCGCCACCGGCGACGCTTATCTTGGCTATGGCGATTACGCCAAGGCTGCGGCCATGTTCGAACTCGCCAAGCAGAAGGGCGGCGTGGAAGCGGACGAGATTAATTCGCGACTTGGCATCGCCAAGACGCTGGGCGGCGACACGGCTGGCGCCAAGGCCGCGTTTGAAGCGGTGCAGGCCGGTTCGCGCAAGCAGGTCGCTGGCCTGTGGCTTGCCTATCTGGGCACCAAGGGGGCCTGATGATTATCCATGGGCGCGTGCTGGCCGCGCGCCCATGGGCTTTGAAGACTATATTTTTGGGGGAGCCGGGGCGGCCCATGCGCATCGATATCAAGATTTCCCGCCTGCCGCTGGCGGCGCTGGCGGCCGCCATTGCGGTCGTCGCAACGCCTGTGGCAGCAAAGAAGAAAGCGCCGGTCGTGGTCGGCCCGCCGATCGAAATGTCCGACGGTTTTCGCGCTGGCGCGCAAGCGGCCGAAGCGGCGCTCAAGGCGCGTGATGTGGCGACGGCGAGCGCCCGCATCGCATCGCTCATCCCCACCAATGATTTTGAATCTTATGTGGCGGCAGGCATGCGCTTCCAACTCGCTGCGCAACGCCGCGACGTGCAGGCCGAACGTATCGCCCTGACCGACCTGTTCAAGACCGCGGCCCTGCCGCGCAGCGAAGCGCCGCGGTTGCGCTATGTAGCGGCCTATCTGTCCTACATGGTCGGCAATTATACGGACGCCACCGCGCAGCTCGATTACGCCAAGACGCTGGGGTATGACGGCATCGACGCAACCATGTTGCGCGCCGATATCGCTTTGCGCCGCAACAAGCCCAAGGACGCCCGCCCCTTCGTGCAGGAAGCCATAGCCCGCCACAAAGCGTCGGGTCAGCCGGTGCCGCTGGCCTGGATCGATCGGGCGATCTCCATGGCCTATCAGGCCGGTGACTGGACTGAAGTCGGGCAACTCTACCGCGACCGGCTGAACCAGCGGGATGGCAAGGAAGAATGGCGATCCGCGCTGGTTAATTACCAATCGGCCGCTGAACTGGAGCCGCAACTGCAGCTCGATCTTTACCGTCTGCAGGCGGCCAATGGCGCGATGGCGAGCGAGCGCGACTATCAGGCCTATGCGCAGGCGGCGGAGAAATCAGGCTATTATTCCGAAGCCAAGGCGATCATCGAATCCGGCCGCAAGGCGGGCAAGTTGACTCCGACCCAGAGCGTGACCAGCCAGTTGCTCAAGAGCGTTACACCCAAGGCGACGAAGGAAATCGTCGCTCTGCCCGCAATGGCGAAAAAAGCGGCGGTGGCAGGCAATGGCAAGGATGCGCTGGCCGTCGCGGACAGCTATTTCTCGCTAGGCCAATTCCCGCAGGCGGTCGAACAATATCGGCTGGCGCTGAGCAAGGGCGGGATCGACGAAGGGCGCGCCAATGCGCGGCTGGGCGTGGCGCTGGCCCGGTCCGGCGACCTGCCCAGCGCCCAGGCGACCCTGGCGCGGGTCAGTGGTCCCTGGACCGCAATCGCGGGTTTCTGGACCGCCTGGGCGCAGCATCAGGATCGCAAGGTCGGCTGACGCGCCGGACCCCCTGCGCCGTCCGGGTTCAGACGGGCAGGGGGACGCCGGGCTGGTTCTTTGATGTGCGGATGGTGAGCGACGTCTTGACGCTGACCACATTGGGCGCTGGCGTCAATTTCGACGTCAGGAACTGCTGGAAGCTTTGCAAGTCGCGCGCCACCACTTTCAGGATGAAGTCGATTTCGCCGTTCAGCATGTGACATTCGCGCACTTCGGGCAGCGATGCGACATGGTCCTGAAACGCTTTCAGATCGGCCTCCGCCTGGCTTTTCAGGCTGACCATGGCGAATACGGTGATGGTGTAGCCAAGCATCGCCGGATCGACGACGGCATGGTAGGATTTGATCGCGCCAGCTTCCTCCAGCGCTCGCACGCGACGCAGGCAGGGCGGCGCCGTCAGACCGACTTTGCGCGCCAACTCCACATTGGTCATCCTGCCGTCCTGTTGCAGTTCGCCCAGGATCTGCATGTCGATATCGTCGATATTGGGGCCGGCCATTATTTCGCTTATTTCCTGTCCTGTTTATGCGACCCATCATAATAATGTTTCAGGGCAATGCAATTGTCCCACTATGCGACGGTCGCTTTCGTTCGCGGCATCGGGGCCTTTTCCTTTACTCGTGGAGCGCCTATCGATGACCGGGGCCGTATCCGTGCGCGGCGGGGCACAGGCTGATAACTCGCATGATTTGGGGATTTTGGTGCGTTTCGACGATCTCATGCAGACAGTGCTGGCGGCGCAGGACCGTAGCGGGCTGGGCGCGGTGACGTTGTGGCGCCAATGTGTCGACCTCCTTGCCCAGCGCGATAGGCCGGATCGGCCCGCCATGGCCGCGTCGGCGCGTGGCGCGCTGCTCGACCGGCTGTCCGCGCTACGGCCGCAACTGACTGAAACGCAACGAATCGCGACGGTCGTGGAATTGGGCGGTCGCCTGCGCTCGCCCAGCCTGGTCGCCTTCTTCGCCAATGATCGGCCCTCGATCGCCGCTGCCGCCACTGCGCGGGCACAGTTGCCGGAAACGGCCTGGATCGACCTGCTGCCGCATCTGACGCCCACGGCGCGCGGCGTGCTGCGCGGTCGGCGCGATATCGGTCCGGCAACGCGGCAGGCGCTCGAAGCCTTCGGCGCGCATGATCTGGTCCTGTCCACCGCGCGTCAGGACATGATCGGCGACAGCGACATGATCCTGACGCCGGAGATGCTGGCGAAACCTGATCCCTCGCCCGTCGAGCCAAGGGCATCCGCGAAGGTGACGCCGCTTCGCCCGCAACCGGGCGACGAAGGTCAGATCCGCAACCTGGTCGATCGGATTGCGCGCTTCACAAGCGCGCGCAAGCCGCCCGAAGCCGCCAATGGCGACGCTTTTCCCGACAGAGAGGCCGCGCCCCGCGACTTCACGTTCGAAACCGATGCAGAGGGCATCATCCTGTGGATCGATCAGGGACCGCGCGCGGCGTTGATCGGGCTGATGCTGGGCGATGTCGCGCTCGAAGGCGGCAGCGGACCCGACGCCCATGTCGCCGGCGCTTTCGCGCGCCGCAGCGGCTTCCAGAATGGGCGCTATACTATCGTCGGCGGGGCCATGGCGGGCGAGTGGCGTCTGTCCGCAACGCCCTTTTTCGACACCCGCTCAGGCCGTTTCCAGGGCTATCGCGGACAGGCGCGCCGTCCTTTCCTGCATGAAGTCGCCAGCGAACCCAAGCCCGCAGCCATGGCCATTGCCGGACTGTCGGCCGACTCGTTGCGGCAATTGGTCCATGAATTGCGCACGCCCCTGAACGCCATATTGGGCTTTGCCGAGATCATCGAACAGGAATTGTTCGGCGCGGCCGGCATCCAATATCGCGACATGGCGGGCAAGATCGCGGTTGATGCGCGCCACCTGCTCGCGGCGTTCGACGATCTGGATCTGGCGGCCAGGGTGTCGCGCGGCGACGGCGAGACCATGCCCCAGCTTATCGACCCGGCGCTGTTGGTGACGCAGATCTCGACGCGCTTTGCCGATCAGGGCGCCGTCGGCATCGACATCGCCATCGCACCAGGCCTGCCGCAGGTGCGGATCGATCCGGTGCAGGGCGAACGGATGGTGCAGCATCTGCTGCGCACCGCCATTTCGGTCGCGCCGGTCGCCGAACCGGTGACTGGCGCCTGCTGGTTTCAGCCGGACGGCGCGGCCGGGCGGGTTGTCTTCGCGATCGACCGCCCCTCCACCCTGGTCGGCATGGACGAGGCGCAACTGCTAGATCCGGGCTATGACGCCAGCGGCGATTGGGTCGATGGTCCGTTGCTGGGCCTGGGCTTTTCGCTGCGGCTGATCCGCGGCTTGGCCGCCACGTGCGGCGGCGGACTGACGATTGAGCCGGGACGGCTGCTACTGACCATCCCCGCGGTCGCGGTCGCCAGCGGTCTGGCCGATCACGCCTGAAGGGCTAGGCATGAGGCCAAGTCTGAAGGGGGCAGGGAAACCCTATCGCAACCATTGAGCGATAGAGATGCGACATGACTGCTCAACTTCATGATGGCAATCTGCTCCGGCCGCCGCTGGCGCAGGACATGATCGCCCTCGATCCCGCCTTCGGCGCCCGTTTCATGCTGTTCGTCGATACCGAGGAAGAGTTTGACTGGAATGCGCCGTTCAGCCGCGCCAGCAATCGCGTCACGGCCCTGCCGGGCATGGCGCGCGGTCAGGCCTATTTCGCCGCCGCTGGGGTCAAGCCTATCTATGTCACCGATTATCCAGTGATCGACAGCGATGCGGCGGCCGCAATGATGGGACAATGGGTTAATGATGGCGCGGCCGATATCGGCGCGCACCTCCACCCCTGGGTCAATCCGCCCCATGTGGAGGATGTGAACGCGGCCAACAGCTATGTCGGCTTCCTCCCCGAAGCGATCGAGCGCGCCAAGCTGGAGGCGCTCTGCCAGCGCATCGAGGAACGGTTCGGCCGTCGCCCCATCGCCTATCGCGCCGGGCGCTATGGCGTTGGCGCCAGCAGCGCACGCTTGCTGGAGGAGGCGGGCTTTCGCCTCGACAGTTCGGTCCGCAGCCGGTTCGACTATAGCCACCAGAATGGCCCCGATTTCCATGGCCTGCCACAACATCCTTATTGGGCGGGACCGACCCGGTCGCTGATCGAATTGCCGCTGTCCACGGCCTTTGCCGGGCTGCTGCGCGGCGGCGGCGAGCGCCTGTATCGCGCGGCGCAGGCGATGGGGCCGCTGGCGGGAGCCCTGTCGCGCGTCAGGATGCTCAGCCGCATCCCGCTGACGCCTGAAGGTGTGCCGCTGCATGAGGCGATATCGGCGATCGACGCGCTGATCGATGAAGGCGTGCGCGTGCTGAATTTCAGCTTCCATTCGCCCACGCTGGAGCCTGGACATACGCCTTATGTCCGTAATGAAGGCGATCGGACGACCTTTTACCGCTGGTGGGACGGCGTGCTGACCCATCTGGAGCGCCGCGGCGTTACCGCCGCCAGCCTGGATCAATTCATTGCCGCAGTCCCTATGCGCGGACGGGCTTGCCAAGCGGCGTGATGCTGCCTATCGGCAGCGCAGGTGGGGCCTGTAGCTCAATTGGTTAGAGCTGTCCGCTCATAACGGATAGGTTGCGGGTTCAAGTCCTGCCGGGCCCACCAAAACTACCATCCAGACTATGCCATGCTATCAATAATCCCTTGTAAAACAAAGGATTATACGGCCATTAGCGTTCAGAATGGTCCATAGCAGTTTGAAACTGTTCACGAATGGGGGGGTAGATTTGGGGGTGTCGGAGCTCCGATTTTGGGGTATTTTCCCGATGGCACTCACACATAATCAGATTGCAAACGCCAAGCCCGCATCACTGGATTATAAATTGTTTGATTCGCAAGGCTTGTTCCTGATCGTCTCGCCGGCGGGATACTGGCCTGCTGCCGGTTTGGCGGACACCAAGATAGGCTCATTCAAGCTACACCAGCTTGTGTTTCGAAATCGATGGGGCTGACATACCCCAAGGTCGAGTGTCGGCGTGTCGGATTGTAAAATCTCTCGATATAATCGAACATATCGGCTCTGGCCCGATCTCGCGGCCGGTAGACCTTCCTCCTGATCCGCCCGGTTTTGAGAGAGAAGAAGCTTTCCATCGCGGCATTGTCCTTCATCAAGCGCTGGAACTGCTCGCTGGTATATTGGCTACCCTGGTCCGAGTGGTGCAGCAGGGTATCGGCTTACCACGGCGCCAGATCGCCATGATCAGGACATCCGTCACCAACTGGGCCGTCATGGTGGCGCTCATCGTCCAGCCCACCACCCGGCGGGAGAACAGGTCGATGACGGCGGCGACATAGAGCCAGCCCTCGGCTGTCCAGCTCCGGCATATATTTCGGTGGCTCCATGCCGCGTCAATCGCTGGTTCCTGCGCATGGATGATTGCGTCCAAGAAACGAAGCGATCAAGTCGGCGACTTGTCCGGGGCGCTCCATTTGGACGAAATGCCCTACGCCTTCCAATATGACCGGCGGCGCAGCTTGAGGGAGCATCGAGGTCATTTGTTCGACCATCGATTTCATTCCGGGGAAATGGAGGACTATGTCGCGATCACCGCTGATATAGAAAGCTGGAACATCAACCGCGATGTCGGCCCATCCGGCGAGCAGTTCCCAGTTGCGATGTAGGCTGCGATAGGTATTGAGCGCGCCACGAAAGCCCGTCCTGGCAAAGGATGACGCATAGATATCCAGTTCCTGCTCGGTCAGCAGATTGGCCGATGTCGGGGGTTCGTCCAAGCCGTCGATCAGGCGTCCGTTCGCCCCCAGCCGCATGATGGGAACATCCGTGCCGGGCCGTCCGCCCCAATTGGTATAGAACAGCCTGCGTAGAAAGGCTTTCGGATCGCTATCCAGCTCCCGCTCGGCGACGCCCTCCTGCAGAAAGTAGAGCATATAAAAGTCGGGCGGCGCATTGGCCGCGAGTAACTGAGGCAGGCTTGCGTCACCGCGCGGCGTAAAGGGGATGGACAGCGAAACGATAGCGCCAAACCGATCCGGGCGCAGCCGCACGATCGTCCAGCCGACTTCAGCACCCCAGTCATGCCCGACCACCGCCACCTGCACATGGCCAAGATGATCGAGCAACGCGATCAGATCGCCCAAAAGGTCGAACCCGCTCGCTTGGTCTGGGCCTGGGGCGGCCTGGCTGTCGCCAAAACCGCGCAGATCGGGTGCTATGACGCTGTAGCCTGCGGCCACCAAATGCTCCATCACCGGGCGCCAACCGATCCAAAGGTCGGGAAATCCGTGCAGCAGCAATATCGCCGGCCCTTGGCCAGCGGTGACGAAATGATAGCTGAGACCGTTAAGTTCAGCTTTATGGTGGACAAATTCGACCATGATTTCAACGCGCCGACAGAAAGGCGTTGAAAAATTCTGTTAGTTCGCCGCGCGCTGTCAATGGCAGCACATTGGCGACATATTGGTCCGGCCTGACGATCACCATGCAACCGCTATCCCGATCAATCCCGCGCATGGCGTAAATATCTTCGCCTGATTCAATGTCGGGGCAGAAGATCTTTTCCCGATCCCTGAGAGCGAATTTCCCTTTTTCAGGCAACAGGAAGGCATGGATGGATTCCAGGGCGAGATCGTGATGCGGCTGCTGGAAAACCGCCCTGACATCGATAACATTGTCCTTGTCCGCCTGCGTCGGCGTGCAGCGGCGGATCGGCGAGGGATCGGTTTCGAGGAAATTGCAAAGTTGCCATAAGGCCGAATTGCGATCCGTCGGAGCTGCACGATCGGCAAAGAGGAATATCCGCCATCGGCCGTCCGCCAGGATGGTGTGCCCAAGATGCATCGGTTTGGCATCCGCCAGACGAATGACAGGCGCAGAATGAAAGCGCATACCGATCGGAAATCCGGTTGCAAGCGGTTGGTACGTGGGCGCGCCGGTCAAGAGCGAGGGTGCGTAGCGGGTCGCCGTGCCCGCAGTGTAACAGCCCTGCCGGACGAAATAATCCTGTATGTCCTCTGGTGCAACGCCATCCCCGTGTGGATCGTCGGGATTTTTGAGCGGCGCACTGAGCATCCCAGCCCATTCCCGGTCGAAATCGATCAGTTCCTTGGCGATCGCCCGGCGTTCGGCCGAATAGGTCGTAAGGATGTGGCCGGGCGACTGGCCACGCAATACGGCGGCAAGTTTCCAACCAAGATTAAAGGCATCCTGCATGGATACATTCATGCCCTGTCCTGCCTTTGGGCTATGTGTATGGCAGGCATCGCCAGCGATGAAAACGCGCGGTATCCGCTCTTCACCGTCTTCCGTTGCGACATCGTCGAAGCGGGCGCACAGACGCTGGCCGATTTCGTAGATCGACCACCAGGGCGTGTTCCTGACTTCGAAAGAGTAGGGATGCAATATCTGACGTGCTGCGTCGATCATCTGGTCAAGCCCGATATTGCGGTGTGCCGCACGCTCGTCCGCCTCCAGCTTGTCAAGTTCGACGTAGAAGCGCGACAAATAGCCCCCCTCACGGGGTATGAGGACAATGCTGCCGCCCCCCGGCGAACGAACCAGTGCCTTCTTGCGCAAATCGGGAAAGTTGGTTTCCACCAGCACGTCCATGACGCCCCATGCCTGATTCGCCGAATCCCCCTCCAGCGACAGGCCAAGGGAGCGCCTCACTTCGCTTCGTGCGCCATCGCACCCGACGGCGAAGCGGGCCTTTACGATATGCTTCTCGCTATCTTCGCCGCTAGTGCGCACAAATGTTGCCGACACCGGATGGGACGCAGTTTCGTCCTTGTCGATATGAAGATCGGCAAGGCGCCAGCCATAGCAAGGCTCCAGTCGATTGGCGGATTTCCGCATATTTTCAAGATAGAAGCCATGCACGCGCGCCTGGTTCAATATGACGTGGGGAAATTCCGAAAGGCCTGGCTCGGTATCCTTCACCCAGCCTCCACGCACGATACCCTGCGATGGATCGGTCGCCGGTCGCCAGAATGTCGTTTCATTGACCCAGTGCGCTTCGCGCAAAACCTGTTCGGCAAAGCCGAATGCGTTGAACATTTCTACCGTTCGACAGGCGATGCCGTCGGCCTGGCCTAATTCGAGGGGACCGTCCTTTTGATCGACGATGCAGGTGTTGATTTCCGGGAAGGCCGCCAGTTGCGCCGCCAGGGTCAGGCCCGCGGGGCCGCAGCCGACGATCAGAACATCGACCTGGGCCGGAAGGGCGTGACCCTCGCCTTCCTTCGCTGCGCCGGCAGGCGATAGGGGCATCAGGTCAGGGTCGCCCACCTTGAAACCGTCATAATGAAATTGCATGATTTTTGGCTCCTGAATATTCTGAGTTTGTGAATCTGGGGCGCCTTGGGCGCGTTGAAGGCAGCGATGGGTGCTGTTATTCCGGGTGAGTGGGCGCGCAATCATGCCGGTGCGGAGGCTTGGTTTCCCGGACGAAAGGCGCGATGCCGGTCGCGATCAGCGCCAGCCCCGCCGCCAGCATAAGCGGCGTATCGTCACCGATTCGGTCGGCAAGCCAGCCTGCCAGGATGGGGCCGATGGCCCCTCCGCCCAGCTGCGCTACTGCAATCACCAGTCCCGTGGCCGTCGCAGCGTCGGCAGGCTGGACGCTTTCTTGCGGCACAGTCGCCATTATCAACGGAAATGTGCCCAGCATCAGGCAACCAATCAGCAGCGTGGCGCCGATGACCCAGGGATTTGCGCCCGCATAAAGCGCGCCCAGCGGGGCAATCGCGCCGATGGCGCTGAAGATCATGATCGCCGTGCGTCGACCATGACGGTCCGAAATAGCGGGAACGATGACGGCGGATATGACGCCAGCTACGCCGATCAGGCTCATGACAAGGCTCATCTGGCTCGACGAAAACTGCAGATTTCGTATCAGGTAGAGCGGCAAAAAGGTAAGCATGACGAAGAACCAAGCGACCGCCGCCAACGCAATAAGCGTGCACAGAACAAGGTTGCGATTACCCAGCAAATGACGCCAGGCATGTGCGCCGTTTCGTTGCGATTGACCATTTTCTGAAGGTGGTGAAGGCGCGGCCTGCGCTGCGATGGCAGGCTCGCGAATGAACCGCAGGATCAGCAAAGCGATGATGAGGCCGGGAATACCGGCGACCAGAAACGCCCAGCGCCACCCAGCGTTTTGAGCGACCGCGATCAGGATGATCGGTCCCAGTAGCGTGCCCAGCAATTGTGCGCCGAAATTCTGCACGATCCCCATGTTGAAACCGCGCCGCGACGGGGTGGACTCGACCATGACGATGGCCTGCTTGATCGGAATGACCGGACCTTCCGCAAGGCCGATGAGAATCCGCGCGATCAGCAAGGTCGCAAAGCCCATTGCCGCTGCACTCAAACCGGAAAGCAGGGCGAAACAGGCAAAGGCGGCTACCAGGAAAGGTTTGCGCTTTCCCAGACGATCGGATGCGCGCGCCATCAGAAGGCCGCCAATGGCCCAGCCGACCAGTACCGCCGAACCGATCATGCCGATCTGGCTGCTGCCCAGCGCAAAGTCCGTCGCGATAAAAGGCATGAGGTAAAAGACTGCCTGGGCATCCAGCGCCGCCACGCCGCCTGCCGCAGTCAATATCATAACCATTTTATCTTCGTACCGTAACGACCGACCGCCTGATGACTCCGGTTCTCGGCGGCGATGTTCCTGCCCGAACAGTACAGTTTCATTCTCTCGATACCGATCCTGCACCGATTCGTCCCTCCCACATGCGCTGTCATATCCGTGGCGCTTGAACCTTATATAGCAGATAATAGTCGTAATATGAGAAAAATGATAATCTATTTATCCCGTAAAACGAAAAATAATTGACCTTTGTGTTGAATTGGCCTAATTCGAGTGCGACACGCCGACAGGGCGGGAACATTGAGGAGGGGAAGATATGATCCGGGCTAAATCGCATTTGGGCGCAGGCGCGCGCGGGCGGGTGCATAGGGCGACGCTGGTTTGCACTACCGCTCTTGCGCTATCTATGACATCGGCGGCCTTCGCGCAGGATGCTGCGCCCGTCGCGCAGGCCCAGCGCCCGGAATCCTCGGACCAAGGCGATGCGAGCGCACAATCGCCAAGTGCCGACATCGTCGTTACAGCGCGTTTCCGGTCGGAGACCGTGCAGCAGACGCCAATTTCCATCACCGCGCTGAGCGGTGATGCTCTAACGCAGCGCGGGGTTCAGGGGGTTGAAGGCATCGCCAGGTCCGCGCCTAATGTCACCCTGGAAAAAAACACGGCCGGCTATGGCAAGTCGGTGATCGCCTATATTCGCGGCGTGGGGCAAAGTGATTTCCTGCCCGCATTTGAACCGGGCGTCGGCATCTATATTGATGATGTCTATCAGGGCACGCTCTTTGGTTCCTTGTTTGATTTTGCCGATGTGGCGCAAGTCGAAGTGTTGCGCGGTCCGCAAGGAACATTGTTCGGCAAGAATAACGAAGGTGGTGCGATCCGCGTCAGCACGCGCAAGGCGCGCGGCGACAATAGCGGTTATATCGAAGCCGGCCTGGGCAGCTACAACCGGATGACGATGAAGGGGGCGTTCGACTTCTCGATCGTTCCGGACAAGATGTTCCTGCGCATCGCGGGGGGCTTCAACAAGGTCGATGGTTATATGGACACGATTGATTTCGCGTGCGCCAACCCGACCTTTGCGGGCGCCATTCCGCGCCAGGTTCCGCAAAATGCGGAAGGCAACTGCAAAACCGGGACTTTGGGTGGGCAGCAGACCTATGTCCTGCGCGGCAATTTGCGTATCCTTCCCACCGATGATCTTGAAATCAACATCAACGGCGATTTGCTGGAAGATACCGGCGAGCCTGCGGCAGAAAAGCTGATCGACGTGAATACGGAGGGCACCTCTCCTCTCGCGCTTTATCAGAATGGATCACCCCTCGGCCCCAATCCGACCGGCTATGGCATACCGTTCGACAAGCGCTTCATCACGGCCGACAAATATAGCAGCTATGTCAATTTTACGGATACGCGCAACAATCTCGCTTTTCCACGAGTCAGCAATGTTCGGTCATGGGGCGTGTCCGGCAAAGTCGATTGGTCGATCAACCCGGATCTGAAACTAACCAGCATATCGGCCTATCGCGCTTACAAGGGCGAATATGTGGAAAATTGGGCCGGCGCCCCGATCCATATCAACACCAATTATTTCAATCCGACGCATTGGCAGTTCAGCCAGGAATTGCGGCTGAGCGGCAAAGTGTCCGACATCGCCGAATGGACGGTCGGGGGATATTATTATGACGCCAAGACGGAATTGAACGACTATATTTACATCCCGCTCGTCAATTTTGCTTTTTATGGTGTCGATCCGGTCAAGGACCGCGACAAATCGGCCTTTGCCCATGTCGTCCTTCACCCGATCGAAAAGCTGGCGATCGAGGGTGGTCTTCGCTATTCCGACGTGACCAAGACATATACGTTCAATCGCTATATCCCCAATTCCGGTAACCCGCCCGCAACGCTGCCGGGGTTTGAAAATAACCCCAGCGTGCGATCCGGCACCAAGCGTGTCGATTATCGACTGTCGGCGCAATATACGATCAGCCGCGATGTGATGGCGTTTGCCGTGTTTTCGACCGGCTTCAAGGGACCTGGCGTCAATCCGCGCCCATCGAGCGCCGCTGAACTTCTGCCCTTTGGCGAGGAAGACCTCAAATCCTATGAAATCGGGCTGAAGACCGAATTGTTCGACCGGCGGGTGCGCGCGAATATCGGCGCCTATCGCAGCGACTACAAAAATCTGCAGTTGACGGTTACGCGTACATTGCCCAGCGGCGTGCCAGGTTCCATCACCGCCAACGCCGGCAGTGCTCGTATTCAGGGGCTGGAGGGCGAATTCACGATCGAACCCGTCGATGGTCTCAACATCAATGCATCTGTCGGCTATCTCGACTTCAAATATCTCGACCTTGGGGATGCCGCCAATCAGGTCGGGGGTCCGTGCGCCACGTGCACGACGCCCTTCGTCCCCAAATGGTCCATAGGCGCGGGCGCGCAATATCAGTTCGATTTGGGCGGCCATGGCACGTTGACGCCCCGGATCGACTATTCCTACAAATCCAAGACCTATAATGACGTATCCAACTTCGAGCCTGGCGCTATTCCGGGATATGGATTGTGGAATGGCAGGATCAGCTACGTTTCCCAGGACAAGGGATGGGAAGTTGCGCTGCAGATATATAATGCTGCCGATAAACATTATTTCGTGAACAAGTTTCAGGGATATAATGCCTTGGGCACTTTGCTCGGCCAGCCTGGACTGCCCAGAACATATCTTCTGTCGCTGAAACACAATTTCCAGTGATCATGCTTTGCCCCGGTGTCAGCATCGTAGCTGCGCCGGGGTGAACACTACGCACACATTCGACTTTACTCATGCGGAGAGGTGACAAGATGCACAGGCTTTTGATCGACGGCAAGCTCGTCGATGGCGCCCGGACGATGGAGGTTGTCAACCCGGCGACCGGCAAGGCCTTCGCATCCTGCGCCCGCGCGGATGCGCAACAACTTGATGACGCTGTAGCGGCGGCGAAGGCGGCCTTTCCCGCATGGGCGGCGCGGCCTTTCGCCGAACGCAGACAATTGCTGGAAAGCTATGCTGATGCGATCGACGCGCGGAAGGATGAATTTGCACGCCTGCTGACGCGCGAACAGGGCAAGCCTCTGCCGCAGGCTGCCTACGAGATGGAAGGGGCTATCGCTCTGTTGCGGACATTTGCGGCGATGGAACTGGGTCTGGAGGAGATCCGCGACGATGGCGCGACGAGATTGATCCGGCAATGGTCGCCACTGGGCGTCGTCGCGGCCATCACTCCCTGGAACTTTCCCATGCTGCTGCTGATGATGAAGCTGGCGCCTGCGCTTTCGGCAGGTAATACGATGGTCGCCAAGCCTGCGCCCACTACGCCGCTCACCACGTTGTTGCTGGGCGAAGTCGCCGCGACCATTTTGCCGCCTGGCGTCCTGAACATCATTGTCGATGATAATGATCTGGGTGGTCAACTGACGACGCACCCGGACGTTGCCAAAGTGTCGTTCACAGGATCGACGGCCACAGGCAAGAAGGTGATGCACAGCGTTGCAGACACGCTCAAACGCCTCACCTTGGAACTTGGCGGCAATGATGCCGCCATCGTGCTGGACGATGCCGACGTCGATGTCGTCGCCCCGGCGATCTTCCAGGCGGCCACGCTCAATGCAGGACAAATCTGTCTGGCCGCCAAGCGCGTCTATGCGCCAGCGTCGCTGTACGACGCATTATGTGATGCGCTGGCCAAACTTGCAGCGGACGCCGTCGTTGATGATGGTGACAAGCAAGGGACGCAGATCGGCCCCATCCAGAACCGCGCGCAGTTTGAAAAGCTCAAGGAATTTCTCGATGATGCCCATAGCAGCGGGTCGGTGATCGCAGGCGGCGCCCCGCTCGATCGCGACGGATATTTCATTGCGCCGACGATTGTGAAGGACATAGGCGACGATGCCCGGCTGGTGCGCGACGAACAGTTCGGGCCGATCCTGCCGATTCTGGCCTATGACACAATAGAGGATGCGATCGTCCGCGCCAACGACAGTGAATATGGCCTGGGCGGCACAATCTGGACGTCCAATCCCGAACGCGCCATCGCTGTCGCCTTGCAGATCGACAGTGGAACCGTCTGGATCAACAAGCATCTGGACTTGCCCTTCGACGTCCCCTTTGGTGGCGCAAAACAGTCCGGTTTCGGGGCGGAGCTTGGCCGTGAAGGGCTGGAGGAGTTCACGCAATCCAAGATCGTGAATGTCGCGCTTTGAAGATGGAGCAGCTCCAATGGCAATGATAACCGGGGGCGAACTGGTCGTTCGCACGCTCCGCAAGGCCGGGGTCGAAACGATGTTTGGGCTGCATGGCGCACATATCGATACGGTCTTTCAGGCCTGTCTCGATCATGACCTGCCGATCGTCGACACGCGGCATGAAGCGGCGGCCGGTCACGCAGCTGAGGGCTATGCCCGCGCCAGCGGACGCCTTGGCGTTGCGCTTGTGACCGCAGGCGGTGGATTTACCAATGTCGTCACGCCGATCGCCAACGCGCATCTCGATCGCACGCCCTTGCTTGTCATCACAGGATCGGGCGCCTTGCGGGACGATGAGACGAATACGTTACAGGCCGGCATCGATCAGGTCGCCATCGCGTCGCCCATCACCAAATGGGCGCATCGGGTCATGGCCACCGAGCATATTCCGCGCCTGATGATGCAGGCGATCCATATCGCCATGACGGGACCGCGTGGTCCGGTGCTGATCGACATTCCCTGGGACATTCTCATGAACCAGGTCGATGAAGATAGCGTGGCGATCCCGCCTCTCGTCCTGCCGGTACAGGGGGCAAGACCCCATCCGGCGGACATTGAACAGGCGCTGGATATTCTGGAAATGGCCGAGCGACCGATCATCATAGTCGGCTCCGAAGTTTCCCGCACAGGGCGCAGCGCGGCGCTGGCGGCGCTGGCGCAGGCAACCGCTGTTCCCGTGTTCGCCGACTATGAAGGGTTCAATCAACTGGCGGATCTGCCCGATGCCCTGCGCGGCGGGCTGATCCAGAATCTCTATGGCTTCGCCAAGCAGGACAGCGCGCCCGACGCTGTGCTGATGCTCGGCACACGCTTCGGCCTCAACACGGTGCATGGGTCGGGCCAGCTAATCCCCCAATCGGCCAAAATCGTGCAGATTGACCCCGATGCGCGTGAACTCGGCCGGCTGCAAGCCATCGTACAGGGAATGGTCGCCGATGTGGGCGGTGCGATAGATGCATTGGCCGAGGCGGCTGCAAGCCGTGAAGCGCGCGATCGATCCTCTTGGACATCGCGCGTCCGGCAACTGACCGATAAACGCTATGACAGCATCGACCGGCAATCGAGCGAGGGTCATCTGTTTCACCCGTTCCGCGCTTCGCAAGTGATTGCGCGTCATGTTGATCGCAATGTAACGGTGGTAGCGGACGGGGCGTTGACCTATCTTTGGTTGTCGGAAGTCATGAGCCGGGTCACACCGGGCGGTTTCCTGTGCCATGGCTATCTGGGATCGATGGGGGTGGGCTTTGGCATGGCGCTGGGCGCGCAGGCCGCAGACCTCAAGGCTGGCAAACGCACCATACTCGTCACGGGTGATGGATCGGTTGGTTATAGCATCGGCGAATTCGATACGCTGGTTCGCAAGCAACTGCCGTTGATCGTCATCATCATGAACAATCAGAGTTGGGGGGCGACGCTCCATTTTCAGCAGCTTGCGGTCGGGCCCAACCGGGTTACGGGCACCCGGTTGGAAAACGGCGCCTATGAAAGCGTGGCGTCAGCTTTTGGAGCGGATGCTTACAGGGCCGATAGCGCGGAAAGCCTCGATGCGGCCTTGACGCAAGCATTGTCCAGCGCGCGACCGGCCTGCATCAACGTGACTGTCGCGCTGGATCCCATCCCGCCCGAAGAATTGATCCTGATCGGCATGGATCCTTTTGCATGAGCGGCGCCATATTCCGCGCCACCGATCAAAGGAGGCCCGCTTGACCTTGCTGACGTTCGGACAGCCCGATGATGGCATTATCCAGATGGCCTATACCGTGCCGGACCTGGACGCCGCGATGCAATCTTTCACCGCGGATCTTCGCGTGGGTCCATGGTTCGTTTTTCGGCAGCTTTCAGGGCCTAATCCGCTCTATCGCGGTGTCCAGTCGCACGCGCGCAACGATATCGCCTTGGGTTTTGCAGGACATATGCAGATCGAGCTGATCCAGCCGCTCGATGACAAGCCATCGGTCTATCAGGAGACGATCGCGGTCAAGGGCCATGGCTTTCACCATTTCGGCGTTGCGACCCGAACATTCGACCGGGCCTGCGCAGCGCACAGCGCCAAGGGATATGATCTCGCCTTTACCGATGCCGTGGAGGGTGTAGGCCGCATCGCTTATTTCGACACCAGAGGCGTGTTACCCGGTATGCTCGAACTTATCGAGGCGTCGAGCGAACTCGAAGCGCTGTTCGGAATGATCCACGCAGCGTCGGTAGACTGGGACGGGCGCTGCCCGGTCCGCGAAATACCGTCTGGAGACAGGATATGACAGCTATGCTCGAAGGAAAAGTCGTTGCCGTGACCGGCGGCGCAAGCGGGATCGGTCGGGGAATTGCGCTGGCTGCTGCCCGGCATGGGGCAAAGGCCGTCATCATCGGCGATCTTCACGATCAGCCGCGCGAAGGCGGTGAGACAACCCACGCCTTGATTGCGTCATCGGGTGGCACAGCGTCGTTCCGCAAGGCCGATGTCACTTCGCGCGCCGACATGGACGCCCTCGTCGCCGAGGCCGAGGCATTTGGCGGCATTGACCTGATGGTCTGCAATGCCGGTATAGCCGTTCCGGACGACGGGCCGGAAATTGCGCCGGACGTGTTTCGCAAGCTCATCGCCATCAATCAGGAAGGCGCGCTGCTGAGCGCGCAGGCAGCCATTGCCGCGATGATAGCGCGCGGCAATGGCGGTAGCGTGGTGATGATTTCCAGCATGGGCGGTTTGCGCGGGGCCGGCTTTACGACCGGGTACAGCGCGACCAAAGGCGCGGTGAACATGATGACGGCGGCTTTGGCCGATGCCCATGGTCCCCAGAATATCCGCGTGAACGCTGTTTGTCCCGGCCTCATCCACACGGCGCTGATTGAATCGTCTCCCGCTGTCGCCGCTGCGATCGAACCCATGTGCCAGCGGATGCCGTTGCGACGCCTGGGTCAGCCTTCGGAAGTAGGTGATGTGGTCGCCTGGTTAGGTTCACCATTCTCGTCCTTCGTCACCGGGGTCACTTTGCCGGTGGATGGTGGGCAGACGGCGATATTGTAGGGAAGGAACGACCATGGATGCGTTGGCAAAAAAGGCGGCGATCGTCACCGGGGCCGGTTCGGGCATAGGCCGGGCCAGCGCCTGTGCAATGGCGCGATCGGGTGCGCATGTCATGGTGTCCGACATCGACGAACGGTCGGCAATGGAAACCGTGCAGATCATTCGGGACGCCGGTGGCATGGCGCAGGCCTGCTGTGGCGATGTGACGCAGGCGGAATTTGCCGAACGGCTGGTGGCGGCGACCATCGCAGCGTTCGGAACTCTGGACATCGCGCACAATAATGCGGGCGTTGAAGCCGCGATGGCTCCGGTTGGGGATGCGCTGGAAGCTGATTTCGACCGGGTCATCGCAGTAAACCTAAAAGGGGTTTGGCTGTGCATGCGTGCTCAAATTCGGCAGATGTCCGTTCGGGGCAAGGGGGCCATCGTCAACACAGCTTCCGTTGGGGGGCTTGTGGGTGTTCCGGGCAATGCCGCCTATAGCGCGGCCAAGCATGGCGTGGTTGGATTGTCTAAATCGGCGGCGGTGGAATATGCAACGGCGGGTATTCGGATAAACGCCCTTTGCCCTGGTCTGACCAGGTCGGGCATGACTGACCGCCTGTTTGCCGCCCGTCCAGAATTGAAGCAGCAAATCATGCCGCCGATGCAGCGTTTGGCAGATCCGGCCGAAATAGCGGCGACCGTCGTCTTCCTGCTGTCCGACGTGGCGTCGTACATGACTGGACAGGCGATCGCGGTCGATGGGGCCGCCACAGCGATCTAAACATAGTGATTACAGGAGCATGGCAATGCGAGCATATATTGACATGAAGCCAGGCAGCGAACCGCTTTATTGGGAAGATGGCGCACATTTTCAGGCATGGTATCCGGTATCCGAAGCAAAGGCGCTTCAGGCAGGCAAGATCATCGGCCGCCAGTTTCTCGGCTCCAAAATCATCCTTTACCGCGATGCGCAGGGACGCCCGGTGGCGCAGACGGCCTATTGCGCACATCTGGGCGCGGATCTGTCGGACGGCGATATGGTCGATGGACAGGTGCGTTGCCCCTATCATCATTGGCGCTATGGTCCTGATGGTCATTGCACTCACATCGCGTCCGGCCACCGCCCGCCGCGTTCGGCACGCCTGTTCAACTATCCTGTCGCGGAAAAATGGGGGCTTATCTGGGTTTTCAACGGGACAGAGCCGCTTTACGAAGTGCCCAGTTTCGACGGTGACGAGAGCGATTATCTGTTCACTGCGCGTGAGCGGCCCGATGTCATCCTGACCGATAGCTGGATACAGGGAACCAACGGGCTTGACTTTCAACACCTCACCGCCGTTCACAATATGCCTGAAACGGCAAAGCCGGGCGAAGTCACCTTTAACGAATTCACGATCGAATATCCGCTGACATTCATGTCGCCTGACGGGTTTAATCGCATGTATGCCGCCAATTGCCTGGTGTCACACTGGACATTGCCGCTGCCCACCAATTGCTATGTCATTTTCTGCACAAACGCACCGGAGCCGGGCCGTTCGGAATCCTTTTGGGTTGCCGCGGTAAAGCAAATGCCCGATGAAACCCGCGCGCAGGCAGAGGAACGGCTCGCCGCACTCGACCAGTTTCTCTTCGGATTTTTCGGGGAGGACGAATATGTCCTCAACGGGCTGCGACTGCGGCTGCCGGGCAAGGCGAAGTTGATAAAAGACGATTTCTATCTAGGAAAATTCTTTACCTGGCTGGATCGCTTTCCAAGAGCGGCTCCGCTGGACTGACGAGCGCAAGGCCCGGTGCGCCGTCCCCACCAGCGTCCTGGACCGCGTTCTACCCATGACAACCTTACTGGAAAGCCAACGGATTTGGCCGACATCATGCACCACTCCATTGCCTGATGTCGGCAGTTGCGGCATGGTCGTTCGGATGATTGGAGAGAAAGTCGATATGGCTTGGATCGCGAAGGCCATGATGCGGGGCATGGCATAATGGCGGCGACTGCCGATCGAGTCTTGGGCGTGCTCGACCTTTTCAGCGGCGATCAGGCGGAATGGACGGTGGAAGAGGCGGCAGATGCTTTGCAACTCCCGGTCAGTACTGCCTATCGTTATTTTCGCAGCCTGTCTAAGTCCGAACTCATCGTCGCCTATGCTGCTGGCCGATACGTCCTTGGGCCGGCCATTATCCAGCTGGATCGCCAGTTGCGACTGAACGATCCCTTCATTACGGCTGCTCAGCCGGAAATGGCGCGGCTGGCCGCCGTTATCGGTGGCAACGCAGTCGTCATGCTCGCTCGGCTCTACCATGATAAGGTCATCTGCGTTCACCAGGAAGAAGTCGGGACATTGGGTGGCGTCAGTTATCAAAGGGGCCGCCCCATGCCTCTGGATCGCGGCGCCGCATCGAAAGTGATCCTGGCCAACATCAATGCGAAAATGATGCGGGGGCTTCCCGGTTTGACGCAGGGGCAGGCCAGCTCGGATCAGCGACCTGTGGACCCGGATCTTCGCGCCAGATTGCGTCAAATCCGCCAGCAGGGCTTCGCCGTCACGGAAGGCGAGATTGACGAAGGGAAAAGAGGTATCGCCGTGCCGGTATTTCGCGCCGATCAGTCGCTTGAAGGCAGCCTGTCCCTTGTCATGGAACAGTCGCGGCCTGATCAGGCGGCAACAATCGAAGCGCTGATAAATGCGCGTAAAGCGATCGAGGCTACTATCGCGATCCGGGCGACGATCATTCCGGCAGACACATGCGAATATGAGCAGGGTTCCTGAATAATCGGGTCTGCAACCTATTGTAATCAATCAAAATCATGTATCGCTGTGGGGCGCGCATATCCCCACTCCGCATATTTCCTGGCGACGACTTCCGTCAGAACGGCAATTTCTGGTGAGTGGTCGCCAAAGCGATGGCTCATGATAATGGGCGATGTGACGGGCTCGACCAATTCTCGATAGGCGACATCGTGGCTGCGCGCGCGGCGGACGGACTCCGGCACGATTGCCATTCCTTCCTCGGCGGCGACGAGACCGATCGCAATCTGCAACTCGCGCGCTTCATGCGCGATCCGGGGTTCGACGGCATGGTCGCGGAACAGCGAGATCACCTGGTCTGCATAACTGGGCCTTGGTTGGCGCGGATAGATGATTTGCGGTTCGCGGGCCAGTTCGCGAATGGATACCGGGCCGCTCTGCCTGGCAAGCGGATGGTCGATCGGAAAGGCGGCGATCAATTGCTCATTGCGCAAGACGATCCGTCGGACGGCAGGATCGTCAAAGCGAATTCGCCCGAACCCTACGTCGATCCGCCCTTCCTTCAATGCTGTAATCTGTTCCAGCGTCGTGCTTTCCACCATGACCAGCTCGACATTTTCGGCTGCCTTGCGATATTCGCGGATCAGTTCGGGCAGGCGGGCATAGATGGTCGATGCCACGAAGCCGATAACAAGTTGTCGGCGCTTGCTCGTCGCAGCAGCCTTCATCATCATTTCCATGTCTTCCATCCGGGACAGCATCTGCAATGCCTGGACATAAAGCAGTTTGCCCGCGGCGGTCAGCCGCAAGGGCCGGGTTGATCGGTCCAGTAGGGTGGATCCCAAATGGCTTTCCAGTTGCTGAATGGCGCGGGAAAGGGGTGGCTGCGCGATATGGAGCCGGGCCGCAGCACGGTTGAAATTTCCTTCATCCGCGATGGCGACAAAATAACGAAGAAGGCGCAAATCCAGCATCGATCATACCTCCAGGGTATGAACATAGTACCGCATTGATCTTTGAACTTGCAAGGCGAAAGCGGTAGGCAAAGTGTCGGAAACCCAGACAAGCGGGTCTGAATATGCGGGAGAGTGACCGTCATGGCGATGCTGGATCATGCCGATACCTTCATTGTTGATGTACCGACGATCCGACCACATGTGCTGGCGATGGCGACCATGCACGCACAGACGATGGTGATTGTGCGCCTGGTGGACGCCGATGGGGTCGACGGCGTAGGCGAAGGCACAACGATCGGCGGTCTGAGCTATGGCGAAGAAAGCCCGGAAAGTATCAAGTCCGCGATAGACACCTATATCCTGCCTATCTTGAGACACTGCGACATCGCCTGCGTCGCCGCAACGATGGCCAAGGTCGAAAAATCGGTGAGGGGTAACCATTTCGCCAAATGCGCGGTCGAAACGGCACTGCTCGACATGGCCGGCAAACGACTGGGCGTTCCCGTGTCAGAGTTGATCGGTGGTGGCCGGGTGCGCGACAGCCTGCCCGTCGCCTGGACACTGGCCAGCGGCGACACCGCGCGCGACATTGCCGAGGGCGAGGAGATGCTCGATCGCCGGCGCCATCGCATCTTCAAGCTGAAGATCGGAAAGCGCGAAGTGCGCGACGACGTCGCCCATGTTGGCGCCATCTGCAAGGCGCTGGGCGACCGCGCCAGCGTGCGCGTCGATGTCAACCAGAACTGGACGGAGGCGCAGGCCAGGATCGGCATGGCCATGCTGCATGATGTCGGCTGCGATCTGGTCGAACAGCCTATCGCTGGCGACGCGATCGCCGCCATGGCGCGCCTGTCCAAAGGGCAGCCGATACCGCTGATGGCGGACGAGGCATTGAATGGCCCGCGCAGTGCGATGCGGATCGCTTCTGCCCATGCCGCCAGCGTCTTCGCGCTCAAGATCGCCCAGTCGGGAGGCCTGTTCGCTACGGCCGACGTAGCCGCGATCGGTACGGCGGCGGGTATCGGTCTTTATGGCGGTACGATGCTGGAGGGCGGGGTCGGCACGGTTGCGTCGGCGCATGTCTTTGCGACGCTGCCCGACCTGGCATGGGGCACCGAATTATTCGGCCCGCTGCTCCAGACCGAGGACATATTGCGCGAACCGCTTGGCTATGCCGATTTCTCGCTCGCGGTTCCGACCGGGGCGGGTCTGGGCATCGCATTTGACGAGGACAAGCTCGCCTTCTTCCGGCGCGACCGCACGTCGCCCATTCTGCACGCCGTTACCGCAGGAGCCTGAAACCCATGCTGTTCATGGTCGAAATGGACGTCAATATCCCGCTGGATTTCGATGCGGCGGAAGCCGCCCGGATCAAGGCGGCGGAAAAGGCCTATTTTCAGACGCTGCAGGCCGCCGGCACCTGGCGCCATATCTGGCGCAAGGTCGGCCTCTATTCCAACGTCTCGATCTTCGATGTCGAGAGCAATGCCGCCCTGCACGACACGCTGATGGCGCTGCCGCTCTACCCCTTCATGACGATGAAGATCACGCCGCTCTGCCGCCATCCTTCCTCGATCCATGAGGATGATCGCTGATCGTCCCACACAGACCGCATAGCTTAGGAGAGAAGAATATGGGTATCAGCTTCGTAAAAACACCGGAAATCCAGAACCTGCTCGACCGTGTCGCGGGCCTGGAGTCGGACAGCGGCGACGCCCGCATGAAAGGCATCATGCGCGATCTGATCGAATCCTGCATGACTATCATCGCCCGCTATGATGTCAGCGAGGACGAGGTGTGGAACGCTGTCAGCTTCCTGCAGGGCGCGGCCGGCGCTGGCGAACTGGGCCTGTTGATGCCTGGCGTTGGCCTGGAGCATTTCATTGATCTCTACATGGACGCCAAGGATGCCGAAGCGGGCAAGTCGGGTGGCACGCCGCGCACGATCGAAGGGCCACTCTATGTCGAGGGTGCGCCGATCGTCGAGAGCGGCGCTTATCTGACCGATGATGCCGACGATACTGATACGCTCTACATGACCGGCCGCATCATCGGCCCGGATGGCGAGGCGGTGACCGACGGGCTGGTTCATGTCTGGCATGCGGACTCGCACGGCTTCTATTCGCATTTCGACCCGACCCACATGCAGACGCCGTTCAACAACCGGCGCCGGTTGAAGATCGCGGCTGACGGCACCTATGCCTTCTCGTCGAAGATGCCGAGCGGCTATTCGGTGCCGCCGGGCGGCGCATCCGACACGCTGATGAAGGCGCTCGGCCGGCACGGCAATCGCCCCGCCCATGTGCATTTCTTCATCGAGGCACCGGGCTATCGCCGCCTGACCACGCAGATCAATTTCGGCGATGATCCATTCGCCGCCGACGATTTCGCCTTCGGCACCCGCGAAGGGCTGCTGCCGGTGCCCAACCGTCAGGGCGACAGCGCGCATATCGCCTTCGATTTCCATCTGCAGCGTGCGGACGATGACGGCGATGAGGCCTTCTCGACCCGCAAGCGCCTGGTGGTGGATAGTGTCGAACCTGTCGCAGAACCGGCCTGAGAGGAGAGAGGATGATGACCAGCCCCATGGCGTTCCTGCGCGACCGTGTTGAAACCGCGGTCGTGGACGATCCGGAAACCGGCATTTTCCGCTGCCGCCGCGACGTCTTCACCGACCCCGAACTGTTCGATCTTGAGATGAAATATATCTTCGAGAGCAACTGGGTCTATCTGGCCCATGAAAGCCAGGTCGAGAAGAAGAACGACTATTTCACCACCTGGATCGGTCACACCCCGGTGATCCTGACGCGGGCCAAGGATGGCGGCCTCAATTGCGTGGTCAACGCCTGCGCGCATCGCGGGGCAAAGCTGTGCCGCCGGAAGCGGGGCAACCAGCCCCTGTTCGTGTGCCCCTTCCACGGCTGGAGCTTCAAGACCGACGGTAAGCTGCTCAAGGCCAAGGACGCCAGCACCGGGGCTTATCCTGACAGTTTCGACCATGAGGGGTCGCACGACCTGACCAAGGTGCGGGTGGAAAGCTATCGCGGCTTCATCTTCGGGTCGCTCAATCATGATGTCCTGCCGCTGGATGATCATCTGGGCGAGGCCAAGGTCATCATCGACCAGATGGTCGACCAGGCGCCCGAAGGGCTGGAGGTGCTGACCGGCAATTCGACCTACACCTTCCATGGCAACTGGAAGATGCAGATGGAAAATGGCTGCGACGGCTATCATGTCAGCTCGGTCCATGAAAATTACCAGTCGACCATGGGCCGCCGCGCCGAAGGCGGTACCAAGGCGGTCGACGCGAATGGCTGGTCGAAGGCGCCGACGAGTGGTGTCTATGGCTTCGAACATGGCCATATCCTGCTCTGGACGCAGGTGCTGAACCCTGAAGTGCGCCCGGTCTGGGATCTCAAGGACGATCTCGTCGATCGCCTGGGCGCGGACAAGGCGAAATTCATCCTGGAACAGACGCGCAACCTGGCGCTCTATCCCAATGTATTCCTGATGGACCAGTTTTCCACGCAGATCCGCGTGGTGCGGCCGATCGACGTACATACCACCGAAGTCACCATCTATTGCTACGCGCCCAAGGGTGAAAGCGCGCAGGTGCGGGCGCATCGCATCCGCCAATATGAGGATTTCTTCAACGTCACCGGCATGGGCACGCCCGACGATCTGGAGGAATTTCGCAGCTGTCAGTCGGCCTATGAGGGTGCGGGCGAATTGTGGAACGACCTGAGCCGCGGCGCGACCCGCTGGATCGCGGGGCCGGACGCCAATGCGACCGCGATGGGCATGAACCCGCTGCTGTCGAGCGAACGCAGCGAAGATGAAGGCCTGTTCGTGCGCCAGCATGAATTCTGGGCGCAGATCATGCTCGACGGCATGGCCAAGGATGAAGGTGCGGCACCGATGATGGAGGCAGCGGAATGACACTGGTTCTCGACAAGGAGCGCGCTGCGCTGTCCTATCAGGACATCTGCGCCTTCCTGTATCGCGAGGCACGATTGCTCGACGATCGCGAGCTTGATGAATGGCTGGACTGCTATTCGGAGCAGTGCGAATATTGGATGCCTGCCTGGACCGACGACGATACGCTGACCACCGACCCGCACAGCGAAATATCGCTGATCTATTATGGCAATCGCAAGGGACTGGAAGACCGCGTATATCGGTTGAAGACCGAGCGGTCGTCGGCCAGCACGCCCGAAGCGCGCACTTCGCATTTCATCGCCAATATCGAGGTCATGGAAACGCGCGCGGATGCGATCGACCTGCGCTACAACTGGCATACGTTGAGCCACCGCTACCAGCAGACGCAGCAGTTTTTCGGGACGACGTTCGTAACGCTCGATACCGCTGCCGGAACGCCGAAAATCCTGAAGAAAAAGATCGTCTTGAAGGATGATTATATTCACCAGGTGATCGACGTCTATCATGTCTGAGGGCCGATCGATGATTTTCCACGGACGTTTCGCGAACAAGGTGATGGTCGTGACCGGCGCGGCGCAGGGCATCGGCGCGGGCGTGGCGACCCGCGCGGCGGCGGAAGGCGCCCATGTCGTGCTGGCCGACCGGGCCGAATTCGTGACCGAGGTCGCCCAGGCCATCGTCGTTGGGGGTGGCAAGGCGGTTGCGGTTCAATGCGACCTTGAAACCTATGCGGGTGCGGCGCAGGCTATGGCGGGTGCGATCGACGCTTTCGGGCGCATCGACATACTGATCAACAATGTCGGCGGGGCGATCCGTATGCGGCCCTATGCCGCTTTCGCGCCGGAACAAATTGACGCGGAAATTCGCCGGTCGCTGATGCCTACGCTCTATTGCTGTCATGCGGCATTACCTACCATGCTGGATCAGGGCGCCGGCACCATCGTCAACCTCTCCTCCAACGCCACGCGCGGCATTCGCCGGGTGCCCTATTCGGCGGCGAAGGGCGGCATTAATGGCCTGACCCAGGCGCTGGCGATGGAATATGCGCAAAGCGGGATCCGCGTCGTCGCCACGGCGCCGGGCGGGACGCAGGCGCCGCCGCGTCGCGTGCCGCGCAATGCGCAGGGCGACACCGCGCAGGAGCAGGCGTGGATGGCCGAGGCGGTGGATCAGGTGACGGCGTCGGCGTTCATGAAGCGCTACGGCACGCTGGACGAGCAGATCGCACCCATCCTGTTCCTCGCATCGGCCGAGGCCAGCTACATCACCGGATCGGTTCTGCCCGTCGCCGGAGGCGACATAGGGTAAAAATCCGCGGGTGGGGATATCGGTTGAAGGACCAGTAACATGCAGAAAATATATGACAGTCCCATGGCGGCCCTGGACGGCCTGCTGTTCGACGGCATGACGATCATGTCGGGGGGCTTTGGCCTGTCGGGCAATCCCGAAAGCCTGATCCCGGAAATCCGCGCCAGCGGCGTGAAGGGCCTGACCGTCATTTCCAACAATGCGGGCGCGGACGGATTTGGTCTGTGGATGCTGCTGGAAAGCCGCCAGGTTAAAAAGATGATCTCCTCCTATGTGGGGGAGAATAAGCTGTTCGAAAGCCAGTATCTGTCGGGCGAACTGGACCTGGAATTGAACCCGCAGGGCACGCTGGCCGAGCGTATCCGGGCGGGTGGCGCGGGCATCCCGGCCTTCTACACCAAGACCGGCGTGGGCACGGTCGTCGCAGAGGGGAAGCCGGTCGAGACTTTCGAGGGCGAGGATTATGTGCGCGAAACCTGGCTGCGCGCGGATCTTTCGATTATCAAGGCATGGCGGGCCGACCCGGCGGGGAACCTGATGTTCCGCAAGACCGCGCGCAATTTCAACCCGAACATGGCGACCGCTGGCAAGGTGACGGTGGTCGAGGTCGAGGAAATCGTGCCCGCTGGCAGCTTCGATCCAGACGCCGTCCACACGCCTGGCATCTATGTGGACCGTATCGTGCTGAGCACGATCAACGAGAAGCGGATCGAGAAGTTGACCCTGCGCGAAAGGGAGGCCGCATAATGGGCTGGACCCGCGACCAGATGGCGGCGCGCGCGGCGCAGGAACTGCGCGACGGCTATTATGTCAACCTGGGCATCGGAATCCCTACGCTCTTGGCCAATCATGTGCCCGATGGCGTCAACGTCACGCTGCAGAGCGAGAATGGCATGTTGGGGATCGGGCCGTTTCCCTATGCGGATGAGGCCGATCCCGACCTGATCAATGCGGGCAAGCAGACCATTACCGCGCTGCCGACATCCAGCTTCTTCTCCTCCGCCGACAGTTTCGCGATGATCCGCGGCGGCCATATCGACATGGCGGTGCTGGGCGCGATGGAAGTGGCCGCCAATGGTGACCTGGCCAACTGGACCATACCGGGCAAGATGGTGAAGGGCATGGGCGGTGCGATGGATCTTGTCGCGGGGGTCAAGCGCGTGGTCGTGGTGATGGACCATGTGTCGAAAAATGGCAGCCCCAAGATCCTGCCGACCTGCTCGTTGCCGCTGACCGGCAAGGCGGTGGTCGACCTGATCATCACCGACCTTGCCGTGATCGCGGTCGATCGTGCGCGGGGCGGGCTGACGCTTGTCGAACTCGCGCCCGGCGTCAGTAAAGCCGAAGTGATCGCAAAGACCGGCGCCCCGCTCGTGGCGCTTGAAGCCGCCTAAGACAGGATTTTTGACGTGCCAAAGCTGATCGTCGTCGACCGTTCGGGAGACGAAAAGACTATCGATGCGGGCGAGGGCATTTCCGTAATGGAAGCCATCCGCGACAATGGTGTCGATGAATTGCTTGCTCTGTGCGGGGGCTGTTGTTCCTGCGCGACCTGCCATGTTTTCGTGGAGGAGGACTGGCGCGGCCCGGTCGGCGCGGCGATCGGGGACGAGGATGACCTGCTCGATTCCTCCGACCATCGTGCGGCAGGGTCGCGCCTGTCCTGCCAGATCATGATGACCGCCAACCTCGACGGCCTGCGCGTCGCCATCGCGCCGGAGGATTGACTATGGCATTCACCCAGCGTCCCGGCGCCAGTCTCTACTGGAAGCGCGACGGGCGGGATGATGCCCCCGCGCTGGTCCTGCTCAATTCCATCGGCACCGGCATGGATTTGTGGGACGCGCTGCTGCCCCGCCTGCGCGCACATTTCGCCGTGTTGCGCCTCGACACGCGCGGTCATGGCGCCTCGACCGCCGATCCGGGCGACTATGCGATGGCGATGCTGGCCGACGATGTGCTGGCGGTCGCGGACGCCGCCGGGATCGAGCGATTCTCGATCGCTGGCGTCTCGCTGGGCGGGATGATCGGCATGGAAGCGGCGTTGCGTGCACCCGCGCGGGTCGAAAGGCTGCTACCCATCTGCACCTCCGCGACGATGGACGCAGCGTCGTGGAACGACCGCATCGCCAAGGTGCGGACTGAGGGTATGGCGGCCATTGCCGACCTCGCCATGGGACGTTTCCTGTCCGACGCCGCCGAACCCGCCATCTATGACGCCGTTCGCCGCCAGCTTTTGACCATGAACGCGCAGGGCTATGCCGGTTGCGGCGCGGCGATCCGCGACATGGACCTGGCCGACCGGATCGGCGGTATCACCTGCCCGACATTGATCGTCACGGGCGCCCGCGACACATCGACGCCCTTTACGGGGCATGGCGAGCATCTGCTCGCACGCATCCCCGGCGCGACGCATGTCGCGCTGGAAGCCGCACATCTGGCCCCGCTCGAAGCGCCTGACGCGCTGGCGGGCGCCATCCTCTCTTTCCTGGAAAGCTGACATATATGGCCCACGCCTTCATCTGCGACGCCATCCGCACGCCGATCGGCAAGCTCAATGGATCGCTCGCCACCGTGCGGGCCGACGATCTGGCCGCGCTGCCGCTTAAGGCGTTGATGGAGCGCAATGCCGGGGCCGACTGGTCGGCGCTCGACGACGTCATTCTGGGCTGCGCCAATCAGGCGGGCGAGGATAATCGCAACGTCGCGCGCATGGCGGTCCTGCTGGCGGGAATGCCCGATGGCGCGCCGGCCGTTACCGTCAACCGCCTGTGCAGTTCCGGCCTCAATGCCCTGGGCATGGCGGCGCAGGCGATCCGCAGCGGCGACGCCGACTTCATGATTGCCGGCGGGGTGGAGAGCATGACGCGCGCACCCTATGTTCTGGGCAAGGCCGGCAGCGCCTTTGGCCGCGACCAGAAGATCGAGGATACGACGCTGGGCTGGCGCTTCGTCAATCCCGCGATGAAGGCCGCCTATGGTGTCGACACCATGCCGCAGACGGGCGAAAATGTCGCCGAACAATGGCAGGTGAGCCGCGAGGAGCAGGATCGTTTCGCGCTGGCCAGCCAGGAAAAGGCGGCGCGCGCGCAGGCGAGCGGCCGCTTCAGCGCTGAAATCGTCTCGGTTTCCATTCCCCAGCGCAAGGGTGATCCGCTCCTGTTCGACGCGGACGAGCATTTGCGCGCGACCAGCCTGGAGGCGCTGGCGAAGCTCAAGCCGGTGGTGAAGCCGGACGGTACGGTGACGGCGGGCAATGCGTCGGGCCTGAACGACGGCGCTGCGGCGATGCTGGTCGCATCGGAAGCGGCAGCGGCTGCGCACGGACTGACGCCGCGCGCCCGCGTCATCGGCATGGCGGCGGCCGGTATCGCGCCCCGGATCATGGGCGCTGGCCCGATCGAGGCGGCGCGCAAGCTGCTGACGCGCACCGGCCTTGCCATCGACCAGATCGACGTGATCGAACTCAACGAAGCCTTCGCCAGCCAGGCGATCGCCACGCTGCGCGACCTGGGCGTCGATCCATTCGACCCGCGCGTCAATCCCAATGGCGGCGCCATCGCGCTCGGTCATCCGCTGGGCATGTCGGGCGCGCGCGTCGCTCTGTCGGCGGTGGAGGAATTGCAGCGGACCGGCGGGCGCTATGCCCTGGCCTTCATGTGCATCGGCGTGGGGCAGGGCCTCGCGCTGTTGGTTGAAAATATGAGGTGAACGACATGGTCGGTTTTGAACGTCTCACTTTCTTGCCTGGCCTCCTGTGCGATGGCCGGATATTTTCGCCGCAACAGGCCCGTTTCGACGGCGCGCTGGTGATCGATGGATTTGGCGCGCGGCGCTCGATCGAGGAAATGGCCAGGCACGTCATCGACGTTGCGCCACCGCGCATGGCGCTAATTGGTCATTCGATGGGGGCGCGGGTCGCGCTGGAAGTCTATCGCGCCGTGCCTGAACGGGTGGAACGGCTCGCGTTGGTCAGCACGGGTATTCACGGGGTGCAGCCGGGCGAAGCAGCCAAGCGTCATGCCTTGCTTGAGCTGGGGCGAAGTGCGGGAATGGCAGCGTTGGTGGATCGCTGGCTCCCACCGATGGTAGCGTCGGGGCGCGTCACCGATCAGGCACTTATGACGCCACTTCGTACGATGGCGATCGACCAGGGCGTGCCGGTTTTCGATGCCCAGATCCAGGCGCTGCTCGCACGCCCGGAGGTCGAATCTCTCCTGCCAACGATACACTGCCCGGTGCTCGTTGCGGTCGGCAGCGACGATGTGTGGAGCCCGCCCACCCAACATCGCGATATTGCAGGCAAGATATCGGGATCGACTCTCCGCATTGTCGCGGGCGCAGGCCATATGCTTCCCGTGGAGGCTGGGGACGCGCTGAACCTGGCTATCGAGGAATGGCTCGCATTGCCTATGTGAATCCTGCCGCTAACGCGATCGTGAACGATTGGAAAACTGATGGTGCATATTTTGGAAAATGGGCGGGGCTATGGCGCTGACGATCTGCGCGATATTCCGGGAACGCAACATTTTCTGGCAACTCGCGAGGATTTGGCATTTTGAATGTCGAGCCTGCCGTTATGCTTGGTCCGCAATTTCACATGCGCCAGTCTTTGATCCCTCATCGTGGGGGGCTACATAGGATATTCTATTTGGGATATGCAGTTAGATAATTACCTTCTCACCCGATCCAATAAGGCACGATCTGGCGGTTGTCCGGGTCCACATGGATCGGTCGGTCCGCAGGCGGGAAGGCGCGCTGGTCGCAGCTTTGGCGGGGGCAGAGGCGGCAGGTGATGCCGATGGGGGTGGCGGCGCCTTCCTCCTGTAAATGCAGGCCGTCGGCATAGACGAAGTTGGCGGCGTGGGCGACTTCGCAGCCCAGCACCACGGCGTAGCGGCGCGGGGTGCGCTTGTAGCTACCCGAAGGCTTCACCAGCCCCTTCGCCATCGATACGTAGCGCACGCCGTCCGGGGTCTCGCCCAGTTGCACGTTGATGCGATCCGGCACGGCCACGGCTTCATGCACGTTCCATAGGGGGCAGGCGCCGCCGAAGCGGGCGAATTGCAGGCGGGTGGCGCTGTGCCGTTTGGTGATGTTGCCAGCCATGTCGACGCGGCAGAAGAAGAAGGGGATGCCGCGCAGGCCGGGTCGTTGCAGGGTGGACAGGCGATGGCAGGCCTGTTCGAAGCTGACGCCGAAGGTGCGGGCGAGCCGATCTATATCGTGGCGCATCGTCCGCGCCGCTTCCCGAAAGGGGGCGTAGGGCATGAGCAGCGCGCCCGCAGCGTAATTGCCCAGGCCGATCGCCAGCAGGCGGTCGGCGCCGGGAACAGGCAGCGCGGCCTTGTTGACGACATCGGCGATCACCGCCTGCCCCTCCAGCATCAGCAACTGGTGGGAGAGCATGAATTTGCGGCTTTCGGTCGGCAGCGCGGCGTTGACGAATAGGCGCTTGTCTGCGCGGGTGTAGCTGCGCAGCGAGGAGCCGGGAGTGTCGGCGATCAGCGTTTCGATGCCGTGGCGGCGGGCCAGCGCCTCCACCAACATGCCTTCGTCCAGGGATTGCCCGGCGGTGAAGCTTTCGGCCATGTCTTCGGCCAGGCAGTCGATGCTGTGGACATAGTTTCCGGCTTCGTGAAACCAGTCGCGCGCGGCTTCCCAGGGGAGGCGGGCCTGCACCTCGTGATCGTTGGCGATCGCCTCCTCGATCATGTTGATGCGTTCGTTGGCGCGCATATGGGCATTGTAGAGATCGACGTAGCGGGCGGCGAATTCGGGGAATTGCAGGTGCAGCTTCTCGATCCGCTCCGGCTCCATCTGGTTGCCGGGCAGTTCGGGATGGCCGAGCGCATATGTGAATGCGCCCAAGAGCTGCTCATCCTCGCGGCTGTCGAAACTGGCCCAGTCGGTGGGGAAGGCGCTGGCGAGCGCGGCTTTGACCTTGGCGGTCAGGGGGCGATCGTCATTTTCCATCTGCGAAAGATAGGATACGGATATGCCCAGCGCCTGCGCCATCATCGCCTGGTCCATCCGATGGTCCAGGCGCAGTTGGCGCAGGCGCGGGCCTGCGAAGATACGGTTGCCGCGTGCCATAAACCGCACCGTAATTTGCGAAGTCGTGATTTGCAATTTAGCAAATTTGCATTTGCGAAAAAAGGGAAAGCCCGCTTAGGGGTGGTTCAAGGCGGTTATTGCCGCAAATCTGGAGAGATGCCCGCATGTCGAAGCTCGCCATTATCGAACAGTTGGAAGCCAAGCGCGAAGGCGCGCGCATGGGCGGCGGCCAGCGCCGCATCGACGCGCAGCATGGGAAAGGCAAGCTGACCGCGCGCGAACGGCTGGACGTGCTGCTGGACGAGGACAGCTTCGAAGAGCTGGACATGTATGTCGAGCATAATTGCGTCGATTTCGGCATGAACGAACAGCATATTCCGGGCGATGGCGTTGTCACTGGATCGGGCACGATCAACGGCCGGCTGGTGTTTGTGTTCAGCCAGGACTTCACCGTCTATGGCGGCGCGGTGTCCGAACGGCACGCGATGAAAATCTGCAAGATCATGGACATGGCGCTAAAGGTCGGCGCGCCGGTGATTGGCCTGAACGACAGCGGCGGCGCGCGGATTCAGGAAGGCGTCGCTTCGCTCGCCGGTTATGCCGAGATTTTTCAGCGCAATGTGTTGGCCAGCGGCGTGGTGCCGCAGATCAGCGTCATTATGGGGCCATGCGCGGGCGGGGCGGTCTATTCGCCCGCGATGACCGACTTCATCTTCATGGTGAAGGACAGCAGCTTCATGTTCGTGACCGGACCCGATGTGGTCAAGACGGTGACGAACGAAGTCGTGACGCAGGAGGAGTTGGGCGGCGCGGTGACGCATACGACCAAGTCCGGCGTGGCGGACGTGGCGTTCGAGAATGATATCGAGGCGCTGCTGGCGGTGCGCGATTTCGTGGACTTCCTGCCCGCGTCCAATCGCGAGCCAGTGCCGGAGCGGCCGAGCGCGGACGCATGGGACCGGATCGAGCCGAGCCTGGATACGCTGATCCCGACCAACGCCAACCAGCCCTATGACATGCACGAGTTGATCCGCAAGGTGGTGGACGAGGGTGATTTCTTCGAAGTGCAACCCGCGCATGCCGGGAATATCCTGTGCGGGTTCGGCCGGGTCGAGGGCAAGACGGTGGGCATCATCGCCAACCAGCCGATGGTGCTGGCGGGCGTGCTGGACATTAATTCATCGAAGAAGGCGGCGCGTTTCGTGCGCTTCTGCGATGCGTTCGAAATTCCGATCGTGACCTTTGTCGATGTGCCAGGCTTCCTGCCGGGCACCGCGCAGGAACATAGCGGCATCATCAAGCATGGCGCGAAACTGCTGTTCGCCTATGCCGAGGCGACGGTGCCCAAGATCACGCTGATTACCCGCAAGGCCTATGGCGGGGCCTATGACGTCATGTCGTCCAAGCATCTGCGCGGCGATTTGAACTATGCCTGGCCGACAGCCGAGATCGCGGTGATGGGCGCGAAGGGGGCAGTGGAAATCATCTTTCGGGGCAAAACCGCGGACGAGATCGCCGAGCGGACGGCGGAATATGAAGGGCGTTTCGCCAACCCGTTCGTGGCGGCGAACAAGGGCTTCATCGATGAGGTGATCCAGCCGCATTCGACGCGGAAGAGGATTGCGCTGGGCCTGCGGAAGCTCAAGAACAAGAGCCTGGAGAATCCGTGGAAGAAGCATGACAATATTCCGCTTTAACTAAGATCCGTTATTCCCGCGAAGGCGGGGATTCATATCCGGGCCTCGCGTCTTGGGATGGGGCGGGAGATAGATTCCTGCCTTCGCGGGAATGACGAAGTTTAGGAACGCTAGATGAAACTCGGTCGTCTCAATCATATCGGTGTCGCCACGCCGTCGCTTGAAAAGAGCATCGCTTATTATCGTGACGTGATGGGCGCGACGATCGCGCATGAACCGTTCGATTTGCCCGCGCAGGGGGTGAAGGTGTGTTTTGTCGATACGCCGGGTGAGAATGGGACCGCGGGGACGCAGATCGAGTTGATCGAGCCGTTCGACGCAAGCTCTCCGATCACCGCCTTCATCGCCAAGAACCCGGCCGGGGGGCAGCATCATATGTGCTATGAAGTGGCCGATATCCATGAGGCAAAGGCGTGGTTCGAAGGCCTGGGTAAACGGGTGCTGGGCGAGCCGCGCATCGGGGCGCACGGCACGCCGATCTTCTTCGTGCATCCCAAGGATATGAACGGGGTGCTGACCGAGATTATGGAGACGCCCAAGGAGGCGCATTAGTCGTCTCGCCCCTTTGTGGGGATGCAGCAAGACTGGGGGCTGCGCAGCAGATCCTTAGTCGCAGCGGAGAGAGAGGCTCTCCAACTTCGGCTAGGCGGACAAGCCGCCAAGCCTGCGTATCCTCTCCCCCCACGGGGGGAGACAGTTGGGATGGAATATGACCGAGAAGCCGACGCTGGACCAATGGACCGCCGCTGCCGAGAAGGAAGTGAAGGGCAAGGATTTGACATGGGCGACGCCGGAAGGGATCGCCGTCAAGCCGCTCTATACCGCCGAGGACGTGACGGTCGATCCTGGCCTTCCCGGTTTTGCGCCATTCACGCGCGGGGTGAAGGCGAGCATGTATGCGGGGCGCCCCTGGACCATCCGCCAATATGCGGGCTTTTCGACGGCGGAAGCCTCCAACGCCTTTTACCATCGCAATCTGAAAGCGGGGCAGAAGGGGCTGTCGGTCGCGTTCGACCTGGCGACCCATCGCGGTTATGACAGCGACCATCCGCGCGTGACCGGCGACGTCGGCAAGGCGGGCGTGGCGATCGACACGCTGGACGACATGAAAATCCTGTTCGACGGCATTCCGCTCGATAAGATGAGCGTGTCGATGACGATGAATGGTGCGGTGATCCCGATTCTGGCCTTCTTCATCGTCGCGGGCGAGGAGCAAGGCGTCGATCGCAAGTTGCTCGACGGGACCATCCAGAACGACATCCTCAAGGAGTTCATGGTCCGCAACACCTATATCTACCCGCCCGAACCCTCAATGCGGATCATCAGCGACATTTTCGGCTATACCAGTCGCGAGATGCCCAAATTCAACAGTATCTCCATTTCCGGCTATCATATGCAGGAAGCAGGCGCGACGCAGGTGCAGGAATTGGCCTTCACCATCGCCGACGGCATGGAATATGTGAAATATGGCGTGGCGTCGGGCCTCGACATCGATAAGTTCGCAGGCCGCCTGAGCTTCTTCTTCGCGATCGGCATGAACTTCTTCATGGAGATCGCCAAACTGCGCGCCGCGCGCGTGCTGTGGCACCGGGCGATGACGGAGTTGGGCGCGAAGGACGAGCGGTCCAAGATGCTGCGCACCCATTGCCAGACGTCAGGCGTGTCGCTGACCGAGCAAGACCCGTATAATAACGTCATGCGCACCACGATCGAGGCGATGGCCGCGATGCTGGGCGGCACACAATCGTTGCACACCAACGCGCTGGATGAAGCCATTGCGCTGCCGACCGATTTTTCCGCCCGGATCGCGCGCAACACGCAGATCGTGATCCAGGAAGAAACCGGCATGACCAAGGTGGTCGATCCGCTG
This sequence comes from Sphingobium cupriresistens, assembly GCF_004152865.1. Classification (GTDB taxonomy): domain Bacteria; phylum Pseudomonadota; class Alphaproteobacteria; order Sphingomonadales; family Sphingomonadaceae; genus Sphingobium; species Sphingobium cupriresistens. Next base: position 6,733 of record NZ_SEOO01000023.1, on the reverse strand, counting down.
GGCGGCTCCTATTATGTCGAGGCGCTGACGCAGCAGTTGGTCGATGAAGCTTGGGCGATCATCGAGAAGGTCCAGGCCGATGGCGGCATGGCCAAGGCGGTCGCGGCCGGTTGGCCTAAGGCGATGATCGAGACGGCGGCGGCGGCGCGGCAGGCGCGGGTCGATCGCGGTGACGATGTGATCGTGGGCGTGAACAAATATCGCCTAGCCGCCGAAGACCTGCTCGAAACGCTCGACATCGACAATGCGGCGGTGCGCGAGGGGCAGATCGCGCGGATCAACAAGGTGAAGGCGGAGCGCGACAGCGCCCAATGCGAGGCAGCGTTGCAGGCGCTGCGCGATGGGGCAGCGGCGCCCGCGAGCCTGGAGAACAATCTCCTCGCGCTCGCCGTGGAATGCGCCCGCGCCCGCGCGACGCTGGGCGAAATTTCCGCCGCGATGGAAGAAAGCTTCCAGCGCTATGGCACGCAGCCGACGCCGGTGAAGGGCGTCTATGCCGCGCCTTACGAAGGCGACAGCCGCTGGCAACAGGTACTTGATGGCGTGCAGGCCGTCGAGCGGCGCCTCGGTCGCAAGCCCAAACTCCTCGTCGCCAAGATGGGGCAGGATGGGCACGACCGGGGCGCCAACGTCATTGCGTCGGCCTTTGGCGATCTGGGGTTCGACGTGGTGTCCGGGCCGTTGTTCCAGACGCCCGACGAAACCGTGGTGCTGGCGTTGCAGAGCGATGTCGATGTGGTGGGCGCATCGTCGCTGGCGGCGGGCCACAAGACGCTGATCCCCGAACTGATCGGCAAGCTGCGTGAGCAGGGGCGCAGCGACATCAAGGTGATCGCGGGCGGGGTCATCCCGCCGCAGGATTATGACTTCCTTCGTGACGCGGGCGTCCAGGGCATTTATGGGCCGGGTTCCAACGTCGTGGAGTGCGCGGCCGACGTGCTGCGCCTGCTCGGCCATAACATGCCCCCTGCGGGGATCGAGGAAGCCGCGTAATGAACACCCCCTCTACCCTTACTGCCCGCACCGACTGGACTCGCGCCGAAATCGCCGCGCTGTTCGACCTGCCGTTCAACGATTTGATGTTCGAGGCGCAGGCGATCCATCGCGCGAATTTTCCGCGTAACGAGGTGCAGCTTTCGACTCTGCTGTCGATCAAGACCGGCGGTTGCCCGGAGGATTGCGGCTATTGTAACCAGTCGGCGTCGGCGGAAAGCGGTTTGAAGGCCGAAAAGCTGATGAGCGTGCAGGCGGTGATGCAGGCGGCGGCGCAGGCGAAGGATGCGGGCAGCTCGCGCTTTTGCATGGGCGCTGCCTGGCGCAACCCCAAGGAGCGGGACATGCCCGCCATCGTCCAGATGGTGCAGGGCGTGCGCCAGATGGGCATGGAAACCTGCATGACGCTGGGGATGCTCAGCGAAGGGCAGGCGAAGGTGCTGGCCGACGCTGGCCTGGATTATTACAACCACAATATCGACACGTCGCCTGAACATTATGAGAAGGTGATTACCACGCGGACGTTCGATGACCGGCTGGAAACGCTGGAAAATGTCCGCAATTCGGGAATCAACGTCTGTTCCGGCGGGATCGTTGGCATGGGCGAGACGCGCGAGGACCGCGTCGGCTTCCTCCACGCGCTGGCGGTGCTGCCGGCCCATCCGCAGAGCGTGCCTATCAACGCGCTGGTGCCGGTCAAGGGCACGGTGTTGGGCGACATGCTGGCCGACACGCCGCTCGCCAAGATTGATGAGATCGAGTTTGTGCGGACGGTGGCGGTCGCGCGGATCGTGATGCCGGAGAGCATGGTGCGCCTGTCGGCTGGGCGTGAGAGCATGTCCGATAGCTGTCAGGCGCTCTGTTTCATGGCCGGCGCGAACAGCATCTTCACCGGCGACAAGCTGCTGACCACTGCCAATGCTGGCGACAATGCCGACGCGGCGCTGTTCGCCAAGCTGGGCGTCGTACCGATGCAGGCTGAAATGAAGGTCGACTTGGAGGCGGCTGAATAAGTTGATCCGCTATTTGGGGTGTTTGGCGATCGCCATCGCAATTCTGGCAGCGGTTTTTTGGATCATCGTCGAAACGGGCATGTTCATGCACGGCGACTGAAATCATCTGTTCGCTTCGAGCAAAGTCGAGAAGAAGTTCTCGACGCGATCGAACCGAACGGAGTTTAGAACTAGGACTGGGACAGGGAATAAAATGGCAATCACCAAGATCCTGATCGCGAACCGTGGCGAAATTGCGTGTCGTGTCATGCGTACGGCCAAGAAGATGGGCATCAAGACCGTCGCGGTCTATTCCGATGCCGATGCGCGCGCGCCGCATGTGCTGATGGCAGATGAAGCCGTGCATATCGGCCCGTCGCCCGCCGCGCAGTCTTATCTGATCGCCGACAAGATCATCGCGGCGTGCAAGGCGACTGGCGCGGACGCGGTCCACCCCGGCTACGGCTTCCTCTCGGAGCGCGAGAGCTTCCGCAAGGCGCTGGACGCGGAAGGCATCATCTTCGTCGGGCCGCCCGCCAATGCGATCGCGGCGATGGGCGACAAGATCGAGTCCAAGAAGCTCGCGCTTGAAGCGGGCGTGAATGTCGTTCCCGGCTACGTCGGCGTGATCGACGATACCGAACATGCCGTGCGCATCTCCAACGAGATCGGCTATCCAGTGATGATGAAGGCATCGGCTGGCGGCGGCGGCAAGGGGATGCGGCTGGCCTATAGCGAACAGGACGTGCGCGAAGGCTTTGAAGCGACCAAGCGCGAGGGGCTGAACAGCTTTGGCGACGATCGCGTGTTCATCGAAAAATTCATCGAAAGCCCGCGCCATATCGAAATTCAGGTGCTGGGCGACCAGCATGGCAATATCGTCTATCTGAACGAGCGCGAATGTTCGATCCAGCGCCGCCATCAGAAGGTGGTCGAGGAAGCGCCTTCGCCCTTCGTCAGCCCCGAAATGCGCAGGAAGATGGGCGAACAGTGCGTCGCGCTGGCCCGCGCGGTTGGCTATTTCAGCGCGGGGACGGTCGAACTGATCGTCAGCGGTGAGGACAAGACCGGGGACGGCTTCTACTTCCTGGAAATGAACACCCGGTTGCAGGTCGAGCATCCCGTTACCGAGGAGATCACCGGCGTCGATCTGGTCGAGCAGATGATCCGCGTCGCCAATGGCGAGGCGCTGTCGTTCGGGCAGGCGGACGTCAAGATCAACGGCTGGGCAATCGAGAACCGCGTCTATGCCGAAGATCCCTATCGCGGCTTCCTCCCGTCTACCGGTCGTCTGATCCGTTATAATCCGCCCGAAACCGGCGCGGACGAGAGTGGCGCGCTGATCCGTGTCGATGACGGCGTGGAGGAGGGCGGCGAAGTCTCCATGTTCTACGATCCCATGATCGCCAAGCTGATCACCTGGGCGCCGACACGGCTGGAGGCGATCGACAAGCAGATCGAGGCGCTCGACAAGTTCGAGATCGAGGGGCCAGGGCATAATATCGATTTCGTGTCGGCGTTGATGCAGCATGAGCGATTCCGGTCGGGCAATATCACCACCGGTTTCATCGCGGAGGAATATCCCGACGGATTCCAGGGCGCGCCCGCGTCGCCCGAATTGCTGGTGCGGTTGTCGGCGATCGGCGCCTTCGCGGCGATGGCGCAGGCGGATCGGGCGCGGCGGATCGACGGGCAGTTGGGCAAGCGGCTCAGCCCGCCGACCGGATGGCAAGTCAAGATCGGGGACGCGATCCATGACGTCATGATCGACGGCGACGAGGTCAGTGTGGATGGCGAAGAAATCGACATGGCGCTGGAATATACGCCTGGCGACCGGCTAATCGAGGCGGAGTTTGGCGAAGACGATCTGGCGGTGCGGATCGCGCCGGTGCGGTCTGGCTTTATGCTCACCGCGCACGGGGCCAGTCATAAGCTGCGCATCCTCCCCGCCCATGCTGCGCCCCATGCTAGCCATATGATCGAAAAGATTCCGCCAGACCTGTCGCGCTTCCTGATCTGCCCGATGCCGGGCCTACTGGTCGCGCTCCATGTGGGGGCGGGCGACAAGGTCGAGGCCGGGCAGCCGCTCGCCGTGATTGAGGCGATGAAGATGGAGAATATCCTGCGCGCGCAGAAGGCGGGGACGGTCAAGAGCGTGTCGGCCGCGCAGGGCGAAAGCCTGGCGGTGGACGCGGTGATATTGGAGATGGAATAAGGGCGCTGCGTTTTCCCGCGAAGCCGGGAATCCAGTTAACCTTTCGGACTGGATTCCCGGCTTCGCGGGAACAAGTGGCTCTGTTATGCAGCGGTCATGCATCTAACCCATGATCCCGCCGCGCCCGCCGCCGATATGATCAACTTCGAGGATTTCCTGAAGGTCGATATCCGGGTCGGCACGATCGTTTCGGCGGAGCCTTATCCCGAAGCGCGCAAGCCCGCCTTCAAGCTGTTGATCGATTTCGGTCCGGCGATCGGGCAAAAGCGGTCCAGCGCGCAGATTACCGAAAACCACGCATGGGAGGATTTGCCGGGACGGCAGGTCGCGGCCGTGGTCAACTTCCCACCGCGCCAGATCGGCAAGTTCATGTCGGAAGTGCTGACGCTGGGCTTTGCCGACGAAGCAGGCGCGGTCATGCTGTTCGCGCCGGACAGGACGGTGCCGAACGGATCGCGGCTGTTTTAATTTTCGCCGCTGGTCATACTGCGCTTGTCGAGCGGCCACACCTTTCCGCATAGAGGAGACGAATGGCGGGCGAGGGCGGGATGAGCGAAGCGGTCAGTAGCGATTATGTGATGGATGCCAAGCGGGATCGGCTGGTCATTACCGCGTCTGCGCTGGGCACCGTGTTCGAATGGTATGATTTCTATATCTACGGCGTGCTGGCGCCGATCATCGGGCGGACCTTCTTTCCCACCGACAATCCCACCGTCGAACTGCTCTATACGCTCGCGGGGTTCGCGATCGGTTTCGCCTTCCGGCCGATCGGGGCGGTGCTGTTTGGCTATCTGGGCGACCGACTGGGACGGAAATATACGTTTCTGGCGACCATCGTCCTGATGGGCCTGGCGACCGCCGGGGTCGGTTTGACGCCGTCCGCCGCGAGTATCGGCATAGCGGCGCCCATCATTCTCATTGGTTTGCGGATCGCGCAGGGGCTGGCGCTGGGCGGCGAATATGGCGGGGCGGCCATCTATGTCGCGGAACATGCGCCGCCGGGGAAGCGCGGTTTTTACACCAGCTTCATCCAGGCGGGGGTGATCGGCGGGTTCATCCTGTCGCTGATCGTCGTGGTGGGGACGCAGGCGATCGTGGGCGAGGCGGTGTGGGAGGCATGGGGCTGGCGCATTCCCTTCATCCTGTCGCTGGCGCTGCTGGCGATTTCGCTCTGGATGCGGCTGATGCTGCGCGAAAGCCCGGTGTTCCTGGCGATGAAGCAGGCGGGCGCGCAGGCGAAGAACCCGGTCAAGGAGGCCTTCACCGCGCCGGGGAACAAGAAACGGATGTTCGTCGCGATGATCGGCATCGCGGCGGGCTTTACCGTCATCGCCTATACGGTGATGTTCCAGGCGCTCTATTTCCTGCAGAACGGCCTGCATGTAGCGGCGGGGGTGGCGCAATTGCTGGTGGGCGGCAGCGCCTTCATCGGCATGGGCGCGTTCATCTTCTTTGGCTGGCTGTCCGACCGGATCGGGCGAAAGAAGCCGATCGTGATCGGCTATGCGCTGGTGCTGCTGCTGGCGGTGCCGCTCTATCAGTTCATGGGCGCTACCGCGAACCCGGCGCTTACGCAGGCGGCGCAGCGCGCGCCGGTGGTGGTGAGCGGTCCCGATTGCCGGTTCGATCCCTTTGCCAAGGTGCAGCCGACCGCGTGCGGCAAGCTGCTCGACCATTTTTCCAAGCGCGGCATTCCCTATGACAAGCGGGATGGCGCGACGCCCGCGGTGGCGATCGGCGGCGTGGCGGTGGCCGACCTGAGCGCTGAAGGGCTGGACGCGGCGCTGGGCGCGCGGGGCTATGATTTCGGCGCGGTGACGCCGGACTGGCCGCGCGCGATGACGGTGTTCGCGGCGTTGCTGCTGCTGTGGACGCTGTCGGGAGCGACCTATGGGCCGGTGGCGGCTTTGCTGTCGGAATATTTTCCGGCTCGCATACGCTATAGTTCGTTGTCGATCCCCTATCATATCGGGACCGGCTATTTCGGCGGCTTCCTGCCGCTGGTCAGCCAATATATCGTCGCGCGGACGGGGAATCCCTATGCCGGACTATGGTATACGCTGGCGATCGTGGCGCTGGCGCTGGTGACTTGCCTGGTCGCCTTGCCGGAGACGAAGGGTCGATCGCTCGACGCTTAGGCGCTGTCTGCATTGAGCGTATCCAGATCATGGCGCATGTGAGATGGACGAAGCCCATGATGCGGCGATGGTTTTTCTCGCATCGCAGGGCGATCCTGCGTTCGAGTTTGTTGAAGAAGCATTCGAGTTGATGGCGCTCCTTGCAGAGCTTCCAATCGATGGGCGGCACACGTCTCCACGATCTCTGCGCCTCCGCGCGAGAGTCCTCCATAATGATAAACTCCTCCGACTTCAGTCGGATACAGACTTCAGCCCTGGACTCGGCTATGGTCGCGTCCGTCAATGTGGTGTAAAATCGGGTGTGGCCACTGGGCTGCATTTTCAGGCGGCCTTGGGTGTAATCTGTAGCGGCTGTGCCTCCTCGATCATTGGTGTGGCAAGGGCGGCCATGCCCT
>NZ_SEOO01000022.1 GCF_004152865.1 Sphingobium cupriresistens | reverse complement strand
ACAATTGCTCCATGGAAGCCGATATCTACGAGGTCGGTGGTCAGCAACGGTCCTGGTAGAATCAATCAAGCGTTCAGTGTTCGTTCTTCAACCTGGCCAAAATCGCAGCTTCGGGCCGACTGGGCCTATGACATCAAAGTCCATGCCGGCCGCACCGCCGAGATGGAAGTCGACCTGATGATTGCGCCGATCGTTGATCATGACGGTTGGCGCGTGGTGTCGCTCCATGCCCAGAGCCAGGCGCGCAAGATCGGCCATCGCGGATCGTCCGGCGGCGCGCGATCGGCCATGGGCGCCGCAGCGATCCTGGCGCATGAGATCAAGAACCCTCTATCGGGTATCCGTGGCGCGGCGCAATTGCTGGAGTCCAGCCAAGGCGGGCGCGACGCGGCGCTGACCCAGCTCATCTGCAACGAAGTCGACCGGATCGCCGCGCTGATCGACCGGATGCAGGATTTCACCACCGACCGGACGCTGGAATGTCGCCCCGGCAATATCTATCCCCTGATCGACCGGGCCGCCGGGATCGCCGCCGCGGGTTTTGCAAAACATATAAAGATCATAAAGCATTATGATCCATCCTTGCCATTCGCCAACATCAACGAAGATGCCCTGGTGCAGGTGATGATCAACCTATTGAAGAATGCGGCGGAGGCGCTGGACCGTGTCGCCAATCCCCGCATCCGGGTCGAAACCGCATTCCGCCATGGCGTTTCCGTGGTGGTCGGCGATGGCAAGGGCAGCGCGGTGCTGCCGATCGAAATCCTCGTCATCGACAATGGCCCCGGCGTGCCCGAACATATTCTCGACCATCTCTTCAACCCCTTCATCACCGGCAAGCGCGACGGACAGGGGCTGGGCCTGGCGCTGGTGGACAAGCTGGTCCGCGATATGAGCGGCTTCGTCCAATATAGCCGCGATGTGGAGGCCGGCGAATCCACCTTCCGCATCCTTCTGCCGATGGGGATGGCGTGATGGGCGCGACCGGCACGATCCTGGTGGTCGATGACGATCCCGCCATCTGCGTGGTGGTGGGCGAAGCGCTGCGGCGGCAGGGGCACAGGGTCAAGACCGCCGCCTCGATCCGCGAGCGCAGCGCGCTGATGGAAAGCTTTGCGCCCGACGTGCTGATCACCGACGTCATGCTGCCGGACGGCGATGGGCTGGACGGCGTGGCGGAGATATTGGCGACCAAGCCCGATCTCAACGTCATCATCCTGTCGGCGCAGAACACGCTCAATACCGCGATCCGGGCGACCGAAAAGGGCGCGTTCGAATATCTGCCCAAGCCCTTCGACCTCAACGAACTGACCCGCGCCGTCTCCGACGCGCTGGGCACCCGGCAGAGCGTGGAGGAGGCGGAGGGCGATGTCGGCCTGCCGCATGACGGCCTGCCGCTGGTCGGGCGATCGCCGGCGATGCAGGAAGTGTACCGCACCATCGCCCGCGTCCTGTCCAACGACCTGTCCATCCTGGTGCTGGGCGAATCGGGCACGGGCAAGGAACTGGTGGCCGAAGCGATTCACAGCCTGGGCCAGCGCCGCACCAAGCCCTTCATCGCGATCAACATGGCGGCGATTCCGCGCGAACTGATCGAAGCGGAACTGTTCGGTTATGAGAAGGGCGCCTTCACCGGCGCCCATGCCCGCACCGCCGGCAAGTTCGAGCAGGCGCAGGGCGGCACGCTCTTCCTCGACGAAATCGGCGACATGCCGATGGAGGCGCAGACCCGGCTGCTGCGGGTGCTTCAGTCGGGCGAAGTCACGACGGTTGGCGGGTCGAAGCCGGTGCGGGTCGATGTCCGCATCATCGCCGCAACCAACAAGGATCTGCCGCTGCTGATCGAGGATGGGCGCTTCCGCCAGGACCTCTACTACCGGCTCAACGTCGTGCCGATCGCATTGCCGGCGTTGCGCGAACGGCGCGAGGACGTGATCCTGCTCGCACGCCATTTCCTGGAGCGGGCGGCGCAGGAGGGCCTGCCGCGCAAGGCGTTGGCCGACGATGCGGCGCAACTGCTGATGACCTATCACTGGCCGGGCAATGTGCGCGAACTGCAAAATATGATGCAGCGCCTGTCCGTCCTCAGCCGCGAAAATGTCATCACGGCCGAGATATTGCGCCATATGCTGCCGATGGATGCGATCCCGGCCGACTATGCCGCCCCGACCGATCATCTGGCGCACGCCGTTCGCGACTGGGCCAAGCGACAACTGGGCGTGGGGCTGGCCCAGCCCAATCGCGCACTGCATGATGATTTGCTGGCGGTGGTGGAGCCGATCCTGTTGCAGGAAGTGCTGGCCAGCGTCGATGGCAACCAGATTCGCGCGGCGGGACTGCTGGGCATCAATCGCAACACGTTGCGCAAGAAGCTGACCGATTACAGTCTCGATCCCATGCAGTTGCGCCTCAACGATTGATCCGCATCAGTCGCAAATCAGGACGAACCGACGGTCTGCATCGACCAGCGACAGTCCTTTGGCCAAATACTGTGTTTGAACGGGCACGGGGGTTGTTGTAACAATGCCACTATGAGCGGCGCGACCACACTCCCCAAGCGGGCATCGGCATGGCGGAGAAATCTCTCGCTATCGCTGCGCAACGGGCGACTGGCTGTATTGGTGGAAGGGGTGACTTTGGCCCTCTTCCTCGGCATGGCGGGCCTGACCTATCATATCCTTTCGGGCAGCGGCGAATCCTACACGCTGCTGACGCCGCCCATCGTCGCCCTTCTGCTGGTGGCCAATCTGGTTCCGGCCATCGCCCTGCTGATGTTGCTTGGGCGGCGCGTCGCCAAACGCCGCGCCGCCCAATCGGCCATCGGGAGTGAAGGGCAACTCCACGTTCGGTTGGTCGCCATCTTCTCCATCGTCGCCAGCGTGCCGATGCTGCTGGTGGTGATCTTTGCATCCCTGCTGTTCCAATATGGCGTGCAATTCTGGTTTTCGGACAGCGCGCGCGGCATGTTGCAAAACGCCAGCGATCTGGCGCGCGGCTATTATGAGCAGAATTTGCGCGAAGTGGGCGACGAAACCGTCACCATGTCCAGTGACCTGCGCAAGGAATTGATGGATTCGCAGGTCAGCAGCCCGCGCTTCGCCGAATATCTTCTCTATCAGGTCGTCGGGCGTAAGTTGAGCCGGGCCGCCATCATCGAGTTAGGGACGGATGGCATCGTGCGCACCGCCGCGACGGTCGATCCTGAAAATCGTCCGGCAGCGGACAAGCTCACCCCTGAAGTCATCAGACGGCTGGGGCAGGGCGAGACGATCGTCGTCCAGACCCGCAACAACCAGATCGAGGCGGTCACGCTTCTCTATCCCAAGTCCAAAATCTATCTCTACGCCGCCCGCAATGCGGACAGTTCCTCCTTCTCCAACGTCGCGCGGGCGCAGAAGGTGTTGTCGGACTATGATCTGTTCGCGGCGCAATCGCGCGCGCTTCAACTGCGCTTCAATATCGCGCTGTTCGTTGGATCGCTGCTGCTGGTCGGCATCGCCGTCTATATCGCGCTGGCCGTCGCCGACTGGATGGTGCGGCCGGTTAATCAGTTGGTGACGGCGGCGCGCAGGATCACCGCCGGCGATCTGTCGGCGCGGGTGACCGGGCCGATGGCGCGCGACGAAATCGGCACGCTGGCCGCCGCCTTCAACCGCATGACCCAGCGGCTGGAGGCGCAAACCGGCGCGCTGGTCGCGGCCAACAGCCAGCTCGACGAACGGCGCGCCTTTATCGAGGCGATCCTGTCGGGCGTCAGCGCCGGCGTATTGTCGGTCGATTTCAACGGGGTGTTGCAGTTGCTCAACAGGTCGGCCGCGGCGATTCTGGTCGACGAAGGCGACGATCTGGTCGGTCGCAACCTGGCCGAGATATCGCCCGAACTCGCCGAATTCATCGCCTCAGAGGACGGCGCGGGCATTGTTCAGGTGCGCGCCCATGGCGACCTGCGCACGCTGGCGGTCAAGCGCTCGCAGGATGCGTCGCGCCATATCCTCACCTTTGACGACATCACTCAACAACTGTCAGACCAGCGCCGCGCCGCCTGGTCCGACGTGGCGCGCCGCATCGCGCATGAGATCAAGAATCCGCTGACCCCGATCCAGCTCGCCGCCGAACGGCTGCAACGCCGCTATGCCGACGAGATCACCAGCGACAAGCCGACCTTCACTCGCCTGACCGGCACGATCGTCCGGCAGGTGGGCGACCTGCGCCGGATCGTCGACGAATTTTCCTCCTTCGCGCGGATGCCCAAGCCGGTGTTCCGGCGCGAAGCGGTGGGCGATATCGCCCGCCACGCCCTGTTCCTGCACGAAGTCGCGCATCCCGATATCCGCTTCGAATATGCCGGAGCGGACGATCTGGACATGGTTTGCGACCGGCGCCAGCTTGGACAAGCGCTCACCAATATTGTGAAGAATGCTGTCGAAGCCATTGAACCAAAAGCCGTTCCGGATGATGGTGGTCCGCGCGGTCATGTCCGTATGACATTGGTGCGGGAGGGGGACGATATTCTCATCACCGTGCGCGACGACGGTATAGGCCTGCCGCCCGAACGCGAGCGGATATTGGAACCTTATATGACGACGCGGACCAAGGGGACGGGTCTGGGCCTGGCCATCGTCAAGAAGATTGTCGAGGAGCATTTGGGGGAGATCCGCTTCGATGATGCGCAAGGGGGTGGGGCGTGCGTAACGCTGCGCTTCGCCGCGGGGGCGCTGGAAAAACTCGAAGAAGGGCAGGTTATCGCCCTGCCAAAAGGAAAAGTGACGGCCAATGGCGCTTGATATTCTGATAGTCGACGATGAAGAGGATATTCGCGATCTGGTCGCGGGTGTGCTCGAAGATGAAGGTTTCACCACCCGTACCGCCGCCAACAGCGACAGCGCGATCGACGCGCTCGATGCCCGTCGCCCCTCGCTCGTCCTGCTCGATGTCTGGTTGCAGGGATCGCGGATGGACGGGCTGGAACTGCTGGAGGAGATCAAGCGTCGCGACCCCACCGTGCCGGTGCTGATGATTTCGGGCCATGGCAATATCGACACCGCCGTCGCGGCGATCCGTAAGGGCGCGGCCGACTTCATCGAAAAGCCGTTCGAGGCCGACCGACTGCTTCACCTCGTGTCGCGCGCGACCGAAACGGAGCGGCTGCGTCGGGAAAACCAGGTGTTGCGCGCCCGTTTCGGCCAGGATGACGAACTGACTGGCTCATCGGCCTCAATCAACGGCGTGCGCGCCACGATAAAAAAGGTCGCCGGCACTGGCAGCCGCGTCCTCATCTCCGGCCCCGCGGGCGTCGGCAAGGAAGTCGCCGCGCGGATGCTCCACAGTTGGAGCGGCCGTGCTGATTCGCCCTTCATCATCGTCGCTGCGGCACGGATGGACCCGGATCGCGTCGAAGAGGAATTGTTCGGCGTCGAAGACCCCAGCGGCCTCGTCCGCCCCGGTTTTCTGGAACAGTCCCATGGCGGCACGCTGTATCTGGACGAGATCGCCGACATGCCGATCACGACGCAAGGCAAGATATTGCGCGTCCTGACCGACCAGAGCTTTACCCGCGTCGGCGGGCAGCGCGTGGTGAAGGTGGACGTCCGCGTCATTTCCTCGACCGCGCTGGACCTGGCCGGAGAGATAGAGGAACGCCGCTTCCGCGAGGATCTCTTCTACCGCCTCAATGTCGTGCCGCTGGCGATCCCGCCTTTGTCCGAACGGCGCGACGATATCCCGCCGTTGGTCGAACATTATCTCGCCCGCTTCGCCGCCGAACGCCGCGTGCCGCCGCCGGAAATCGCCAGCGACGCCATGGCCGCGCTCCAGGCCAATGAATGGCCGGGCAATGTTCGCCAATTGCGCAACGTCATCGAACGCACGATGATCCTGGCGCCGGGCGACCGGATCGGGCGGATCGAACTCGACATGCTGCCGCCTGAACTCACCAGCGGCGGCGGCGGGGAGGGGATGGGCCAATCCGCGATCATGGGCGCGCCGCTGCGCGAGGCGCGCGAAAGTTTCGAGCGGGAATATCTGCGCATCCAGATTCGCCGTTTTTCCGGCAACATCTCCCGCACCGCGACCTTCATCGGCATGGAGCGGTCTGCGCTGCACCGCAAACTCAAGCTGCTGGGCATTACCGACGGCAAGGATTAGTCCCGTCTCGCCAATCGATTGCCGAACTTTGGCCAAAGCGCATCTGCGCCATGGACGCTCCTTCGCAATTGCGATAGGATTGCACCGCTCCCGACAAGCGGGGGCGGGCAAGACACCCTGCTTAGGGTGCGAGAGCGGGTAACGTCCCGCCAAGAATAAAGGACTGGCGACGACCATGGCCGACAAAGTGAACAACCTTCAGGATATCTTCCTCAACAGCCTGCGCAAGACCAAGACCCCGGTGACCATGTTCCTGGTCAAGGGCGTCAAGTTGCAAGGCATCATCACCTGGTTCGACAATTTTTCCGTGCTGCTGCGCCGCGATGGCCAGTCGCAGCTGGTCTACAAACATGCGATCTCCACCGTCATGCCGGCCCAGTCGATGGACCTGACCGATCTGCGCAAGGCCAGCGATGGCAACGGCAAGGGGAAGCTGCTCCAGGAAATCTTCCTGTCGGCCGTCCGCAAATCGGGCAGCCCGGTGACGATGTTCCTGGTGAATGGCGTCATGCTTCAGGGTGAAATCGCGGCCTTCGACCTGTTCTGCATGTTGCTCGAACGCGACGGCATGGTCCAGCTCGTCTACAAACATGCCATCTCGACGGTCCAGCCGCTCCATGCGCTCGATCTCAGCGGCGAGAATGAACAGGACGATTGATCGCTTTTCCTGTCCGATAGATTAAAGCCGTGCTCCCGTGTACGCGGCAGCCCAGGTCCGCGTTCAGGACTGGGCTGCCGCCTGCGCGGGAGCATGTTGCATTGTAAGGCGTTATACTTCCATGGCCATATTCAATCGCGATTCCGATGACGAAGTGGCGCGCGGCGCGCGCGCCATCGTCGTCCATGCCGAAACGCACAATGGGGCCAATTCCTCTATAGACCGCCGGGACAGCGACGCGCGGCTGGAGGAAGCGCGCGGGCTTGCCCTCGCGATCGGCATCGACGTGCGCGCGTCCCAGGCGTTTCGCGTGCGCGACCCTAAGCCCGCCACCTTGTTTGGCAGCGGACAGGTCGATCAGATCGCGACCCTGGCGCGGCAGGAGGAGGCCGACCTCATCATCGTCGACAACAGCCTGTCGCCGGTGCAGCAAAGCAATCTGGAAAAAGCCTGCGAGGCCAAGGTCATCGACCGGACCGGGCTGATCCTCGAAATCTTTGGCGAACGCGCCGCCACCAATGAAGGCCGGCTCCAGGTCGAACTCGCCCATCTCGATTATCAGGCGGGCCGGCTCGTGCGCAGTTGGACCCATCTTGAGCGGCAACGCGGCGGCTTCGGCTTCCTTGGCGGTCCGGGCGAAACCCAGATCGAAGCGGATCGCCGCATGATCCGCGACCGCATGGCCAAAATCCGCAAGGAACTGGATCAGGTCACCCGCACCCGCGGCCTGCATCGCGCCCGCCGCCAGCGCGCGCCTTGGCCGGTGATCGCACTCGTCGGCTATACCAACGCCGGAAAATCCACGCTTTTCAACCGGATGACCGGGGCTGACGTCATGGCGGAAGACTTACTCTTCGCCACGCTCGATCCTACTATGCGCCAGATCGCCCTGCCGGGCCTGGACAAGGCGATCCTGTCCGACACCGTCGGCTTCGTATCCGATCTGCCCACGCAATTGATCGCCGCGTTCCGCGCGACGCTGGAGGAGGTGCTGTCGGCCGACCTCATCGTCCATGTCCGCGACATCGCCCATCCCGATAGCGATGCGCAGCGCGACGATGTGCTCGACGTGCTGGGCGAACTGGGCGTTGCCGGCGAAGCGGCGCTGGATCGTGGGGTAGGGGATCCGGATGCGCCGCCGATCCTGGAGGCCTGGAACAAGCTCGACCTGCTCAGCGAAGAAAACGCCGCGCTCGCCCGCGAAACCGCGTCCCGACGCGATGATGTCGTGATCCTGTCGGCTTTGACCGGGGAAGGGGTGGACATGCTCCAGCGCACCATCAGCGACTGCATGACCCGCGGCGCGAAAGTCTATGGCCTGCGCGTGCCCGTGTCGGACGGCGCCACGGTCGCCTGGCTCCACGAACATGGCGAAGTCCTGTCGACCATCGTCGAAGATGAGGAAAGCCGCGTTGATGTCCGCCTGTCGGACGCCGCCTTCGCCCGCTACGCAAAGCGAAGCGAAGGCTAGTCTCGGCGCGGCTTCTTTACGCCAGCGCCTTTTCAACCACGGCGATGGCCTGATCCAGCGGCTTGGCGCGGTCGCAATCGCTACCGCATTTTTCCTGCTGGTTGCGCAGCTTGCCCAATATGTCCTGCGCGGCGTCGCGGTTGCCCAGGCGAATTTCCGCCAGCGCCAGCCCTGACATCGCACCGGGATAGCCGTTCCGCCCGCGATACAAGCTTTGTTCGAAATATCGCCGCGCGCCCGTCGCATCGCCCAGCCCAAGTCTGGCGACACCCTTGAGGAACCGGACCTGCCGGCTGCTCGTCCTGCCGACCAGGTTCGTCAGCACACCGTCGGCCTGCGCATAGTTGCCCGATGCGATCAGGCGCTGCGCGCGGCTCACATCGTTATACGCACCGCCATTGACGCTACGGAAATTATCGGGACCATAGCCGGTGATCGGGCCGCTCATCGGCGTTGGGAAGTTGGTGGTAATACCGCTAATGCCGTGATTTTGAGCATAGGCGGGAGCGGCTATGGCGGCGCATAAGGGCAGAAGGATCGTCAAACGCATGGCTTTTCCTCCATCTTTATAAGAAAAAGCTATAATCGGTGCAGGACCTTGTCAAATATAAGTTTCAAGTCCGAACCTTATCCAGCTCATGTCTTTGCCCGTGAAACAGGGGGCCTTCAGGCGGATTTTTCCTGCTGCTTGGCGCGCTGCCACAGCGCTTCCTTATCATCCAAGGCCAAGGACGCGAAGCGATTGCCCGCCATGCCCTCCATGGCGCGAAAACGGCGATCGAACTTCCTGTTCGCCTTGCGCAGAGCCGTTTCGGGGTCAACTTTCAGATGGCGTGCGAAGTTGACCACGGCGAACAACAGGTCGCCAATCTCTTCCTCACGCTCATCCTGCGTGGCCGCTTCACGCACTTCGTCCAGTTCCTCGATGATCTTGTCGATCACGCGGACCGTGTCGGGCCAGTCGAAGCCTGTGCGGGCGGCGCGCTTCTGCAATTTTTCGGCGCGCAGCAGTGCGGGCAGGGCGATCGCGACTCCGGCCAGCGCACTGGGATCCGGCTCCTTCTCCGCGCGCTCGGCCGCCTTGATCGTTTCCCATTGGGCATGGCCATCCTCGCGCCGCGCGCCTTCCGCAAAGACATGGGGATGACGACGGATCATCTTTTGCGTGATGCCGTCGATCACATCCTGCATCGCAAAATGCCCGGCCTGTTCAGCGATCCGGCTGTGGAAAGCGACCTGAAGCAGCAGATCGCCCAATTCGTCGCGCAACGCATCCATGTCCGCGCGTTCGATCGCGTCCGCCACCTCATAGGCTTCCTCGATCGTATAGGGTGCGATCGATGCGAAATCCTGCTCGATGTCCCAGGGGCATCCGGTGTCGGGATCACGCAACCGCGCCATGACGTCGGCAAGCGGCATGATGTCGGCGGGGCTGGCTTTGCTCATATCGGACCTGATCGCTGTGGAAGGCTGGCCGTGCGATAGGGCGTACGCACGTCTCTGGCCAGTCCAATATAAGTACGATAATATATATTATGTTAAAAATATGCTGTCGCCGCGATCGCGTACAGCTGTCCAACTCGCCGTCGCATTCGCAACGCATCTGCCCTTCAATCCTCGCGGATCAGGCTGTGCTTGGCCGTGTCGCGCATCTTCACATAGACGATCAGCGATATGGCGATCATCACCGTGACATAGATATAGAATGCCTGCTCCACGCCCGCCTGCTTGAACCACAACGCAACCAGTTCCGCCGTTCCACCGAACAGCGTATTCGCCAGCGCGTAAGGCAGCGCCACGCCCAGCGCCCGGATATGCGCGGGAAACAGCTCTGCCTTCACCACCGCGTTGATCGACGTATAGCCGGTCACGATCACAAGGCCCGCCATCACCAGCAGCCCCGCGACCAGCGGGTCTTTCGTCACCGCCAGCGTCGCGAAGATCGGATAAGTGCACAGGACGCCCATGACGCCAAAGCCGATCATCAGCGGCTTGCGCCCGATCCGGTCGGACAAGGCGCCCGCGACCGGCTGCAACAGCATGAAGACAAACAGCGTCGCCGCATTGATCTGCGACGCGACTTCGCGGCTCAGGCCGCTGGTATTGACAAGGAACTTCTGCATGTAGATGCTGTAGGCGTAGAAGGCGATCGTGCCGCCCGCCGTCAGCAGCATCACCGTCAGCGTCTCGCGCGGATGGTTGGTGATGAGTTCCACGAACCCCGATTTCGGCGCGCCCGCCGCCTTGGCCACCGCAAAGCTCTGCGTCTCGGCCAGCCCGCGCCGCAGCCAGAACACGATAACCGCCAGCAGCCCGCCGATGAAGAAGGGTATGCGCCATCCCCAGGCGTCGAGTTGCGCTTCGGTCAGCGTCGCCTGCAACAGCAAAAGCACGCAGATCGCGACCAACTGCCCCGCGATCAGCGTCACATATTGGAAGCTGGAAAAGAAGCCGCGCCGGTTCTTCCCTGCCATTTCCGACAGATAGGTCGCGCTCGCGCCATATTCGCCGCCGATCGACAATCCCTGCATCAGCCGCGCCAGCACCAGCATCAGCGGCGCGGCGACTCCGATCGTTTCATAACCCGGCGTCACCGCGATCAGCAGCGACCCCGCGCACATCAGCGCCACTGACAGCGTCAGGCCGCTCTTGCGCCCATGGCGGTCGGCATAGACGCCCATCAGCCATGCCCCGATTGGCCGCATCAGGAAGCCGACGGCGAAGATGCCCGCCGCGCTCAGCAGTTGCGCTGTGCGATCCTCGCTAGGGAAGAAATGCGGCGCGAAATAGAGAGTGAAGGCGGCGTAGGCATACCAGTCATACCATTCCACCAGATTGCCGGTGGACCCGCCGATAATGGCCTTGAGCCGCTGGGCCTGCGTCGGCGCGCCCGTCTCGATCGAAGCGATCATGGCGTCAGCACCATGGCGCCGTCTTGGACGCCCCAGCTTTTCAGGCGCGACAGCATGTTCATGCCGATGACATTGACCTCCCCAAATGTGGGTGACACGACCACGGGAAGATCGCTTGTCGAAATGGGACCGATAGATAGCGTGGCGATGCTCGACCGCTTGGCCGACACCTTGCCGTTGGCGGTGGTCATGATGACGCCCGGTTCGCCGACATCATAGTTCAGGCCGGCGGCGCGCGCCGTATTTTCGGACAGGGCGGTGATCGTCGCGCCGCTGTCGATCAGGAAACGGGCGGTCGTGCCGTTGATCGACGCCTCGACCCAATAATGGCCGTCCGGTGCGACCGGGATGCGCAGCGCCTGCCCCTCGGTCCGGGCCCTGGGCAGCGCCGCCGGCGCTTCGTCTGGGGCGACGACGTCCCCCTCCTCCGCCCAGCGTCCGGTCAGATACCCCTGGCTCTGGCCGAATTTGAACAGGCCCAGCAGCCCGCCGAAGATGGCGACCCACAGCAACGCCATGCGCAGCAGGCTGCCCCAAGCCATCTGCCGCCCGACCAGCGCGGACCCGACCAGGACGAGCGCCAGCACATACCAGATGGTCGATGCCGCCTGATCCGTGCCGTCCATCAGGCCCCCTGCTCGTTCGCATCCAGTTGCACCACCATGCCGTCATAGCCCGGCACCACGCCCGTCGGGAGCGTGCCGATCAATGTCGCATAATCCATGCTCTGGTCCATATGGGTCAGGATCGCCAGGCCGGGCCGGGTAGCGGCGATGCCGTCCAGCGTCAGCGCCAGATGCGGATGGGTCGGGTGCGGCTTGGTCCGCAGCGCATCCACGACCCAGACGTCCAGCCCGTCATAGAGCGCCAGCATGTCCGGCGTCAGGGCATGGAAATCCGTGGCATAGCCGACCGACCGGCCGCCATGGCTGAAGCGAAATCCGGTGGAAAAAATGTCGCCATGGGGCTGGTCGACGCAGGCGATGTCGATGTCGCCGATCCGCAACCCGTCGGGCAGGATATGAGGCTGTATCGTCGGATGATAACCGTTGCGTCCTTCGAACGCATAAGCGAAGCGCTCCGACAGCAGCTTGAGCGTCTGCGCTCGTGCATAGCCGGGAACGGGCGTGCGGCGATGATGGAAGAGCTGGCGGACGTCGTCGATGCCATGGCTGTGGTCGGCATGGTCGTGCGTCCACAATATCGCATCGATCTGGATGACGTCGGCGGCCAGCAACTGCGCGCGCATGTCGGGCGAGGTATCCACCAGAATGCGCGTGGTCGGGCTTTCCACCAGGATGGACACGCGCGTCCGCCGGTTCTTCGGCTCGGCGGGATCGCATGTCCCCCAGTCATTGCCGATCCGCGGCACCCCGGACGATGTGCCGCTGCCCAGGATCGTGAGCGTCAGGCTCATGCGACCTTGCTGAACAAGGCGCGGAAATTGGCGGAGGTCGCCGCCGCGAGTTCTTCAATGCTCTCGCCGCGCAGATTGGCCAGGAATTTGGCGGTATCCGCGACGAACGCGGGTTCGCATGGCCGTCCGCGATGCGGCACCGGTGCCAGGAAGGGCGAATCCGTCTCCACCAGCAACCGGTCGAGCGGCAGCCGCGCCGCCGTCTCCTGCAAATCCTTCGCGCTCTTGAACGTCACGATGCCCGAAATGCTGATGTAGAAGCCCAGCGCCATCGCCGCATCGGCAAAGGCGCCGCTGGCGGTGAAGCAATGGATAACGCCGGTGAAGCTGCCCTGCCCCATCTCGTCGCGCATGATGCTGAGCGTATCCTCCTCCGCATCGCGGGTATGGACGATCAGCGGCAGGCCGGTGTCCCGCGCCGCGACGATATGCGACCGGAAGCTCTTCTGCTGCCGATCGCGGTCGCTATGGTCATAATAATAGTCGAGGCCCGTCTCGCCGATGCCGACCACGCGGGGATGCGCCGCCCTCTCCACCAGCTTGGCGGTGTCGATATGGGGATGTTCGTCCGCCTCATGCGGGTGGATGCCGACCGTCGCCCATACGTCCGGCTCGCGGATCGCGGTGCCCAGCACATCGTCCCACTCGCTTTCGCGCGTCGCGATATTGAGCATCAGGTCGACGCCAGCGGCCCGCGACCGTTCCAGCACATTGGCCTGATCCTCGATCAAGCCCTTGTAATTGAGGTGACAATGGCTGTCGATCAGCATGGGATCAGGCGACCTCCGCCGGCAGTTCGAGGCGCGGGAACAGCGGCTTGGGCGCGGCCAGCACGAAATCGCTCTCCGCCAGCGCCGAATACCAATGATCGCCGATCGCGTCATAGCTGCGCTTGTCCTGCGGTACGCCCATATGATCCAGCAGCGCGCTCGCGCTCGCCGGGATGACCGGCAGGATGCCGACCGCCAGTTGGGCGATGGCGATATAGAGGGTCGCCAGCACCGTCTCCATCCGCTCGGCATCGGTCTTGCGCAACGCCCATGGCGCCTGCGCATCGATATATTGGTTGCAGGCGAAACAGGCGCGCAACCATGCCTCGATCGCCACGCTGGGCGCCAGTTCGGCGAAGGCGGCGGGCATGTCGGTGCGGATCGTCTTGTCGAGCAGCGCGAGCAACTCCCCATCAGCCGCATCATGACCGTGGATCACGGGCAGGCGGCCATCCAGATTCTTCGCGATAAAGCTCAACGTCCGCTGCGCCAGATTGCCGAAGGCATTGCCCAGATCGCTGTTGGAGCGCTGGACGATCGCTTCCGCGCTATAGCTGCCATCATTGCCGAAGGTCACTTCGGACAGCAGGAAATAGCGCAACTGATCCACGCCGAAGCGATCGGCCAATTCCATCGGATCGGCGACATTGCCGACCGACTTGGACATTTTCTCGCCCCGGTTGAGCAGGAAGCCGTGACCGAAGACCTGTTTGGGCAAAGGGAGGTTCGCGCTCATCAGGAAAGCCGGCCAATAGACCGCATGAAAACGCACGATATCCTTGCCGATAATATGCGTGATATCGCCGCCCTCGGCCCAATAGCGCGCCATCCGATCGGCATCGTCAGGATAGCCGCAGCCGGTGAGGTAATTGGTCAGCGCATCGACCCACACATACATGACATGGCCGTCCGATCCCGGCACCTTCACGCCCCAGTCGAAACTGGTGCGCGATACGCTGAGGTCCGACAGGCCACCTTCGACAAAGCGCAAAATTTCGTTGCGGCGGCTGTCAGGCCGGATGAAATCGGGCTGGCTTTCATAGAGCGCCAGCAACCGGTCCTGATAGGCCGACAGGCGGAAGAACCAGCTCTCTTCGACCGTCCATTCGACCGGCGTATTCTGGGGCGACAGCTTGACGCCCCCCTCCCCGTCGGTGATTTCCTTCTCGTCGTAAAAAGCTTCGTCGCGGACCGAATACCAGCCTTCATAGCGGCCCAGATACAGGTCGCCATTGGCCTCCATCGCCTGCCAGATCGCCTGGCTGGCGCGATGATGATCCGGCTCGCTGGTGCGGATGAAACGATCATGGCTGATATTCAGCCTCTCGTTCATCACCTTGAAATAGCCCGCCATTTCATCAGCCAGTTCACGCGGTTCGATGCCGCGGTCGCGCGCCGTCTGGGCCATTTTCAGCCCATGTTCGTCGGTGCCGGTCTGAAAGAAGACGTCGCGGCCCATCATCCGCTGGAACCGGGCGACCGCATCGGTGGCGATCACTTCATAGGCGTGGCCGATATGCGGACGGCCATTGGGATAGGAAATGGCGGTGGTGATGGTGAAGGGCTTGGACATGGCCTCTCCCTAGCCGCTGATCCGCGCCCCGCAAAGCCGCTTTATGCGCGCTCTTGCGCCAGCGCCGCGACATGCCCGGCCAGTTCGAAAACCACCCCCGCCGGATCGAGCGACAGGATCACCGCGCCACCCGCCAGATGCCGGGCCTTTTCCCAATGGTCCAGCGCCGTGCCCAGCGCCGGTCCATGGCGAGTCCGCGCCGCCTGTGCGATGAAGGCGGGCGCGCGTTCCAGAAAGGCTTCATAGCGCGGCTTGGCGGATTTCAGCGCCAGCGCCTTGGCCAACGCCAGCCGCTGGCGATTGCCCGGATCGCCCTGCGTCGCCAGCGCGGTCAGCGCCTGTTCGATCGCCGACAGGTTCAGGCCCGCATAGCGCAGCGCCTGCCCCGGCGATCCCTCGCCCGCACGCACCAGCGCATCCATTTCCTGCGGCGACAGCGTATCGTCCGTCGCCTTCAACACCGCGCGCATCGTCGCCGCATCCAGCGGATCGAAGCGCAACGTGCGGCAGCGCGACCGGATCGTCGGCAGCAATCGCCCCGGCGCATGGCTGACCAGCAGGAATACCATGTCCGCCGGGGGTTCCTCCAGCGTCTTGAGCAGCGCATTGGCCGCGCCCCGCTCCAGATCGTCGGCGCTGTCGACCACCACCAGACGGCGTGGCGACAGCGACGGGGCCGACTGGGTCAGCCGTTGCAATCCCCGCACCTGATCGACACTGATGTTGCGTGCGGTGACGCCATCCTTTTCCAGCGGCGCCAGTTCGGCATAGTCGGGATGCGCGGACGCTTCGATCAGGCGACGGGTCTGGTGGTTTTCCGGGACGGACAGCCCCTCCGCATCGATCGACGGCCCGGCGGCCTCGGCCAGCAGCCGCATCGCCAGCGCGCGCGCGAAACTGCCCTTGCCTATGCCCCTGGGACCGGAAAGAATCCAGCCATGATGCATCCGTCCGCTCTGCGCGGCGGCCATCAGCGTGCGGGCCTGCGCGTCATGGCCCAACAACAAAATGGTCATGGCAGCAAGTCTTCGATCGCGTCGAGCAGCCGCAGCGTTACGATCTCGGCCGGGCCGGAGGCGTCGATCGCATGGACGCGCGCGCCTTCCTCCAGCGCGAAGCGGCTGAAGGCATCGGCCACGGCGCGGTGGAAATCGCTCGCCCGCCCGCCGATCCGGTCTTCGGCATCGCCGTCGCGCGCCTTGGCCCGCCCAGTCGCCTCGCCTTCGGGCAGCGTGAGCAGCAAGGTGCGATCGGGCAAAAACCCGTCGCTGCCGATCCGATGGAGCGTCAATATATCGGCGTCGGTCAACGCGCCCTGCCCCTGATAAGCGCGGCTCGAATCGAGAAACCGGTCGGACAGCACCCAAGCGCCCCGCGCCAGTGCCGGACGTATCGTCTTTTCGATATGATCGGCCCGCGCCGCCGCGAAAAGCAGCGCTTCGGCGCGCGCGCTCCAGCGATCGGCGCCGCCGGTCAGCAGCAGGGCGCGGATTGCTTCCGCCCCGTCGCTGCCGCCCGGCTCGCGCGTTTCGACCACATCCAAACCGCGCGCGCGCAGGGCTGCGGCCAGCGCGCGCAACTGTGTCGATTTGCCCGCGCCCTCGCCGCCTTCCAGCGTGATGAACCGCCCTGCTATCAAGCGAAGAGCGACTTCATGCCGTTCCACAGCCGGCCGAAAAAGCCCGCTTCCGCGACATCTTCACCGGCGACCAGCGGCATGATCTGCGGCGGGGTGTCCGGTGTCTGAACGATCATCTGGGCGATCTGCTGGCCCTTGGCGATCGGTGCCTTGATCGGGCCGGTATAGACCACCTTCACCTGCACATTGGCTGACGCCGTGCCCGGCAGGGTCACGGCCAAATTCTGCGGCGCGACCAGCGATACGCTCGTCGCGCTGCCCAATTGCACGGTCGCCGTTTCGACCGTCTGGCCCTTCTTGAACAGCGGCTGCGCCTTCCACGCCTTGAAGCCCCAATCCATGAAGCGGACCGATTCGCTGATGCGGCCGTTAAAGCTGGTCAAGCCAGCGATGACCATCACCAGACGGCGACCATTCTGCTCTGCCGATCCGGTAAAGCCGAAGCCCGCCTCTTCGGTATGACCGGTCTTCAAGCCGTCGGCTCCGTCGATCTTGCCCAGGATAGGGTTGCGATTGCCCTGCGCAATGTTCGCGCCGCCCATCGTCTTGCCCCAGGTGAAGGACCGGGTGGCGTAGAATTTCTTGTAGAGGTCGGGCGTTTCCTCGATCGTCGCCTGCGCCAGCTTGGCCAGGTCCTCGGCGGTGACATAGGTCACGCCTTCATCCGGCCAGCCATTGCTGGTGCCGAAATGGCTGTTTTTCAGGCCCAACCGCTTGGCTTCTTCGTTCATCGCGGCGACGAAGGCCTGTTCGGTGCCGGAAATCCCCTCCGCCAGCACGACGCAGGCGTCATTGCCCGACAGGGTGACGATGCCGTGTAGCAGATTTTCGACCGACACCTGCTCGCCGACGGACAGGAACATGGTCGATCCGGCCTGCGGGCCATGCCATTGCTTCCAGGTTTCCGGGCGCACGGTGAATTTGGTGTCGAGTTTCAATTCGCCTTTCTGGATCAGACGGAAGGCGACATGCGCCGTCATCATCTTCGCCATGGAAGCGGGCGGTATCCTCGTCTCGCCGCCCTTGTCGTACAGCACCGCGCCCGACGACAGATCCTTCATATAAGCGATCGGCGCTTCGGTGGTGTAGGGCGGTGCGGCGGCGATCAGCGGCTGGGCCAGCAGCCCGACGGCAAGGAGGACTGCAACGCTTTTCTTCATGGGACAACTGCCTTCGGACAAGTGGAATCGCTCTTCAACTGCGACGTCTATCGCGCGTCATTAGCCATGATACGGCTATTCTCAAAGCCTTTGGCGGCCGCGTGGCGAACTCCGGTCTGCGCCGCCTGCTGCGTGGCATAGGGGCCAAGCCGCACGCGCCATATGCCGTCACCCGACGCGACGTGCGCGCCCAGCCTCTTTGCGAGCGAATCAGCGCGAGCCTGCGAGGAGAAGGCCCCGACCTGCACCACATAGCCGCCGGTCGTGGGCGGCGCGGGCGTCGGCCTGGGCGCTGGCTTGGCTGGTTGCGCGACGAGTTTGGGCGCGGGCGTGTCGAAATCCGCGCCAGGGCGGCCGGCGCTGACAGGCTTGGCCGCAGCCGGCCTGGGCTTTGCCGCAGCCATGCGTGTGGACGCTGCTGGCCGCACCGGACCGAGCTTCTCCCGCAGCACCTTTAGCAAGGCGGCGGGCGTTTCCAACCGTTCGGCCGCCCGGCCGTGGCCGCGCAGCACCGCGCGTTCCTGATCGGGCGGATTGACCCGCCGCACCCGCACCGCCGCTATCCCCGCGACGCCCAGTTGCGCGGCCGCGCCCGGCGTCAGCGCGATCAACTGGTCGTTGCGCATCGGTCCGCGATCATTGACCCGCACCAGGATCGTCCGCCCGCTGTCCAGCGCCGTCACCTCGACATAGCTGGGCAAGGGCAAGGTCTTGTGCGCCGCCATGATGGCCGAAGGCATGAACGCCTCGCCCGTTGCGGTCGAACCGCCCCGACTGCCATCCTCGATAACGCCGGCATAGCCGACCTCGTCATAGGAGGCGGGATCGGCCGGCGTGTATGTGACGCCACCCACCGCATAAGGCGGCTCCAGCGGGATCGGCGTATCGCCTGCCATAGCGACCGAACCGGCCTGCTGCGGCTGCGCCGCACACGCGCCTCCTCCGATCAGCGCCAGCATTATGGCGGTCCCGAACAGCCCCTTATTGTTTAACAGCATCCGCCAGCAATCCCACCGACAAGGCATAGAAGTTGGAGCAATTATAATCCAGGATCGCCCGATAATTGCCGGTCAGCAGATAGGCGGTCTTGCCCGGCCCATCGGGTTCCAGCAGCGTCGCCAGCATCGTATTCGCAGGCCACACGCCATTGGCGGGAAACAGCCCCAGCTTGCGCCATTCCGCCATGGTCAGCCAGCGGCTGTGCCGGTTGAACACCCGCGGGCACCGCGCTGGCTCGGTCTTGGCCGCCACGGCGGCGCGGTTGAAACTTGCCGGCACATTGACCGCCACGCCCCAGGGCTGGCCCTTGCGCCATCCCGACTGGACGAAATAATTGGCGATCGACGCCAGCGCATCGGCCTCGCTGGTCCAGATGTCCGCCTTGCCGTCCCCGTCGCCATCCTTGGCGAGGCGCAGATAGACCGACGGCAGGAATTGCGGATAACCCGTCGCCCCGGCCCAACTGCCGACCAGCCGGCTCCGCGGCACGCCATTGTCCAGCATCTTGAGCGTAGCGAGCAATTCCGGCTCGAACAGCGCGCGCCGCCGCCCTTCATGCGCCAGCGTCGCGAGCGACCGGATCAGGTCGAAATCGCCGGTATAACTGCCATAATTGGTTTCATGGCCGTAGATGGCGACCATGATCTCTTCCGGCACGCCCGTCTCCGCCTCGATCCGGGCCAGGCGCGCCCGGTTCGCCTGATAGACGGTCCGCCCCCGGCCGATCCGCGCCGCATCGACATGCTGGCGACGATAGGGTTCGAAATTGGGGATGGGCGAATAGGCGCCGCCGCCGGGCTGGCTCTGGTCGAGTTTAACGACGCGTGGATTGATGGTCAGCGATGGAAAAACACTGTCCAGCGTCGCGTCGCTTATGCCCATGGCCCGCGCCTTGGGCCGCAGGCTTTCCAGATAGGCCCGGAAATCCGCCCCTTCCTGCGCCTGTGCCGGCCCCACGGCCATGCCTCCGGCGGCGATGGTGGCAAGGCCCAGCAAAAAAGACAGGACGGGTGAACGCAAAGAATCCCTCATGCCCCCGTTGTTGCACAGGCGGGGCGGCAGGTGAATCCCCTTAATGCTCGGTCGGGTCGCTTAAGGCGACGAACGGAGAAAGCGACGATTTCCACTTGGCATCGCCGCCCGGCGCGCTAGGAAGCGAGCCAACGGAAGTGTGGCCGAGTGGTTTAAGGCAGCGGTCTTGAAAACCGCCGTGGGTGTAAGCTCACCGTGGGTTCGAATCCCACCGCTTCCGCCAAGTTCTGTCGGCTATCGTCGGGAGTTGCAGCCGCGTCTGAACTTCGTACCTTGATGGCTGGCGCACATGTCCATGTGCTGGGCTCTGCACCGGGAGCCTGCCTCCCTGCCGGCCCCGCGCCCTATGTGCTGATGGCCGTCAACGGCGGCTTCCTGCCCTGGCCGACCCTGGTCCCTGACATCGTGCTGCTCAACGGACATACCGTCGTGTCTGATAATGCGGCGCAGCAGATGACGCGCAGCCTGATGCGCGGCCGACATGCGACGCATGTGCTGGCCATCGCCAACATGGCCAGCCTCGACGCTTTCGCTACGATTGGCCTGGGCTGGGATTCGATAGAGGCAATGGACCGCGCGGCCCGGCAAAGGGCCTGCGAGCAGGCGACAGGGCTGCGCTTTCGCGGTGATCGCGGCGATCGCATCCCTTCGTCCGGCGTCACGGCCCTGTGCATCGCCATCGACGCTGGCGCCACGGGCGTGACATTTTCCGGCATCAGCATGGAAGGGGGGTATAGCTATGCGCCGGGCGATCATGCGCGCAAACATATCGACGTCGATCGGCGGGCGCTACAAGCGCTGGGCCTCAATCCAGACCAACTGGACCCCACCCTTATTCGACAGGTTCCAATCGGGACGGGCTGAATGGCCGGCTATGCCTATCCCCCCTCGCCATCCGTCCGCAGCCGATAGCCGATACCCGGTTCGTTGCCGATGATCCGCGGCCGTTGCGGATCGTCCTCCAGCTTGTGGCGCAGCGTGCGGACCAGCACGCGCAGATATTCGACATGATGCTCGACCTCGCGCGGCCACACCTGCGCCATGAT
Source organism: Sphingobium cupriresistens (assembly GCF_004152865.1). Lineage (GTDB taxonomy): Bacteria > Pseudomonadota > Alphaproteobacteria > Sphingomonadales > Sphingomonadaceae > Sphingobium > Sphingobium cupriresistens. Next base: position 55,294 of record NZ_SEOO01000022.1, on the reverse strand, counting down.
CTGGCCATGGGTAATGACGCGGCCGGGGAATTTCGCCAACTGGACCAGCACGCCATATTCCTTGGGCGTCAGATGCACTTCATGGCCGCTCTTGCGCACCATCCGCGCCAGCAGGTCGATCTCCACATCGCCCGCCTTGACCGTCGACACCCCGCCCTCGCGCGTCAGCCGGTTGCGCAGCGCGACGCGCAGCCGCGCCAGCAATTCGTCGGTGTCGAACGGCTTGGTCAGATAATCGTCGGCGCCCAGATCCAGCGCCGCCACCTTCTGCTCGGTCGCCTCGCGCGCCGACACGACCACCAGCGTAGCGTCGGACCGCTGCTTGATCAGCGGCACCAGTTCCAGCCCGTCCCGATCGGGCAGGCCCAGGTCCAGGATGACGATATCGGGCGACGCCTCGTGCAGCAGGTCGAGCGCCGCGCGCGCATTTTGCGCCTCCACTGTCTCATAATCGGCACGGGCGAGCGCGCTGTGAATCAATCGACGGATATGCAGTTCGTCGTCGACGATCAGCACTTTATGGCGTGTGGTCATGGTCGCTCGTCCTGGGGCATGTCCTTGATTATGCAATCTTCGGGGATGCGGATGGTGAAACAGGCGCCCGGCGGATCAGCGGCATTGGCGGCCTGCGCGGTCGATCCCATGGCCTCGGCGAACCCCTTGACGATGGCGAGGCCCAGGCCGGTGCCATGTTTGGCGCGGTCGTTCCCCTCGATGCGGGTGAAACTGTCGAATAGCCGATATTCGGCGCCCGGCGGGATGCCCGGCCCCTGGTCGATCACCGACAGCAGCAGCGCGTCGGCGGTGCGAGCGCCGCGGATCGTGACGGGCGTGCCGGGATCGCCATAGCGCCCGGCATTGTCGAGCAGGTTGAGGAGGATATGGTGCAGCAACACCGGATCGACCCGGACCAGCGGAATGTCGGGCGGAATGTCGACCTTGACCTCTCGCCCGGCCAGCGTCTGGCGGCTGTCCTGCACCGCACTGGCGACAGCGTCGAACAGGTCGGTCGCCTCGATCCGCATCGGCAGCGCGCCTGCCTCGACCCGCGCCATGTCCAGCAGGTTGGCGACGAAGCGATTGAGCCGCAGCGCTTCCCCTTCGATCAGTTCGGCCAGCGGTAGAGCATGATCCCGGCGCAATTCCTGCGCCGCCGACAATATGGTGGTCAGCGGGGTGCGCAGGTCGTGACTGACCGACGACAGCAGCGCCGCGCGCAGCCGGTCGCGCTCGCGCACATGGCGCACGTCCAGCATCTGTTCTTCCAGCGCCATCCGATCGAGCGCGATCGCCGCTTGGTCGAGCAGGCTGATGAGCAGCGGCATCTGGTCGGGGCGCAGCGCCAGCCCGGCGTCGTCGCGCGCGATGCCAAGCACCCCCAGCACGCCCCGCTGGGTATGGAGCGGATGGAACAGCCAGTCGGACGCGGTCAGGGTGGACGATCCGCGCCCGGCTGGCTGGACATTGTCCATCGCCCATTGTGCTGCCGCCTTCTCGATCTGCTCCATCCGGTCTTCGGGGGGAAAGGCAGCGCGCAAGGTCGGCCCGATAGCGGATGGGGTAAGCAACATCGTGCGCACGTCGAGCAGCCGGGCGACTTCGGCGCAGACGCCCTGCATGAGTTCGTCTTGGCTGGCCGCGACAGTCAGGTGGCGGGAAAAGCCCGCCAGCGCCGCATTCTGCCGCGCGCTCTCGCCCGCAAGATTGGCTTGCGCCCGCACGCCCGCGGCAAACTGCGCGGTGACGATGGCGACGCCCAGCAGCACCAGGATGGAAATGATGTTTTCCGGGTTGCTGACGGTCAGCGTGCCGGTGGGCGGCAGGAAGAAAAAGTTATAGGCGAGGCTCGACGCCAGTCCGCCGAATAATCCCGCGCGCAAGCCATAGGAGGCCGCCGCGAACATGACGGGGACGAGGTAGAGCAAGGCGATATTGCCCAGGTCGATCGCTTCCACCATCAACCGGCCGATCGCCGTCATCGCCATGACCGCCAGCAAGGTCATGATGTAATCGGCTGGCTTGCTCCAGTGGCTCGCCATCGCCCTGGAACGGACCCGCACCGGCGCATCGTCGTCCGACGGCAGGACATGCACAGCCACCGATCCGGTATCGCGCACCAGCCGATCGACCACCGATCCGTGCCGCAGTTCGAACCACCAGGACCGGCTTGACTTGCCGATCACGATCTGGGTCGCACGCGCGTCGACCGCAAAGCGGCGCAGCCCTTCGACCACGTTGCGTGCGGGAATGCTGGCGGTCGCCGCCCCCAACCGAGACGCCAGCGCCAGCGTTTCAGCCAGGCCCTGCCGCTCCGCGTCGGACAGGATCGCGCTGCGCCGGGTTTCGATATGCACTGCGGTCCAGGGTGCCCGTAACGCATCGGCCAGCCGCTTGGCGGCGCGGACCAGCCCCGGCGCGCTCGGTTGCTCGCTGATCGCAACGACCACCCGCTCCCCCACCGCAAAGCTGCCGGCCAGCGCATGTGCGCGGACATATTCCAGCATCTGCGCATCCACCGCCTGCGCCGCACGCCGCAGCGCCAGTTCGCGCAGCGCGGTCAGGTTCGATTTGGAAAAGAAATGGGTGAGCGCCCGGCTCGCTTCCTGCGGGATATAGACCTTGCCGTCCTTCAGCCGCTCGATCAGTTCGTCGGGGGGCAGGTCGACCACCTCGATCTCCGCATCCTCCAGCACCGAATCGGGCACGGTCTCGCGCACCCGGACCCGCGTAAAGGACGCAACGACATCGTTCAGGCTTTCGAGATGCTGGATATTCAGCGTCGAATAGACGTCGATCCCCGCCGCCAGCAGTTCCTGGACATCCTGATAGCGTTTGGGATGACGGCTGCCCGGCGCATTGCTGTGCGCCAGTTCGTCCACCAGCGCCAATTGCGGCTGCCGCGCCAAAATGGCGTCGATGTCCATCTCGGTCAGGCTCTGATTCTGGTGCGGGACGATCCGGCGGGCGATCAGTTCATGCCCATGGACCAGCGCCTCCGTCTCGCGCCGGCCATGCGTCTCGACGATGCCGACCACCACGTCGCTCCCCGCCTTCGCGCGCTGCGTGCCTTCCGTCAGCATCTCATAGGTCTTGCCGACGCCGGGCGCGGAACCCAGGAAGATTTTCAGACGCCCGCGACCTTCCTGCGCGGCGGCGCGCAGAAAGGCTTCGGGGTCCGGGCGCGCTGTCTCGTTCACCGCGCCTGCTTAGCGCCAATCGCGTCCAGCCGTCGATTCAGTTCGAACAGATTGACGCGCGCATCGCCCAGGAAGCCCAGCAGCGGCCGGTCGACGCTGCCCGCTACCAGCGACCGGACCTGCCGTGGGTCCATGCCGCGCACCCTGGCGACGCGATCGACCTGATAAAAAGCCGCCTCTGGTCCGATATGGGGGTCCAGCCCGGAGGCGGAGGCCGTCACCAGATCGGACGGAACGGGGCGATCGGGTGTGGCAGTCTTATAACGGGCGATATCGGTCTTCACCCGGTCGACCAGCGCCTGGCTGGTGGCGCCAAGGTTGGAGCCGGACGAGGCAAGGCCGTCATAGCCCTTGCCCGCCGCCGACGGGCGGCTGTGGAAATAGCGGTCCGATGTGAAGGCCTGGCCAATGACGGTGGAGCCGACGACGCCCCCATCCCGCACCAGGCTCCCGTTCGCCTGTGCGGGGAAGAGCGCCTGCCCTATCCCTGTCAATGCCAGCGGATAGGCGATGCCCAGCAACAGCGCGAAGAGCAAGGTCATGACGATTGCCGGACGAACGGCGGATTTGAGATCGGTAAACATCGAAATATCCTTTTTCGATCAGACGAGGCCGAGGCTGTTGACGGCCATGTCGATCAGCTTGATCCCCACGAACGGCGCGACCAGTCCGCCCAAACCATATATGGCCAGGTTCCGCGCCAGCAGCGGCCCCGCGCCGATCGGCCGATAGGTCACGCCTTTGAGCGCCAACGGCACCAGGCAGGGAATAACCAGCGCATTGAAGATGATCGCGGTCAGGATCGCGCTTTGCGCCGTGCCCAGCCCCATGACGTTTAGCACGCCAAGGCCGGGGTAGAGCGCCACGAACATGGCCGGGATAATCGCGAAATATTTCGCGACGTCATTGGCGACCGAAAAGGTGGTCAGCGCCCCGCGTGTCATCAGCAGTTGCTTGCCCAGCCCCACCACCTCGATCAGCTTGGTCGGGTCGCTGTCCAAATCGACCATGTTACCCGCCTCGCGCGCCGCCTGGGTGCCGGTGTTCATCGCGACGCCGACATCGGCCTGCGCCAGCGCCGGCGCGTCATTGGTGCCATCGCCGCACATCGCAACCAGCCGTCCGCCCTGCTGTTCCTTGCGGATCAGCGCCAGCTTGTCCTCCGGCGTCGCCTGCGCGAGGAAATCATCCACGCCTGCTTCGGCCGCGATCGATGCGGCGGTCAGTGGATTGTCGCCGGTGATCATGACGGTGCGAATGCCCATCTGCCGTAATTCGCCGAACCGCTCGCGGATGCCCGCCTTGACGATATCCTTCAGGAAGATCGCGCCCAGCAACCGGCCATCCTGCGCCACCGCCAGCGGCGTGCCGCCCGCGCGGGCGATCTCGTCGGTGATGCGGCGCAGTTCCATCTCTTCAGCAACCGGATTGTCGCCCAGAGCCCTGATGACCGAATCCACGGCGCCCTTGATAATCCGTGTGCCGCCTGTCTCGACGCCAGAAATGCGGGTCTGCGCGGTGAAGGGGATGACCTCCGCGCGTTGCGGCAGCGCCTGCGCCGTCTGGCCGAAGCGCTCGCGCGCCAGCAGCACGATCGACCGGCCCTCCGGCGTCTCGTCCGCCAGGCTGGCGAGCAATGCGGCCTCCGCCAGTTGCGCCTGGCTGGCGCCGCCGACGGTGCGAAACTCGGTCGCCTGGCGGTCCCCCACGGTGATCGTGCCGGTCTTGTCGAGCAACAGCACATCGATATCGCCCGCCGCTTCGACCGCCCGGCCCGACTTGGCCAGCACGTTGAACCGTACCAGCCGGTCCATGCCGGCAATGCCGATGGCGGACAGCAGCGCCGCGATGGTGGTGGGGATGAGTGTGATGAACAGCGCCGCCAGCACCGCGACTGGGATCGCCCCGCCGGCATAATGGGCAAAGCTGGGGATGGTCGCCACCGCGATCAGGAAGATGGTGGTCAGGCCAACCAGCAGCAGCGTCAACGCGATCTCGTTGGGCGTCTTCTGCCGCTCTGCCCCCTCGACCAGCGCGATCATCCGATCGAGGAAACCCTGCCCCGGATTGACCGTCACCTGCACCTTGATCCGGTCGGAAATGACGCGGGTGCCGGCGGTGACGGCGGACCGATCGCCGCCCGCCTCGCGGATCACCGGCGCGGACTCGCCGGTGATGGCGGCTTCGTTGACCGACGCGACGCCCGATACCACCTCCCCGTCGGACGGGATCAGGTCGCCGGTCTCGACCAGCACGACGTCGCCCATCCGCAGCGCGCTGGCCGGGACGCCGTCAAAGGCGTCGCCGTCCTTCTTCAGCCGCTTGGCGGTCAGTTCGGCCTTGGTTGCGCGCAGCGATGCGGCCTGCGCTTTGCCCCGCCCTTCGGCGAGCGCTTCGGCAAAGGTGCCGAACAACACGGTCAGCCACAGCCAGACGACCAGTTGCAGCTTGAAGCCAAGGGACAGGCTGTCCTGCCCCACCGCCAGCAGGATGGTGAGCAGCACCGCAACGATAGCGGTCGTGAACATCACCGGATTGCGGATCAGTGCGCGCGGGGCAAGCTTGCGAAAGGCGTCGCCAACCGCAGGCAGGATCAGGTCGGCGGTGAAGAGCGATTTGGACGCGGTGCGTGCCATGAGGATGCTCCGTTAGAAGGTCTGGCCGTGGATCATCGCGAGATGATCGGCGACGGGGCCAAGGGCGAGGCTGGGCAGGAAGGTCAGGCCGCCCACCACCAGCACGATGCCGATCAGCAGCCCGGTCCAGAGCGGCCCGGTGGTGGGGAAGCTGCCGGCCGTCTCCGGCGTATGGCTCTTGGCTGCCAGCCCGCCCGCAATCGCCAGCATCGGCACGATGATGAAGAAACGGCCGATCCACATCGCGACCCCCAACAGGCCGTTATAGAAGGGCGTGTTGGCGGTAAGGCCTGTAAAGGCCGACCCGTTATTCCCGACTGCGCTGGTGAAGGCGTAGAGGATTTCGGTAAATCCGTGCGGCCCCTTGTTCAGTGGCCCGGCCAGGCCCGCCTGCGTGACGCTGGCGATCGCGGTCATGCCCAATATGACGAGCGGCAGCACCGCGATGGCCAGCACGGCCAGCTTCACTTCGCGCGCCTCGATCTTCTTGCCGACATATTCGGGCGTCCGCCCGACCATCAGCCCGGCGACGAACACCGCCAGGATGGCGAACAGCAAGAAGCCGTATATGCCCGCGCCGACGCCGCCGACGACGACTTCGCCCAACTGGATGTTGAACAGCGGGATCATGCCGCCCAGCGCTGTGAAACTGTCGTGCATCGCATTGACCGCGCCGCAGCTTGCCGCCGTAGTGACGACCGAGAAGAGCGCCGAGGCGGCGATGCCGAAGCGCACCTCCTTGCCCTCCATATTGCCACCCGTAGCGCCGATGCCATGCAGGATCGGGTTGCCGGCCGCTTCCTGCCAATAGGTGATGGTGACGCCGATCAGAAAGATCGTCAGCATTGCCGCCAATATCGCCCAGCCCTGCCGGGTATTGCCGACCGCCTTGCCGAAAGTGAAGGTCAGGCCCATGCCGATGACCAGGATCGACAGCATCTGGACGAAATTGGTCAGCGCGGTCGGATTTTCGAACGGATGGGCGCTGTTGGCGTTGAAGAAGCCGCCGCCATTGGTGCCCAGCATCTTGATCGCTTCCTGGCTCGCCACCGGGCCGAGCGCCAGCACCTGCTTCACGCCCTCCAGCGTCGTCACATCGACCGACCCGGCCAAAGTCTGCGGCACGCCGCTAGCGATCAGGAACAGCGCGTAGAGGATGCACAGCGGCAGGAGCAGATAGAGCGTCACCCGCGTCATATCGGCCCAGAAACTGCCGATCGTCGTGGCGCTCCGCCGGGCGAAGCCACGAAACAGCGCGAAGGCGAGCGCGATACCGGTCGCCGCCGACAGAAAATTATGGATCGCCAGCCCCAGCATCTGCGACAGGTTCGATAGCGTCGATTCCCCCGCATAACTCTGCCAGTTGGTGTTGGTGGTGAAACTGATGGCGGTGTTGAACGCCAGATGTTCGCTCGTGCCCGCAAAACCCATCGGATTGAGCGGCAGCCACCCCTGCAAGCGCAGCACCGCGTAAGTGAAGAGCGCCAGCACGAGGTTGAACAGCAGCATATGCACGGCATAGCGCCGCCAGCCCTGCTCCTGCGCCGGGTCGATCCCCGCCAGGCGATAAAAGCCCCGCTCGACCGGGCCGAATACCGTATGCAGCGGCGTGCGCCGCCCTTCATACAAAGCGAATAGCCACAGCCCGACCGGCTTCGTGAGCGCCAGCAATATGCCGACAAAGGCCGCGATCAGCAGCCATCCCTGGAGGGTCATCATGTCGTCCCTCCCCCTAAAAGCGTTCGGGCCGTGCGAGCACGGCGGCGAGATAGGCGAGAAGGCCTAGCGCAGCGATCGCTGCGAACCAGAGGTCTAGGGTCATGATGGCTGTCCCCTCATACATGGTCGCAAAGCGCGACATAGCCAAGGCTCGCCGCCGCCAGCCCCAGGGTGAGGCCGATCCAGAGGATGTCCTGCATGAAAATTCTCCCGCACGCCGTCGCCGCGGAAGGCGGCAGGATCGGCTACGGGACGTCAATTAGGCGGTCGGCGCGGTGGAATGCGAGAGGAGGAGCGCGTCGCCCGCATAGTATTTGCGTATGATTTTATGCGTCAGGCGCAGGCCGCGCCTTCAGGCGTAGGTGCCGGGGCCGATGCGATGCAGCGTGATCGGCGGATGATCGGCCGCATGGACGCGCGCTTCGGCGATGACGGCCAGCGGATCGACCGCGCGGCTGAGCAACAGGCCGCAGCGGTCCGGCCCTTCCCAGATCACTGTGCCGCATACTTCCAGCCCATCGGCGATCAGCGTGACCCGCTCCCCGAGCGTCGGGAGCCAGGTTCCGGCGACGAGCGCCCCATAGATGGAGATATTGCGGATGGTCACAGGCTGGCTAACGCCATCCCAGTGCAACATTCCGCCGACTTCCGTAGCAAAGCGACTTTCGCGCCTGCGTTCGACCCGCGCCCGATAGGAAATGCTATCCATCGCCATCTCTCCCGGTATGCCCCCCGGAGTCAGGCCATTTTCGGCGGGCGAAGTTGCGAAAAGACTAAGCCGGCTGGTTAACGATCGGTTGGCCGCAAAGGGGCGGACCTTGCCCGCCCCGGTCAATTCAGGCCAGCGCGCCGTGGCAGTGCTTATACTTCTCGCCCGAACCGCAGGGGCAAGGGGCATTGCGGCTGATGTCGAGATTGGCGAACTCGCCGGGCTGGCCAGTACCCACCGGCGCACGCGGGATGGTGGTGGTGAGGCCGCCAAAGCTGCCGCCGTCGATGTCGGCGCTGTTATCCTCGCCCGAAAACGGATCGATATGAGTGGTGATAAAATCGGGCAGCACCGGCAGGTCGAACTGCGGCATGGGCGCTTCATCCATGCGGAACTGCACGCGCGCGATCGATCCGGTCACGTCCTCGCGGATATTCTCCAGCATCCGTTCGAACAGGGCGAAGGCTTCCTGCTTATATTCGTTGATCGGCGTCTTCTGCGCATAAGCGCGTAGATGCACCACCTGGCGCAGCGCGTCGAGCGTCGAGAGATGCTCCTTCCAATGATGGTCCAGGCTCTGGAGCAGGATCGACTTCTCGATCATGTGCCAGTCGGACGAGTCGACCTCCCTGACCTTGTCCGCGACGGCGTCGTCGGCCATCGCCGACAGCCGCTCCTCGATCAGTTCGGGATCGACCGCATCCTCGGCAAGCCAAGCGTCGAAGTCCGGCTCCAGGCCCAGTATCTCGGCGGTGCGAGCCTTGAGCCGGTCCATGTCCCATTGTTCGGGATAGGTGCCGGGCGGGCAAGATGCGCCGACCAGGTCGTTCACCGTCTCACGGCGCATGTCGGCGACCACGTCGTCCACCGTATCGGCATCCATGATGTCGGCGCGCTGCTCGTAGATGACCTTGCGCTGGTCGTTCATGACGTCGTCATATTCGACGACCTGCTTGCGGATATCGTAATTGCGCGCCTCGACCTTGCGCTGTGCCGTCTCGATCGCCTTGCTCAGCCATTTGGACGGGGGCAACGCCTCGCCATCCTCCAGGTTGGAGCGGATCATTTTGGCGAACATCGTATCCGGGCCGAAGATGCGCATCAGGTCGTCGTCAAGGCTGAGGTAGAAGCGCGACAGGCCCGGATCGCCCTGACGGCCCGAACGACCGCGCAACTGGTTGTCGATACGGCGGCTTTCGTGGCGCTCGGTCGCCAGCACGAACAGGCCGCCCGCCGCCAGCACTTCGGCCTTTTCGGCGGCGATTTCGGCGCGGATGCGCTCGATCGCGGCCTCGCGCTCCGGCCCTTCGGCCATGTCGCGCAATTCGTCCTCAACGCGCAGTTCCAGATTGCCACCCAACTGGATGTCGGTGCCGCGACCCGCCATGTTGGTGGCGATCGTCACCACGCCCTTGCGGCCCGCCTGCGCCACGATGTGCGCTTCGCTCTCATGGAAGCGGGCGTTCAGCACCGCGTGGGGCACGCCGTCCTGGTTGAGGAACTCAGACAGCATTTCCGACTTTTCGATCGACACGGTGCCGACCAGCACGGGCTGGCCCTTCTCCGCATGTTCCTTGATCGTGCGGGCGATGCCGCGGAACTTGTCCTCGATATTCTTGTAGAAGCTGTCTTGTTCGTCCACCCGCTGCACCGGCTTGTTAGTCGGGATGGTGACGACGTTCATCTTGTAGATTTCGTAGAATTCGGTCGCTTCGGTCGACGCGGTGCCGGTCATGCCCGAAATCTTGGGGTACATTCGGAAATAATTCTGGAAGGTGACCGACGCCAGCGTCTGGTTCTCCGGCTCGATCTGGACGCCCTCCTTGGCTTCCACCGCCTGGTGCAGGCCGTCCGACCAGCGGCGTCCGTCCATCATACGACCGGTAAATTCGTCGATGATGACGACCTTGCCATCCTTGACGATATAATCGATGTCGCGGCGGAACATCACCACGGCGCGCAACGCCTGGTTCACATGATGCACGACCTGCGTATTTTCAAAATCATAGAGGTTGCTGCCCTGGAGCAGCCCGGCGGTTTCCAGCAGACGCTCGATTTTCTCGGTGCCGTCCTCGGTCAGCGTGACGGTGCGCTGCTTTTCATCCTTCTCATAATCTTCGTCGACCAACTGCTTCACGATCGCGTCGACCGCGACATACAGCTCCGACTTGTCGTCGGTGGGGCCGGAGATGATGAGCGGCGTGCGCGCCTCGTCGATCAGGATCGAATCGACCTCGTCGACGATCGCATAGTTGAACGGCCGCTGGACCATCGACGCGCGATCATATTTCATATTGTCGCGCAGATAGTCGAAGCCCAGCTCGTTGTTCGTCGCATAGGTGATGTCCGCGGCATAGGCTTCGCGCCGCTGGTCTTCGCTGATGTTCGGCACGATGACGCCGGTGGTCAGACCCAGGAAGCGATAGACCTGGCCCATCCATTCGCAGTCGCGACTGGCCAGATAATCGTTCACGGTGACGACATGCACGCCCTTGCCCTCTAGCGCGTTCAGATAGGTGGCGAGCGTCGCAACAAGCGTCTTGCCCTCGCCCGTGCGCATTTCGGCGATTTCGCCGCGATGGAGGACCATGCCGCCCACCATCTGCACGTCGAAATGCCGCATCCCCAATACCCGCACGCCGGCTTCCCGCACCGTGGCGAAGGCTTCGGGCAGGAGCGCGTCAAGCGTTTCGCCATTGGCCAGCCGTTCGCGGAACTTCGCCGTCTGGCCGACCAGTTCCTCGTCGCTCATGGCCTGCATCGCCGGTTCGAAGGCGGCGATCTGGTCGACGGTCTTGCCCAGCGACTTCACATAGCGTTCGTTGGACGATCCGAAGATGGACTTGGCGAGTGCGCCGAACATGCGATTTCCTAATTTCGTAAGGGGCACGAACCCCCTCATCAGGAGCGCGCGCGGATATGCGCCGCGATTTAGGCACGGCACATCCTTTAGTCAATCAGACTGCGGCTTAACCCAGTCTGTCGCTGGGCCGTCACATAATCACGCCAGGGGGTATTAGTCAGGGGGCTTTGAACGGGCGGTGGCGTCATGCCAACGCGAAGGCTTTGCACTTCGCGCAAGCTGCGCCACAAGAGCGCGACAAGAGCAAGGGTCGCATAGTGTATCGTTCAATCGTCCTGGCGCGCGCGCCCAGCAGCGCTCTACCGGTCGCCACGCTGGTGGCGATGGCGCTGATCCTCTGGTTCGGCCTGACCGCGATCGCGACTCCGTTCGACCATGACGAAAGCCAATATGTCGCCGGCGCCTACTTTGGCGGTCGCCTGCTGATCTTCCACGATTTTCTGTATCTTCAGCCGCCTTTGCATAGCTGGACCTTCGCGCCGCTAACCTTGCTGTTTCCCGATCATATGGTCGTGGCGATGCGGCTGGCCACGGCTGCCACCGCCCTTTGCACTGTTGCAACTCTGTGGGCGGGCCAGCGTATCGCGGGCATTTCGCGCGATAGCGCCGCAATCGCAACCTTGCTCGTTGGGGCGACCGCCGCCTTCCAGTTCACCGGCGCGGTGGTGCGCAACGACATGCTGCCGACTTTGCTGTCGTCCATGGCGCTGCTTGTCAGCCTGCTTGCGCTGCGCCATTGCACGCCCCGCTATTGGTTCGCGGCCGGATCGCTGTTCGGCCTCGCCATCGCGACCAAGCTGAATTTCGCCCCGCTGGGGCTGATGACCGGCCTGTTCGTCATCAGCGCGGGCGGCCGTTGCGGCCTGCGCGCCGCCTGCTGGCTGGCGGTGGGCGCGATGGCGGGCATGACGCCGATGCTGGTCGCCTGGGCGCTGGCCCCGGACGCCTTCTTCTATGGCGTACTGACCTTCGGCGCGACCGCGCCGCACGCCTGGTACGCCGCCAACGGCGCGTTCGATGAACTGGCGACGATCGAAAAGCTGACCGACCTGCTCAAATATCTGTGGAAGGGACCGGCGCTCGCCGCGCTGCTGCTGCTATCGGCCAACTGGATCATGACCCGTCGGCGTGTGCGCTCGCCCGGACGGCGGCTGGCGATCTGGATGACCGGGGGCGCGTTGATCGGCGCGGCGCTGCCCACGCCGTCGCAGGTGCAATATGTCATGCCCCTGTTGCCGCCGCTGGCGTTGGCGCTCGGCTATCTGTTCGACGACGCACGGCGCTGGTCGTTCGCGCCGCGTCAGGCGCTGCTCGGCCTGCTTTGCCTCGCCGCGATTCCCGGCATGTTGGCGGCCACCCGGCATGTCGTGGCGATGCTGCGCACGGGATCGCCGGTGCTGGAGGCGGACGCCGCCGCGCGCTGGGCCGGGGCGAGCGTGCGCGCCATGGGCCAGGGCGACGACGTCGCCACCCTGTCGCCGCATATGATCCTGGGCAGCGGCCTCACCCTCGACCCGCGCTTCGCCCCCGGTCCCTTCGCCTGGCGCACCGGATGGACGATGGGGCCGGTGCTGGCGCGACAGGTCCACGCCATGATCCCCGCCACGCTCTCCGACATGGACCGCGATCCGCCCGCCGCCATCCTGACCGGCTATGAAGGCGGCACCCGCAAATTGCCGCTCCGCCCCGATGACCCACTGGTCGCCTATGCCCGCCAGCGGGGCTATCGCATGGTGGCGATGCCGGATGGCGTGGGGCGTTTATATCTCCGCGCGCCAGAACTCCTGGTGTCGCGGAAAGATTGACCCATGCCCGATTTTGACGCATTTCGCGCGCCATGACCGACCGCTCCCCCCTTGCTCCCGCTTCATTCCCGAATCTGCCCGCCATCGACGGCGTGACGCTGCGTGTCGCCCGCGCGCGATACAAGAATTGGGATCGCTGCGACCTTACCTATGTCGAGCTGGACGCGGGCACCGCCGTTGCGGGCGTCACGACCCAGAGCAAATGTCCCTCGCCCGAAGTCGAATGGTGCCGGGACGCCATTCCGCTTGGGCAGGCGCGCGCGCTGGTGGTCAATGCCGGCAACGCCAACGCCTTCACCGGCCATCGCGGCCGCGCCGCGGTGGAAGCGATCGCGGCCAAGGTCGCCAATCATCTCGCCTGCCTGCCATCGGACATCTTCGTCTCCTCGACCGGGGTGATCGGCGTGCCACTGCCGATCGACAAGGCCGAAGCCGGACTGGAAGCCGCCTTCACCGCCACGCCCTGCGGCTGGGAAGAGGCCGCGACCACGATCGGCACGACCGACACCTATCCCAAGGGCGCGCATGTGTCGGCGATGATCGGCGATATACGGGTCGAACTGGTCGGCATCATCAAGGGATCGGGCATGATCGCGCCCGACATGGCGACGATGCTGGGCTATATCTTCACCGACGCGGCGATCGAACCGGCGCTGTTGCAACAGATGCTGTCGGCGGCGAACCGCAAGAGCTTCTCCTGCATCACGGTCGATAGTGACACGTCGACCAGCGACACCGTGCTGGCCTTCGCCACCGGCAAGGCGGGCCATGCGCCGATCGCCAGCATGGACGATGCCGGGGCGGACGCCTTCCAGGCCGCGCTCAGCGACCTCTGCCGCCAACTCGCCCATCTGGTGGTGCGCGATGGCGAAGGTGCGACCAAGTTCATCGACATCATAGTCGAAGGCGCGGACAGCGACGCCAGCGCCCATCGCATCGCCCTCTCCATCGCCAATTCGCCGCTGGTGAAGACTGCGATTGCCGGCGAAGACGCCAATTGGGGCCGCGTCGTCATGGCGGTCGGGAAGGCAGGCGAACCCGCCGACCGCGACACACTGTCGATCCGCTTCGGCGCGACGCAGGTGGCGACTGGCGGCCTGGCGGTCGAGGGCTATGACGAAGCCCCGGTGTCGGCGCATCTCAAAGGACAGGACATCCAGATCGGCGTCGACCTGGGGCTGGGCGAAGGCCGGGCGCAGGTGTGGACCTGCGACCTGACCCACGGCTATATTTCGATCAACGCGGATTATCGCAGCTGATGCTGGAACTGCATGATCCCGTCGTGGCGCTGATGCGATCGGTGGGCCGCGACATCGTCATGCCGCGCTACCAGAATCTGGCCAGCGACGAGATCAGCGAAAAGGCGACGAACGATTTTGTCACCATCGCCGACAAGGAAAGCGAAACGCGGCTGGCTGAAGGCTTGTCCGCCCTCCTGCCCGAAGCCGGGATCATCGGCGAGGAAGCCTGCGCCGCCGACCCGGCGATCCTCGACCGGGCGGGCGAAGGGCTGAACTGGATCATCGACCCGATCGACGGCACCGGCAATTTCGCCGCGGGCAAATCTCCCTTCGGCATCATCATCGCACTGGTCGATGGCGGCGCGACGCTGGCGGGCTGGATACTCGATCCGCTGACCGGGCGGCTGTGCCATGCGATGCTGGGCGGCGGCAGTCATGTCGATGGCAGCCAGGTGCAGGCGCGCGAAACGGGCGGCGCGCTGCCAATCGCGGCGCTGGCGACCTTCTTCATGTCGGCCGAGGAACGCGCCGACATGGTGCGCAGGTCGGAGGCCAGCTTCATGCTGGTGGACATTCCCCGCTGCGCCGCGGAGCAATATCCGCGGCTGGTGCTGGGGCAGAACGACGTGTCGGTGTTCGCGCGGACCTTGCCCTGGGATCATGCGGCGGGCACGTTGTTCGTCAACGAAGCGGGCGGCTGCTGCCAGCGCACCGACGGCACGCCCTATGTCGTGGGCGACCTGCGGCGCGGGTTGATGGGCGCTTCATCGGCCCGGCTGTGGGACAAGGCGGCGGCGACGCTGTTCGGTTAGAAGGATATGCGATGCTGACGATCTGGGGCCGGTTGAACTCGCATAATGTGAAGAAGGTCGCCTGGTTCGCGGACGAAATCGGCCTGCCCTATGTCCGCCACGATGTCGGCGGCGCGTTCGGCATGAGCGCGGACTATCTGGCGAAAAACCCCAATGCGCTGATCCCCACGATCGAGGATGGCGACGTCATGCTGTGGGAATCCAACGCGATCCTGCGCTATCTGGCGGCGCGTTACGCCCTTGGCTTGTGGCCCGCCAATCCGGCGGAGCGGGCGCAGGGCGACAAGTGGATGGACTGGCAATTCGCCTTCGCCGACGCCCAGCGCGATGCGTTCCTGCAATTGGTGCGGCGCACGCCCGAACAGCGAGATGGACAGTTGCTGGCCACGTCTGCGGCGGCATCGGGCGCGGCCATGAAAATCCTGGACCGCACGCTCGCAGTGCAACCATGGCTTTCAGGTGTCGCTTTCGGTGTCGCGGACGTGCCGATGGGCGTCTATGCCCACACTTTCTTCACGCTCGACATGGAGCGGCCCGACGTGCCGCATGTGCGTGGCTGGTACGACCGGCTGCGCACGCGACCGGCCTATGCCCAGTCGGTGATGATCCCGCTGACATAGGGCCGGCTGTGCCGGTCGTGCCAGACCGTTCGGCCCGGCACGACCGCATGAGCATTAGAGAACGCTTTCGATCCAGCCCTTAAGCGCGCTCTTGGGCGCGGCGCCGACCTTGGTCGCGGCCGCTTCGCCATTCTTGAACAGGATCATCGTCGGAATGCCGCGCACGCCATATTGGCCCGGCGCATCGGGATTTTCGTCGATGTTGATCTTGGCGATCGTCACCTTGTCGGCCAGTTCTTCGGAAATTTCTTCCAGAGCCGGGCCGATCATCTTGCACGGCCCGCACCATTCGGCCCAGAAATCGACGAGGACGGGCTTGTCCGAATTAATGACGTCATCCTGGAAGCTGAGGTCGGTAACTGCCTTGGTGGCCATGAGTATCTCCTTATGTTGCAGCGTATCTAGGACGGGTGCGCATCCCGCTCAACGGGTGAGAGCGGCAAATTCTCCTGCGCGGGCAGATAGTCGGGCTTCTGCGCCGCAAACGGCGCGAGGCCCGGCTTGTGCGCCGCCAGCACCGCGGGCGGCAGGACGATCGGGCGCGGCGCGCTGGTGTAGAGCAGCCCCGCCTCGATCGTCCGGTCGGGGAAGATCACGCCCAGCGCCGCGACATAGGCGGCCATCTGCCGGATATGGGCGGTTGGCACTTCTGCCAGGGTCAGCGGCGCGATCCGCCCGGTCTTGAAATCGACCAACTGGATGCGATCCGCGCCGATAGACAGCCGGTCGACGGTGCCGGCGATCACCGCCTCGCCCACCACGGCCGCGATCGGCGCTTCGGCCAGCGCATCGGGGCCGAACAGGGCCGCGAAATCCGGCGCTTCGATCACCCTGATCGCCTGGTCGATGAGGTCATGGCGCTGCGCCGCATCGCCCACGCCCTGCTGGACCAGCCAGCGATCCGCCGCATCGCGTCGCCGCTCGGCGGACAGGTCGGGCAGCCGTTCAAACAGCGCGTGGAGCCAGCGCCCGCGTTCGGCCGCGGCCCGCATCGCCTGCGTCGGTGGCGGATAGGGCACGTCATCCTCCACTGGGGCGGACGGCGCGAGCGGCCGGGGCGGGCGCGATTCGGTGGGGGCCGGTTCGCGCAGCCATGCGGGCTGGACGACCGGCATCGACGCGCGCGCCTCTTCCGCCTCCGCCTTGCGCGGCTCCAGTTGCTCCGTCCCGCGCCAGCGGCGCACCCCGCCCCATAGCGGATCGGCCTCCCAGTCCGTGCCCAGCGATATCATCGCCCCTTCGACCGCCGCATACCAGCTTTCCGGCTTCACTTCCCCCTTGGCGCGGGGGCCGAGCGACCCGGCGACGATCAGCTTCTCTTCTGCACGGGTCAGCGCGACATAGAGTAACCGCCAATGCTCCTCCCGCTCCACCTGTGCGGCCGCTTCGGCGACGTCGCCGATCGGCCCCTGCCGTTCGGGCTTGCGCGGGGCCAGGATCGGCAGGCCGTTCCACAGCAGCGAGTCCGACCGGTTGCCCGCATCGGGGTCGAGGCAGGCGTCGGCCAGGATGACGATCGGCGCCTGCAAACCCTTGGCGCCATGCACGGTCAGCAGCCGGAGCATGTCGCCCTGCGCCGCGGCATCGCGGACGATCTCCACCTCGCCCCGGTCGAACCAGTCGATGAAGCGCTGGAGCGAGGGATGATCGTCGCTTTCGAACGCAAGCGCGGCGTTCAGCAATTCCTCGATCGGATCGGCGGCCTCGGTCCCCAGCCGCTCGACCAGCCGCCGCCGCCCGTCCATATGCCCCGACAATATCGCCTCCAGATAGCGATAGGGCGTGGTGAAATCCGCCACCGCCAGCAGATCGCGCAGCGGTTTTAGCGTAGCATCGTCCATCGTCTGCTGGAGATGTCGCCACAGACCCGCACCGATCTTGCGGCCGATCAGCCGCACCATCAGTTCGTCCTGCGTCCAGCCGATCAACGGTGATACCAGCAGGGACGCCAGGTTCAGCTCATCTTCCGGCTGCACCGCAAAGCGCAATGCGGCGAGCAGGTCGCGCACGGCCAGCGGCGCGTTGAGCCGCAACCGGTCGATCCCGGCCACCGCCACCTTCTCCTCATAAAGCCGCGCGACGATAAGCCGCGCCAGTTCGCTGCGGCGGCGCACCAGGATCATGATGTCGCCCGCGCGCACCGGCCGCCCCCGGCTTTCGAGCATCAGCCCATCGTCGATCCACTGCTTGATCTGCCGCGCGATCTTGCCGGCCAGCACCCGCTCCTGATCGGCCGCCCAATCCTCCTCGCCCTCGGCATCTTCGGACAGGCCCGCGACGACTGGCTTCCACAATTGCACTTCGCCCGGATGCCGATTGGCGCTGACATGGCGCACCTCACCCGCGTCCATACCCAGCCGTTCGGCGCGCAGCGTGGCGATGGTGCGGTCCACCACCTCCAGCACGGCGGGCGTCGAGCGAAAGCTCTGGTCGAGCGACAGGTTGAAGAAATCATGCCCAGCTTCATCTGCATATCGCGAAAAAGCTATGCGGGCCGCGCGAAACTCGGCGGGACTAGTCCCCTGAAAGCCGAAAATGGCTTGCTTGAAGTCGCCGACGGCGAAAACAGTTCTGACTTTGTCGCCCTTTGCGCCTTCGCCAGCGAAGAATTCGGACGTTAAAGCGGCTACAATCTGCCACTGTCGGATATTGGTGTCCTGCGCCTCATCCACCAATATATGGTCGATCCGCTGGTCCAGCTTGTAACGAATCCATTCGGCGATGCCGGGCTGTTCCAGCAAGGCGGCGGTGCGCGCGATCAGATCGTCGAAATCGACCGCGCCGGCCAGCCGCTTGGCCTTGGCATAATCACGCGCATAGGCCCGCCCGGCATGGAGCGCCTGACCCAGCAGCGCGGCGTAGTCGGCGCGCAACTTCATCGCGATCAGCGCGCCGCACCTGTCGTACAGCCGCGCCGCCATCTCGATGTAACCGTCGATCGGCGGCACCCAGCCCTTGGCGTCGATCAGGTCTCCGTCCGCCTTGCTCCAGGCACGATGGAGATCGCCCAGCGTCGCCGCCCGCCCGGCCGGATCGAGCGCGCGCCACGCAGCGATGCGATCGCACCGCTCCAGCCCCCGGCCCTTGCCCCATTCCACATTGGCGCGCACGATCCCGTCCAGCGTGCGCATGTCGAACATCGTGTCAGAACATTGGTCGGCAAGCCATTGATCGATATCGCCTTCGGGCAGCTCCAGTTCCTGCGCCAGCCAAGGCCCGATCGCCTCCGGTAGCGCATCGAGCGCGTCGCCCGTCGCCGCGCAGCGCAACAGAAACTGTTCGGCCCCGCCCTCGCCCAAGCGCAGGCTGATCGCCTGCAATGCGCCGATCAGCGCTGCGTCGTCCCCGTCATGCGCACGCACCGCCATGTCGGCCAGCGTCTGGCGCGCCAGGCTCGATTGTTCGCGCTGGTCGAGCGGGCGGAAGCCCGGCGTCAATTCGGCCTCCAGCGGAAAAGCGGTCAGCAATTGCTGGCAAAAACCATGGATGGTCTGGATGCGCAGCCCGCCGCCGGTCGATTCCAGCACTTCGGCGAACAGACGCCGGGCATAGTCGCGCGCCTCAGGCCCGGACTCTTCGTCCAGCGCCTCCAGGTCGTTGAACAGGTCGACCTCTTCCATCTGCACCCAGGCGGCGAGGCGATCGTGAATACGGTCGGCCATTTCCGCCGCGCCCGCCTTGGTGAAGGTGAGGCAGAGGATATTTTCCGGCCGCACCCCTTGCAGCAGCAGGCGAAACACGCGCGCGGTCAGCACATGGGTCTTGCCGGTCCCGGCCGACGCCGACAGCCAGACATGGGCGTCGGGCGCGGCGGCGCGCGCCTGATCGCCCAGCAATTTCTGAAGCGCGCGGGTCTTAGCCATCGTCGCGGCCATACCATTCCTCCAGCCGCATGAGCTGGTCATAATCGCCATAATTGGCGACTTCGGGGTTGATCTCCGCCCGAAATGGCGCGGCGCCGAGCAGGAAGGTGTCCGCCAGAGCCTCGAAATGTTCATGGGCGTGCGCGGTGAACTGGTCGGTGACGATCTTGTCGCGCTTGCCCATCGGATCGACCGGTCGTTCGCGATAGCCGAACTGGTCGCCCTTCTTGGCGAGCGACCAATATTCGAAGTCGCCCGCCTGCGGTTGCGGGCCAAGCCCCTCGAACCCGCCCAACTCCGCGATGATGCCAAGCAGCCCCAGTTGCAGCGAAAAGCCCGCCTTGACCTGCCGCGCGCTGGGCGGCTTGCCGGTCTTGTAATCGATGATGCCGATACGCCCGTCGGCCAGCCGGTCGATCCGGTCGGCCTTGCCCATCAGGGTGACGCCCGCAATGTCGGCGCGGCCCTCCTTCTCGACCGCCAATATGGTGCGCCCCTCCGCCTTGTCGCTGGCGACCTGCGCCGCGATCCAGCGGATCGCCTCGATCAGGCGCGGCTGCCACAATGCTTTGAGCAACGGATGGACTTCGGGCTGGTCGAACATGGCGCGGGCGCGCGCTTCCAGATCGGCGGGATCGAGCGTCCCGGCCTCCGCCCAGCGCTGGAGAATATCGTGGACCGCTGTCCCACGCCAGGCCGGGCCGGCATCGGCATCCACCGGATCGAGCCGATTGAGGCGCAATACCCGCTTGGCATAGAAGGCATACGGGTCGGCCTTCAGCCGATCGACATCGGTGACCGGGATAACATTCGGCCGGACGGAAGCGGGCGGCGCGGGCGCGGGACGGTCGGCGGGACTATGCCGGCCCGGCGCGTCGATCGCCTGCGCCAGCGCCGCATAGCGGTCCGCCGTCTTCCATTGCGGCCCGGCCATCGCCTTCAGCCGCAGCCAGAAACGCGACGCCACCGCCGGCCCACCGCTGCCCCGCCGCGCGCGGGTGATGAGGACATGCGGCGCGCCCAGCGCCCCTGCGAAATCATGCGCGGCCAGGCCGATGCGCGTCTCCAGCCCAGGCAGCCCCAGTTCGCGCCGGATGCGCGGGGCGAGCCAGGGATCAGGCGAGGGCAGGCCCGGCCATGTGCCTTCGTTGAGGCCGCCCAGGATCATGAGGTCCGCCTGCGTCAGCCGCGCCTCGATCAGGCCCAATATGCTGATACGCGGATGGCCGCCCTGGGGCGGGCGCACCGATACGCCGCCCAGCATATGGTCGAGCAGCACCGGCAAAGCGCGCGGATCGGCCTGCCGCGGGCCTTCGGGCGCGGCGGCTTCCATCTCGGCGAACAGGTCGGCGGCGGCATGGCCCTGATGACCGGCCCAGACGGCATCGTTGGTCAGGGCGCCGGCCTGTTCGCGCAGCGCCGCCAATTGTCCGCCCAGGTCGGCAGCAGCGGCAAAGGCGCTTTCCAGCGGCTCCAGCAACGCACGCGCCGTCGGCCACCAATCGCGCATCTGCTCGCGCAACACTCGCTGCCGGTCGTCCGCGCGCGGATGCAGCAGCAGGTCGATGCCGACCAACCCCGCCTGCGGCCGCGGCCCGCGCAACAGCAGGTCGAGCGCGCGCACCCCCTCCAGCCAAGTAAGACGCGCCTCGCCCCGCATCACCAACGGATGTTTGAGCAGGGTCAGTAAAGCCACCGGCGCGAAGCGTTCCGCCACCGCCTGCGCCATGGCAATCAGCATCGTGCCGGGCGGCAGGCGCGACAGCGGCAGACCCGCTGTATCGTCCGCCTCGATGCCCCAGCGCCGCAGATGCGCCGACACCCGCGTCGCCAGTTGCCGGTCGGGCGTGACCAAAGCGGCGGTGCGTTCCGGCGTCTCCAGCGCCTCGCGCAGCGCGATGGCGATGGCCTGCGCTTCCTCGCCCGGCGTCGCCACTTCCAGCGCCTCGACCCCCGCCAGCGACCGGTCTGCGGTCTTGAGGTCGCGCCAGCGGCTCGTCAGCCTGGGCGGCAGCATCGCGTTGGAGATGTTGCGCCCACGCACCGCCCGCGCATCATGCTCGCTGCCCCAGCGCCATAAAGCGACATCGTCCCGTGTCGCACTCATGCGGTCGAGCAGGCGCTTCAGCGCATATTGGGGATGGCTTTCATGGCCCTGCGGCACGCGGCCGGTGAGGGGATCGGGATCGAACGGCCCGATCGCCTGCCATGCCGGATCGTCCATATGCTGGTCGAGGCCGGCGAACACCACCATGCCCTTGGGCATCGCGCCGATCCGCCGCAGCAGGCTGGCGACGGCGGGGGCGGTGGTCGACAGGCCCGCCGCGACGACGAAGCCTGACGGCGGATGGTCTTTCCAGCGCGCCGCCAGCCGATCGAACAGTTGGTTGCGCCGATCCGCCAGGTCGATGCACCCGGTCCGCGCCAGTTCGCCGGGCCAGCGGGCGATCAAAATTTCGAACATCGTCAGCGACGTCTGCCAATGCTTTGACAGTTCGTCCGACAGCGCCAGCGTGCGCAACGCCGTCATCGGCACGCGCTCCACCTGCATCTGGTCCAGCACCGCGCCCAGCGCCTGTCCCAGCAGCAGCGCCTGTCCGGCATCGATACCCGGCTGCGCATCCTGCACCATGCGCGCCAGGATCATCTGGCGGCGCATCGGTGCGATCGCCGGCGGGACGGGGTCGGCCTCCCCCAGCGGGTCGAGCGCGCCGCCCACCTGTTCCCCCAGATCGGGGTCGCCGATCGCGACCAGCCGGGGCAGCAGCAGCCCACCGCCCGATTGCCGGACGAAGGCGTCGCTCACCGCCCGGATCGCACGGTTGTTGGGCAGCAGGACCATGGCCTGCGCCAGCGCCATGGGATCACCGCGATGCCGCGCCAGCAATCCCGCCGCCAGCGCGTCGGCGAAGGCGCGATGCGCGGGTATCGTGAAGAGCGCGGGGCGCGTCTTCTCACCCATGAGCGAGCATCGACTCCACCACCGGAATAGCCTGGGGCGTGCCGACGTCAAACCAGAGGCCCTGATGCGACACCCCGTAGAGCCGCCCGGCCTCGATCGCGCGGTTCCAGAAGATATTGGTGGAAAACATATCGCCGGGCGGATTGACCAGCATCGACGGCGACAATATCTGAACCCCGGTAAAGACAAAGGGCGCGACATAGGCGGTCTTGCGCCGGCTCAACCGGCCATTGGCATCCATGTGGAAATCGCCCGGCCCAGTGTGGCAATTGGCGCGCGCCAGCGGCACCAGCAGCAGCAGCGCGTCCATCCGCTCCGGGTTCCATATCCGCTGCATCATGGCCAGCGTTTCCTGCGGCCCGTCGATCCACAAATTGTCGCTATTGGCGCAGATGAAGGGCTTGTCGCCCAGCAGCGGCTTCGCCCGGATCAGGCCGCCGCCGGTTTCCAGCAGCTTGGCCCGCTCGTCCGATATGGCGAAATCCAGCCCGCATTTCCGCGCTTTCAGATGCGCTTCGACCGTGTCGGCCAGATAATGGACGTTGACCACAACCTTCTTGATACCGCCCGCTTCCAGCCGGTCCAATGCGTGGTCCATCAGCGGCTTGCCAGCCACCTTCACCAGCGGCTTGGGCCGGGTCGCGGTGAGCGGACGCATCCGCTTGCCCAGCCCGGCGGCCATCAGCATGGCGGTGTCGATCATGCGGGCGCGAACTCTTGCAGCGCGTCATGGCGCTGGTCGGCAGGGATGTTGGCGGCAAACCATGCGGCGACGG
Organism: Sphingobium cupriresistens; assembly: GCF_004152865.1. GTDB lineage: Bacteria > Pseudomonadota > Alphaproteobacteria > Sphingomonadales > Sphingomonadaceae > Sphingobium > Sphingobium cupriresistens. The sequence continues at coordinate 32,091 of NZ_SEOO01000022.1, read as the reverse complement.
GCGCCAGCGCCGGATGGGTCAGGTCACGCTCCAGCAATCCCCACATGCGCGGCAGGAAAGAGAGGTAGCGCGGCTTGCCATCGCGCTTCCACAGCCGGGTGAAGATGCCGATGATCTTGGCATTGCGCTGCGCACCCAGCACCGCATAGGCGGCGTCAAAATCGGCGGGCGGGTTGGCGATCGCCTTATAATGGGCCAGCATCGCCGCCTCGACCTCGATCGGCACATCGCGCCGGGCGTCCTGCAACAATGATACCAGATCATAGGCCGGGTGGCCCGCCAGCGCATCCTGAAAATCGAGCAGGCCCAGGCCATGCGAAGAGTCGCGATCGATCAGCATGATATTTTCGGCATGATAATCGCGCAGCACCGTCACCGTCGGGCTGATCGACTGCTCCACGAGCGGCAGCACCGCGTCCCAGGCGCTGACATAGCCATCGGCATCGACATCCAGCCCGATCGCCGGGCAATACCATTCCGTCAGCAACCCGACCTCGCGCTGATAGACGGCCCGGTCATAGGGCGGCACTTGCGCAGCGGGCAGGCGATGCAGGTCGGCGAGCAGGTCGATCGCACGGGCGTAGGTCGCCCGTTCCTCGGCCGGATCGGCGTCCAGATGTTCCTTGACCCGCAGGTCGCCGAAATCCTCGATCAGAACGAGGCCCTGCTCCAGATCGCGCGCCAATATCCGCGGTGCGGCGAAACCATCGGCCAATAGATGTTCGGCGATGGCGATGAACGGGCGCGGGTCTTCATGCGGTGGCGGCGCATCCATCAGCACGGCGCGACGGCCGCCGTCCAGCACGCGAAAATAGCGGCGGAATGACGCATCGCCGGCGAGCGGTACGATGGCGGCGTCACTCCATCCCGCGTCGGCGAGGAAGGCGGGCGCGGCGGCGGGTGGGATCATATCTGTGACCATCGCTCCGTCCAAGCGTCCGGCACGTCCGCTGTCAAGCGCCGCGCGTCATCGCCTGCAAAGTCGATGCTCAACCGCAGGGCGTGGGGCCACAGGGCATCGCCCAGCCGGTCGGGCCATTCGATGATGAGGAGACTGTCCATCAGATAGTCGCCCAGCGCCAGTTCCTCGGCTTCGGCCGCATCGTCCAGCCGGTAGAGATCGACATGGGCAACCGGCAGGCGCACCTCCGGCACGTCATAGGGCTGGACGATGGCGAAGCTGGGACTGGGCGCTTCGCCCTCCAGCCCCAATGCTTCGAGGATACCCCGCGCCAGCGTCGTCTTGCCTGCACCCAGCCCTCCTTGCAGCGCGATCACATCGCCGATCCGGGCATGGACGGCGATCCGCCGGCCCAGGTCCAGCATCGCCGATTCACCGTCAAGGTCCACGACCGACTCAGCCACGCGGCAGTTCGATCACGGCCATGGTCCCCTGCCCGGCTTCCGACACCAGTTGCAACGTGCCGCCATGCGCTTCCGCCAATTGCCGCGCCAGCGGCAGGCCGATCCCCGCCCGGCCGCCGTTGCGCGCCTGTCCCGCGCGCGCCGCCGGATCGAAGATCGCCGCCTGCTGCCCGGCCGCAATGCCAGGGCCATTGTCCGACACGACGATCCGCGCCTTGTCAGCCACGCCGTCTCCATGAAGGAGGATGCGGGCGCCCTTGCCGCAATAGCGGATCGCATTTTCCAGCAGATGATCGATCGCTTGGCCGATCCGCCGGGCGTCGCCCTGAACCGCGCCCAGACTGTCCTGCAACGTCATGTCGATGTCCATGCCCTTGGCGGTTGCATCCATCATCATCCGGCTGGCGCTGGCCCGCACCACGGTGGCCAGGTCGACGCGGACATGATCGATCGGCAGCGTACCGACTTCGCCCTGGGTCAGGTCCAGCACATTGTCGATCAGCATCGACAGGCGGGCCGTACTTTTGAGGATGCCATCGACATATTCGGCGGCCGACGGGCTAAGTTCCCCCGCATAACCTGCGCTCATCATCTCGGCGAACCCGGAAATGGTCGTCAGCGGGGTGCGCAGTTCATAGCTCATATTGGTGACGAAGGCGGTCTTGACCTTGTCTGCCTGCTCCAGCGCCTCGTTGCGGTCGCGCAGCACCTGCTCGACCCGGCGGCTGTCGGTGACGTCCAGCATGGTGAACAGCGCATTGCCATCGGGTAGAGGAATTGCAGCGAACTCGAAGATGCGCCCGTCTGCAAAGCCGACATGGCCCATGCGCTGCTTGCGCTCGACCGTCGCCGCCCGCACCAGATTGGCCTGTTCCGGCTTCGCCAGCTTCGCCTGTACCGCACGCATCAGATCGTCGATGCGTGGGTGGCCGGCCAGCAACTCCTCATTCGCGCCCCATATGGTGCGGAAGCGGCTGTTCCACATCTGCAACCGCCCGTCGGACGAGAAGACGCCGATCGATTCGAACAAATTGTCGAAGGTCGCGGTGCGGACCCGCAACAGCGTGTCGCGGGCGCTCGACAGATTGACCTGCTCCGTGCGGTCCTCGAAGATCAGCAGCAGGCCACCATCGGGAAGCGGCTGGGCGTAGACGCGCAAATGGGTGCCGTCCTGCAGCAGCCAGTTTTCCTCCAGCGGCGCAGGCGACAGGAACCACTGCCGCCGTTCCGCGCCCCAGGCGGGGAAGTCGCGATGTTCGGGCAATCGCCGCGCATCGCGCATCTGGTCCAGCACCCGCTCGAACGGCGGGGCGTCGGCCAGCGCATCCTGATGCAGGCCGAACAGGCTGATGAAGGGCTGGTTCCAGAAGCGTAGCGCCCGATCGGGGCCGAAACGCGCCACACCGGCCGACAGGCGGTCGAGCAGGTCGCGTTGCGCCGCCTCCAGCCGCCGATGTTCGACCCGCGCCTGTTCCAGTTCATGCTGATCGACGGCATAGCCGGCTACGCCCGCGGCCCCCAGCGGGACATCGACCACGCGCATCGTGCGCCGTTCGCCATCGATCGTCGCGGGCACCATGCGTTCGACCGGCTCGTCGCGGGCGATCGCATCGGCCGCGGCGGCTTGCGGCGTCAGGCCGGCAACGGTTTCGACCAGTTCGGCGCCATGGGCGATGACATCGCCCGCCCCCTGCCCATCAACCGCACGGACATAGGCGCTGTTGACCAGGCTCAGGCGCAGGTCGGGGGTGCGGTGCCACATCGGAAACGGCGCAGCCTCGACCAGCCCCGCCAGCGCCTCCAGCGCGTCGCGCAATTGCTCGACATGGCCACGCAACGACTGGATTTCCGCCTGGCTGTCGGTCGCGTCGAAAATCCACAGGATGACGCCGCCGCTCTCCGCGATGCCCGGTCCCGCTGGCGCGCCGCGCACCAGCAGCAGGCGCGACGATCCAAGGCCCCGCACCGGCAGGGCGAAACTCTTGCCCGCGCGCTGGGCCGAAGCGATCTCCTGCGCCAGCGCCGTCGCGTCTTCCGGCTCCAGCCCGCCATCGGGCGCGGTCAATTCGGACGCGAAAGTCGGGACACGCGGCTTACCCAGCCATTTGGCCAGGCGATCAGCCGCTTCCAGCCGCCCGTCGGGGTGGATGATGATCGGCGCGGCGGGCGCGGACGCCAGCAACATGGTCAGCCGGTCGAGCTTACCCTGGGCATGGGTGCCCTCGCGCCGCATCCTCTGGCCGCTGACGAGCGCCCATACGGCCGCGCCCAGCCACCCGGCCAGCACCCCGCCGAAAATGATCGCGGCATAGGGGGACAATGTCGTCATGACATAACCCCTCCGGCCCGTCGCACCTGCATGTCCCTGTCCATAAGTCGATCCCGACTATCCCAAGTCGGCGGCAGCGGGAAGCGCGCGATGCAAAGATTTCGGTTGGACGGAATGAAAAAGGGGGAGGCGTCTTCGCCTGCCCCTTTCGATGTCGCTTGCGGGCCTCTCGGCTCAGTAGCGGTAGTGATCGGGCTTGAACGGCCCTTCCACCGGCACGCCGATATAATCGGCCTGGCGCTGGCTCAGCTTTGTCAGCTTCACACCCAGCTTTTCCAGATGCAGTTCGGCGACCTTCTCGTCCAGATGCTTGGGCAGGACATAGACGTCGTTGCCATACTGCTCGCTCTTGGTCCACAATTCGATCTGCGCCAGCGTCTGATTGGTGAAGCTGGCCGACATCACGAAGCTAGGGTGGCCCGTGGCGTTGCCCAGGTTGACCAGGCGGCCCTTCGACAGAACGATGATCTTCTTGCCGTCGGGAAATTCGACTTCGTCGACCTGTGGCTTGATCTCGGTCCATTTCATGTTGGCCAGGCCGGCAATCTCGATCTCGCTGTCGAAATGGCCGATGTTCGACACGATCGCCATATTCTTCATCGCGCGCATATGATCGACGGTCAGCACGCCTTCATTGCCGGTCGCGGTGACGAAGATGTCGGCGCGCGGCGCGGCCTCTTCCATCGTCACGACTTCATAGCCTTCCATCGCCGCCTGCAACGCGCAGATCGGATCGACTTCTGTCACCAGGACGCGCGCGCCGCCGTTGCGGAGCGAGGCCGCCGACCCCTTGCCGACATCGCCGAAGCCCGCGACGCAGGCAATCTTGCCCGCCAGCATGACGTCGGTCCCGCGACGGATCGCGTCGACCAGCGATTCCTTGCAGCCATAGAGGTTGTCGAACTTCGACTTGGTGACGCTGTCGTTCACGTTGATCGCCGGGAAGGGCAGCTTGCCCTTCTTGGCCAGTTCATACAGGCGATGGACGCCGGTGGTGGTCTCTTCCGACACGCCCTTGATGGCGGCGACCGTCTTGGTCAGGAAACCGGGACGTTCGGCCAGCACCCGCTTGAGCACCGAGCAGAAGATTTCCTCTTCTTCGTTCGTCGGCGTGAACAGCTCTTCACCGGCCTCGACCCGCGCGCCCCACAGCGCGAACATGGTGGCGTCGCCGCCATCATCCAGGATCATGTTGCAGACGCCGGATTCATCGCTGTGCCAATCGAAGATGCGCTCGACATAGTCCCAATATTCCTGGAGCGTCTCGCCCTTGATCGCGAAGACCGGTACGCCCGAAGCGGCGATCGCGGCGGCGGCATGGTCCTGCGTCGAATAGATGTTGCAGGTCGCCCAGCGTACCTGCGCGCCCAGCGCCGTCAGCGTCTCGATCAACACGGCGGTCTGGATCGTCATGTGCAGCGACCCGGTGATGCGCGCGCCTTTAAGCGGCTGCGACGGACCAAATTCCGCGCGCAACGCCATCAAACCGGGCATTTCGGTTTCGGCGATGTCCATTTCCTTGCGGCCAAAGCCGGCAAGGCCGATGTCGGCAATCACATAATCCTGCGCCTGAGTGGCGGGTGCGGTGGCCACGAGCGTATCTCCGTCAGCTTAGAATGGAACCCCGCCAGCGACATGCCGAGCGGCGGCGATGCGATGCGCTTTACCAATGGGCGATGCGCATGGCAACTTATATAAAGATTTCTTTATGTGCCCTGACTCAGGCAGACCCCGCGCCGGAGACGAGGTGCGACGCATCCACGCCCGCCGCGGCATAGGCCGCCGCCCATTTGCGCCGGGTCGGCACATCGAACAGCAGGTCGGCATCGCCATCGGCCAGGAACCAGCTTTCGCCGTGCATTTCCTGCTCCAATTGTCCCGCGCCCCAACCGGCATAGCCCAGCGCGACGAGGTAACGGCTTGGTCCACGGCCCTCCGCGATCGCCTTCAATATATCCAGCGATCCCGACAATCCCCATCGGCCGCCGACATGCACCATGTCCTGCCCGCCCCAGTCGAGCGAATGGAGCACGAAGCCGCGCCGCGGTTCGACCGGGCCGCCGCGCAGTACCGGCATGTCGGACACCTGGCTGCCGTTGATATCGAAACTTTCGAGCAGTTCGCGCAGGGTGATGCCCTCCATCTCCTCGCCCACCGCAATGCCCAATGCGCCTTCTTCGTCATGGACGCACAGCGCCACCACCGAATGATCGAACCGCATGTCCGCCATGCCGGGAAGGGCGAGCAGAAAATGCCCGCCATAAAAGCGCGTCTGGGTCATGATACTGAATATAGCCCGCCGCCGCGTCTTGCCAAGGACACATGGTCGCACCGACGGGGCGTCGTGACATATAAGTGGGTCCGCGTCTTGACAGCGGCCCTAGCAGCGCCGACCTCCCGCCCGTCATTAGGCCAGGAGACAGACATGACCATTTCCAAGGGCGATCGCCTTCCCAGCACCACCTTCACCCAGATGACGGAGAACGGCCCCGAAGCAGTGCTGTCAGACGAGTATTTCGCCGGCAAGACCGTCGCTATCTTCTCGGTACCAGGCGCCTTCACGCCGACCTGCTCGGCCAAGCATCTGCCCGGTTTCATTGACAAGAGCGAAGCGCTGCAGGCCAAGGGCGTGGACGAAATCGCCTGCACCGCGGTCAACGACGCCTTCGTAATGGGCGCCTGGGGCAAATCGGCTGGCGCGGAGGGCAAGGTCACGATGCTCGCCGACGGCAATGGCGATTTCGCGCAAGCGGTAGGCCTGATCATGGACGGAAGTAAATTTGGCCTCGGCCAGCGCGGCCAGCGCTTCTCGATGATCGTCAAGGATGGCGTCGTCGCGGAACTCAATGTGGAGGCACCCGGCGACTTCAAGGTTTCGTCTGCGGAACATATGCTCGAACAGCTCTGATTTTTCAGCGAGATGCGCAGCGGATTTCAGGTCTGCTGCGCATCTTGCACGCGGCGTCTTCCTTCCGTCATGCAAAGACGGTAACAGGGGGCGATGACACAAAGCATCGGCAGCGCAACGGTCACGCAACTTGACCGTATTTACCGGACATCCATCGAAAATCTGCGCGAGGCCATGCGCGCTTATGCTCGCGACGGCAGCGTCCCGTCGGCGACCGCGAAGGCCGACCGGCGTTATTGTTATCCTGAATTGCGGATCACTTATCATGGCGACAGCGACGCGCCGCCGCCGGGCCGCTCCTTCGCCCGCCTGTCCAAGCCGGGCCGTTACGCCACTACAGTCACCCGACCCGCCATGTTCGCCGATTATCTGGCCGAACAGATCGACCTGCTCGTCCGCGACTATGGCGTGGATGTGGAAGCGGGACTGAGCGAACAGCAGATTCCTTTCCCCTATGTGCTCGACGGGCTGGACATGAGCGCGCTCGACGGCACGCCGCCGACTGAACTGGCGCGCCATTTCCCCGCGACCGAACTGGCCGAGATCGGGGACGAGATCGCCGACGGACTCTTCACTCCCGATGCCGACGGAGACCGGCCGCTCGCCCTGTTCGACGGGCTGCGCACCGACTTCTCGCTGGCGCGCCTCAAACATTACACCGGCACCCCGGCCGACCATGTGCAGCGCTACATATTGTTCACCAACTATCACCGCTATGTCGATGAATTTGTTGCCTGGGCCTGCGATGAATTGCAGCAGGAGGGGAGCCGCTACACCGCCCTGTCGGGCGCAGGCGGCGTCTATGTGACCCCGGAAACCGCCGATCCGGCGCGGATGATCGCCGACAGCGCCTGGCGCAGGCATCAGATGCCGGCCTATCATCTGATCGCGCCGGACCGCAGCGGCATCACTCTGGTCAATATCGGCGTCGGCCCCTCCAACGCCAAGACGATCTGCGACCATCTGGCCGTCGTGCGTCCCGAAGCCTGGCTGATGATCGGCCATTGCGGCGGCCTGCGTCCCAGCCAGCGGATCGGCGACTATGTGCTGGCCCACGCCTATCTGCGCGACGACCATGTGCTGGACGAAATGCTGCCGCCGGAAATTCCGGTGCCGGCCATCGCCGAAGTGCAGGTCGCCATGGCGCAGGCGGCCGAGGCCGTTTTGGGACAGGGCGACCCGGAGGATTTCAAGCGCCGCCTGCGCACCGGCACCGTCGTCACCACCGACGACCGCAACTGGGAATTGCGCTATTCCAGCTCCGCCCTGCGCTTCAGCCTCTCGCGCGCGGTCGGCATCGACATGGAATCGGCCACCATCGCCGCCCAGGGATACCGCTTCCGCGTCCCCTACGGCACCTTGCTGTGCGTGTCCGACAAGCCGATCCATGGCGAATTGAAGCTGCCGGGGCAGGCCAATCGCTTCTACGAAGAAGCCATCGCCAGCCATTTGCGCGTCGGCATCATGACCTGCGAACTGCTGCGCGAGGAAGGCGCCAAGCTGCACAGCCGCAAGCTGCGCGCCTTTAACGAACCGCCGTTCCGTTAAGTGATCTAAGCCGCTTCCTGCCAGATGCTGATGCGGTCCTTGCCGTCCTTCTTGGCGGCATAAAGGGCCGCGTCCGCCCGTGCGACCATATCCTCCAACTGCGTGTCGGCGGCGGTCATTTCGGCCACGCCGAAACTGGCGCGCAGCCATACGTCGGGAAAGCCCGGCAGCGCCAGATGGCCCACTTCCACGCGCACCCGCTCCATCACCTCGGCAGCGGCGGCGGCGCTGCTGTTCATCAACAGCAGCCCGAATTCGTCGCCGCCCATCCGCCCCACCACATCGCCGCGGCGCACCGCGCTGGTCAGCAGTTGGGCGAATCCCTTGAGCGCCTGGTCGCCCGCAATATGGCCATGGCCATCATTCAGCGCCTTGAACCCGTCGAGGTCGCACACGACCAGCGCCAGCGGCAGGCTCTGCCGCCGGGCCAGGGCCATCGCCCGACCCGCGGCCTCGTCCAGTCCGCGGCGATTGAGCACCTGGGTCAGCGGATCGTGGCGCATCTGCGTGCGCAGTTGCTGGGCCAGGTCGCCCGCGACCACCAGCACCGCCGTGACGGCGGTGGCCACATAGATGGTCGGCATGAAGATGCTGAAGATCAGGCGGTAGAGATCCTTGCCGATTTCGGGACCGCGAATCAGCATGGCCGCCCCCGCCAACGCGAACTGGACGATGACGAAGGCCAGCAAAGCGAGGAAGAATACCAGCTCCGGGGGCGTCAAAGACCGATCCCTGGGCCAGAGCGACGCAGCGCTGACCGCCAGCAACCCGCCGACATAGGCGGGAATGATCAGGCCCTGCATGATCTGGCTACCGACCGGGCCGATGGCGAAGGCCATCGCCAGGATCACCAGCATAGCCGGGACAACGAAACCGGCCAATCGCAAAGGCTTGCCGGATCTTTGGCGGATACCTATGGCCAGCAAAGATCCGCTTATGATCAATCCCACGCCGGTGACGATGAACCAGCCGGGACTTTTCAGAAAAAAGCCGCAGGCATTGGCCGTCCATTGCACCATGCCCATGGCATAGGAGGCGGTCCATGTCAGGACATGGCGTTGCCGCCCGAAATGCAGCCACGCCACAGTCAGCGCGACAGTCATGACGGCAGCGGTGCCGAATAACAGGGATAGGAGAATGGCTGCCGCGTTCATGCGGCAGCCATTTACCAAGATTTACTCCGGCTTACCAGCCACAAGACTTGCCTTTATTTTGCGTAATCAACCACTTCTGCAATGGCGCGAAATAATTGACCAGCGCCTTGCCTGACATTTCGCGGCTGCCGGTAAAGGCCTGGAGCGCATCGGGCCAGGGCTTTGACGCGCCCATCTGCAACATCGCGTCAAGCTTCGCGCCTACAGCCTTGTTTCCATAGAAAGAACAGCGATGCAGCGGCCCTTTCCAGCCCGCCTGCTTGCACGCCGCCTCATAGAATTGAAACTGCAACACCCGCGCCAGGAAGTAACGAGTATAGGGCGTGTTGCCGGGAATATGATATTTGCCGCCGGCGTCGAACTTCGTCTCGTCGCGGGACACGGGCGGGACGATGCCCTGATATTGCAGGCGCAGGTCGGTCCAGGCCTTTTCATACTGGTTCTGCGGAATCGATCCGTCGAACACGCCCCAGCGCCATTTGTCGATCAGAAGGCCGAAGGGCAGAAACGCGACCTTGTCCATCGCCTGCCGCAACAACAGGCCGGTGTCCTTGTCCGCGCCCGGCACCTTGGCGGGGTCGAGCAGGCCGATCTTCACCAGATAGTCGGGCGTGATCGACAGCGCGACGAAATCGCCGATCGCCTCATGGAAGCCGTCATTGGCGCCGTCCAGATAAAGCGGCTTCTGCACCTGATAGGCGCGCTGATAATAATTATGCCCCAGTTCATGATGGATGGTGACGAAATCGTCGCCATTCACCTTGGTGCACATCTTGATGCGGATGTCGTTCTTGTTGTCCAGATCCCAGGCCGAAGCGTGGCAGATGACCTCGCGGTCGCGCGGCTTGGTGATCTGCGACCGATCCCAGAATGTCTGCGGCAACGGCTCGAAACCCAGAGAGCTATAGAAGCCCTCGCCCGCCTTAACCATCTTGACCGGGTCATAGCCCTTGGTCTTGAGCAAGTCGGTGGTGTCGAAGCCCAGATCCCCTGCGCCCGCCGGCGCCACGACATCATAGATATTGCCCCATTCCTGCGCCCACATATTGCCCAGCAAATCGGCGCGGATCGGGCCGGTTTTGGATTGCACCGCATCGCCATATTTTTCGTTCAGCTTGGTGCGGGTATAGCAATGGAGATCGTCATAGAGCGGCTTCACTTCCGTCCAGATCTTGTCGGTCAGCTTGGCGAAATCGTCGGCGGGCATGTCATATTTGGATCGCCACATCGCGCCGGTATCCGCAAAGCCCAATTCCTTGGCTCCTGCATTGGCGATGCCGACCAGCTTGGCGTAGTCGGTCCGCATCGGCGCGCCGACATTGTCGTGCCAACTAACCCACATTTCCTTCAACTCTTCGGGATTGCGGTTCTCCCCCATCTGCTCTTCGATATCGCTGCCGTTGATCGGCTGGCCCTTGAGCGTTCCCTTCCCCTTGCCATAAGCGGACTGGAGCTTGGTCGCGAGATCGTTCAGCGCCTCGGCTGCGCCCGGCGTCGTCGGCGCAGGCAGGGTCAACGCGGTGCGCAGCAGCGTCAGCCGCCGCTTGGTTTCCTCGCTCAGCCCCGGCGCGGTCGCGAACTTCGCGGCCTCCAGCGCATAATCGACCCGCTGTTTTGTATCGATCGCGCCGAAATAGGACGCCATCGCGTCGGTATCGTCGGTGATGTAGGTCGCGTTGATCCACGCCGCCCGGCCGCTGACGATCGACTGGTCAAACAGGGTCTTTTCCGCATTGGTCAAAAAGGCTTCCGCTTCGGCCGCGGTCGGCGTGGCGGCTGCGTTCGCGGACGCGGACTGCTGCGCCATCACCGGCGAAGCAACGAGGGCGGCCGCAAGCGCGGCCATCGATATAACGATTTTCATGGATATCCCCTGATCGGTTATGGCGGGGAAGGTGACTTGGCTTGGCGATACAGTCAAGCGGTCAGAAAATCGACCATCGCCTGCCCCAATTCCTTGCGGGTGACGGCGTTCATATGGTTGCCCGGCACTTCGACATAGCGTCCATCCGGCAATATCTCGGCCAATTCCTGCGCCACGCCATTATCGCGGTCGTCCGCGCCGCAGATCACCACGCTGGGCTGCTGGAAACCCGCGATCGTCGCCTCGTCGGTATCGACGAAGGTGTTGAGGATATGAAGCAGCGCCACCGGATCGCCCTTGGTGGTCTTCAGGAACGCCTCGGTCATCCATTGCGACGTGCCCCGCTCGAACGTGCCGAGGTTGGTCAGGACATCGCGATAATAGCCGCCATTGTCGAGCGCCTTGACCAGCCCCCGCAGCCCCATCCCCGCCAGGATCACGCGCCGTGGCGTGGCCCCCCGCGCCAGCATCCGCACCGTCGTCCGCGCGCCCAGCGAATAGCCGCCCAGATCATAATCGGTCAGGCCAAGTTGCGCGATCAGCCCCAGATTATCGTCGGTCAGCGCATCGGCCGGATAGGCGGCGGGATCATGCGGCTTGGCGCTTTCCCCATGGCCGCGCAGGTCCGGCAGGATCAGGCGGAAACCCGCCTCCACCAGCTTTGCGGCATGGCCGTAGCGGATCCAGTTGGTGAAGGCGTTGGAGAAATAGCCATGGATCAGGACGAGGTCGCGGGCGCCCTCTGTCTTGGCCCCCACCATATGCACCGCGATCGGCAGTCCGTCGAAACCCTTGATCTCATGGCGTTCGATCGGCAGGTCGGTCATCGGGGCATTTCCTCTTGGGCTGGGATGCCTCGCCGATATGGCGTCATCCCCGGCGGGGCAAGAGCGCAATCTGTCAGTCGGACCAGGATGGTCGATCTGTCAAACCTGCGATCAAACGGGCAAAGGGTGTGTCGGCGCAACGGCGGACCAATTTTCTGTCCGCCGACATCAGCATCGTTTCCAGCATTTCGGCCGAAGCAAGAAAGAAGCAGTCATAGGCGGGATGATCGAGCGCCAGACTGATCTCCATCGCGCGATCGGCAAGGCCAGCCGTCGGGATCAGATCGATAATGTCGGGCAATATGGCGACAGCTTCCCGCGCCTGCGCCGCATCGATTTTACGCGCGCACCTTCTTCCACATGACTTTTGCAAATTCGGGCACCAACAGGTCGGGCGCCATCAGTCGTCGGGGCAAGAGCGTCAGTGCAATGGCTGTTTCGTCGGGCCGCACGGAATCGGCGCTGCCGATCACCCAGCGGGCCGCCACGCTGGTATCCACCACCAGCACCAGGGACGATCGTCATCCCGGCGCAAATCTTCAGCGGGTGTCTGCCGCACAAGTTTTGGCGTAATGGCGCGGATGGTTTCCAGCCGCGCCAACATGCCGCTCAGGCGCTCGCCCGTCATCGGCTTTCCGCGCGTCAGAGCATCACGTAATTCCGCTTCCAGCGAACGCTGGTTGCGCACAGCCAGTTCGCGATACGCCGCGATGACATCATCGTCGAGATTGCGGATCAGCACCTGGCCCATATCGCCATGCTATCATGATGATAGCATGGCGGCAAGGAAGCCGAATCAGCCCTTCTTGAGGTGGCGACGGCCGAGCAATTCGGCGATCTGCACCGCGTTCAGCGCCGCGCCCTTGCGCAGATTGTCGCTGACGCACCACAGGTTGATGCCGTTTTCGATCGTCGAATCCTCACGCACGCGGCTGATGAAGGTCGCGAAATCGCCCACGCATTCGATCGGCGTGATATATCCGCCGTCCTCGCGCTTATCGACCAGCATGATGCCCGGCGCTTCGCGCAGGATATCCTGCGCTTCCTTCGCCGAAATCTCATTCTCGAACTCGATGTTGATCGATTCCGAATGGCCGACGAACACCGGCACGCGCACGCACGTCGCGGTGACCTTCACCTTGGGATCAAGGATCTTCTTGGTTTCCGCGACCATCTTCCATTCTTCCTTGGTCGACCCATCGTCCAGGAAAACGTCGATATGCGGGATCACGTTGAAGGCGATCTGCTTGGTGAACTTCTTCGGCTCGGCCGGATCGCCGACGAAGATGTTGCGGCTCTGCTCGAACAGTTCGTCCATGCCCGCCTTGCCCGCGCCGGACACCGACTGGTAGGTCGAGACAACCACGCGCTTGATCTTCGCGGCGTCATGCAGCGGCTTCAAAGCCACGACCATCTGCGCGGTCGAGCAGTTGGGGTTGGCGATGATGTTCTTCTTCTTGTATCCGTCGATCGCGTCCGGGTTCACTTCAGGCACGATCAGGGGGACGTCCGGGTCCATGCGATAGAGCGAGCTGTTGTCGATCACGACGCAACCGGCGGCCGCCGCCTTGGGCGCATAGATTTCGGTCGGGCCGCTGCCCGCGGCGAACAGGGCGATATCCCATCCGGTGAAGTCGAAATGCTCGATATTCTGGCATTTGATGGTCTTGCCGGTCTCACCAAAATCGATGGTCAGGCCCTGCGACCGCGACGATGCGACCGCTGCAATCTCGTCAATCGGGAACTCGCGCTCGGCGAGAATGGTCAACATTTCGCGGCCCACATTACCGGTGGCACCAACGACGACGACCCTATAACCCATGACTAAACACTCCACTCCAACGGAAATATTGCGGAGTTGGCGCCATAGCGATACTGGGCGCGTTGTCCAGAAAGAAGGGCTTGTCCGTTCGTAAAAGCCTCTTCTTGTTTGCAGAATAACTGAAAGTATCAGCCCGCTCCATGTCGCTCACCTCCTTGCCGCCCCTGCCCGACCAATGGTTTCACAGCTTCGCCTTTCCCGATGGTGCGCGTGTCGATGGCATCAAGCCGCTGGAATCCTTGCAGGAGGAAGCCGACCTGATCTTTCCCACCCCACTGGCCGGTAAGCGCGTGCTCGATATCGGCGCGTGGGACGGCTTCTTTTCCTTCCAGGCCGAACGGCGTGGCGCGGCCGAAGTGCTGGCGACCGACCATTTCTGCTGGTCGGGTCAGGGATGGGGCGACAAGCGGGGCTTCGACCATGCCCACGCCCGTTTCGGGTCGCAGGTCCGCTCGCGCGACCTCGACGTCGCCGACCATCGCGTCGCTGACCTTGGCCAGTTCGACATGGTGCTGCTGCTGGGCGTCCTGTATCATGTCACCGACCCCTATCGCACGCTGGAGGCCGCCGCCGCGATGAGCCGCGATCATCTGGTGATCGAAACGGTGACGGCGCTGCGACATGAACCGGTGCCCGCGATGCGCCTGTTCACTGAACTGGAGCTAGACCGCGATCCAACCAATTTCTGGGCGCCCAACATCCTGGCGCTGCGCGAAATGTGCGTGCGCTTTGGCTATTCGCGTTTCCAGGTGCTGCCCGAAGCGCTCGACAATCAGGGCTGGCGGAAGTTGGCGATGCCATTCCGCAAAAAGGACCGCTATCGCCGGGCGATCTTCCACGCCTGGCGATAGCGTCTGGCGTCATCAATCGGCCGGGCCACCCGCATGTTCAGCCAGGAAATGCCCGATCGTCTTCCACAGGTGGACGCTGATGCCCGGCCCGCCGACGCGATGGGTCTGACCCGGATAGGCCATCATCTCGAACGGCGCAGCTGCGCTCTGCATCTTCGCCATCAGCGCGGTCGCATTGTCGAACACGACATTATCGTCGGACATGCCGTGGATCAGCAGCAGCGGATCGGCGATCTTTACCGCCTCATCCACCGCGCCCGACGCGGGATAGGCGCTGGCCTTGTCCTGCGGCTGGCCCAGATAGCGTTCGGTATAATGGGTGTCGTAAAGTTCCCATTTGGTCACCGGCGCGCCCGCCACCGCCGCGGCGAACACGCCCGGCGCCTTCTCCAGCAGCTTCAAGGACATATAGCCGCCATAGGACCAGCCATAGGTCGCGATCCGCTGAGGGTCCACGAACGGCTGCGCCTTGAGCCACTCCACGCCCTTCAACTGGTCATCCACCTCGACCGTACCCATCGCGCGATACAGATGATCCTCGAACGCCTTGCCGCGATCAGGCGTACCGCGATTGTCGATGGCGAACACGATCCAGCCACGATCCACCAGATATTGGTTGAGCGCGCCTGACCATATGTTCGTCACCTGCCGCCCGCCGCCCGGACCGCCATAATGGATCATGAACACCGGGTAGCGTTTCCCCGCCTCCATCTTAGGCGTCATGATCTTGGTGTACAGCGTCGTCCCGTCCGCCGCCTTCACCGTGCCGAACACCGTCTTCACATGGCCCGCGACATAGGGCGCATAGGGGTGGCTGCCCGTCAGCGCATTTTCCGACAGCCATTGCAATTGCTTGCCGCTGCTGTCGGCCAGATAGACCTGCTTGGGCTGGTCGCTATTCTGGCGCGTCACCACCACCCGGCTCGCCGCGCCGTCCATGACAGCGTCGTTCCACCAGCCCCTGGCCGTCAGCGCCCGCGCCTGCCCGGCCTTGGCCAAGGCCGTCACATATAGTTGCTGCTCCAGCGGCGTTTCGCGATTGCCGGTGAAATAGACCAGCCCCTTCTCCTCATCCACGCCCACGACATCGCGCACTTCCCAGTCGCCGCTGGTCAGCGCGGTCCATTTCGCGCCGCGCACTCGATAGAGATGCCCATGGCCGCTCTTTTCCGACCACCACAGGAAGCTGCCGTCCTTTAGCGCATGGAAATTGTTCGACAGGTTGATCCAGCTTTTCGCCGTCTCGGTCAGCACCACCCGCGCCTTGCCCGTAACAGGATCGACCGCCAGCAGGTCGAGACGCTTTTGGTCGCGGCTCTCCCGCTGCACATATAGCGTCTTGCCGTCCTTCGACCAATCGACGCGGGCGAGGTAGATGTCCTTCTCCGCGCCCAGATCGACCTTCACCTGGCCCGACCCATCGGGCTTCATGACATAGAGGTCCACGATCGCGTTGGGCGTGCCGGCGGCGGGATAGCGCTGTTGATAGACTTTCGTCCCCTCGCCGCCGATCGCGGTGCGGGTTACGATGCCGACCGGGCTTTCATCGACGCGGGCGACCGCGATCCGCGCATCGTCGGGCGACCACCAGTAACCGGTGCGCCGGTCCATTTCCTCCTGTGCCACAAACTCCGCCGTACCCCAACTCAGCGTGTCGCCGGCACCCTGCGTAACTTGCCGTTCCGCGCCGCCGATCGGCTGGGTGAACAAATTGCCGCCGCGCACGAAGGACACAAAGCCGCCCTTGGGACTGACCACGCCGTTCAGTTCGCCGTCGGGCGTATCGGTCAGCCGCATGACCTTCCCGTCCAGTCCGGCGAGGTACAGGTCGCCATCCACCGGCACCAACAGGCTCTTGCCGTCAGGCGCCCAGTCATAGCTGGTGATGCCCGTGCTCCCCGCGACGCTCCGATCGCGCTCCCGCTGCATCTTCTCCGCTTCGGAAAGCTCGGCGCCGCTGCCGGCCTTCTTCGAATCGACCAGCATCCGTTCCGCGCCGGTCTTGCTGTCGATCGCCCACAGGTCGAGCCGTTCCTTCTCGTCGGCGCGGGGCTTGAGCAGCGTCACCAACGATCCATCCGGCGACAATTTCAGCGCGCGCGGCAGCGGCCCGGCCAGGTCGGGGCTGGCGAACACGCGCTCCAGCGTGAGCTGTTCCTGCGCGCTGGCGGGAAGTGTGGAGAGCAGCAGCGCACCAAAGGCCGCGCCGGCTTTCAGATAGGGGGGCATAATTGTCCTTTCCGGTCGGCGCGCAAACGCACCGAATGATAGCGCGGATTTAGCGCCACACATTAGAAAAGATCAATGCCGGGAAATTATCTGTCCTGCCATGATCGCCTGGATCATGGTGGGCGCGGCAGGGATTGAACCTGCGACCCCACCCGTGTGAAGGGTCACACTCAGGCCTAAAATCGCGGATAACTGCGGTTTCAGTACCGGACGATTGGCAGTTAAAACCTTCATATCGTAACCGCTGCGGTCCATCTGCTGTCCACTCGGAACATCAGTTGCAACGCTGGGAAGGTCAGGGCTGGAATGAAAAAGCCGTCGAAAGGGCTGGCACCCTTTGCGACGGCGGATTGCATAGCTGTGCGGCTATTCGTCGAGCATATCTCAACGGATTCAGCCGCGCAACTCATACGCTGTCGGGAGGTGCATCATGAGCATCGCCCTGACCCATTCGGGCCTGCCGGAGAACTGTGGTCGCTTCGATTTGCTGTCCGTGTTCGAACAGGTTGCCAAATCCCACTATCGGCTGTCGAAGACCGCCATCGCATTGGTTCGCCATTATGTCCTCAGAACATCGGATGAGGATTACCGCAAGGGCCGGGTCTGCGCCGTCTGGTCACAGGTGGCGACCACGGCGCGGGCGATCGGCCTCACGCCGCGCTCAATCAATGGCGCGGAACGGGAGCTGGAAGATGCGGGCTTCCTGATCCGCTCCACGGGCGGCAACGGTGCGCGCTATGGCGAGCGGCGTGATGGTCGGGTCATCTGGGCGTCGGGCATCAATCTCGCTCCGCTGATCCTCCGCTTCCACGAATTGCAGGACAAGCTGCAAGCGATACGATTGCGCGATCGTGCGGTCGATCAGTGCAAGGCCGATATCCGCCAGATCAATCGCGCCATTCGTTCGAGTGAGCAGATGAACCTGCGCACGATGGCCGACGAAATTTTGCCGCATGGTCGCACGGCGCGCATCACGGACCTCGACCGGCTGACGGCTATCAGGGATGCCTTGGCGGAAGTCCTGACCATGCTTCGCGATGGTGCCGGTGCGCAGAAAATTTCCGATGGATCGGAAGAAAATTGCGCACCCAATATACCACCAGAACAATCTTCAAAAACCTGTAGCAGCGGGGAGCCGTCGCAAACGCCCGACCTGCGCATGTCACCCCAGCAGGCTGCCCTGATCGCTACCGACGAGTATCGTGAGGCTCTTGCGATGTTTGGCGGAACCACATGGTCCGGCATTGTCGAAACGTCGCTCCATATGGCTATTCAGATGGGGATTGGTCAGCGGTCGTGGCAGTCCGCCTGCGCTCGTCTTGGACGTGAACATGCGGCCCTTTGCGTCATCATCATCCAGCGCAATGCCGCCCTGTCCTCCGGCCATCGCTACCACGCCCGCAAACCTGCGGGGTGTCTGGCGGGGATGGTGAAATCTACCTTGGCCGGAACGATGAACCTTGCCGGGATGGTCGCCGCGATCCGCGACCGAAAGAACGAAGGGAGAAAGACGGGGAGGAGTGAGATTGGAAATGCGCAGGATAGCATAACCGACAGCATTTTCGGACAAATGGCTGCACGTTATGCTCGCTGCACGAGGCTGTCATGACGCCGGTTGGCCTCAGGATCGAGGATGATCTTGCCCAAGCAATCGACCTGCTGGCGAAGGCTGCTGGGATGACGCGCAGCGCCTGGATCAAACGCGCGCTGATCGACGCCCTGCAAAAACGGCCCGATGAAATCCGCGATGTTCCGGCGTTCACTTGCCCGTCCAAACTGGTGTCCATGCGCTTTCCATCCGAGGAGGTTGCGGCAATGGAAACCGTCGCCCAGCAGGCGGGCCTGACCCGCGCGCAATGGATCAAGCGGACGATACGCTGGCAATTGTGGGACCGAGCGGGGGAACTTCGGTTGGTGCCAGCGAGCGCGCAATCCATCCTCAAGCTGGCCGTGCAGGTTCGCGCAATCGGGCGCTCGCTCAATCAAGCGGTGAAGGCGGTGAATGCCGCCAACCGGCCTGACGCTTCTGTCCCGATCGAGCTGGCTGCGCAGGCGGTGATCGGGATGGAGGATCGACTATCGACCGTCATCGCAACAGCTACGTTCGACCTATCCAGCATCACAGCGGCGGAGGTCAGCTATTGGATCGGGGGCGGCAAGCGGGCATCCCGAATCGGGAAACGCGGCGCATGAGGGGCTTCCAGTTTTCCGACGAAACGCTGGACGGGTTGGAGCGGATACAGGGTGCGCCTGCTGCGCGGCGCGGCAAGGTCGATCGAAAGGGCAATGGGCAACTCACCCGTGCCATGCTGTCAGGCAGAGGAGAGAATTTCCGACCACCAGCCAACCGAAGCCAGCGAGCGATGGAGGCGTTGGAGCGGACGACGCGGCGTGTTCCGCAGACCGTGGTGAAGATCACCGGGCGCATCCATGGGGCGGGCAGCGTGCTGGGCGCCTTCACCTATGTTGCCCGCTTGGGAGTGACCGATCAGGAGCCTCTTCCGCTGGAAACCAGTGAAGGCCAACTGCTTGCGCGGGCGGACGAGATGCAGCAATTGGCCCGCGAATGGCAACTCCACGAAATGTCCGATGAGACGCGGAGAAAAGGAGCCACGGCGCTGGCGATGGTATTCTCCATGCCTCCCGGCACAGACCCCGCCATCGTTCGTGAGGCCGTCAAGGAGTTCGCCGAGCAAGACATGGTCAACCGTCGGTGGGTCATGGTGCTGCACACCGATGAGGCGCATCCCCATGTCCACCTGATCGTCGCCAACCGGGACCAGGACGGTCGCCGTTTCAATCCCGACCGCGAATTTCTAGCCCATTGCCGCGAGCGGTTTGCCGAGAACCTTCGCTCGCGCGGTGTTGAAGCAGACGCGACCCGGCGTGCGGCGCGTGGTTTTCCACCGAGGCGGGAAGACATTGCGGCTCAGAAGGCCCGCGAACGGCAGCAAAGGCCATCGGCTGGGTCTAGGACTGCCTTCGATCAATACCGCGCGGAGAATACGGAACGGGTAACGTCAATTTACATGCGAGCGGTCGAAGAACTTGAACGTCATGGAGGAAACTCCGAGCTTTCCTGTGCAAAGGCGTTGCGTGGGCTGATCGCAGCCATGGCGATCACGTCACCTGATCGCGAGGTTGCGTCGCCGCTTATGCCCGAGAACTCGGCAGTTAGGTTAGCGCAGCTTGCTGAAGCAGCGGACAAGTTGAGAGCTTCAACGGCAAAACTCAATGAGCTGACGAAGGATTCGGCCGAAAAAATCGGAAGCACGAAACCGCAGGGCGCTGCTGGACGGCTATCTCGGCAGGCACAACGACTGGAGGAGATGATTCTCGACCGGCATCCAGCTGTGCGCCAAGTTCGGGCGCGTGACCGGGCACGGGATATAGAGGGGCCAAGCCGCTGAGATTTCGCGGCGCTCGCAATGAGCCGACATCCATGCGGTTCGACAGAGATCGTCCCAAACCAATGAGCGAACATTCAGTTTATGACTGAGCCTAGGACTTAGCTGCCGCCCTTTGGGCAGTAGCAAGATGAATCGGCGGTTTGGCCGGTTCAGCAATTTTGGTTGGCAAGGTTGATGGATGATCCGTGAAATTCGCGCTTTTTGGTGGCCAACGTCTACCGCTTTGCCAACTTCTGATACTCTCGGTCGTTCTTCAGAAAGTTTCGTGCTTTTTTATGAACCTGAGGGTCGTCTTCCAAAAGTTGCCGATCTGTCAGCACCTTGACCACCCGATCGGCGATTGCATCCGCTTCGCTTGGCAAATTCTTGAGCAGATTCACTGCCTCTTCGGGCGTGAGCTGATCTTGGCCGGAGGCTTGTAGCGCCACGGCGATCTGCCCTTCTAGGAAAGTGCGCTGAAAGGGCGTCAGCCAAACCACACTGGCGTAGCCTAGTTCTTCAAGAAACGCCTTCGTGTACGCATCTACGGCCTTTCTATCATTGCGCTCGTGGAGGTCGGGCGTGGCGATTCGCGCATACAGATTGCTGGCCAGCGAACCTACCTTTGCCGCGAATATCTCCTTTGCTTGGCCAACCTTTGCACTAAGGCACGTGTCGTAATGGTCTACTCGCAAAGCCACTGAGAGGGCGAGGAAGGCGCACAGGTGCTCGTCTACCGTTGCGGCCGCACCGCGGGGAATGAAGAAAATACCGTCGACGGTATTATTCAACACCCGCTCAAGGTACTGGCGAGCTAGGACGTTGTTCTCGACGTTCCCGAGCGGCACCGGGCAACCATCGAGTGGATTAGTGTACCGCTCGAGCTCTCGAGCCACAGCGAGCGACAGTGGCCGAACCGCACAAATCGTAATGTAGCGACTCTTGCATCTGCCCTTTCGCCGGACGAGATCACATGATTGCGTCAAGACGAGAAAATGCGAGTAATCGGCAGCAGTTGCATAATACGAGTGGGCCTTTCCGATAGCTTCCGCAAGCGCGGGAGTTCGGTGCAGCAAGTCCCCCTGAAGCAGTTGCTCCCGGTCGATCCGCTCTTTGGGCTCGAAAATAAAGTCAAACGAGGCCGCGTCTGCCATGCAGCTACGCCACCTTCTCTTAGCGCGTCGTCGCTAGCGCATCGACAGTTGTGAGCTCTGCGGCAGGCTCTTGAGGCTCCCGCAGAAGCCGATTGATGTTCCGAATATCAACTCCATCGTGGCTGATGGTCATTGCCTTAATCACGTTGTTGACCACCCGAAACGACCGAGGCGCGTTACAGAAATCTGCAGTCACAGCATCGCTGACGATTGCTGTATGGACGACAAAGCGGCCGGTCTTCACCGAGCGAATCTCAATGGGTTGTTTGAGAGTCATCGCCATTTCCCTCTTGCTGATTTCCGGCCACGAAGCCGATCACGTCGCAGCCTTCGTATCCATATAATGACTTAAGAAGCGTTTCGCTGTCCTCTCGGGCCTTTGCGATCATCCCAGGAACAAAATTCTTGTACCTTTCGGCGTCGCTTTCGGCGCGGTGGTAGTTAAATGAGTAGCGCGCCTCTTTCGGACCAAGAAGGCGCACGAAATTTAATACCTGCTCGCCCTCAAGCTGAAGCTGCACACCACTCTGCCGGCTGTTCAGGACGCCTTCGGCCTCGAAACCTTCGGGCGTAGTGAAGAGTTCAGCAATCGCCGTACTCGGATCGTCATCGACATAAGACAGATTGCAACCGACAGCCGCTAAAGGTGTGTGCGGCAACACTTCGAGCATCTTCAGCAGAACACCTTCAGCGCGTGCCAATGTTTCTGGCTCCGCATCAAGGGCGAATATCTCCGTCCGATTGGGTGCGACATTGATCGCTACGCCCTCAAGAAATGTGAGTTGGATCAGCAGGGGGCCATTTTGAATGAGAATTTCAGCGGCCGCCATTTCGTCACCCTCGGCTTTACCAAACAGGTGCTTGGCGATCCAAGGAGGCTGGAAAATTGCTGAATTGAATTCCGCGACTAGGACGACAATGGGACCACGGATATCGAGCTTGAGTGTCATTGATTCGACAGCTTCGTGCCCATGAATAATCCCCTGCGCTTGATTCGCTTCAGCTTCTCTACACGCAGGACGAGCAGTTTCAAATCCAGCTGATCCAATTTGTCAGATCGCCAGTAACAGCTCCTAACGTTCGCATCGCAGAACGTTGCGCCATAGCTGGTCGAAAGCCGGCGTCTCGTGCGGGTCGGCAGTCCCCAAAGACCTAGCCTCGAACCTACTATTTTCCTTTATGGTCAATCGCGGACGTCCATCGTTGCCCGAATCGTCCTACTTTGGCATGGATGGGGGCATCTTCCAGAGACGGTAGACGAGGCGTGGAAACCTCGAAACTCTCAGTCGGCCATGGCATCGTTTTGGCCGGGTGGTTGTCGTCCATGTCCAAGGTTTTGCCCAAAAGCGGCAGCGCCTGTGCGAGAGGCCAGGTTTCCAACACCCGGCCAAATCGAGCCATCGCCATTCACAGCACGATGGAGACGACAATGGCAGAACCCCTCGAATTTGACCCGTTTGATACGGTATCCAAACTAAACCACATCCGTAAATGGCTGGAGCAGATGGCGGCGGATTGTTTCAGCACCAAGCCGGATTTGCTGTTCGACGTATTCTGCGTCGTCTGGGAAGATCACCCGGACATGCTGCCCCAATTTCTCGATGACATCGAGTTTCTTCGGTCGATCCCGGAAACAGAGGCAGAAGCCGACGAACGATTTGCCGCGATCGTGAAGGAATTCGGCCCGCGCTCCAACTTGGACCGCCCCTGAATTTCAGGAATCACGGAAGGCAGGCCCAAGGTCGCGCAGGGCGTTGATGACGCGCTGGACGGTGACGACTTGCCCGTCCACGCTGTAGGCGATCAGCAGGCGGCGCTCGAATGTCAGCGTGCGCAGGCCTGCGATCAGGTCATCACGGGACGATCCGCGATGGGGGAAGTCGGCCAGTGCCGCAATGCGTTCTTCAATTCTGGCCAGATAGCCGTCTGCCGTGGGAATATCGGCTTCCGCGCTTACCCATTGGTGGAGTGCAATCAGGTCTTCGATCGCCAGGGCGGACAGCTGAACGTCATAGATCATGCCTTGGCGATCGAGGCCCGGACCTTTGCGAACGCCTTGTCGAGCGGCATGGGCGGACGAGGATCGGCCAGAGCCTCCGCAACGCGGACGCGGACCAGTTCATCCAGCACCGCCTCTTCGCGATCCAGCGCGCGCAATCCGGCTCGCATCACCTCACTCATGGAGGCATAGCGACCGGATGCCAGATGGCGTTCAGCGTGCGACGCCATTTCGCCGAGCGTTACCGAGATTGCCTTCGCGGCCATACCTGCCTCCATTCCGATATGATTTTATCATATAGCGCTTGAACGCCGAATGCCAGTGCCGGTTCATCCGGTTGGCGGAATGGTGTAGAACCCCGGCTATGAGGGATCGAAAGGCATGACCGCGAAAACCTACCCGCTGTGGACGCAGAATCAGGCGATTGCCTATGAGGCGGCGCTGGAGGCGATCAATGATGTGATCGCCGGTTACAGCGAACAGGTCGACATCGAAAGCCAGCGGGCTATCCCCGATCAAGCACGCATCGACTGGCTGGAATTGCGCACGACACAGGCCCGCGAGGTCGCGGAGTCCTTCGCTGTCACGGACGATGCCACCGTTGCCCAGGTGCTGATGGAATATAGCGCCATCGTGCGAGAGCGGGACCGGCGAGAAGCCGCCCTGTGACGC
The DNA here is from genome assembly GCF_004152865.1 of Sphingobium cupriresistens. Classification (GTDB taxonomy): domain Bacteria; phylum Pseudomonadota; class Alphaproteobacteria; order Sphingomonadales; family Sphingomonadaceae; genus Sphingobium; species Sphingobium cupriresistens. Next base: position 7,980 of record NZ_SEOO01000022.1, on the reverse strand, counting down.
ACACCGTTACTCCTCCGCGAAGAAATCCTCGTCGAGCCGCTTGAATTCGATCCTGCGGCTGACGCGGACGCCCACGCCATATTCGATCATTAGGTCGGTCAGACGGTCCCCGTCGATCAGGATGACGCGCTGGGCGAGGTGTTTGACGTAATCGCGCGCCTGGCTGCTGAAGGTGGAGGTGGTGACGAACACGCCCTTGGTTGCGCCATGGCCGACCAGACTGCCGACGAAAGCCTGCACATCGGGACGACCGACCGTTGTTTCGGCATAGCGCTTGGCCTGCACATAGACCCGGTCGAGCCCCAGCCTGTCCTCGTTGATGACGCCATCGACACCGCCGTCGCCTGAACGGCCGAGCTGGGTGGCTGCGTTCTTGTGCGATCCGCCATAGCCCATAGCGATCAGCAGATCGACGATCAGTTGCTCGAAGAAGGCCGGCGTGTTCTGGACGATGCGTTCCAGCAGCTCCGCGCGGAGGGCCGATTGCACGGCCTGATAGGCTGCCTCAATCTGCTCTTCCGGCGTGCCGGTTTCGGCTGACGGGGCGATGACAGCGGGCACGGCGTCATCGTCAACGGACTTCTGACCGCTGTAAAATTCGCGGAAACCCTCATAGTCCTTCAACTCGTTCACGCCGATGCGCGCGGGATTGGATGCCAGCAGCGTCCGGCCCGCTTCGGTCGCGATGAAACGCCCTCGCATCGGCGAGGCGACAAGGCCCGCCTTGGACATATAGAATTTTGCCCAATGGATGCGGTTATGGAGCAGGCGTTGCCGTCCGCTGGGCAGCATTTCTTCGCGCTCGTCCGGGCTGAGGCCGAGATCATCGGCGATGCGTTCGGCGGCATCGGCCACACGCTGTTCGCCAGCGGCAGCGAGGCGCAGGACCGGCAGCATCAATGTCTGGTAATCGGGAATGGCCATGAGGTCAGGCAGCCTTCTTGCGACCGCGCTTCGCCTTCGGTGCGGCCGCGCGTTCTGCCCGGATGCGTTCGAGCAGGGAGCTGGCAGGTTCGTCGGCAGGGTCTTGCGGCACGAGTTCACCTTTGAAGGCCTTCGCGAGCACAGCTTGGTCAAGCCGATCAATCAGCTTGCGAGCACTGACAGAATCTGCAGCAAGGCGATTGATCCATTTCATAGCTGAATCGACGCGCCTAACAATTTCATGGCGCTCATTTTCTGGCGCCATGGGTATGAAATCTTTGCGTAAATCGGTCAGATGAATGTGCTGTAAACCGGAGCCGACCCCGCCCATTTGATCTTGCACCGCCGGCGATTGAAAGGCCAACTCCAAATAATCTGCCATCGATCTATCCACTGGTTTAACCAAAGCCAAGGAAACAAAAATACTAAACTCTACGTCAGTCCTGACGGCGCGAACGACACCAAGGGTTCCATCCTTTGTTATAAGAATATCTCCCTTCTCCGGGTGTGTCCTTCTTATGAAATCCCGATGGTCACTTTCCGAGATGTGGCGGCAATTCTGAAATGATATGCCCGGCCCAGCGGTCAAATTTTTGACAGTTAAAAACGGAACTCCTGAAGTAATATATTCGGGCTTCTTGTGCACACCATCGACAACCTTAGTCGCAAGCGCATTTACAGGCATCCATACCCAAGATGCGGGTAATTGTGGTAGATGTTCAGCGCCAGCAAAATCGAATGCAGGTAGTTTCTTTCCTCGCTCTGCACCGATGCGAGCGCTAAGCAGGCTTTCACGCAAACGCTCGCCGCTTGTCTGTTCGTTACTATTTCGCCAATCTGTGGTCAGATCGCCCCGGAAGGCGGCGGCGAGGATGGCCTGTTTGTATTTCTCGACGAGGCGGGGGATGTGGTCGAGGTGGTCGCGGGCGCGTCTGGATTTGCCGGTGAGGCTGTCGATCTTCGCCACGATCCGGCGCTGTTCTGACAAAGGGGCAATGGGAGTAGACAGCTCAGCCGCTCGGCCTCCAGAAAGCTCCATAAAGGTCGTGCCGCTAGCTTTGCTCTCAGCGTAATCCACTGAAGCAAGCAAATAGTGGCGGATGTATTCTGGGCTAATTTTTCCTTTGAGGACGAAGCTCTTAAAGCCCTGATTTGTGCTTATCTCACCGGATGCGATGGCGCAGTAACCGATCGGCGCGCGCGACGAGAACAGAACGGTTCCAGCAGGCAGGATACGCGCAGCACTGGAACGATAGCCCTTTTCGCTCAGGTCACGCCTGCCTCGCGAGATGAAGGTTTCTTTATATCCCGTCAAATCCGCAGGTGTTAGCCAACGAATGCCCTCATCCGCAAAATTGCTGCCGTCCTTGGCTGACGGGGTTCCGCCACCAACAATCTCGGAAACCTCGTCCATTGATGCCCAAGCCCAACTGCTTGGGATTTCCCATCGCTGCTCGGTCATTCCGCCGGCTCCGCTATAACGGCAGGCTCTGCCGCCGCTTCCGGTTCCAATTCCTCCGAAAGCGTTTCAATCTCCTCCAGTGCTGCCTTCAAATGGCCGATGATAGCGGCAGCGATATCCTCAGGTTCTGTCAGCGCCTCTTCGGCTTCCGCTTCGGTATCGCGAAGCCAGCTGATGTCGAGATTGTCATTACGGCCAGTGATGAAAGCACGGTCGAACGTGCGCCAGCGGCTGTCTTCGCCCTGATCCTGCCGCGAAGCCTCGCCATTGGCATCGACGCCATAGGCTGCCTCGAAATCTGCGAAGTCCGCAACGGTCAGCGGGCGGGTCTTGCCATAGGCAGGAGCGTTCGCTCGCATGTCATAGACCCAGACGGCCTTCGTATTGCCCTTGTCACTTTTGCCGCGCCGGAAGAACAGCACGTTGGTCTTGACGCCCTGCGCATAGAAAATGCCGGTTGGCAGGCGCAGAATGGTGTGGAGGTCGCATAGGTCCATCAGCCAGGTGCGTAGGCGGCGGCCGGTATTGTCCTCGAAAAGCACGTTATCGGGAATGACGACGGCAGCGCGGCCACCGGGGGCCAGTGCGCGCACGATATGCTCGACGAAGGCAAGCTGCTTGTTCGACGTATCCGCCGTGATTGAGAAATCGGATCGGGTCGGACGCCCCCCGCCTTTCTTGGTGCCGAAGGGCGGATTGGTCAGGATCAGATTGGCCTTGGGCAGCGCCTCGCCATCGGGGGAGAGCGTATCGATATTCTCCATGCCGCCTTCAATGCCGTGCAGCAGCAGGTTCATCATGCTCAGGCGATGGGTGTCCGGCACCAGTTCCGCGCCGGCGAAGGCGTTGTGCCTCTGGAAGAAAGCCTGCTGCTCCGTCAGCGTGTAGAGATCGTCGGTGTGATCCTTGATGTAGCGGTCGGCGGCGACGAGGAAACCCGCCGTTCCGCCTGCCGGGTCCTGGATCATTTCCCCCGGCTGCGGCTGCATCAGGCGCACGATGCAGTCGATCAGAGGGCGTGGCGTGAAATATTGGCCGGCGCCGGATTTCTTGTCGGCCGCGTTCTTTTCCAACAGCCCTTCATAGAGGTTGCCAAGCCCCTCTTCACGGGCGGAGAACCAGTCGAGCTGATCGATGTTGGAGGTCAGCGCCTTGAGGTTGGTCGGCTTGCGGAGGCGGGTCTGTGCGTCGATGAAAATCGCGCCGACTAGCGGGTCCTTCGCCTTGCCGAGTTCGAGCAGCATCGCCTTGTAATAATCGAGCTGTTCCACGCCTTCGCGCTTGGCGAGCAGGCTCCAGCGCCAGCCTTCCGGCAGCCGCTCCTCCTTGCCGGTTTCCTCCAGCATCTTGAGGAACAGCAGGTAGGTCAACTCCGTCACATATTCGTTATAGGTGACGCCATCGTCGCGCAGGACATTGCACAGGCCCCAGAGCTTGGCGACGATATCGGTGGTGGTGCTCATTTACGCGGCCTTCTTCCACAATTCTTCGTTGATCCCGGCCAGGATGCTTTCCAGCTCCCCACCGAACACCTTGTTCAGGCGATTGAAGCCGCCATCGGCGATGAACGGCTCTTTGTCGATGGCGGCGCGGTCCACCACGATTTCCTTTTCAATCTGGTCGCCGATCCGCTTGAGCCAGCGTTTTTGCGGGTCGGTCCATGCACGGCTCGCCATGATGGCGCGCATGGCATCTCGCACGCGGTCTTCATAGGGGATCAGCGCATCGCCGAGCGCGGCCTGACGGACGAAGCCGATGACCGACGCGGCGATTTCCTCATTGCGGGCATCGGCCCAAGCGCGGCGCAGATTGGCGTCTGAAAAGCCCTTGGAGTCGAGAGCCAGGCGCAGTTCCTTCAGATCGGCGCGGGTCAGGTCACGGGGACGTTGTACGACGAGCTTCAGCGCGGCGATGGTGTTGATATTGTCGCGCACGAAGACGGCGAAGCTGTCCAGAAAATCCTCAGGTTTCGCGCCGCTGCCATAGCCGCGCGATACATCGACGACCTGATCCGCGTGCTTGGAAATAGGGACATAGCTGGGATTATCGCCATCGGCCTGCCAATCGAGGATGGCGCCGATCGCGGCGCGATCCTTCAGCCAGGCGGCAAGGCCCGGCGCATCACCGGACATTACCCGTTGCAGCATCGCTTCCGGCGTTTCGCCTGCTGCGGCCTCGAACTGCTGCCTAGCGTCCTCTGTCAGCTTCCTGATCCGACGGCGCAGTTTCACGGCGAGCTGTTCGCGGATGGCCTCCCGCTGCTCATCGTTCTGGGCTTCCGTCATTTCGCGGACGAGCTGTGCGAAGCTGATCGAAGGGTTGACGACGACAGGCTTCATGTCGGTCATGTTCTGGAGGTGGGGATAGAGATCGACTGCGTCGAAAATCCGGAAAACCTCCTTGCCTATTTCCGGACACTGGCGCGTCGCGCGGCCAATCATCTGCTCATACAGGATGCGGCTGTTCACCCGGCGCAGGAACACGAGGTTGGTGATCTTCGGCACGTCGATGCCGGTGGTGAGTAGGTCAACGGTGACGACGATTTGCGGGTTGGCATCGTTGCGGAACGAGCGAATCCAGTTCTTCACCTTGTCCACGCTTCCGGTGATTTTCTTCACGGCCGCATCCTCGATCTCGCCATATTGCTCAGCGAAAGCGGCCTTGATAGCGCTGACCACCATGTCCGCATGGGCATCGGTCGCGGCGAAGATCAGCGTTTTGCCGGGTAGCGCCGGATCGATGTGCCGCGCCAGTTCCTCTGCCACGACGCGGTTGAACTCCGGGGTAATGACCTGGCGGTTGAATGCCTCAACCTCGAAACGGATTTCGTCCGGCGCGTGAGCCAGATCGACTTCGCCAGTCCGGGTATTGAGCCGTTCAAGCTCTTCATCCTTCTCGAACTTGATGCCGGCGCGCGCCAGCGCAGTTTCGATGCGGATCGGCGGCTCGTGGTCGATCAGGAAGCCATCGACCACCGCCTCGCGGTAGGAATAGGTGAAGACCGGATCGCCGAAAATGTCGGTAGTGTGCAGGGCTGGCGTGGCTGTCAGGCCGATTTTCACCGCATCGAAATAGTCCAGCACGCGCCGATACTTCGAAATATAATCGTCCTGCCCCCGGAAGCTCAGCTCGGCATCGGACATTTCCCGATCGAGCAGATAGCCACGATGGCATTCGTCAATGACCATCAGGTCATATTGGTCAACGGGCGGCACGGATGCGCCATCGGCAGCGAACAGGACACGCTTGACCAAGCCCTGAATCGTGCAGATATGGACTTTGGTTTCCACGTCCGGGGTCACGTCGCCCAAGCCCTTGAGGCCGAAGATTTCGGCGAATGTCTTGCCGGACACGACCTTGGTGGTCGAAAATTCGCCCTCAGTCTGGTCGCCAAGGGCGCTGCGATCGACCACGAAGCAGATGCGCCGAAACCGCTTGGCTGACAGCAAGCGGTACAGCATGGCGATAGCCAGCTTGGTCTTGCCGGTGCCGGTCGCCATCGCAACCAAGACGGCGCGTTGCTCAGACGACAATGCCGCTTCTACCGAGCGGATCGCGCTTTCCTGATAATGGCGAAGCGGGAAACCAAACTCGAATGGCTGCGCCTTTAGCAGCGCATCAGCCGCGTCCTGATCGACCTCAAGCTGCCCGGCGAGGCCTTCCGGTGTCGGCCAGTCCACCAACGCGCGACGATGATTTGCTGCGCGGCGGGTATCGCGGAACCAGATGCCGCTCTCCGTCTCAATCTGCTTGAGATAGGACCGGCCATTCGCGCTGAACACGAATGGCACCTTGTGTTCGCCCCATGGCCCACCGGCATATATGAAATCGGCGCTGTCCCTGATGCCGGTCGAGTAGCGTTCAGCCTGGTCGATCGCGGCTGATACATTCTTCCGCCGCCGCTTCGCCTCCACAACGCCGATCAGAGTCATGCCAGCGAACAGGGCGTAATCGGCGGGGCCATTTGCGGTCGGCCATTCAGCGATGGCGAGATTGCGACCCTTGGCAGGGCGCACGCCGTTGCTGTATCGAAGGTCGCGGGTATCAACCTCCCATCCACGATCGCGCAATTGCTGGTCGATGAGCGCACGAGTTTCCGCTTCATCGAGGTCGATCTTTACCGCAGCCTTCTCACCGCGCTCGACCAATTGCGCAGCCTCAGCGCGAGGTACAGTTTCGGCTTCAGCCTGAAGGGCTGCGAGCTTGCTCGTGACTTCGGCCTTTTCTGCGTCAATGTCCTGAGCGATCTTCTCCCAAGCGGCTCGCTCCTCGGCCTCGCGCGCCAACCGCTCTTCTACTGCCTCGCGCGCGTGGGCCTGTTCCTCAGCTTCCAGACGAGCGCGGGCCGCATCGCCTTCAGTTTCCGCCACCTTCTGCCTGAGCTTTTCAATCTCTTCGCGCAGGGCAACGGTCGCATCAACGGGTTGGCGCGGCGGCACGAATGCGCCGGACTGGAAATTGGCAGCGCGGCCATAGGTTCGATGAAACCAGATGCCGAGCGACCAAGCGAATTTCAGGGCCGTCAGGGCTGTGGAATGATTGCCCTTCGCTTCATGCACGGCACTGTTTCCTGCTTTCCGCAGGGCATGAAAGATATCGGCGGCTTCCTTGGGGATCAGGCGATCATATGACAGGCGGCGCAGTGTTTCTTCGAATGTCTCGCGCTCATCGCGATAAACGGCGTGATGAGCTGCGACCATCTTCGCCATCAATTCAGCGAACTGGCGGAGCTTGACGATGGCGGTCGAGGGATCGCTTGAGAAATAGCGTTCCGCCAGCCCTCCCAACGTCACCAACTGCTTATCATGGGCCTCAAGGAAGCCGAAATTCAGCGAGTCCACCGTTCCCCCGTTCCGCTCATATGTCTGCTACTCGACTCTGCCCTCAAGATCAGCCTTGCCGTATCTCACTGATCAACCGGCTATTGCTGTCAGTATCAGATCATCCAATTCCTTATCTTGAAGTCCCGCATCTATCTTCTCAAAAATTATATTAAAAGCGACTGCCTGCTGCCGCCTATCCATCTGCAATCCATGATCCCGTCGAAAAACATCAAGATATCTGAAGCAGGCTTCCGTTTTTGACGGGTCAAGGGTTGTCGATATATTGTCTATGGATTGACCCGTCAGGAGCCACGCGGGCGTAACATCATAGGTTGTGCATAACAGAATCAAGGTTGACGCAGAGGGTTCGCGAATTCCTTTTTCGTAATTCTTATAAGTAGCCAAAGATATTCCAAGGCTGTCAGCGAACTGCGCCTGGGTAAGGCGAGCCTGTTTCCGAATAACGCTCAGCCTATCCGACAAATCCATAAACTGTTTGACCCACACACTATTTTAGCCATATAGCTACAAAAGTAGCTATTGAACGGTGATTCCTATATATTAGTGTGATGTTGAGCTAAAACCAAGGAGGTTGGATGAAACAGGACCTTGAAAGCCCAAGGCGTCTCGCAGCTCGAACCGGCGGTCGTGTCCCACGGGGTGGTGTAGGAAGGTTTCCCTGAGAGGGTGGCCACCGTCGATCTTCTGGTAGGGTTCGGATGCGAACTCGAACCTGGAGAAGAAGACGATGACCGATGACAGAATGGCCCT
>NZ_SEOO01000021.1 GCF_004152865.1 Sphingobium cupriresistens | reverse complement strand
GACATGCTTAGCCAAGCACGTCTCACGACCAAGGCCTGGCACCAATTCCTCGATGACTTTATCAACGATCCCGAGCTCGCCGCGCGCTTCAAGGCCCATAAGCCGCGGTAACAATCGGACGGTTACCTATGTCCTTGACCGTCCGCATCCTGATCGCGCTCGTGCTGGGCCTGGGCAGCGGCATTGCGCTGGCCGAATGGGGTGGCGGCGTGGCGGGCGGCTGGGCTGGTGACATCGTCGCGGTGGCGCAGCCGATCGGGAAGGCGTGGCTGGGCGGGTTGCAGATGCCGCTGATCCCCCTGATCTTCGCTCTGCTGGTGACGGGCATCGCGCAGGCGGCGACCAGCGCGCGGACCAACTTCATGGCGGGTCGCGCGATCGCGCTGTTCGCGATCCTGCTGACGGTGGCGGCCGCGGTCGCCGCGCTGATCGGGCCGCTGATGCTGCATCTGTGGCCGGTGCCGCCTGGTGCGGTCGGGGCGCTGGCGGGCGCGGGCGGCCTATCGGAGGTGCCGGACGTGCGCCCGTCGGCCGAATGGCTGCTGGGCTTCATCCCGATCAATCCGATCAAGTCCGCGAGCGAAGGACAGGTCGTGGCCGTGGTGCTGTTCGCGCTTATCTTCGGGTTCGCCGTCGCGCGCATCGCACCGGATCGGCGTGCGCAACTGACCGGCTTCTTCCAGGCGCTGGCAGACGCGCTGCTGCTCGTGGTCGGCTGGGTGCTGTGGCTGGCGCCGATCGGCGTGTTCGCGCTGGCGCTGGTCGCGGGCGCGCGGTCGGGGCTGGCGACGGCGGGCGCGCTGCTCCATTATATTGGCTTCATCGTGCTGATCTGCGTCGCGGTGACGCTGCTCGTCTATCCAATGGTGGTGGTCGCCGGGCGAATCGGGCTGGGCCGCTTCGCGCGCGCCGTCCTGCCCGCCCAGGCCATCGCCTTTTCGACGCAAAGCTCGATCGCCTCCCTGCCTGCGATGATCCAGGCGAGCGACGGGCCGCTGGACGTGCGCGAAACCACGCGCAGCATCGTCCTGCCGCTCGCCATATCGCTGTTCCGCATCACCAGCCCGCCCGCCAATCTGGGCGTCGCCCTCTATGTGGCGGCGATGAATGGCGTGCCGCTCGGCCCGGCGCAACTCGTGATGGGCGTGCTGGTGGCCGCGATCGTCAGCCTGGCAGCGGTCGGCCTGCCCAGCCAGATCACCTTCTTCACCACCACCGGTCCCATTTGCCTGGCCATGGGCGCGCCGGTGGAGGCGCTGCCGCTGTTGCTGGCGGTGGAGACGGTGCCGGATATTTTCCGCACGGTGGGCAATGTCACCGCGGATATGGCGGCGGCGCGGATGTTGGATCGGCGGGAAACGCTCGCAGCCTAAATCCCGTGCGCCCTGAGCCTGTCGAAGGGCGCGCGCAACGCCCTTCGACAGGCTCAGGGCGCACGGAGGACAAGGCCGTTCCCAGCCTTACGGCGCCCGCCGCGCCGTAAGGATTTTCACCGGTGCGGCTAGCATCTGGCCCTTCATCACGCCCTCCCCGGCCGTGGCGGATTTGGGCGCGACCAGGATCGCCTTCACCACCTCCATCCCCTCGACCACATGGGCGAAGACGGCGAAGCCCTGATTGTCGCCTGGTGCATCGGGATGGGCGTCCATGGCGGGCATCTTGCCCAGCACGATGAAGAAGTCCCCGGTCGCGCTGCCCGGCGCATAGCGCGCCATCGACAGCGCGCCATCGTCATGGGTGAGGCCGGTCTGGGTCGTGGGTTCATGCTTGATCGGCGGCAATATCCGCTTCGGATCATTTTGCGCCCCACCCTGGACGAAGCCATAGTCGGCCGCGCCCACGCCGCGATAGAAAAACGCGCCGTCGAACCGCTGCTGGTCGACATATTTCAGGAAATTGGCGGCTGTGACCGGCGCCTTGTCGGGATGGACGGCGACGACGATCCGCCCGGCATCGGTGTCGAGCGCGACGCGAATGTCGGCCGATGCAGGTGGCGGAGTCTGCGCCATCGCAGGCGAGAAGCCCAACAGGGCGGCGAGGAGAAGCAGAAGCGTGCGAATCATGCGCCCACCCTAGCTCCTCCGCTGCTGGACGCCAGAGGGCTGCGTCAGCCCTCCAGCAGGCGCTGGAGCGCGCGGACGTCGGCGTCCATATCCGGGTTGCTTTCGCGCAGCGCCTCGATCGTGCGCACGGCGTGGATCACCGTGCTGTGATCGCGCCCGCCGAAGATGCGGCCAATTTCGGGCAGCGAGCGCGGCGTCATCTTCTTGGCCAGATACATCGCCACCTGGCGCGGCCGGGCGACGGCGCGAGCGCGGCGCTTGGATCGCATTTCCGACGGATCGATTTTGAAATGGGCGGCACATGCCTTCTGGATTTCGTCCACCGTGATCCGCCGGGCATTGGCGCGCACCGCGTCGGCCAACATGCCCTGCGCGAAATCGAGGTCGATCGAGCGGCCGGTCAGTTGGCCATAAGCGACCAGCTTGTTGAACGCCCCCTCCAGTTCGCGCACGTTCGACCGGATCGCGCGGGCGAGGAAATCGATCACCGCGTCGGGGACCGGCGGATCGCCCGCCACCGCACGCTTCGATTCGAGGATGGCGAGGCGCAGGTCGAGCCCGGCCGGCTGGATGTCGGCGACCAGACCACCGGCGAGGCGCGACAGGATGCGCGGATCGATCGATTCGAGCATCTGCGGCGGCCGGTCGGCGGTCACGACGATGCGCGCGCCGCTGTCGATCAGGTCGTTGATCGTGTGGAGAAACTCCTCCTGCGTCGATCCCTTGCCGGCGATGAACTGGATATCGTCGATCAGCAGCAGGTGGGCGGCGCGCAGCCGGCCTTTGAACGCCATCGTCTCATTGGCGCGCATCGCGTTCACGAACTCCATCATGAAGCGTTCCGCCGACATGTAGAGCACCGGCGCCGCGGGGGAATGGGCGGAAAAGGCGCGGGCGATGGCGTGGAGCAGGTGGGTCTTACCCTGGCCAGTGCCGCCATGGATGAACAACGGGCTGAAACGCGGCGTGGCTTCGGCGGCCATCGCCTGGGCCGCCGAATTGGCCAGACGGTTGGTGTCGCCCACCACGAAATCGGCAAAACCGTGGCGCGGCAGAAAATTGGAGGCGATGGCGACGGGCGCGGCGTCTTCGGTCGGCATGGCTTGTTCGACAGGCGCCGCTTCCAGCAGGCGCGGGCCGGTGGCGTCAGGGGCGCGGCGCAACCGCACCTCGCGCACGCCGGCCCCTGCGCCGCGCCAAGCCATACGCAGCCGGTCGCCAAACTGGCCGGACACGAAATTGGCGCTAAAGTCGCTGGCGACCAGCAGGTCGAGCGTCTGCGATTCGGCGCAATAGTCGCCAAGACGGACGGGTTTCAGCCACTGGTCGAACATCCGTGCGCCGACATCGCGGCGCATACCGGCGCGGATGCTGGTCCAGGCGGATTCCAGGCCCGCATCGGCCTGGCTAATCTGTCCGTCCTGCCAACCAACCACGCCCACAACATCCTTCATAGACTTCAACGACCCCACCAACTGTGCCCCCTGGTTCGGGCAGGAAAAAAGACGCAAGGATTCTCGATCGGAAAAGCCCCCGCCATCCCGAGTTCCTTACGACATGCAATCTCACATGACGGCCGCATCAAGGTGATTCGACAGCGGCCGGATTTCAAAAATAGACAGGGGCGCACCGCCGGATCAAGGGCGGCATGGTTCAAAAAAGTGAAATAAAGCCGTTGACTTGGCAAAGTCCCGGAAATCGCGCAGCAAAGAAATTATCGTTTAATTTTAGTGAGTTAAGTAGATCGCCTTATGCTGCATCGCGTCGAATCGCGGGAAATTGGCCAATCGTCAAAAATGACTCATATATGAATGAACGACGAAAGGCCCGCCCCATCGCTGGGGCGGGCCTTATAATCCATCGAAAACCCGAAGGGGTTTAGGCGAGCGCGCTGACCGCCTTGGTCAGACGGCCGAACTTGCGCGCAGCGGTGTTCTTGTGCAGCACGCCGCGAGCGACGCCACGGGCCAGCTCAGGCTGGACGGCCTGCAGGGCGGTCGCAGCAACATCCTTGTCACCAGTGGCGAGGGCGGCTTCCACCTTCTTCACCAGGGTGCGGATCCGGCTGATGCGGGCGCCATTGATTGCGGCGCGACGCTCGTTGCGACGGATGCGCTTCTTGGCTTGCGGCGTATTGGCCATTCTATTCCTCGGTTCTCATCAAATCTCGGGAAGAGGCCCGCCGAATGTCCGACATGCCTCGTGAAGGAGCGCCCCTTACAGAATATCGGGGTAGGCGTCAATGGATTCGGCCATGCTATTTCTGACATTTGGGGCAGAAGAAGGTCGATCGGCCGCCATCCACCCGGCGCTGTACCGTGCCGCCGCACAGGCAGGATTCGCCTTCCCGCCCATAGACGCGCCATTGTTTGGAGAAATAGCCCAATTCCCCGTCGGGCCGCGCATAATCGCGCAGGGTCGAGCCGCCCGCGACGATAGCGGCGGACAGCACGTCGCGAATCGCCTCCACCAGCAGGCCGAGGCGCACGCGCCCGATCTTGCCCGCCGCGCGAGTCGGGGCGATGCCCGCCATGTTCAGCGCTTCGCACACATAGATATTGCCCAGCCCGGCGACGATTCGTTGGTCGAGCAAGGCCGCCTTGATCGAGGTCGCCTTGCCCTTGAGCGCGGCGGCCAGGCGGGTGGTGTCGAAGTCCGGTCCCAGCGGTTCCGGCCCCATGCGGGTGAAGGGCGTGTAGGCCTGCCATGCGTCCGATCGCACTAGGTCCAGCGAACCGAATCGCCGCGGGTCGTTGAGCGACAGCACATGGCCATGCCCTGTCTCAATCAGCAGATGGTCGTGCGCGCCGATCTCCGCCGGGTCGATTCGCCAGCGACCCGACATGCCGAGATGGAAAATCATCATGTCGCCGCGATCGGTTTCGATCAGGCCATATTTGGCGCGGCGTGACAGCCCCGTCACTGTCGCCCCGGTCATCCGCTGACGCAGGTCGACCGGGATCGGCCAGCGCAGGTCGGCGCGACGTGCCTCCACCCGCGTCAGCACCGCCCCCTGAAGGACGGCGCGCAGGCCAGCGACGGTTGTTTCGACTTCGGGAAGCTCAGGCATGGCGATGCATGTAGGCGTTAGCGGGCTGCGGCGACAGGGGCATCGGGGTCGAGATCAGGCCAGCGTTCGATCAGCGCGCTCGTGACGCCGTTGGTCCAGCCGAACCCGTCCTGCAATGCATATTCCCCGCCGCCGCCGGGCTTGCGCGTCTCGACATCATATTTTTCCAGCATCTTGCCGGTTTCGCGCCAGGCCGCATCGACCGTGCCGATCCAGCGACGGGCGATATCCCTCGCCAACGCTTCATGACCCGTGCGAGCCAGTCCTTTCACTGCCACCCATTGGAGCGGCGCCCAGCCATTGGGGCTGTCCCATTGCTGGCCGCTGGCGATGCGGGTTGTGCGCAGCCCGCCCTGCCCCAGCAACTGGTCGCGCGTCAGGCGAGCGAGGGCGTCCGCCTGACGCCGATCGGCCAGGCCCACGAAGAGCGGGAAGAGCGTTGCGGCGGAGACGACGGCGGTCGGCTTGCGGCTCAGCATGTCCCAGTCGGCATAACGCCCATCACGCGCCTGCCATAGCCAGCGGTTGATCGCCTTTCCGCGCGCGGTGGCCAGCGATTCAAACTGCCGGGCGCAGGCGGCGTCCCCCGCCGCGGCGCAGCGGCGAGCGATGGCCCGCTCCAGCGACCAGAGCAGGCTGTTAAGGTCCACCGGCACGATGTCGGTCGTGCGGATCGTGGACAGCCGCCTGGGGTCGTCCAGCCAGCGCGAGGAAAAGTCCCAGCCGCTTTCCGCCCCCGCGCGCAGGTGGCGATAGATGGCGGCGGCCGGGCGGTTGCTTTGCCCGGCGGTGGCGACATCTTCCGCCCAGCTCTCGTCGCGCGGTCCCGGTCTGTCGTCCCAATAGCGGTTGAGCAGCGCGCCATCGGGCATCCGCACGACGCGCCGGTGGGTCGCGCCCGTCGCCAGCCCCTCCGCGCCGCGCATCCAGAAATCATGCTCGGCGCGGAGGGCTTTGAGGTGCCGGGGATCGTCGGGATTGCTCGCCAGATCCACCATCAGCGCCAGGAAGGGCGGCTGCGACCGGCCCAGATAATAGGTCCGGGTGCCATTGGGGATGAAGCCGTAGCGGTCGATCAGACTTTCGAAATCGACCAGCATCGAATCGATCAAAGGCTGTTGCCCGTCGGCCTTGAGTCCCAGCATCGTGAAATAGCTGTCCCAATAATAAATCTCGCGAAAGCGCCCGCCCGGCACAACATAGGGCGCGGGCAGGGCCAGTGCGGAGGAGCCGACCGGCGGGCTGAGCGCCGGGCGCGTCAATTGCGGCCAGAGCGCCTTGATATGGCCGCGCAGGCTCTGCGCCGCCATCGCCGCCGGTTCGCCCGGCATATCGAAATATTGAAGCACGAAGCTGCGAAGCGCCGGGCCTTGCGGCTTCTCCTGCGAATAGCGGTCGAGGATTGTAGCGGGATCGCCCCTGGGCACCGCATCCACGAAGGTCTTGCCGTCGGGGAAAACCTTCTCGCGCTGCACCGCTTCGAACAACGGGCCATAAATTTGCTGCGGGCTGGGCGGCGGGGGCGGCGACGCGACCCCCTGGGCGCTGCACAACAGCGCGGCGAAGGCGCAAAATACGGAACGGTGCGCGGTCATCACTCCCCCCTTTCAACAGGCGATCATGCAACGGAATGGATGATTGCCGCGAAGCGTTCCAAAGGACATGCCTTGGCGCTGGAATGACGGCGCAAGAATGTCTAGAGCGAGGCCCATGAACGACACAGCATCCTTCGGTTATCGCGACGTCGATGCCGCTGACAAACAGGGCATGGTCCGCGACGTCTTTTCCAACGTCGCGGCGAAATATGACCTGATGAACGACGCCATGTCGGGCGGCGCGCATCGGCTGTGGAAGGACCAGTTCGTGCGCCGGGTCAAGCCGCGGCCCGGCGAGCAGATACTCGACATGGCGGGCGGCACCGGCGACATCGCGTTTCGGATGCACAAGCGTGGCGCGCAGGTCACGGTATCCGACATCAATCCTGAAATGCTGGCCGTGGGCGTCGAGCGGGCGCAGAAAAAGGGCTATGAAGGCCTCATTTGGTCCGAACAAAATGCCGAAGAGTTGACATTCAACGACCGGTCGTTCGACGCCTATACGATCGCCTTCGGCATCCGCAACGTCACCCATATCGACCGGGCGCTGGCCGAGACGCACCGTGTTCTCAAGTTCGGCGGACGCTTCTTCTGCCTGGAATTTTCGACCACTACCTGGCCGGGCTTTTCGGACGTTTATGACGTCTATTCGCACAAGCTGGTGCCGCACCTCGGCAAGCTGTTCGCCAACGACGCCGACAGCTATCGCTACCTGATCGAATCGATCCGCCGTTTCCCGCCCATGCCCCAGTTCGAAGGGATGATCCGCGAGGCCGGTTTCGTGAACACCAAGGTCGAGCCGATATTGGGCGGGCTGGTCGCGATCCATTCGGGCTGGAAGATTTGAAGCCCGCATGACGTCCCACATCACCCACATCTGGCGCCTCCTGAAATGGGGCCGCACCCTGGCGCGGCATGGCGCGCTGACCGGCATCGAGCGCGATCCGCTGACCCCCGGCCCCGTCCGGCGGCTGGTCCGCATCGCCCGGCTCGGCGCGCGCGTGCCCAGGCAGCCGCGCTATGCCGACGCCTTCCAGTCGATCGGCCCGGCCGCGATCAAGCTGGGCCAGACGCTCGCCACTCGGCCCGATCTGGTCGGCGATCATGCGGCGAACGATCTTCTGCGCTTGCAGGACGCCCTGCCCCCCGTGCCGTTCGACACGATCCGGGCACAGATCGAGCAGAGTTTCGGCCGTCCGCTGGACGCCGTCTACAAGAGCTTCGATGAGGTGCCGGTCGGTGCCGCGTCGATCGCGCAGGTGCATCGCGCGGTCACGACCGACGGCCGCGACGTCGCGGTCAAGGTGATCCGCCCCGGCGTGATCGACAAGTTCAATCGCGACATCGCGACCTATGAATGGGCCGCCGCCCATGTCGAGATGCTGGGCGGCGAGATCGCGCGCCTGCGCCCGCGCCTGGTCATCGCTAACTTCAAGCGCTGGACCGTGCGCGAACTGGATCTGCGCCGCGAAGCCGCCTCCGCCTCCGAACTCAGCGAAGCCATGGAGGCGATGCCCGGTTATCGCATTCCCGTCATCGACTGGGACCGCACGACCGGCAAGGTCATGACGATGGAGTGGATCGACGGCATCAAGATTTCCGACCGCGACGCGCTGATCGCGGCGGGGCATAACGTCAAGGATTTGGCCGCGCGGCTGGTCAACGCCTTCCTGCGGCAGGCGATTTCCGAAGGTTTCTTCCACGCCGACATGCATCAGGGAAACCTGTTCGTCCTGGCCAATGGCGACATCGTCGCGATCGATTTCGGCATCATGGGCCGGATCGACCGACGCGCGCGCATGTGGCTGGCGGAGATTCTCTACGGCCTGATCACCGGCAATTATAAGCGCGTCGCGGAAATCCATTTCGAGGCGCAATATGTGCCCGGCCATCATAATGTCGACGAATTCGCCACCGCCCTGCGCGCCGTGGGCGAACCGATGCGCGGCAAGGCGGCCAGCGAATTGTCGGTCGGCGGGATGCTCGACGGCCTGTTCGCCATCACCCGCGATTTCGACATGCAAACCCAGCCGCATCTGCTGCTGCTGCAAAAGACGATGGTGATGGTGGAGGGCGTGGCGCACAGCCTCGACCCCGACATCAACATGTGGGAAACCAGCGGCCCCTTCGTGAAGGGCTGGCTGCGCGACGAACTGGGGCCGGAGGCGAAGGCCGCCGACACGCTGATCGAAAATTGGCGCACGCTGCAACGGCTGCCGGGTCTGGTGAAGCGGATCGAGGACGCCTTCCCCGAAAAGGGCGGCGCCCCGCCCCCGCCCCCCTTGAGCGAGATCAAGCTGATCCGCGTGGGCGGCGGCTGGCGCTATGCGCTGGTGGCGGCGATCGCGGCGGCGGCTGGCGTGCTGGGCTCCGCCCTCCTACATCTGCATCTATGACGCAGCGTGTCCTCCTCATCATCTCGGGCGGTATCGCCGCCTATAAGGCGCTCGAACTGGTCCGCCTGCTGCGCAAGCGCGGGATCGCGGTGCGGGCGGTATTGACGCAGAGCGCGCAGCAATTCGTGACCCCGCTGTCCCTGGGCGTGCTGACCGAGGATCATGTGTTTACGCAATTATTCGACCTGAAGGATGAGCAGGAGATCGGCCATATCCAGTTGAGCCGCCAGGCCGACCTGGTCATAGTGGCGCCCGCGACCGCCAATATCCTGGCCAAGATGGCGAATGGCATCGCGGACGACCTCGCCACCACGCTGCTGCTCGCGACTGACAAGCCGGTGCTGGCGGTGCCCGCGATGAACGTGCGGATGTGGCATCACAAGGCGACCCAGCGCAATCTGGAGCGCCTCCATGCCGACGGCGTCCACATCATGACGCCGGACGATGGCGCGATGGCGTGCGGCGAATTTGGCAAGGGACGACTGCCCGAACCGGAGGCGATCGCGGCGGAGATCGAACGGCTGCTGGCCTTGCCCAAGGCCCCCGATCCGCTGGCGGACCAGCCCGATTTCGCGCGTGAGGCGCGGCTTTTCTCGACTTCGCTCGAAACGGACGGCGCGTTGGTGGGCAAGCATATCCTTATCACCGCCGGCCCCACGCATGAGCCGATCGATCCGGTGCGCTATATCGCCAACCGATCGTCGGGTAAGCAGGGCTTCGCCATCGCCGCCGCCGCGGCGCAGGCGGGTGCGCGGGTGACTCTGGTGGCAGGGCCGGTGCACCTGCCTACGCCGCCTGGCGTGACCCGTGTCGATGTCGAAACCGCGCGGCAGATGCTCGCCGCCGTCGAGGCCGCTTTGCCCGCCGACGCCGCGATCATGGTCGCGGCCGTCGCCGACTGGCGCACCGCCGACGCGCCCGACCAGAAGATCAAGAAGGACGGAACGGGCCAGCCCGCCCCGCTCGCTTTGGTCGAAAATCCCGACATTCTCGCAACGCTGGGCCACCACGCCAACCGCCCCACGCTGCTGGTCGGCTTCGCGGCCGAAACGCAGCATATCGCCGACCATGCCCAGGCCAAGCTGGCGAAGAAGGGCGCGGACTGGATCGTCGCCAACGACGTATCGGGCGACGTGATGGGCGGCGACGCCAACGCCGTGCAGATCGTCACCGCCGCCGGCATCGAATCCTGGTCGACCCTGCCCAAAAGCAAGGTCGCCGACAAACTCATCGAAAAGGTCGCCCATGCCCTCGCCGCTCTCGCCGATTGACATACAGCTCAAACGCCTGCCCCATGGGGCGGGACTGCCCGTCCCCGCCTATGCCACCGCCCACGCCGCCGGCATGGACGTGGTGTCCGCCGAAGACCTCATACTCGCGCCCGGCGGCCGTCATGCGGTGGCGACCGGTTTCGCCATGGCGATTCCTGAGGGTTATGAAGTGCAGGTCCGCCCCCGATCCGGCTTGGCGCTGAAACATGGCATCAGCCTGCCCAACACGCCCGGCACGATCGACGCGGACTATCGCGGCGAATTGAAGGTGATCCTCATCAATCTGGGCGACGCCCCCTTCCCCATCGCGCGTGGCGACCGGATCGCACAGTTGGTCGCGGCGCCGGTGCAGCTTGCCAGCTTTACAGAAGTCGATAATCTGGACGATACCGTTCGGGGACAGGGCGGGTTCGGTTCGACAGGAGTGTGACGCGATGACGATGCTGCTTTCGCTGATGCTGGCGGCCATCCCGATGCCGGGCGACGCCCCGCCGATGCCGCAGGATCTGGCCGCCGTGCCGGTCATCGACGGCTGGCTGGGGCGCAAGATATCGCCGCGCTGGTCGGAAACGGTCGCGAAACTCTATCGCCACGGCGACTGCAGCGGCGCGGTCAATCATGAAGGGTCGCGGTTGCTGGAGATCGACATGCTGTTCCTGTTGTCAGGCGACGGCAAGCCGATGAAGATCGCCCCGGTCAATGCGCGCTGCCCGGACGTGGAGACGTTCGTCAGCAAGCGTATCCTGGGCACACTCAGCGGCTCCTTCCCCAAAAGCGGCGCAGCGCAGCCCGTCTGGATGCGCTCGCAGGTCCGCTTCCTCTGGTCCGACGCGCCATGACCCTGACCGACGCGCAGCTGGACCGCTACGCCCGGCATATCGTGCTGAAGGAAATTGGCGGCGCGGGGCAGGCCCGGCTGCTATCGGCGGACGTGGCGGTGATCGGCGCGGGCGGCATCGGCAGCCCCGCGATCCTTTACCTTGCCGCCGCCGGAGTCGGCACGATCCGGGTAATCGACGATGACGCGGTCGCCCTGTCCAACCTGCAGCGGCAGATTTTGTTCGGCGCCGCCGATATCGGCGCGCCCAAGGCGGAGGCCGCGATGGCGGCCGTCGCGCGGCTCAACCCCGATGTGAAGCTGATCCCTATCAACGCCCGGATCGATGCGGACAATGCCGCGATCATGCTGCGCGACGCAGACGTAATTCTGGACGGCTGCGACAATTTCGACACCCGGCTGGCGGTGGCGGACAGCGCGCAGCGCCTGCGCATCCCGCTGGTATCCGCGGCGGTCGGCCCGTTCGAGGGGCAGATCGCCACCTATCGCGGCTGGGAAGCGGACAAGCCCTGCTATCGCTGCCTGGTCGGCGCGCCGCAGGATGCGCCGGAACGCAATTGCGCCGAAACCGGCGTCATCGGCGCACTGACCGGCGCGATGGGCAGCCTGGCCGCGCTGGAAGTCATTCGCGCGCTGGTGCCGTTCGGCACGGACATGGCCGGGCGATTGCTGATCGCCGATCTGCTCTCCATGCGTTTCCGCACGCTGGATGTGCCGAAAGACTCCGCCTGCCCGGCCTGCGCGGTGGCGCTATGCGCGCCCTGAACATCCTGGTCGCGACGGCCGATGCGGAGCGGCTGCGCGGCGCGCTGATGCTCGCGGCGGCGCAGGCCGCCTTGGGTGGCGCGGCGACCCTCTTCCTGCAAACGGATGCGGTAGCGCTTCTACGCGCGCCGATCGTCGCGCCCCGCGATGCGGCCCATCGCCTCGCCGGCCTGCCCGACCTTGCCCTATTGCTCGACGACGCACGAGCGCTGGGCGTGACGCTGATCGCCTGCCAGAGCGGCCTTGCCCTGTGCGGCATGACGGCGACGGACCTTCCCGAAGGGGTCGAAACGGGCGGACCGGTCGGCTTCCTGCAAACGACCGACGATCAGGCCCGGCTGCTCTTCGCCTGATGCTATCGCAGGATCGGCAGGTAGCGCCATCGCTCCTGCGACCGGTCATGCGCTGCGGGAACGATCGACAGGCCCGGCGTCGCCAGCGCATCCGCGTTCGGCAAGGTGGCGAGATGGGCAACGCCCCAGGCCGCTCCGAGACAGAAGCAGGCGATCAGACCATAGCGAACCGTCTTCATGCGCCCTGCCCTCCTTTCCGCCCGCCGATGCTATCGGCGATGCAGGCCGGGGGCAAGGCGCAGGCCGTTTTTCAGAAATCCCGATAGCGTTCGTTGCCGACGAAGCCGAGCTTGGTCACGCCCGACCGGCGGATGTCGGCCAGCACTTCATCCACCGTGACGTAGCGCGCCGCGGCATCCGGTTGGAATTGCAGTTCCGGCTCCACCGGCAACGCCAGCGACCGCGCAAGATAGCGGCGCAGCGTCAGCCGATCGATCGCCGCCCCGTTCCAGCGGATCATGCCGGCGGCGTCGATCGTCACCTTGTTCTTGACCGGGTCGGGCGTGAACTGGGCCGGCTGAACCGGCGCCTGCGGCAGGTCGATGCCCACGCTGTGGGTCTGCATCGGAATGGTGATGATGAACATGATGAGCAGGACCAGCATGACGTCGATCAGCGGCGTCGTGTTCATCTCGCCCATCGGTGCGTCTGCGCACTCCGGGCGTGCAAGGTGCAAGGCCATAAACCCTCCTGTTGAAATATGTTATAACAACACATGAGACATGCGCTTTGCGACGGGCGTTGGCAAGAGCGCTTTCGCGATGCCGCGTTCCGCGAGCCGCCGGCGGCGCCAGTCCGCCTCCGAACCCTTCTATTGACAGTGCGGGCCGCCCATTTAAGGGGAAGGCGCGGCAATTGGGGCCGCGCAACCCGCCCATTTCACAGAAAGCCATGTCCGTGTCCGCCATGCTCAAGATTACCCTGCCCGATGGTTCCGTGCGTGACGTCGCGCCCGGCACTACCCCGGCGGACATTGCAGCGGCGATTGGGCCGGGGCTGGCCAAGGCCGCCATCGCCGCCCGCGTGGATGGCGAGTTGCGCGATATCACGCGCCCGCTGGAGCAGGACGCCCATCTTGCACTGGTGACGGCGAAGGACGAGTCCGATGCGCTGGAACTGGCGCGGCACGACTTCGCCCATGTGCTGGCCGAAGCGGTGCAGGCGCTGTTCCCCGGCACGCAGATCACCTTCGGCCCGTCGACCGACGATGGTTTCTATTATGACTTCGCGCCCAAGGACCGCCCCTTTACCGAGGAAGACCTGCCGGCGATCGAAGCGGAGATGCGCAAAATCATCGCCGCCAACAAGCCGCTGGTGCGTGAGGTTGTCGTCCGCGACACACTGATCGCCCAGTGGGAAGCCGCCGGCGAGACGTTCAAGGCGCAATGGGCCGCCGAACTGCCCGAAGACGAGGAACTGACCGTCTATCGCTCAGGCGACTGGTACGACATGTGCCGCGGCCCGCATCTGGCTTCCACCGGGCGTCTGGACCCCGCCGCGTTCAAGCTGACGCGCGTGTCTGGCGCCTATTGGCGCGGCGACCAGAAGAATGCGATGCTGTCCCGCATCTACGGCACCGGCTGGCTCAACAAGAAGCAGTTGGCCGAGCACCTCACGCGCCTCGAAGAAGCGGGCAAGCGCGACCACCGCAAGCTGGGCGCGGAGATGGACCTGTTCCATCTGCAACAGGAAGCGCATGGCAGCGTCTTCTGGCACCCCAAGGGTTATCTGATCTGGCGTCAACTGGAAGCCTATATGCGCCGCGCGATCGATGAAACCGGATATCGCGAGGTGAAGACGCCCCAGGTGATGGACGCGCGCCAGTGGGAACAGTCGGGCCATTGGGGCAAATATCGCGAGAATATGTTCGTCATCCCCGACGAAGTGCCCAATGTCGAGGACGAAGGCCCGCTGGTGTCGGACGACGCCAACTGGATGGCGCTCAAGCCGATGAACTGCCCGGCGCACATCCTGATCTTCAAGCAGGGGATCAAAAGCTATCGCGACCTGCCGCTGCGTTTCTACGAAAATGGCTGCTGCCACCGCAACGAACCGCATGGCGCGCTGCACGGCCTGATGCGCGTGCGCCAGTTCACGCAGGACGACGCGCATATCTTCTGCCGCGAGGACCAGATCGTGGAGGAGGTCCGCGCCTTTTGCGCGCTGGCCGACCGCATCTACAAGGATTTCGGTTTCACCTACTCGATCAAGCTGGCGCTGCGCCCCGAAAAGCGCTTCGGCAGCGAGGAGATGTGGGACAAGGCGGAAGAGGAACTGCGCAACGCGGTCGCCGCCGCTGGCCTGAACACGCCGGAGTTCGGCTGGGAGGAATTACCCGGCGAAGGGGCCTTCTACGCACCCAAGCTGGAATGGCATCTGACCGACGCGATCGGCCGCACCTGGCAGGTCGGCACGATCCAGTCGGACCGCGTGCTGCCCGACCGACTCGACGCCAGTTATGTCGGCGAGGATGGCGAGCGGCACCGCCCGGTCATGCTCCATCGCGCCATTTTCGGCAGCTATGAACGCTTCATCGGCATCCTGATCGAACATTATGCGGGCCGCTTCCCGCTCTGGCTGGCCCCGGTGCAGGCCGTGGTCGCGACCATCGTGTCGGACGCGGACGATTATGCGAAGGCGGCAGTCGAGAAGCTGCGCGCTGCGGGAATCCGGGCAGAAATCGATGTCCGTAACGAGAAGATCAACTACAAGGTGCGCGAACATAGCCTCGCCAAAGTGCCCAATTTGCTGGTCGTCGGACGGCGCGAAGCGGATGAAGGTACCGTCGCGCTGCGCGAACTGGGCAAGGAAGGACAAAGCGTCCTGTCGCTGGACGATGTCATTTCGCGTCTTGCAATCGAGGCCCGCGCACCCGATATGCAGTGAGGCGGCAATGCCACAAGGGTTCGTGATTCCGTTACGGCGGGGACACGGACCCCTTTCGGCTTTGCCAAAAAGCCGCTAAGAGCCACTCGTTTTTGAAACGACCATAGGAGATACTGCTATACGTCCCCCGATGATGCGCCGCCCGCTGGCGCCGCCGCCGAAGTCCGGCCCCCGGTATAACGAGTTCATCACCGTGCCCAAGGTGCGCGTGATCGACGACGAAGGCGAAAATCTGGGCGTGATGTTTACGCAGGAAGCCATCGAGCAGGCGGCCGATGTCGGCCTCGATCTGGTCGAAGTCTCCCCCAATGCCGACCCGCCGGTCTGCAAGTTTCTGGACATCGGCAAGTTCAAGTACGAAGCCCAGAAAAAGGCGAATATCGCCCGCAAGACCCAGAAGACGCAGGAACTCAAAGAGATCAAGATGCGTCCGAACATCGACGATCATGACTATGATACGAAGATGAAGAAGGTGCATGATTTCATCGGTGACGGCGACAAGGTGAAGATCACCCTGCGCTTCCGCGGCCGCGAACTCAGCCACCAGCAGCTCGGCATGGCCCTGCTCCAGCGCGTGGCCGAAAATGTGCAGGAAGTCGCGAAGGTCGAAGCCTATCCGCGCATGGAAGGCCGCCAGATGCTGATGGTTCTTTCGCCTAAATAAGCGATGCCGCGCCGTTTATAAACCTCAAAGGGGCGGAGTCTGGATGCAGGCTCCGCCCTTTTTGGTTGCAGTAGATTGATCGGCGATGGCAGTAGAAATGCCATTCTCACCATTCCATGCTATCGGAGGACTAGCGGACAATCCCAAAGATTGAGCACAATATCCGCTAATTGGATTTTCATCCTGATAGAAAAATCGCATATTACGAAGAGCTTGTCTTTTTATGCGATGCGTCCTGAAATAAAACATCATATGCCATTTCGGAGGCGACCACTCGAAACTCAAAACTTGTAAATTCAATCGATCGAGGCTGCGACGCCGCTCTTCAATATATTCGATATTCTTAGACAAAGGGTAACGATCGATCAGCAAAACCCGGCCGGTTTTGAGATTCAAGAAATCGATATTGAACGGGCAAATTCGCACATCCTGCTGAATAAAGAGCGATTGATCCTTCTTTTTCGCTTCATCTATCCGTTTTGCCACAGACGCCCGCAATCGACAGCGTGCCGCAGCATGGGATCTGAGAAAATATCTGCTCAATGGCGCGATCGGATTGCCATGTCGCTTCCCGTTTTTCCACAATCTGGAAAGGCTAATGGTGAATAAGACAAACAATAAAGATACCAAAGGTATAAGTCGGTATAGCGGAAAATCACATGCTATCCTGAAACACAAATTTTCCCATTTAGAAAATATCGTCACCCCCCAAAATACCGCGAGCGGCATTACATAGAAAAGTAACACTGACTGATCTGTCAGATTCTTTATCGTCTCAATAAGATGCCTTTTTGTTTTCCTATTAAAACGGAGTGATATGGCTGGACCAATATATATATTTGTTTCTCTCCTCAGATAGCGTTCAATGTCACGCGACACATGAATATGAACATTTTGTAGAGATTTGTTCATCGCATCAAGCAACCAGAACACGAAGCATATGGCAGTGTAACCGAACAAAGCCATCGACGGCCTAAAATTCCCCGTTTGCGCCAACCCTAATATCGCAGCGATTGATGCCGCAGTAAGCGCGATGTTCCACTGCCTAATACGATATAGATGCTCGTCATATTTTTCGATGCCTGCGCGAGCGGCCTCATACTCGCGCCAGGCATCTTCGCGCATGTCAGATATCGATGGCTTCTTCTGCGAATTATCTTGAATGTCGCACATCTCCATCCCCCACTAGAGCGGGAGAATGGTCACGTCATGGCAACCTGCTGTCAATAACCGTTCAAGCCGATGGCGTATTCCGGTACAGCGTCGGGAACATCGCCTTGAACGCGGCCAGCTTGGGCGCGTCCCAGCGCAGGATATAGGGGTGGCGCGGATTTTTGCGCATGAAATCCTGATGGTCTTGCCCGGCGTTCTGGAAGCCGGTGAAGCGCTCGACCTTCGTCGCTATGGGATCGCGCCACAGGCCGGCCTTGCCGATCTGCGCCAGATAGGCGGTCGCCGCCTTGCCCTGCTCGCCGTTCAGCGGGAACAGTGCGCTGCGATATTGGGTGCCATGGTCCGGCCCCTGATAGTTGAGCGTGGTGG
Source organism: Sphingobium cupriresistens (assembly GCF_004152865.1). Taxonomy (GTDB): domain Bacteria; phylum Pseudomonadota; class Alphaproteobacteria; order Sphingomonadales; family Sphingomonadaceae; genus Sphingobium; species Sphingobium cupriresistens. Next base: position 62,529 of record NZ_SEOO01000021.1, on the reverse strand, counting down.
GATCGGCGATCACCGAGAAGAAGATGCGCAGCAAGGTGCCGTAGCTGACCTGGGCGGGATCGTAGGTGACGCGCACCGCCTCGGCAAAGCCGGTGTCGCCGCCGCTCACCATGTCATAATCGACGCGGCGACCGCGCGGCCCGCCGGCAAAGCCGGAGACGACGAGTTGGACACCTTTGACGTGGGAGAAAACGCCCTCCACACCCCAATAACAGCCGCCCGCAAACACCGCTGTCTCCAGCTTGCGCGTGGGCGAGGCGTCGACGGTCGGAACGGGGGCGAGGACGGTGCGCTCGGCGCGCAGGGGGGTGGCGACGGCAAGCGCCGCCAGAAACATCAGGGCGAGGCGGTCAGAGCGTCGCATTGGTCGAGGTCGCCGCGATCGCGGGCGATCCGAATACCGGAGCCTCCTCCGGCTGGAGCATGAACATGCCCACCGCGCCAATCGCGAACCCGCCCAGGAAGCGCAGGAACAGATCGGATTTCAGGAATGCCACCATGGCCAACGCCTTTCTAAAATATGGTTCAGGCCGTCTCGACCTGTCGACTACCTCCATGCGCCTTGCCCCTGACTGAACGGTCGGCCGCGCGGGAGCGGGTTTCGACCAGTGCCAGGGATAGAACGACGAAAGGCGGCAGCCCTTAAATCAGTTTCTCTATGCAACGGGCATATAAGCCATGCCGCGTCAATCGCAAGACGGCACGGCGGGAAAAGGACCGTTTCCATTTTGTGACAAAAAGCGCGCGGGGAGGAAAGCCCGCGCCGTACTCCCGCGAAATCGGGAGCCCAGTTCAGACGGCGGGTCTGGACTCCCGCCTTCGCGGGAGCACCAAACTCATCCTTATTTCAACGCGGCGCAGGCTTCCTGAATCCGCGTGCAGGCTTTTTTCAGCACGTCGTCCGACGTCGCATAGCTGATGCGGAAGGCGGGCGAGAGGCCGAAGGCGGCGCCATGGACGGCGGCGACCTTCGCTTCGTCCAGGAAATAGGCGATCAGCGTTTCGTCGCTGTCGATGGTCACGCCCTTGGGCGTCACCTTGCCGATCACGCCGCTGGCATCGGGATAGACGTAGAAGGCGCCTTCGGGCGTCGGGCAATCCAGCCCCGGCGCGTCGTTCAGCATCGCGACGACCATGTCCCGGCGCTTGCGGAACACACCGTTGCGCTCCTCCAGAAAATCCTGCGGGCCGGTGAGCGCGGCAACGGCGGCCGCCTGGCTGATCGAGCAGGGATTGCTGGTCGATTGCGACTGCAACTTGCCCATCGCCTTGATGATCCATTCGGGACCGCCGGCAAAACCGATGCGCCATCCGGTCATGGAAAAGGCCTTGGAGCAGCCATTGACCGTCAGCGTGCGGTCGTACAGCTCCGGGCACACCTGCGCGATGGTGGCGAAGGGGGTCGATGCGTACCAGACATGCTCGTACATATCGTCGGTCATCACCAGCACATGGGGATGGCGCAGCAGCACGTCGGCCAAGGCCTTCAGTTCATCGGCCGAATAGGCCGCGCCTGACGGGTTGGACGGCGAGTTCAGCATCACCCATTTGGTGCGCGGCGTGATCGCGGCGTCCAACTGGTCGGCGGTGATCTTGTAACCCTGCGACGCCGGGCCTTCGATGAAGACCGGGGTGCCGCCCGCGAAATTCACGATATCGGGATAGCTGACCCAGTAAGGCGCCGGGATGATGACTTCATCTCCCACATCGACCGTGGCGACCAGCGCGTTGAACAGCGTGTGCTTGCCGCCCGAATTGACGCTGATCTGGCTGCGCTTGTAATCCAGGCCGTTGTCGCGCTTGAACTTGAACATCACCGCGTCCTTGACGTCGGCGGTGCCGTCCACGTCGGTATAGCGGGTCAGGTTGTTGCGGATCGCCGCAATGCCCGCTTCCTTGACGAAATCGGGCGTGTCGAAATCCGGCTCGCCGGCCGACAGGCCAATCACGTCCACGCCTTGCGCTTTGAGCGCGTTCACACGAGCGCTCATGGCGAGCGTGGCGGACGGCTGGATACGGCCCAAGGCGGCGGAAGTCTGGCTCATGGCAACAATCTTTCTGAAAAATCCCCAAGGTCCGCAATAAAGCGGACGCGGCGTCCCTTAATGCGCAACTGGGACAGGGGCAACCGCCAGATGCCGCTTATTGAATTTACGGCAGAATAGACCGGCTATCGCCGCCCCGTCATCGCGACCATGTCGCGGCGGCCATGCCCCGCGCCGCATTGCCGATGAAAAAACCGCGCTCCAGGTCGTAGGGGCGCAGATCGCCTTCGATCGCCTCCCCCATGTCGATCAGGCTCTGGCGCAAGATGCCGGGCAAGATGCCGCGCGACAAAGGCGGCGTCACCAGCTTGTCGCCCCGTTCGACGAAGATGGAGGAGAAGCAGCCTTCGGTCAGATAGCCCTGCGCATCGATCAGCAGCACTTCATAGGTGCCGCCACGTTTCAGCGCGTCCTTGTAGAGGCTGCGATCGCTGGTCTTGTGCAGCAGGCGCAGGTCATCCGCGGGCGCATGGCGCGGCACGGCGGCGACCTTCATGATCGGATCGGGCCAGCCCAGATGACCGCGCACCTCGATCGCGATCGCCCCGCCGCGCGACAGCATCAGCCGCACCCGGCTGCGGCCGCGCAGGCGGAAGGTCGCGGCCTGCAATTCGTTGCGCACATCATGGCGATCGATATGGAAGCCGAGCGCGTCGGCGCTCGCCTTGATCCGGGCAAGATGCCGTTCCAGCAACCTGATGCCTTCGAGCGGATCGAAGGCCATGGTTTCGATGAGGTCGAACCGTCCGTCAGCCAATGCCATTGAAACTTTTCAAGCCCTTGCGCGCCAAAAGTCAACCACCCCTTAAGGATCAAGCCCAAGGTTAGGAGAGCGAGAGAAAGCGCCCCTTGGCCAGACACTCCGCCCATTCGGATGCGCAATCCGAATCCGCGACGATGCCGGACCCCAGGCCAAGCCGCCCCGTTCCTGCGCCTTCTTCGACGGAAATGGTGCGGATGGCAACATTGAAGGCGGCGTCGCCCTCCGGGTCGATCCAGCCCATCGTGCCGGTATAGACGCCGCGCGCATGAGGTTCGACCGCGTCGATAATCTCCATCGCCCGCACCTTGGGCGCGCCGGTGATGGAGCCGCAGGGGAACAATACGCGCAATACATCGACCGGCGACAGGCCCGGCAGGATGCGCGCGCGCACCGTCGACACCAGTTGATGCACGGTAGGATAGGTTTCGACCTTGAACAGATCGGGCACGGTCACGCTGCCTGCGCGCGACACGCGCGACAGGTCGTTGCGCAGCAGGTCCACGATCATCAGATTTTCGGCGCGTTGCTTGGGATCGCTTTCCAGCCAGCGGGCCTGCGCCGCATCCGCTGTGGGGTCGGCGGCGCGGGTGGCGGTGCCCTTCATCGGCCGCGCAGTCAGCTGGCCGCGAACCTGGGTGAAGAAGAGTTCGGGCGAGAAGGACAGGATCGATCGATCGCCGGTACGGATCACCCCGCCATAGCCCGCCGCCGCGCGTGGCCGGACGGCGGCATAGAGGGCGAGCGAATCGCCCGCGACATCGACGTCGCAGGGGAAGGTCAGATTGACCTGATAAATGTCGCCGGCGCGGATATAATCCTGCACTCGGCCAAAGGCGACGCCATAAGCGGCCTCGTCCACCAAGGGGCGCAGCGGGCCGACGGTCGCGCCCGCCGGGTCGGGCAGCAGGTCGGGCAGCGTGCCGGGCGGGATCAGCCGCACCCCTTCGAACAGGCCGAACCACAACAGAGGCGCAGCGCCCGCGTCCTGCCGGTGCGCGATCGGCGCCAGCCGCTCCTCCAGCGCCAGTCCCGCCTCATAGGCCATATAGCCCGCGACATGCAGGCCGCTCTCCTGCGCTTCGGCGATGCGGTCGAGCGCAGGCTGCACATCGGCCATGCGGCGGGCGACGACGACCTCCACCGGGTCGCGGTAGAGGCGCGCGGGCGCCACGCTGCGCGCGCGCGCGTCGTCGAACAGGCAATAGGCTTCGTTGGGACCGGGCAGACGCATGGGCGCTTCTTAACAGGCTTTACAATCGGCGAAAGGCGGTAAGCCACCGACGCGCCATTGCGCCCGGCATTCAAAGCCCCTAGCTGCCGGGACGTGACCGATCCCGCGCCCCCGTCCGACCGCCCGACAGGCGCCGCCATCGGCCATGGGCTGCGGGGAAGATGCCCGGCCTGCGGCGAGGGGCGCATGTTCGCCCGCTTCCTGAAAACCGCGCCCAATTGCCCGTCCTGCGGCCTGGCGCTCGACGCGCATCAGGCGGACGACTTCCCCGCCTATATCGTCATCTTGCTGTTGGGCCATATATTAGTGCCACTGATGATCGAGGTGAACAGCGCCCTCGCCATCCCGCTGGGCTGGCAGGCGCTGATCTGGCCCAGCCTCGCCGTGCTGCTGGCCGTGGCGATGATCCAGCCGGTCAAGGGCGCGGTGATCGCGGTGCAATGGAGCCGGCGCATGGCGGGATTTCGCTAGGACCGATCGACATTCAGTCCCTTGACTACTGACTAACGCCCCGCGTGTTCCCGCGAAGGCGGGAACACGCAACGCTTAAATGGCGCTTTAAATCACTCCGGCTGGCGCAGGAAGTTCAGCTCCATCGCCTCGCGCAGCGTTTCGTCGATCGCGCGCCGGCCTTCGGCCCCATGGGTGACGACGGTGGTGTCGCAGGTGGCGACGCACACGCCCTTCTGGAAGCCGGCCGAACTGATCGTCCAACTGGTGCGGCCGATATGGCCGATCGCGCAATGCACCTCGAACGGATAGGGGAAATGCGATTCCTCGACGAAGTTCAGGTTCACGTTCGCGACCAGCCAGCGCACGCCCTGTTCCTGCGGATGGCGACCCATATGATGATGGAACCGGATGCGCGCGGTTTCGAAAATGCCGGAAATCGCCACATTGTTGATGTGGCCCATGGTGTCGAGATCCTGGAACCGCGTGTCGATGCTGGTGACGAAGCGATAAGCCTCCGGGTTCAGACGCCAGGATTCGGGTTTGGCCATGTCCTGCTATTTCCCTGATAATGAGCGTGCCGTAGCGACTTCCGATCGGACGCCGGAAATCGCGTCAATCCAACAGATAAGCCTCTTAACCCGGATGGCGGGTGATGCAATCGCGCCCATAAAAATGCCGCAACTGCGTCCTTTGGGACACATAAGGCGATGCGGCGGCAACGAAGCGTTTCGCCCCCGACCAATGGACTTGGCCGCAAGGGCGTCATAGTTTCGGGTCCGCCATGATCCAGGGAACCACCATGCAACGCTATAGCCGGGCCGCCATCTTCCTGCACTGGGCGATCGCCGCCCTGCTCGCCTTTCAGATCGCCGTCGGCTGGGCGCTGGAGGATCTGGGCGCGCGCGGCTTCGCCCTCTACCAGTTGCACAAGTCGGTCGGCATGACCGTGCTGGCGCTGACGCTGGCGCGGATCGCGGTGCGTTACTGGAAGCCGCGCCCGGCCAAGCTGGAAAATGGCTGGCAGGGCGCACTCGCGTCGGGCGTACATGGCGGTCTCTACGCCTTCATGCTGGGCGCGCCGCTCACCGGCTGGGCGCTGGTGTCGACCGCAAAGGTCAAGGTGCCGACCCTGCTGTTCGGCGTCATCCCCCTGCCCCATCTGCCCTTGCCAGCGAGTGCGCATGGCCTGGCCGAAAACGGCCATGGCCTCATCGCCTGGCTGGGCATCGCGCTGCTGGCGCTGCACGTCGCGGGCGCATTGCGCCATCATCTGCTGATGCGCGATGGCCTCATCTGGCGGATGGTGCCGGGGCGCTCCACCGCTCTGCTGGTCGCGCTGCCCGCGCTGATCCTGGTCGGCTTCGTCGCCGGCCGCGCGATCCTGCCCGCGCCGCAAACGACGCCTGCGCCAGCGCCGGTCGTCGAGGAAGCGGACGAGGACGCCGCGCCCGCCAACATCGCCGAAGCAGCCAGCGCCGCGGCCCCCGCCGACAATGTAGCGGCCAATGCGACGCAGGCCGCCGTCGAAGAACCCGTCGGCCCGCCGCCCGCCTGGACCGTGCAGCCCGGCGGCCACATCGGCTTTTCCGTCGGCAATGATGGCGAGACGATCAGCGGCGGCTTTGCCAAATGGACCGCGCAGATCGTCATGGACCCCGATCATCCCGACAGCGCCGACATAAAGGTGATGATCGACATGGCCTCGGCCAGCGTAGGCGACGCCTATAAGGACGGGATGTTGCCCGGCGACGAATTTTTCGGTGTCGCCGCTCATCCCACCGCAACCTTCACGGCCAAGGGCGCGGAAGCCACCGGTGCGAACCGCTACCGCGCGCGCGGCACGCTGACGCTCAGGGGCGTGACCAAGCCGCAGACGATCCGCTTCACCCTGTCCGGCAAGGACGCGATCCGCAAGGTCAGCGGCAGCGCGACCATCGCCCGCGCGCCCTTTGGCGTGGGCAATGGCGACAGCAGCACCGGCCTGGGACCACAGGTAGCGCTAACCTTCGCCTTCACGGCGAAGCGGCAGGATTGACATTCTCCGTTCGCTTCGAGCGAATTCGATAAGCGGCTGGCGCGGCGCAATCGTGCCTCGACTTCGCTCGACACGAACCGGCGGTGTCATCTAGGTTCGCACTCCTCCGTCAGGACAAGAATGATGCGCCTCCTTCTCCTCACCACCTCCCTGCTCGCCGCATCCCCCACCCCGGTCGCGGCGCAGGCGTTCATGTTCGAAACCGGCACTACCCTGCTCGCCAAATGCCGCAACAAGGCGCCCGAATATGCGCTCGCCTGCACCGCCTATATCGTCGGCGTGGTCGATGGCATCCGCAAGGACATGTTCATCGGCCGCGCCCGCCCGGTCTGCTGGCCCGACCGCATGAGCGCGGACGAGGCGCGGCGCACCGTCACCGCCTATCTCGAACGCTGGCCCGACCAGCGCCAGACGCCCGCTTCGCTCCTGGTCAGCGTCGCGCTCAACGAACGCTGGCCCTGCCAGAAATAGACAAATGATTGCGCGCACCTATGGTCCAACTGGTACAATCTTGCCTTGGCCCCCGGACCAGCGTAGGTGCGCCCCCTATTTTATCTCGACCAAGGAGACTCGACGTGGCGGCGAAGTGGACGCCGGATAGCTGGCGGAGCCAAAAGGGCATTCAGATGCCCTTTTACCGGGATGCAGACGCATTGGCGTCGGTAGAGGCCCAGCTTGGCCAGTTTCCGCCGCTCGTCTTTGCGGGCGAGGCGCGCAACCTGAAGACCGAACTGGCCAAGGTCGCCAATGGCGAAGCCTTCCTGTTGCAGGGCGGCGATTGCGCCGAAAGCTTCGCGGAGTTCCATCCGAACAACATCCGCGACACCTTCCGCGTGCTGCTCCAGATGGCGGTCGTGCTGACCTTCGCGTCAAAGCTGCCGGTGGTGAAGGTCGGTCGCATGGCCGGTCAGTTCGCCAAGCCGCGCTCGGCCGATACCGAAGTGATCGGCGGGGTCGAACTGCCCAGCTATCGCGGCGACAATGTCAACGACATCGCCTTCACGCCGGAATCGCGCGAGCCTGACCCGGCGCGGATGGTGCGCGCCTATAATCAGTCGGCCGCCACGCTCAACCTGCTGCGCGCCTTTTCGACCGGCGGCTATGCCAGCCTGGATCGCGTCCATGGCTGGATGCTCGATTTCATGGGACGTAGTCCCTGGGCGGCGAAGTTCGAACAGATGGCTGACCAGATCGGCCAGGCGCTCGACTTCATGCGCGCCTGCGGCCTGTCGGCGGAAACCGTGCCGCAGCTTGGCGGGACCAGCTTCTACACCAGCCATGAAGCGCTGCTGCTGCCGTTCGAACAGGCGATGACGCGGCAGGACAGCCTGACCGGCGACTGGTACGACACATCCGCCCACATGCTGTGGATCGGCGATCGCACCCGGTTCGAAGGGTCCGCCCATGTCGAATATCTGCGCGGCATCGGCAATCCGATCGGCCTGAAATGCGGTCCCACCCTGGAGCCGGACGCGCTGCTGCGCCTGCTCGATGTTTTGAACCCGCAACGAGAAGCCGGGCGCATCACGCTCATCACCCGCTATGGTCATGACAAGATCGAGGCCGGCCTGCCCAAGCTGGTGCGCGCGGTCCTGCGCGAAGGTCATCCAGTCATCTGGTCCTGCGACCCGATGCACGGCAATGTCATCAAGGCGGCGAACGGCTACAAGACGCGCCCGTTCGAGCGTATCCTGGCCGAAGTGCGCGGCTTCTTCGCCGTCCACCGCGCCGAGGGCAGCTTTGGCGGCGGCATCCATGCCGAAATGACCGGGCAGAATGTGACGGAATGCACTGGCGGCGCCATCGCCATCACCGACGAAGGCCTGGCCGACCGTTACCACACCCATTGCGACCCGCGTTTGAACGCGGCGCAGAGTCTGGAGCTGGCTTTCCTGCTGGCCGAAATGCTCAACGAGGAATTGAAGGAGCGGCGCGCCGCGGCGTGACGCAAGAAGGGCGGGATCGCATGATCCCGCCCTTTTTCCATCCGGGCATCACCCTCTCAACCCGTTCGGGCTGAGCCTGTCCAAGCCCCGGTCTTCTGAAATAATCGACGGCCCGATCAGCCCTCAGCCACCACCACGATGGTCAGCGCTTCGCCGCCCTCCGCGATTCCGATCAACCGATCGACATTGGGATGCGCGCCCGGCCGGTTGCGGGCGTCGGCAGTATGTTCGGCGAACACCGCCAGGCCATGGTCGGCCGCCGCCGTATCCAGCCCGCCGAAACATTGTTTCAGATAATGATAGACCGCCAGCGACCCCTGCTTGCCCGGCTGGTTTTCAATTGTCGCGATCACCACGCCGTTGGCGTCGACCAGATCTATCCGTTGCACGCCGTCGATCGGCGGCAATAACGGCAGATTATCCTTGAAGATTGCGCCCGGTTCGATCGTCGCCAGCATATATTCCCGATCCTGCATTGTTGGTCGGGGCGGCCTGTCGCATCTTCCGCCGCACCGCGCAATCGCGTGAATTTCCATGCTCATGTGGTGGATTTGAAATACGCCACATCGTTGCGGCTTGGTCCGGAGCCTATTTCAAATCCGTCAACCACACGAGAATCAAATATTTGCTAATGGCCCTGATGAATCTGAAGTTCGTTCAGCCCTGGCCCAATAATATGACGAACTTCATAATCGGGCCACCAGACCTATTTCGCCACCTTCCGCGCCTGCGCCCGGCGGGCGAAGATGTTCAGACACTCCACCAGCGTCGAAAAGGCCATCGCAGCGTAGATATAACCCTTGGGCACATGCACCCCAAAACCGTCGGCGATCAGCACCGCGCCGATCATCAGCAGGAAGCCGAGCGCCAGCATCACCACGGTCGGGTTGCGGGCGATGAAGTTGGCGAGCGGATCGGCCGCGATCAGCATCACCGTCACCGCCACGATCACGGCGATATACATGACCGCCAGATTGTCCGTCATGCCGACCGCCGTCAGGATCGAATCGAGCGAGAAGATCATGTCGAGCAGGATGATCTGCGTGATCGCCGCGCCGAAGGTGATGGTCGCCACGCTTTTCTTGTCGAGCACATCGTCGCCGCCCGCGGGATCGACCGTGTGATGGATTTCCTTGGTCGCCTTCCAGATCAGGAACAGGCCGCCTGCAATCAGGATCAGGTCGCGCCAGGAAAAATCGGTTTCGAAGGTCGGCGCGCCATGCTGGTCCAGCGGGCCGCTCAGCCCCAAGTCGAACACTGGCGCGGTCAGCCCGACGATCCAGGCGATCATCGACAGCAGGACGAGGCGCATCGCCAGCGCCAGCCCTATGCCGATCTTGCGCGCTTTGGGCCGTTGCGCTTCGGGCAATTTGTTGGTCAGGATGGAGATGAAGACAAGATTGTCGATGCCCAGCACCACTTCCATCACCACCAGCGCGACAAGCGCCGCCAGAGCCGTGGGGTCGGTAAAGGCGGTAATCAGGCTGTCCATATCGGTCCTTGCTTTATGCTGATCGGCACGCCTCCGAAACCAAAATGCGTTGGGCCGGGTTCCCTCATACATGCTTTGTAACATGACAACGCTAACAGCCGGTTTTGAAGGGGGACGATGGCTGGACTAGGTTGGCCGTCTGTCCTAGCGAAGAGCGCGTTTCTTCTTTCCTGCCCGGCGTCCCATATTATTTGCGAAAGGCGGCCTATGTCCCGAACCACCCTGACCCGTTTCCTGATCGAACAGCAACGCAACGCCAATGTCCTTCCCGGCGAACTGCGCCTGCTGATCGAAACCGTCGCGCGCGCGTGCAAGACGATCAGCCATGCGGTCAGCAAGGGCGCGCTGGGCGAAGTGCTGGGCAGCCTGGACAGCGAGAATGTGCAGGGCGAAGTGCAAAAGAAACTGGACGTGATCGCCAACGAACTGCTGCTCGACGCCAATGAATGGGGCGGGCATCTGGCCGCGATGGCGTCGGAGGAGATGGAGACGATCCACCTCATCCCCAATCGCTATCCCAAGGGCGAATATCTGCTGCTGTTCGATCCGATCGACGGGTCCAGCAATATCGACGTCGACCTGTCGGTCGGCACCATCTTTTCGGTGCTCAAGGCCCCCGACGCCTGCGCCGGACGGCAGGTGACCGAAGAGGATTTCCTTCAGGACGGCCGTCAACAGGTCGCCGCAGGCTACGCCATTTACGGACCGCAAACGCTGCTGGTGTTGAGCGTCGGCACCGGCGTCTATGAATTCACGCTGGACCGGGAAGTCGGCAGCTGGGTCATGACCGACCCGGACATGCAGATGCCCCAGGGCAAGTGCGAATTCGCGATCAACATGTCCAACCGCCGCCAATGGTCGCCTGCGGTGGCCCGCTATGTCGAAGAGCGCGTGATGGGCGGCGCCGGCCCGTGCGGCAAGGATTACAACATGCGATGGACCGCCTCCATGGTGGCGGACGTCCACCGCATACTCAAGCGCGGCGGCATCTTCCTATATCCCTATGACCATCGCAATCCTGGCAAGGCCAAGCTGCGCCTGATGTATGAAGCCAATCCGATGAGCTATCTGATCGAACAGGCGGGCGGCGCATCGAGCGACGGCTTCGTGCCCATCATGGACGTACCCGCCACTGGCCTGCACCAGCGCGTCGGCGTGGTGTTGGGCGACAAGGCGGAAGTCGAAGCGGTCGTCGCTTATGGCGCGGAAATGGCGAGCGCGTAAGCCGGGCAAGAAAAAGGGGGAGAGCGCGATTAGCGCTCGATCCCCCTGATGCTTCGGCTCGCCTTGCCGGTCTTACCGGCGGCTCCTCTCCAGAAACTTTTTATAGTGGCGCGCCGAGCAGCAGCGATGCTCTAGACCAATGGCGTGACAAAAAAAAGGCCGATCACAAGATCGGCCCGAAAGTTTTAGGAGAGGATGCCTGAAAGGCACAGTCTTTTTGTCCCGCCAACCGGATTTTCGCAAATGCGAAGGACGACAGGGCAGTTGCAAAATCCGCAATCGCTTGCCGACCCCTCCCCCACGATGATGGGCCGCCCCCCAATAGCCGCGTGTTTCCGAGTCGCGCTCATCGACATAAAGCAAATATCAGGGCTTGGCGGTTAAGCCCGGCACCATGCACGGACGAGCGCCAACTTCGGGTCCGGCGGATGGGGCCGCCAACGCCCCTCATGCCGCCGGGCGATATCGCCGCGACATAGACGGATTGCGCGCGCTGGCGATCCTCCCAGTGCTGCTGTTCCACGCCCATGCGCCAGGTTTTTCGGGCGGCTATGTCGGGGTCGATATTTTCTTCGTCATATCAGGCTATCTGATTACCGGCATCATCGCTCGCGAAGTCGATGACGGTCATTTTTCGCTCGCCCAATTCTACGAACGCCGTTTCCGCCGGATCATGCCCGCTCTGGCGCTGATGATCCTGGCCGTGCTCGGTGCGGCGGCCTGGCTCTATCTGCCCGGCGACCTGGAAGGCGTGCCGCGATCGGCGCTGGCGGCGACTTTGTTCGCTTCCAACCTCTGGTTCTTCACCGACACCGGTTATTTTTCCGGCGGCGCGGACGTGAAGCCGCTGCTCCACACATGGTCGCTGGCGGTCGAGGAGCAATATTATATCGGCTTCCCGATCCTGCTGATGCTGCTGGCGCGCACCGCGCCGCGCTGGCGCACCGGCGTCGTCGCGGCCATCACGGCGGGATCGCTGGCGATCGCCATCGTCATGCAACGCGACACCAGCGGCTTCACCTTCTACCTGTTGCCGACGCGGGCATGGGAATTGTTCGCTGGGGCTTTGCTGGCGCTGGGCGCGGTTCCAGTGATCCCGGCTCGCTGGCTGCGCGAGGCGATTGCGGGGTGCGGCCTGATCGCGATCGCGCTGGCGGTCGGCTTTTACGATCGCACCACGATCTTCCCCGGCATCACCGCCCTCGCCCCGGTGCTGGGCGCCGCGGCGCTGATCCATGCCGCGCCGGGTACGCGGATCGGCCGGTTGCTGGGCTGGGGGCCGCTGGTCGGCGTGGGCCTCATCTCTTACTCGCTCTATCTGTGGCACTGGCCGTTGATCGTTTTCACCGAATATGCGACCGATTTGCCGCTGGCGGGGGGCAGGCAGATGGCGATCATCGGCGCATCGCTGCTGGCGGGCACGCTGTCCTGGCGCTTTGTCGAGCGCCCCTTCCGCGATTCGCGGCGCGTGCCGGGGCGGGCGATCTTTCTGTTCACCTGCGCGGCGATGGGCCTGCTCTGCATCCTGGCGCTGGCGCTGCTGGCGAAGGGCGGCTGGCCGTCGCGCTTCCCGCCGAAGGTGCTGGCGCAGATGGCAGGGCAACAGGATTTCGCACCCACGCGCAAGTCATGCCACGACACATTCATGCGTCACGCGACGCCCTGCGTCCTCGGCGCGGCGGCGGCGCCCGACGCGATGCTGTGGGGGGACAGCCATGGCGTCGAACTGACCTATGCCTTGTCGCTGGAGGCAAAGGCGCAGAATCGATCGCTGATCGAACGCACCACGTCCAGTTGCCCGCCGGTGCTGGGTTATCAGGCCAAGGATGCGCGCTGCGCCGCCGCCAACCAGGCGGCGTTCGATGCGATACGCGCCGATCCAGGGATCAGCCGCGTCTATCTCGCCGCTTTCTGGGCCAATGGCGATTTCGACGATCCCGCCTTTGTGGGCAAGCTGGACCGCACCATAGCCGCGATCCGGGCGCTAGAGCGACAGGTCGTTCTGATCGGCCCCGTGCCGCCCCAGCCGTTCGACGTGCCGCGGCGCTTGGCGCATCTGACGCAGACCGGACAGTTGGGGGAAGCACGGGGCGTCGACCGCGCTCATGTCGAAGCGCGGACCGTGCATCTGCGCGCGCTCTTCATTCGCTGGAAGGCGCGCGGCGTCTCGCTGATCGATCCTGTAGCGGCGCTGTGCCCGACCGGCCGCTGCGCCATCGAACGCGACGGCAAGCCGCTCTATTTCGATTCGCATCATCTCAGCACCGCGGGCGCTCGGTTGGTGATCGCAGCTAATCGCTGACCTATTCGGCGGCGAGCGCATAGCCCGCGCGCGGCAATTCGGCCGCCAATGCCTGCGCCATGTGCGTCACAACCGCCTGCATCCGCGCCACGCCCGGCCCCGGCCGGTCCAGCGTCGCGTCCAGATACAGCACCCGGTCGATTTCGACCTGCAGCGCGTGCAATCCATGCTCAGGGCGCCCATGCCGGTCGATCAGATGATCGCCAGCATAGGGGTGGTTTTGCGCCACGGTCAGGCCATGGCTCGCCGCGACATCGGCCGCCAGCATGATCAGTCGCCCCGATGCGCTGCGGCCGAACCGATCCCCCAGCACCATGCCCGGCGCAGGCTGCCCCGCACCGGTCGGCGCCAGCGGCGGCATGGAATGCATGTCGATCAGGATCGCATGGCCATGCGCGTCGCGCGCGGCCGCCATCATCTGGCCGAGCGCCGCGTGATAGGGCCGGTGGAGCGTCTCGATCCGGCGGCGCGCCTCCGCCCAGCGCATCGGGCCGCGCCACAATTCATGCGCGCCCGGCAGGCGACGCGGGAAAAGGCCCAGGCCCCCGCGCAGCTTCGCGCTGCTCTGAAGCGGGGCGTCGCGCGGCAGGTCGGCGATCATGCCGGGGTCGATCTCGCGCTCGTGCCGGTTGAGGTCGATCAATGCGCGCGGCGCGCGGGCGACGATGACGGTGAAACCCTGCGCGATCAGCGGATGGACCAAAAGATCGGCCCAACGATCCTCCAGCCGATGCAGGATCGACGAGGACACGCGCGCCGCGGCCAGCAGATCCTTATCATAGGCGCGCGCCGCATGGGGGACGGAAATCAGGACGGGGCGATCGGGAATCGCAGGACCATAAAGGTCGAAAGCGGTTTCGCTATGGGTCGGGGCGCGCGGCGCGGAATAATCCAATGCGGCTCCTTTCGCCAGCGCGCCGAAAAATCTTGTCCGGCTGGATAATATTTACACCTTGTCGCATATAGTGCGGCTTCGCGCCACCCCGTCGGGTATGCGCCAGGGGCTGCGGGGCGGCCGGATGAGAGTGTTGGGGGCGATGGTTCGCATTTTATTGGCCGAAGATGACGAGAGTATGCGGACCTATCTGGCCCGTGCGCTGGAACGGTCGGGTTATGAAGTCGTGTCGGTGGAGAATGGCCGCGACGCGCTGCCCCACATCGACACGGACCGGTTCGACCTGTTGCTGACCGATATCGTGATGCCCGAAATGGACGGCATCGAACTGGCGCAACATGCAGCGTCCGTGGCGCCGGACATGCGCATCATGTTCATCACCGGCTTTGCCGCCGTCACGCTGAAGGCCGGCAAGGCGGTGCCGCAGGCCAAGGTGCTGTCCAAGCCCTTCCACCTGCGCGACCTGGTGCTGGAGGTCGAGAGGATGTTCGGCGCCCAAAGCGTGCCGGCGTCGACCGACAGCCCGTAAAAGCGGCAACCGCGATGCCCGAACTTAATCGGGCACCACTTCTTCCATGTCGGGCGTCGGATCGAGCGGGATTCCCGCCATGGCGGCGTTGAACCGTTCGCGATCCAGCCCCTTTTCCCAGACCGACACCACCACCGTCGCCACCGCGTTGCCGATGAAGTTGGTGAGCGCCCGCACTTCGCTCATGAAGCGGTCGACGCCCAGGATCAGCGTCATCCCCGCCACCGGCACGGACGGCACGATGGATAGCGTCGCAGCCAGCGTGATGAAGCCCGCGCCGGTTACGCCGGCCGCGCCCTTGGACGAGATCATCGCGACCAGCAGCAGCAATATCTGTTGCTCCAGGCTGATATCGACGTTGCAGGCCTGCGCAATGAACAAGGCCGCCAGCGTCATGTAGATATTGGTGCCGTCCAGATTGAAGCTGTAACCGGTCGGCACGACCAGCCCCACGACCGACTTGCGGCACCCGGCACGCTCCATCTTCTCGATCAGGCTGGGCAGCGCGGCTTCGGACGAGGAAGTGCCCAGCACCAGCAGCAGTTCGGCCTTCAGATAGCGGATGAGGTGCAGGATGTTGAAGCCGGCGAACCATGCCACCGTCCCCAGCACCAGCAGCACAAACAGCAGCGCGGTGAGATAGAAGGTCGCCACCAGCCCGGCGAGATTGGCGAGCGTGCCGACGCCATATTCGCCGATGGTGAAGGCCATCGCCCCGAAAGCGCCGATCGGCGCCGCCTTCATGAGGAAGGACACGAGCTTGAACACCGCATGGCTGGCCGATTCGAGCACCGTCATCAGCGGCTGCGCCTTGTCGCCGATCATGGTCAGCGCGATGCCGAACAGGATCGCCACGAACAATACCTGAAGGATATTGCCGTCCGCCACCGCCGACACCATGGTCGACGGAATGATGTTCATCAGAAAGCCGGTCAGGCTGCTTTCATGCGCCTTGTGCGCATAATCCGCGACCTTGCCCGCATCCAGCGTGGCCGGATCGATATTGAGCCCCGCGCCGGGCTGCACCACATTGGCGACAATCAGGCCGACGATCAGCGCCAGCGTCGAAAAGGTCAGGAAATAGGCGAAGGCCTTCGCCGCCACCCGGCCGATCGCGCCCAGTTCCTTCATGCCCGCAATGCCGGTGACGATGGTCAGGAAGATGACCGGCGCGATGATCATCTTCACCAGCTTGATGAAGGCCTCGCCCAGCGGTTTGAGCTGCTTGCCCGCATCGGGCCAGAAATGCCCGATCAGGACGCCCAGCGCGATCGCGACCAGCACCTGAACATAGAGCTGACGATACAAGGGCAGCCGGGGCGCCGTTTGAATCGGCGAGGATGGCGATGGCAGCATATGTCTTGGCGTCCCCTGTTTGGCTCGCAGCATATGGGCCGCCCTTGCCCTGTCCAGAAGAATATCGGCGCGTTTCAATTTCCTGCTTGCGCCCTAGCCCCGCCCCCGTTATTGGCCCCCTCCACGGCGGGCGTGTAGCTCAGTGGTAGAGCACTGTGTTGACATCGCAGGGGTCGCAAGTTCAATCCTTGCCACGCCCACCATGACAAAGCCCGTCGCTTCTGATGAAGCGGCGGGCTTTCTCTTTTCCAGTTTTTGGTTGATCCGGTTCAGCGCGCCGCGGCATGTCCCTGGCGCAGCTTGTGACAAGCATCGCGCTTGCCCGCCAGAGCGCGTTCGACCTTCGCCCAGGCCTCTATGTCGGCAGCGGTGATCGTTTCCGCATCGGAAAATCGGACGGGGAAGGGAATGGGAACGGGCATATCGATGGTCAACTCATGAGGAAACATGATCTCGACTATAGTCTGTGCGGCTGTCAGGGGGATGTCCCGAACATTACAGACAGGCAATGAGGGCAGGACCGGCCATGACGATCGGATGCGAAACCATAAGTGCGCGGCGCGTGCTGTTCGTGATGGCGGTCGATGCGGAATATGGGCCGCATCTGCGCGCGCGCTTCACCCCGCTGCTGACCGGCGTCGGGCCGGTCGAAGCGGCGCTGGCCACCGGCATGGCGCTACAGGAACTGGCGCGGCAAGGGGCCTTGCCCGACCTTGTGGTCTGTCTGGGGTCGGCGGGATCGCGCCTGTGCCCGCTGGGCGACATATTTCAGGTGGCGAGCGTGTCCTGGCGCGACATGGATGCGTCGCGGCTGGGCTTCACAAAGGGGGTGACGCCGTTCATCGATCATCCCGTCGACCTGCCGCTGGCGACGCCGCTGGCCCTGCCCCTGGCCCGCCTATCGACCGGCGCGAATATCGTGGGCGGCGAGGATTATGCCGCGATCAACGCCGATATGGTCGATATGGAGACATTTGCGGTGGCGCGGGCCTGCGCACGCTTCAACGTGCCGCTGATGGGCCTGCGCGGCATATCGGATGGGCCGGGCGAACTGGACCATATCAACAGCTGGACGGCATTGCTGGGCCTGCTCGACGAGCGACTGGCGGCGGCGGTGGACCTGCTGCCCGACGCGCTGGCGCGCGCCGCCTGAAGCCCGCTAGTCGCCGTCGAAGGCGATAATCGCCTGCGCCGCGACGCCGTCCGCCGCCAGCGCGGCCATGCCGCCCAGATCGGGCAGGTCGATGGCGAACAGGGCCATCAGCACGATCGCGCCCTGCTCGCGCAGCAGTTGCGCCGCGGCCAGCGCCGTGCCGCCGGTGGCGATCAGGTCGTCGACCAGCAGCACGCGCGCGCCGGGCGGCACCTGCCCTTCATGCATTTCCAGCCGATCGGCGCCATATTCCAGGCAATAGTCGATGCCCACGGTCTTGCCGGGCAGTTTGCCCTTTTTTCGCACGGGCACAAACCCCTTGCCCAGCGCCAGCGCGAGGGCCGCCCCCAGGATGAAGCCGCGCGCTTCTATCCCAACGATCAGGTCCGGGTCGAGCGGCTGGGCGACAGCGGCCATGCGATTCATCAGGTCACGCAGGCCGTCCCCATCGGCCAGCAATGTGGTGACGTCGCGGAACAATATGCCCGGCTTGGGAAAATCGGGGATCGTGCGGACCAGCGCGGTCAGGCTGTCGGTGCTCATGGCCGTTCCCATAAAGAAAGGGCGCGGTTCCCACAAGGAACCGCGCCCCAATCTCTACCACCGTCCGTGACGGACTGGGGTCAGGCCGTCTTCTTCTTGTCCGCCCAGATATTCTGGTAGGACATATAGGCTAGGCCCGTGGCGATCAGCAGGAAGAAGATGGTCGCAAGCCCCGCACGGCGACGATTTTCCAGCTTCGGTTCGGCGGTCCAGGTCAGGAACGCGGCGACGTCCTGCGCCATCTGGTCCACCGTCGGCTTGGTACCGTCGCCATAGGTCACCTGGCCTTCGGCGGTCAGCGGCGGCGCCATGGCGAGGTTCAGGTTGGCGAAATAGGGGTTGTAGTGCAGCCCCTCAGGCGTCTTGGAGTCCGGGAACGCCTTGAGCAATTCGGCCGGTTGCGCCTGATAGCCGGTGATCAGCGAATAGACATAGGCGCTGCCATGATGGCGGGCCTTGGTCATCAGCGACAGGTCTGGCGGGATGGCATTATTGTTCGCCGCGGCCGCCGCGACATTGTTCGCGAAGGGCTTGGGGAAATAATCCGACGGCACCGGCTCGCGGGTGGAGGCTTCGCCCGTGGCCGGATCGACCGACGGGGTCTTGATCGCCCATTGCTTGGCGATCGCCTTCACTTCGGCTTCGTTATAGCCGAGCGCCGCGAGGTCGCGGAACGCCACGAACTTGAGGCTGTGGCAGGCCGAGCAGACTTCCTTGAACACCTGGAAGCCGCGCTGGAGCTGCGCCCGGTCATAATGGCCGAGCGGTCCGTCGAACGAAAAGGACACATGCTTGGGCGCCTTGTGGAACTCATGCTCCACGGTGGGCACCGGCGGCTCGGAGACATAAGCCACCGCGCCGATCAGGAAGGAAATGAACAGCCAGCCTGCAAAGAAGAGGCCGACGAGGAATGCGCCAATGCGAACCATGGTCTTATCTACCCCTTATTCGGCCGGGACCGCGACGGTTGCGCCGTCGGTCTTGCCATATTTCGCGAGCACGGCCTCGGTGATCGAGCCGGGCAGCGGCAGCGGCTTTTCAAAGCGCGAGATCAGCGGAAGGATGATCAGGAAGTGGGCGAAATAATAGGCCGCCGCGACCTGGCTCATCATCACATAGGGTTCTTCCGCCGGCGCGCCGCCCAACCAGCCCAGGATCAGCACGTCGATGACGAGAATCCAGAAGAACTTGTTGAAGGTCGGCCGATATTTGCCCGACCGCACCGGCGAGGTGTCGAGCCAGGGCAGGAAGAACAGCAGCAGGATCGACGCGAACATCGCCAGCACGCCCAGCAGCTTGGCGGGGACGAAGAAGAAGTCCACCGTGAAGGCGCGCAGGATCGCGTAGAAGGGCCAGAAATACCATTCCGGCACGATGTGCGCGGGGGTCGAGAGCGGGTTCGCCTCGATATAGTTATCCGGATGGCCCAGGAAGTTGGGGGCGAAGAACAGCAGGATGGAGAAGGCGATCAGGAAGATGCCCGCGCCGAAGCCATCCTTGGCGGTATAATAGGGGTGGAAGGGCACAGTGTCCTGCGGCCCTTTCACCTCCACGCCAGTCGGGTTCGATGAACCCGGAATATGCAGCGCCCAGATGTGCAGGATGATGACGCCTGCAATCACGAACGGCAGCAGGAAGTGCAGCGAGAAGAAGCGGTTGAGCGAAGCGTTGCCGGGGGCAAAGCCGCCCAGCAGCCAGGTCTGGATCGGCTCGCCCACGACCGGGATCGCGCCGAACAGGCCGGTGATGACCTTCGCGCCCCAATAGGACATCTGCCCCCAGGGCAGCACATAGCCCATGAAGGCGGTCGCCATCATCAGCAGGAAGATGACGAGGCCGAGCAGCCACACCATTTCGCGGGGCGCCTTGTAGGAGCCGAAATAGAGGCCGCGGAAGATGTGGAGATAAACCACGATGAAGAAGAAGCTGGCGCCGTTCGCATGGGCATAGCGCATCAGCCAGCCCGCATTGACGTCGCGCATCGTCTGTTCGACGGTGCTGAACGCAACCAGATCGTTCGCGCCATAGTGCATCGCCATGATGACGCCAGTGACGATCTGGATCACCAGCGCCAGACCGGCCAGCACGCCGAAGTTCCAGAAATAGTTGAGGTTGCGCGGCACGGGATAGCCCGCGCCCACGGCGTTATAGGCGAGACGCGGAAGCGGCAGCTTCTCGTCGATCCACACCATCACCGGATTTTTCGGCGTATATTGCTCAGCCCAGGGAAAGCTCATGGTTTCTTACCTCAGCCTACGAGAATGGCGGTGTCGGAAGTGAAGCTGAACTTCGGCACTTCCAGGTTCTTGGGCGCGGGGCCTTTGCGGATGCGCGCGGCGGTGTCGTAGGACGAGCCATGGCATGGGCAAAAATAGCCGCCATATTCGCCGCGATTTTCGCCCTCGCCCGCGCCCAGCGGCACGCAGCCCAGATGGGTGCAGACACCCATCGTCACCAGCCACTGCTTCTTGCCATCGACGGTGCGCTCTTCCAGCGTCTGCGGATCGCGCAGCGTGGAGGCGTCCACCTTGTCGGCCTCGGCGATTTCCTTTTCCGTCAACTGGCGCACGAAGAGCGGCTGGCTGCGGAAGGTGGTCTTGATCGCCTGTCCTGGCTGGATCGCGGAAAGATCGACTTCCGTCGATGCAAGCGCCAGCACGTCGGCGCTGGGGTTCATCTGGTCGATGAGCGGCAGCACGACGGCGACAGCCCCGACCCCCGCAAAGCTGACCGCGGCGATGTTGATGAAATCGCGGCGGCGCACGCCATCTTCGCCGGATGGACCCGTGCCGTCTATATGTTCAACGCTCGCCATGCACCTCTACCCTTGCAATAACGTCCCTGACCCCGCCGCAATGCCGTGACCGACTCTGTTTATCAAGGGATTTAGGGCGCCGTGCACATACGGTCCCCGCCTACCCCCCGGCGTGGTTTGCGCGCCTGATAACCGGACTGCGCGCTCTTTGCCAACAGCAAAGTCGCCCCCCTATGACAATTTGCCGCAGTGCATTATGGCGCGGGCCATGCGTATCGCCCTTTACCAACCAGAGATCGCCGGCAATGTCGGCGCGATCCTGCGCCTCGCCGCCTGTTTCGCCGTGCCCGTGGACATCATCATGCCGACCGGATTCGCCTTTTCCGACACCCGCCTGAAGCGCGCGGCGATGGATTATGGCGAGGCCGCGGACGTCACCCGCCACGCCAATTTCAGCGCCTTCGACGCGGTGCGTCGCGCGGAAGGCCGCCGCCTGCTGCTGATGAGCGCCCATGCGTCGCAGACATTGCCCGACGTGCAGTTCCACCCCGACGACGTGCTGATGATGGGATCGGAAAGCGCCGGCGTGCCGATCGAGGTGCGCGACCTGGCCGACATTCGTGTCCGCATCCCCATGGCGCCGGGCTTTCGATCCTTGAACATCGCCGTTTCCACGGGCATCGCCGTCGCCGAAGCCCTTCGCCAGACCGGAAAGTTTCCCCAATGACTGCCATCAACCCGATTCCCGCCGTGCCCTTCGCCCTCGATGCCCGGCAACAGGCGGCGCGCAGCTGGTTCGAATCGCTGCGCGACCGCATCTGCGCCGCGTTCGAGGCGATCGAGCGGGAGGCCGGCAGCGAAGCGCGCTTCGACTATGCCGCCTGGGACCGGGAGGCCGAGGGCCAGACGCCGGGCGAAGGTGGGGGCGGCGTGCGCGGCGTGATGAAGGGCAAGGTCTTCGAGAAGGTCGGCGTCAATGTCTCGACCGTCGGCGGCGAATTTGCCCCCGGTTTCGCCCAGACCATCCATGGCGCAGCCGAAAACCCCGCCTTCTTCGCCACCGGCATCAGCCTGGTCGCGCATATGGCCAACCCGCATGTGCCCGCCGTGCATATGAATACGCGCTATCTGGTCACGACCAAAAGCTGGTTCGGCGGCGGTGCGGACCTCAATCCGCCGCTGCCCCGCGACGAGGATACGGACGATTTTCATGGCGTGTTCCGGGCCGCCTGCGAGGCGCATGACCCGGACCATTATCCGCGCTTCAAGGCGTGGGCCGACGAATATTTCTTCATCCCGCATCGCGGCGTGCATCGCGGCGTGGGCGGCATCTTCTACGATCATCTGGAATGTGTGGACGACGCCGCGTTCGACGCCCATTTCGCCTTCACCCGCGCCGTGGGCGACGCCTTCCTGAACGCCTTCCCGCCGATCGTGCGGCGGCGCATGAATGATGCCTGGAGCGAGGCGGATTATCGCACCATGCTGGAATGGCGCGGGCGCTATGCGGAGTTCAATCTGGTGCATGATCGCGGCACTCTGTTCGGGCTCAAGACCGGCGGCAATATCGACGCGATCCTGATGAGCCTGCCGCCGATGGCAAGCTGGAGCTGACCCCATGGCGCTGACGCCGGTCGAACCGGGCATGGTGGCGACGATCGTCACCCATCTGGAGATGCGGGACCGGCCACGGCCCGCGCCGGTCCCGGTGGCCCCGCTGCGGCTGACGCCGTGGCAGACGCCCGATCTGGATGCCTACCGCACGCTGTTTCGCCGCGTCGGAACGCCATGGCTGTGGTTTTCGCGACTGGTGATGGCCGATTCGGCGTTGGCGGCGATTCTCCAGGATCCGGCCGTGGAGGTCTATGCCGTCACCGATCCGCGCGGCGCCGCGATCGGCCTGCTGGAACTGGATTTCCGATCCCTGCCCGATTGCGAACTGAGCTTTTTCGGGCTGGTGCCGGAACTGGGTGGCCAGGGGATGGGCCGCTGGCTGATGGCGCAGGCCAAATCGCTGGCCTGGCGCAAGGGGGTGACGCGATTCTGGGTCCACACCTGCACGCTCGACAGTCCGGCGGCGCTGCCCTTCTACATCCGGTCGGGCTTTGCGCCCTATCGGCGGGAGGTCGAGACGTTCGCCGATCCGCGACTGGCCGGCGTGCTGCCGCGCGACGCCGCACCGCATATGCCGCTGCTGGACACGCCATAGGCGGCGATCAGCGAAACACGTCCGCAATATCCTGCGGCTCCGCCTGACGGTACAGCCGCGCCAGCATCACCAGCATATAGACCTGCACGATGCTCGACACCGCCGCCCCGGCCAGGCCACCGGCCAGTCGTGCGCCTTCCGCCCCGGCGACCAGCCCGCCGAGCAGGCCGATAATGACCTGCGCCGCCGATCCGGCGATGGTGGACAGCAGCATCACGATGATGAGAAAGCCAAACAGCCGCCAGAAATAGCCGCGCGTCAGCGCCCAGGCCCGCCGCAGCGAGTCCATCACCCCCGCCTTGCTGTCGATCACCACAGGATTGAGCAGCGCCAGCCGGATGCTGGCGAAGAAGATGAGAGCGACGGCGCCAAAGCCCAGCAGCAGCCCGATCGTCGCCGCCAGTTGCTTTGACGCGAGCGATAGGACGACGCCAACCAACGCAGCGCCGACAACGACCGCCGCCACCGCGCCGACCACCACCAGCGCCGTGCCGATCAGCACCGGCAGGCGTGCGAAGCTGAGGCGCAACGCCTCCCCCACGCTGATGCCGGGGCGCAGCGCCAGCGCGAACAGCGCCAGCGACCCGAACCAGATCAGGATGATGGTCAGCAACATGGCGAGGCCGAAGCCGGGCGGCATGGCGGGAATCGTGTCCGCCTTGGGCGCGGCGAACCAGGCCTGCAATTGCGGCGGCGTCATTTCCTGCAGGATGAGTCCGGGCAGCGCCACGAACAACAGCGCCACCGGGAACAGCAGGGTCGCTTCGCGCGCGACGAAAGCCACCGCTTCCTCCCACGCCTTGCCGATCGACATCGTCGCCATATCTATGCTGCCTACCCTGCCATGATGAAATGCGTCATGCTGAAAATCCGGCGCGAGACTTGATCGCTCGGCCCCGCCAAGTCAAGGAAGCGCCCCATGTCTGACCTTCCGCCCGATCATCCTGCGCCCCTCCCCTTTCCCGACCATGTCGAATGGCGAATCGCCGCCGCGCCGGTCGATTATCCTACAGCGCTGGCCGATATGGAGGCGCGCGCCGCCGCCATCCATGAGGGGCAGGCGCAGGAGCGCGTCTGGCTGCTGGAGCATCCGCCGCTCTATACCGCCGGGACCAGCGCCGATCCGGCCGAACTCCTGTCCCCGCGCTTTCCGGTCTATGACGCCGGGCGCGGCGGACGCTATACCTATCATGGGCCGGGTCAGCGGATCGGTTATCTCAACATCGACTTGCGGGAACGCGGCAAGGATGTCCGCAATTTCGTCCATCATCTCGAAGGCTGGATGATCGCGGCGCTGAGCGACCTGGGCATCGCCGCGCGCCGGGCGGAAGGGCGGATCGGCATCTGGACCGACGATCCCGATGGCCGGGAGGCGAAGATCGGGGCGCTCGGCATCCGCGTGCGACGCTGGGTCACGCTGCATGGCTTTTCGATCAACGTCGATCCCGACCTGTCCCATTTCGGGGGCATCATACCCTGCGGCATCAGCGAATTTCCGGTGACCAGCGTCGCCGCCCTGGGCGGCAATGCGTCCATGGCGGCGCTCGACAGCGCGCTTCGCGATCATTTCCCGCTTTTTCTCAGTTGCTTGGCCCGTTGCGGCACAGGGGTTGAGCAATGCGAAGCGGGCGGCTAGGTTCGCGCCTTATTTCGCCGGGCGGGGACCGGGCCTGAACCCTCTATCAAGGAGACCCGGATGCGCCGGACGACCAAGACTGGATTTACCGCCGCGTTGTTGGCCGGTTGCATCGCGCTCGCGGCGTGTGGCGACAAGGAGCAGGGCGGGAACAAGGTGCAGATGAAGGATATGGAAGTGGTGGACGGCACCGCGACCGACGCCATGACCGACCTGGACGGCGTGCAGAGCGAAGGCACCGCCATCGCCCTGCCCAGCGGCAACACCGCCGACAACAGCAGCGCGCCGGCCAAGCCTGCGACGGACAAAGCGCCCGCCGAGGAGGCGAAAGTGCTTTCCGACCAGTAAGCTGGCGCAATCGTTCAGGACTGATATGATAAGCGCATAATATCAAGGCGCTGGTCCCCACGCGCTTCCCAAGAGGCAGATTCGAATGACATTGCGTTCCCCGTTGAGCCGCGTGCTGGCCGGTTTTACCCTAGCGATCGCGCCCATGATCGCGCAGCCAGCATCGGCCCAGTTCTTCTGGTCGCCCCCCGACATGAGCGCACCGCCGTTGACCGACGACGCCGCCGCGGCCGCGATGGGCCTGCCGGGCGCCACGGCGGCGGAGGTCAAGGCCGGGCTGGCGTGGAATCTGCGAGCCGCGCTCAATGTCGCGGCGCTGCAATGCCAATTCGAACCGACCCTGCTGGCGATCAGCAATTATAATGCGATGATCGCCCATCATGATGCGGAACTGGACACGGCGCAGACCGTGCTGCTCGGTTATTTCCAGCGCACCGTGGGCAGGGGCAAGCCGGGACAGTCGGCGTCGGACATGTATAATACCCGCATCTATTCGGGCTATTCGACGGTACAGGCGCAAAAGGGCTTCTGCCAGGCCACGGCGGAAGTCGGACGGCAGGCGATCTTCGCCGAACGTGGCACGCTTAACGAAGTGGGGCGCGTCGGCCTTGGCTCGATCAAGAAGTCGCTGGTCGCGGCGGGCGAGCAATTTTACGGCACGCCGGGCTATGATTATGTCGTCGCCCTGCCCTCCTTCGCTCCCAAATGCTGGAAGAAGGGCGTTTTGCGGCCGGTCTGTCATCAGGCGTGGAACGACCGGACCGGCGTGCAGCCCTGATCGACTGACGTTTAACGCAGGCCCAGATATTTATGGGCCTGCACGGTCAGCCGCCATTGCGGCCGGTCCATCACCAGGGCGATCGCGGCGCGGGCATTGTCGGTCGCATGGGGATCGTCCAGCGGTTGCAGCAGATAGTGGTCGAACGCCCATCCCTCCATCGCGGCCACATCGGCCAGGCTATGTCCGCCACCGGGCTGCGGCCAGACCAGCTTCAGTTCATGGCCGGACCGCTGCACGACGTCGCTGCCCGCCTTGGGGCTGATGCAGATCCAGTCGATGCCGGCATGGGCGGCGATGGTGCCGTTGCTTTCGATCGCGATGATGAAGCTGCGCGCATGGAGCGCATCGACCAGCGCATCATCGACCTGCAACATCGGTTCGCCGCCGGTCAGGACGATATAACGGCCCTCGCCGCCCGTGCCCCAGAAAGCCAGCGCGGCATCGGCCAATGCATCGGCGTCGGCGAATTTGCCGCCGCCCAGCCCATCGGTGCCGACGAAATCGGTGTCGCAGAAGCGGCAGACGGCATCGCGCCTGTCCTGCTCGCGCCCGCTCCAGAGATTGCAGCCGGCAAAGCGCAGGAACACCGCGCGCCGCCCGGCCTGAACCCCTTCACCCTGGAGGGTCAGGAACATTTCCTTGACCGCATAACTCATCGTTCAGGGCTGCACGGCATAGATGGTGGGATCGGGCAGGCCCGCTTCCTGATAACCCTTCGACCGCAGGCGGCAGCTGTCGCACAGGCCGCAATGCTTGCCGTCGGGCGTGGGATCATAGCAGGACCAACTGATGCCCGCATCCAGCCCCAGACGGTCGGCTTCGCGGGCGATGTCGGCCTTGCTCATATATTGCAGCGGCGTCTGGATGCGGATCGGATGGCCTTCCACCCCCGCCTTGGTCGCCAGCGTCGCCATCTTCTGGAAGGCGTCGATAAATTCCGGCCGGCAATCGGGATAGCCCGAATAGTCGAGCGCGTTGACGCCGATGAAGATGTCGCTCGCTCCAGCGACTTCGGCCAGGCCCAGCGTCAGCGACAGGAAGATGGCGTTGCGCGCGGGGACATAGGTGACGGGAATCTGGTCGCCCACCCCGCTCTTGGGCACGGCGATGTCGGCGGTCAGCGCCGATCCGCCGAACGCGGTCAGGTCCAGCGGCAGGACGATATGCCGGATCGCGTTGAGCGCTTCGGCCACGCGGGACGCGGCGCGCAGTTCGACCCGGTGCCGCTGATTATAGTCGATCGACAAAGCCAGGATACGATAGCCCTGCTCGCGCGCCAGCCCGCCGGCGACCATCGAATCGAGACCGCCCGACAGCAGCACGACGGCGAATTTTCCATTATTGGCAACCATGATTCCGCGCTACCGCCCGAAACGTCGCAGCGCAAGCGCAGCACGATCAGGCGTCACGATCAGGAACAGGCGCCGATGCGCCGCGCTTCCGCAGCGAAGGCGAAGGGCGCGCCCTGCGCCACCCCCTGCGACCGGATCTGGACCAATTTATTGGTTTCCACGCGCAGGTCGGTGCGGCCATTGCCCGCCGCCGCGCAATCATAGGTGATCGTGATCGCATGCGCTTCGTCGCTGATGATGAAGCTGCGGCAGAGCGCCTTGCCATGCTGAACTTGCAGTAACTGGCGCAGGTCGCTGACGCACAGCTTGCGCGTCTCCGCGCCTTCGCCACGGCCGCGCAATTCCCATTCGCCGGTTTCCAGCGTGCGCAAAGCCTGATGCGCGATCGGCGGCGTCGGGACGTTCGCCGCAGCCGCCATGGGGCCGATCCACGCTGCGGTCATCGCCGCCATCATCACCGCAACCGCGCCGAGCGCGTGCCGTTCCGCCCTCTTCATGATTCCGCTCTATCCTGTAGCCGGCCCTAAAGCCTCTTGCGGCCCATGGCCGCACACGCTGTCCATGCCGTCCAATTGCGGCATTTTCATAGCGCAAGCGGCCATGCCTGCCCCAATTACAAATAGCGTTAGCGAAACGATTGCCGGATCAATGGGCGACGAAACTGTCGAGCGCGAGCGGAAACAGGCGCGAGCAGAAAGCGCAATCCACGCCGATGATGCCCTGTTCGTCGGCCATGTCGATCCGTTCGCTGGCGGGAAATCGGCCGATCACGTCGCGAATATGATCAATGTCGCAGCGGCACCCCTTGGCGAGCGACGTGGGATCGGTCGCCCGCACCTCATCCTCCTCATGGAACAGTCGCCACACGATATCGCTCAGCGGAAGAGCCTCGTCGGTCAACTCGTCCGGCTTCAGCGTCTGGGCCAGCGCCTGCACATGCTCCCATTCCGGGTGATCGTGGCGCACATGCAGCCGCTCGCGCCCTACTTCGCCCTCCGGCAGATGCTGGAGCAGCATACCGGCCGCGACGCAGCCCGCGCCCTTGTCATGCCGGGTCGCGATCTGGATCACGCTGGGGATCTGTTCGGACTGGAAGAAATAATGTTCGGCGGCCTGCGCCAGCGACTGGCCCTCCAGCGGGACGATGCCCTGATAGCGCTCGCCGCTCACCGCCTGGTCGAAGGTGATCGCCAGATAGCCCTTGCCGAACAAGCCGAACAGAGTCGGATCGGCGCCCTGCTCGGCGAGGCGATCGGCATCGAATTTGGCGTAGCCGCGCAGGTCGCCATCCTTGTAATCGGCGACCAGCAGGCTGACGACGCCATTTTCGGTCTGCGCCTGCAAGGTCAGTTGGCCGTTCGCCTGTTTGAGCGTGCTGCCCAGCAGCGCCGCCAGCACCAGCGCGGAGGCGAGCAGCCGCTCGATCGCGGGCGGATAGGCATGGGCGGCCAGCACCTGGTCCAGCACCGGCCCCAGCCGTACAAGGCGACCACGCGCATGACGCGAGGGGATGGTGAAGCCAAGGGCCTGGTCGAGATGGGAACTGGTCACGCTATTTCCTTCCGATCCCTCCGTCCCCCGAAAGCCGCGAAAGCCCGCCCTTCGCTCTTCAGCGCAGGACAGGCCCCGACGACTTCGAGGGATAACGGAAATTTAGCCCGAATATAAGGTCCGCCTACAGCTTTCCAAGCGCCCAGAGCAGCACCGATTTCTGAGCATGGATGCGATTTTCCGCTTCGTCCCAGATCAGCGACTGCGCACCATCGATCACCGCGCCAACCACTTCCTCGCCGCGATGGGCCGGCAGGCAATGGAGGAATTTGGCCTGCGGCTTGGCGCTGGCCATCAGTGCGGGCGTCACCTGATAGGGCATCATCGCCGCCAGCTTTTCTTCGGCGTGGGACTGGCCCATGGAGATCCAGGTGTCGGTGACGACGACGTCCGCGCCCGCCACCGCCGCTGCCGCATCGCGGGTCAGGCTGATGGTCGATCCTGCCGCGCGCGCCGCTTCGGCAAAGTCCGGATCGGGATCATAGCCTTCGGGAATGCCCATGCGCACATCGAATTTGAGCAGGCCCGCCGCCTCCACGATCGAATGGAGGACGTTGTTGCCATCGCCCAGCCAGGCCCATTGGCTGCCGGGCAGCGCCAGCCCATGTTCGACCACGGTCAACAGGTCCGCGACGATCTGGCAGGGATGCGACAGGTCAGTGAGGCCGTTGATGACCGGGACGGTAGCGTAATGGGCCATCTCCTCGATCTTGGCATGTTCGTCGGTGCGGATCATGATCGCGTCGGCCATGCGCGACAGGACGCGCGCGGTGTCGGCGATCGTCTCGCCCCGGCCGATCTGGCTGGTCGCGCCCTCCAGGATGAGGGACGAGCCGCCCAATTGGCGGATCGCCATGTCGAAGCTGACGCGGGTACGGGTGCTGTTTTTTTCAAAGATCATCGCCAGCGTGTGGCCGGCGAGCGGCGCGTCGGCATCGGCCGCGCCCTTGGGCTTGCCCGCCCGCGCGGCCTTCCGGTCGATGGCGTCGGCGATCATCGCGGCGATGGCGTCGCCACCCGCATCGGAGAGATTCAGGAAATGCTTGGTCATTGGAAGTTTTCTCCGCTTCCAACCACCGTTCGTCCTGAGTAGCCCCTTCGACTGCCTGCAAAGGCAGTCGCTCAGGACAGGCATTGAGCGAAGTCGAAATGGCGTATCGAAGGATCAATGCTTCGATACGGGTCTTCGACTTCGCTCAGCCCCTACTCAGCACGAACGGGGCAGTATCAATCAGGCCGCCTGCGCCTCGGCGAAGGTCCGCGCGCCGGCGGAGATCTTCTCGATGCATTCGGCGATATGGCTTTCCTCGATGACGAGGGGTGGCAGGATGCGCAGCACGTTCTGGCCGGCCGATACCGCCAGCAGGCCGTGATGGTCGCGCAGATGACCGACGAAGGCGCGCGCGTCATGCGCGTCCTTCAGCTTGACCCCCAGCATCAGGCCCATGCCGCGCACATCCTCGAACATGCCGTCATGATTGGGGATGAGCTGTTCCAGCGCGGACCGCAGGCGCGCGCCCATGGCGGTGACACGATCCAGGAAGCCATCGGCCAGCACTTCTTCCAGCACGGCGATGCCCACCGCCATGGCGAGGGGGTTGCCACCATAGGTTGAGCCATGGGTGCCGAAGACCATGCCCTTGGCCGCTTCCTCGGTTGCGAGGCAGGCGCCGAGCGGGAAGCCCGCGCCGATCCCCTTGGCCACCGCCATGATGTCCGGCGTGACGCCATATTGTTCGTGCGCGAAGAAAGTGCCGGTACGGGCATAGCCGCACTGAACCTCATCCAGGATCAGCAGCAGGCCATGCGCGTCGCACGCCTCGCGCAGGCC
Source organism: Sphingobium cupriresistens (assembly GCF_004152865.1). Lineage (GTDB taxonomy): Bacteria > Pseudomonadota > Alphaproteobacteria > Sphingomonadales > Sphingomonadaceae > Sphingobium > Sphingobium cupriresistens. The sequence goes on along the minus strand of NZ_SEOO01000021.1, from coordinate 32,099 downwards.
TTTGAGAAATGCCTGCGTCGCGGGGGTCACGCCGCCTTCGCCCTGAACCGGTTCCAGCAGGAAGCCTGCCGTATTGTCGTCGATCTGCGCCAGCGCGGCGTCGAGATCGTTGAACGGCACGACGGTAAAGCCGGGCAACAGCGGTTCGAAGCCGTCACGCATCTTGGGCTGGCTGGTCGCCGAAATGGTCCCCAGCGTCCGGCCGTGAAAGGCGTTGTCGAAGCTGATGATCTTGTGCCGGTGCGCTTGCCCGTTCGCATAATGATAGCGACGGGCGGTCTTGATCGCGCACTCGACCGCTTCGGCGCCCGAATTGGTGAAGAAGACGGTGTCGGCGAAACTGTTGTCCACCAGCTTCTGCGCGAACGCCTCCCCCAGCGGCGAGCCGTAGAGGTTCGATATGTGCATCAGCGTCGCAGCCTGATCCGCGATCGCCTTGACCAGCCTGGGATGGCCATGGCCCAGCAGATTGACCGCGATGCCGCTGGCGAAGTCGAGATAACGCTCGCCGCGCTCGCCGATCAGATAGCAGCCCTCGCCTCGCACCGGACGGACATCGCACCGGGGGTAAACGGGCATGAGCGGCGTAATCGACATGAGCCTTCCCTTTCTGGGTTGATGCTGCGCGTCCTGCGCGCGTTGAATATAACGCAAAAAGGCGGCCCCCGCCGGGCCGCCCTTGTGCGAGTGCCGCCTATACAGGGGGCATGTTTGGGGCGCAACCCCGCCCGGACGGGCGGCGTCGCACGACGATCAACGGCCGATCTGGTTCCAGGCGTCGGCGATTTCCGCAACGATGGCGTAGGCCTGATCGACCGGCTCGGCCGACCGTTCCTTGGCGCCGACCAGCAGCAACCGGCGCGCTTCGCGATAGATTTGCGCCAGACCGACCGAAATGTCGCCGCCCTTGTCGAAGTCCAGGCTCGATTCGAGCGCGAAGAGGATCGACATCGCCCGCGCCTGCTTGTCCGACACCTTTACCCGGTCGCCATTGCGTTCGGCCAGCGCCGCCGCTTCGAGCGCCTGGAGCAGTTCGTCGAACAGGATTTTCACCAATGCGTGCGGCGTCGCGCCTTCGGTGCGGCTGCCCGAATGGATGGCGGCATAACGGCGCGCCGCGCTGGCGCCTGCATAACCCTGATTATAGAACATCGTCTGCGTCCCCGATTAACTATCGCTGTTGTTCCAGACCTCGATCTGCTGTTCGAGGTAGCTTTGTGTCGCCTTGAGCGCGCTGAGGCGCGTTTCCATCGCCGCGTAGATCTTGGTCAGATGCTCCTCATAATTGGTCATCTTCTCATCCAGATCTTCAAGCTGCTTGGTGAATTCCTCGGCCTGCGCGTCGTAGCGCGCCTGCGCCGTCTTGAGCGGACCATCCTCCTGCTCGATATTGTCGCGCACCGTGTCCATCAGGGCGGACAGGCCAGGGCTGGCCGTAGTCGACACCTTGGGGTTCACCATGTTGGTGACGCCTTCCGGGTCCGCCTCCATCGCCGATGCCAGCCGGGCCGTGTCGAGCGTCAACGTCCCGTCGCGATTGGTCGACACGCCAATGTCGGCCAGCGTTTTGTAGGTGCCGGTCGCCGCCAGCTGGGTCGATGTGATCGCCGCCAGCTGGCGCTTCATGTCGCGCACGCCGGCCACGCCGTTCAACACACCCGCGCTGGACGAATCCGCGCCGGTCGCCGTTGCGGTGTTCAGTGCCTTCATCAACGTATTGTAGGCGTCGACAAATTCCTTGAGCAGATCGGACAGGCCGGCCGTGGGCTGGCTCATCGACAGGGTCACGGTGGTGCCGGGCGACGCCTTGTTCAGGTCGATCCGCAGATAGGGGATCGCATCGTCGATCGTGTTGCTGGCATATTCATAGGCGACGCCATCCAGCGTCACCTTGGCATTCAAGGGAGCGGACGAGCTGGTGAAGCTCATGCCGCCCAGGATGCTGCCGCTGTCGTCGGCGCTGGCGCTGATCGTGAAATCATTGTCGGCGCCGGTTTCGCCCTTGAAGACCAGGCGGGCGCCCTGCGTGTCGATGACGACGCGCGCGGTGACGCCGGTATTGGCGGCATTGATGGCGGCGGCCAGGCCGGCGAAACTATTGTTGCTCGAATCGAGCGTGATGACGGTGTCTTCGCCCGCCGCATTGGTGAGGGTGAAGCTGCCCGTGCCAATCACGGTGCTGCCGGTCGCGCCGCTGGTCGCGCCGGTCGAATAGACACGGGCGGACGCCAGTTGATCGACGGTCAGTTGGGCGGGCAGGCCGGCGGGGCTGCCGCCGCTCAGCAAGCTGACCGATGCGATGCTGGCGTCATTGGAGGCGACGGCGCCGGTATAATCGGCGCCGGACAAGACTTCGGTCAGCGCGTCGGCAAAGGTATCGAGCGAACTGATGGCGGAGGCCAGCGCGGAAATGCGCGAACTGTTGAGCGACTGCTGACTCGTGATCGCGGTCTGCTTGGGCTCGCGGGTCGCGCTCACCAGACTGGTCACCAACGCGGAGGTGTCGATCCCCGACCCTGCGTTGAGCGCCGTCAAAATGCTGCTGCCTACCGAAGTCATGCGCCGTCCTTTCAAGGGGATAGAACGGCGGTAGCGGCCAGACCTTTAGGAATGATTTGCGCTGCGCCGGAACGAGCGGAATCAGCCCGCGGACGTGGTGACCTGCTCGACCGTGGCGCGCGACACATGGGCGTGCGCCCCGTGGGCATAGGAGGCCCGCTCGACGATGCGCTTGGCCAGGACGGCGGCATGTTCCACCGCTTCCTTGCTGGCGGGCGGCAGCGGCACCAGCACCATGGGGCGCGGGATCATCGACTGGATCGCATCGACCGCATCATCGACGCCGCCGACGCCCGACTGAAGGTCCGCCAATATGTCGGCGATCCTGGCGTGCACCTCTACATATTCGGCGATGCTGGCGAGGTCATCGTCCACGACGACGCCGTCGCCCTGCGGGGACGCCTTTGTTGCCTGATTTGCGGGGATCTGGGTCGAACGACCGGGCGCCACAGGCTGAACAGCCTGGACGGGTATGGGCGGACGCGAAACGGCCCTGTCGACGGGCGTCAGTTCGCTTCTGGAAACATAATCGTTCATGACGCACCATCCTAATGCGTCCCCAATGAAGAGAATACGGACGAGCGCGGTTAAACTTTAATGCATCATGCGGATTTTTTTCCGCAGCAGATAAAGGGCGACCGCAATGGAGATAAGGCCGGGTTTGGGCCGGTCCGCCATGCCGCCTATTGCTTCTGTCCATCCGCGTTGAACCGCAGATCTTCGGGCACGGTGATGAACGGCCGGTCCATCTCGGTCGCCATCTTGTTTTCCACGCGGAAGACGAAGGCGAGGACGGTCGCGACCGCCATATACAAACCTTCGTTGACGATCTGTCCCGCGCGCGACGTGAAATAGACGGCGCGCGCCAGTTCGGGATATTGCAGGACGGTCACGCCATTCTGGTCCGCCAGTTCGCGGATCGCCGCGGCGATCGCATCGCAGCCGCGCGCGACCACGACCGGGGCGGCATCGACGCCCGGCTTGTAGCGCAGGGCGACTGCGAAATGGGTCGGGTTGGTGATGATGACGCTGGCCTCCGCCACGGCCTGGCGCGTGGAGCCGTTCAGCACCTCGAACTGGCGGCGGCGCAATTGCCCTTTCATTTCGGGCGAGCCTTCGCTTTCCTTATGCTCGTCCTTGATCTCCTGCTTGCTCATGCCCAGCCGCTTGGCGCGCTGCATGATCTGGGCGGGGACGTCGATGCCCGCGATCAGGAACAGCCCGCCCGCCATCACCAGACAGGTCAGAATGAAGAGGTTACCCAGGTCCGCCATGGCGGGCGCGACGCCCATCTTGCCCAGCGCGGTGATCTGCGTCAGCCGATCCCATATGAACCAGATGCCGATGCTGCCGAGCAGGCCGATCTTGGCGATGGATTTCACCAATTCGATCAGGCCCTGCGTCCCGAAAATCTTCTTGAGGCCTGCACCGGGATTCATCTTCGACGCCTTGGGCGCGAAGGCGCCGGGGCGGAAGCCGAGTGAGCCGAGCAAGGCGGGCGCGGCGATCGCGGCGATGAAGGTCGCGAGCATCACACCGGCGGCCGGCAGGGCGATGGTGCCGAGCAGTTCGGCCCCGCGCGCGGCCGGCGAAAAATCGACGATATCCTCGCGGCGGAAGCGCAGCGCGTCGGTGAGCATGTCCGACAGGGCATCGATCAGCGACGGACCAGTGATCGCCAGCCACGCGATGCCCGCCATCACCACCAGCGCCGTGCCCAACTCGCGCGACTGGAGGATGTCGCCCTTCTTGGCGGCATCGTCCAGTTTCTTCTGGGTTGGTTTCTCGGTCTTTTCGCCGCCGCCGGGACTGTCCGCCATGGCTTAGCGTCCTTCCGCGATCGACTGGGCTTCTTCCAGCCCCGCCTTGAGCGAGGCGGTCATGCCTTCGGCCATGATCGGCGTGGCGATGGCCAGCAGGATCAGGCCCGCCATCATCGCCACCGGCATCCCGACCGCGAACAGGTTGAGCGAAGGCGCGGCGCGGGCCAGCATCCCCATCACCACCTGCACCAGCACCAGCGCGAAGGCGACCGGCAGCGCGACGGTGACGCCCGCCCCCAGCAGCGCGCCGCCAAAGGAGATCAGGCGCCAGACCGTGTCGTTGGACAATATGCCCGCGCCCGGCGGGATCGCCTGATAGCTTTGGACGACGAAGCTGGCGAGCAGCAGATGGCCGTCCATGCCAAGCAGCAGGAAGGTGGCGAGGATCGAGAGGAAGGTGCCCAGCACCTGGGTCGACTGGCCCGACGAGGGATCGACCATCGCCGCGAAGTTCAGGCCCATGGCGTTGCCGATCGTCTCCCCCGCGACGAAGGCGGCGGCATAGCCGATCTGGACCGCGAACCCCAAGGCGAGGCCCGCCATGACTTCGCCCGCGACCATCATCACGCCTTCGAAGCTGGCGACGCCGTCCTGCGGCAGGGTGATGGTGACGCTGTTGAGCGCGGCGAGGCCCAGCGCCAGGCTGAGGATCAGGCGCAGTTGCAGCGGGACGGCGGGCGCGCCGAAGACCGGCGCAGCGATGAAGGCCGCGCCCGGCCGGATCATGGCGATCAGCCAGACCCAGAGCTGGTTTTCGACCCCGGCGAAGCCCGGCGCGATCATTGCCCGTTCCTCACTGGAGCAGGTCCGGGATGCGTTCGAAGATTTCGCGGGTGAAGTCGGCGATCAGCACCATGATCGACCCGCCGAACAGCGCCAGCATACCGCCGACGACGATGATCTTGGGAATGAAGCTCAACGTCTGTTCGTTGATCGAGGTCGCCGCCTGCACCATGCCGATGATGAGGCCCGCGATCAGCGCCGGAATCAGCACGGGCGCAGCCGCCAGCGCCGTGATCCACAGCGCCTGTTGGGCCAACCCCATGAAGAAATCGGCATTTTCCATGGCCTACCACACCAATGGATGGGGGAGAGGATGGCCGGTCATGTCGCGAAAGATCCCGCGAGCGACCCCATGGTCAGCGCCCAGCCATCGACCAGCACGAACAATAAGAGCTTGAACGGCATGGATATGATCGTGGGCGACAGCATCATCATGCCCAGCGCCATCAGCGTGGACGCGACCACCAGGTCGATGATGAGGAAGGGCAGGAAGATCATGAAGCCGATCTGGAACGCGGTCTTCAATTCGCTGGTGACGAAGGCGGGCAGCAGGATCGTGAAGGGGATGTCTTCGGGCGTGCGGAAGGCCGGCGCCTTGGCGAGATTCTGGAACAGCTTGAGGTCGCTCTCGCGGGTCTGCTTGGCCATGAAGCCGTGCAGCACCTTGCCTGAACGACCCACCGCTTCCTCGATGCTGATCTGACCCTTGCCATAGGGGTCGAAGGCCTGGGCGTTGATCGTGTCGATCGCGGGGCGCATCACGAACAGCGAGAGGAAGAGGGTGAGGCCCACCAGCACCTGGTTGGGCGGCGTCTGTTGCAGGCCGAGCGCCTGGCGCAGCAGCGACAGGACGATAATGATGCGGGTGAAGCTGGTCATCATGAGCACGAGCGACGGCAGCACCGTCAGCAGGCTCATCAGGACGAGGATTTGCAGGCTGAGCGAAAGCGAGCGGCCGTCGCCCGAAATCTGGCCCATGGCGCGGCTCAATGCGCCGCCATTGTCGACGGGCGGTGTGGCGGCGGGTGCGGCCTGGGCAAAGGCGGGGACGGTGAAAAGCAGGACCGCAACAAGGATCATGGCCGCAAGGGCGGGCAACCACCGCCTCCACGGTCCGGCCTCAGCGCAGGCGGACATGATCGCCTTCCGCGATCTTCTCGATCCGGCTGCGGGTGACGGACAGGAGTATCTTCTTGCCCTCGAACTCCACCACGGCGAGCTTGCCGAACGCGCCCATCGGCAGCGCTTCGAGCAGCTTCAAGGAACGGTCGCCCTGCCCCGCCATCATGCCGGGTTGATATTTGCGCCAGAGCCACAGCGCGCCAAAGGCCATGCCGCCCACCAGCGGCAGCAGGATCAGCAGTTTGACGAAATACCAGAACATGAAATGGCCTGCCTGCAGCTATGGTTAACAGCGCCTGCGATCCGCAGTTTCGCGACCGAAGGCAAGCGCAAAATCATGTAGTCGCGATCAGCCGCGCCGTTCGATGCCGGCGAGGCGATTTTCGGTCGCAGCAATGTCGACGATGCGGATGCCATAGCGGCCGTTGACCGTCACCACCTCGCCCTTGGCGATCAGCGCGCCGTTGACCATGATGTCGAGCAGGTCGTCGGCCTGGCGATCCAGTTCGACAATGCTGCCTTCTGCCAGGTCCATGACTTCGGCCAGGCGCAGCGAGGTGGAGCCGACCTCCACCGACATGCGGACCGGGATATCGGCCAGCAGCTTGAACTGGCGATTATTGGTCATTTTGCTCAGCGGATCTTCGCCCCGGTCCATGCGGGGGGCTTCGCTCATGTCGCTCATTGATCGGGTTCCTGTGCAAGCTTTTCAATCTGGAAGGCGGCGCGGCCGTCCTGTTCGCCGATCGTGCCATGGGCGACGATCCGGTTGCCGACGATCAACGGCAGCGATCGGCCGATGGTGACGGGAATGACGTCGCCGACCTTGAGCTGCATCAGTTCGGCCAGCGAGAGATTGGGACGCGCCAATACGGTGCGCGCGGGCATACGGATGTCGCGCATCCGCCGGGCGATGCGCGTCTGCCAGACGGGGTCGCGCTGTTCCTCGTCAGCGGGCAGGTTGCTGCCCATCAGCGCCTCTACCCCGCGCAGCGCGGACAGCGGAAAGACGATGTCGATCGGCCATTCCTGTTCGCGGGTGATGGAGATGACGAAGCGTTGCAGCACCATCTGGTCGCCGGGCTGCGCCGACGCGGCATAGCCGACCGCGCTTTCGCGCAGGATCAGCCCCTGTTCCAGTGGCAGGATGTCGGCCCAGGTTTCGACCAGGCGGGTGACGATGCTGTCGGAAAGCCGGGCGATCAGCCGGTCTTCGGTCGGCGTGAATTCGCCGCGCGCGGGCAAGGCCCGGTTGCCGATGCCGCCGTAGAAACAATCGACCATGGTGGAGATCATCGCCGCGTCCATCCGCAGCAGCATCTGCCCCTTCAGCGGCAGCAGGCGATAGATGGACAGGCTGCAAAAGGCGGGCACATCGACCGTCCAGGCAGCGAAATCGAGCACGCGGGTATCCTGCGCCACGATGTGCGGGCGCACGCCCGCGATCGGCTCGATCAGGGCGCGCATCCGCCGGCCGAGCTTTTCGCCCAGCCGGTCCAGCCCCGACAGCATGATAGGCGCCTGCGAATCCCCGCGCCCGAAGGCGTAGGTCTGTACGTCGTCCATCTTGGTCCCCTGCCCCATGGCGGATCAGGGCACGTCCCCGATCCTTTGGCGCAGCGCCATTAATAACGAAAATGGTAAAATTGGAGTTAACAGGGCGACGAGCGGCGCCGGCAGCAGGGCGCCAATGCAGCGGTCTTACTGGATCACGAAATTGGTGAAATAGACGTTATCGACGCCGCCATAGCCGGTCTTCTGCTTTAGCACATCGTTGATGATGACCTTGATCTTGCCCTGGAGCGCCTGCTTGCCTTGCGGCGTGTCGAGCACCTCCTGCGGCTGTTCCGCCAGCATCATCAGCATCTCGCTGCGGATCGGCATTTCATGCTGCTTGATCGCCGCGATCACGCGATAGTCATAATAGGTCGAAACGGCGACGGAGATCTGGGCGAAGGCGTCGGTGTCCGACATGTTCGACGTGAAGGGCGCCTGAAGCTGGAAATAGGTGGCCTGATAGGCGGCCGGATTGGCTGGCGTCGGCAGGTCGACGCCCTTGCCCGGCGCATGGCCCGTAGACACGACATGGCTTTCGCCGCCGGATTTGCCGCCGCCTTCGCCGCCACCGCCGCCGCCCGCTTCGCCAGCCCAGCCATGGGCGGTCGCGATCGCCTGCGCATCCTCACCGGCCAGCACCAACACGGGCTTGTTGGGATCTTCCTTCGGCCCCTCCGCCTTCGGGCTGAAGAAACCGGCGGCATAAAGTCCACCGGCGGCGCCCGCGCCACCCACGACGACGCCCACGACCAGCAGCAGGATCATCTTCATGCTCCCGCCCTTCTTTTTCTTGGCCTTTGGCTCGTCGCTCATATATCTGGTCCCCTACGAAAAGCGCTGGTCACGCATAGCGCGCGCGAACGGCACCGCCGGCGCTTTCGCCGACGTCCGTATGGTTAAGAACGGCAGCGTCACTTCCCGCTTTATGCCCCAGGGCGATATTTTCGCGTTGCTGGCCGTGGCCCTGCATATGCGACTGAGCGGACGATTGGCCGGGATTTTGGCCCATGCCCTGGCCTGCGCCCTGCCCCATGGATTGACTTGGATTTTGGCCCTGGCCGCCGGATTGCTGCTGCGACGAATTTTGGTTGCCGCTGCTGTCCGCACGCGCGGTTTCGGCGACATGGGGGGCGCGCTCTATCTTCACTTCGCTGATGCGCATGGCGGACAGGCCCGCGTCCAGCCTTAGCCGGTCGCTCTCCTGCCGCAAGGCCTGTTCGGCCGCCTCGGTCGCGACGGTCAGGTTGATGGCGGCGCCATCAGCGCCCTGTCGGATATCGACCTGGATCGGGCCGAGCTGGTCGGCGTTGATCTGAAACCGGCCCTGCGCCCCATTGGCCGACAGGCCGGCGACATCGCGCGCCAGCCCGTCGATCCACTGGCCCGAAACGCCCATATCGACAATCTGCGCGCCAAGACTGGCGGACAGGTCGATGGTCGGGATGACCGGCGCGGTGGGCGCGGTGGGCGCGAGCGGCTGGACGGTCGGCTGGACCAGCGGCGCCAGCGACGGGCTATCGTCGCTGATGGTTGTCGGCAGGATCGCTGACCCGACGTCGGGCGCCATGTCGCGGGCCGGCGCGGCGGTTTCAGGTCGGCGCGACGCGCGCAGGCTCATATGATCGCGCACCAACTGGAGCAGCGATACGGCTTCCGCGCGCGGCTTGACGGGAGCGGTCGGGATAGGGGCCTGTGCGACATCGGCGGGCAAATCCAGGGCTTCGGCGGTGGCGGGCGTGGCTGGCGTGGCGGGCGCGACCAAAGAGGCTGGCAGGCTTTCCGGGGTCGGTGCGACTAGAACCGCGACGGGCGGCGCAGCGGATACAGAGCCGGCCGTCGGCATCGACGCTGCCGAAGCGGGCTGGCCGGTCGGACGCAGGGCGTCCGGCGCAGGCGCAGCGGCGGGATGATCGGCGGCCATCATCGGCGCTTCGTCCGGCAATGTCGGCGCGACGCCTGGCGGAACGATTGTCGGAGCAGGCGACGCCGCCACTGCTGGAACAGCTAAGGCTGCGACTGGTGGCGTCGCGATCTGGGGGACCAGCGGCGCAGCGGATGCGGAGGCGGCTATCGGCATCGGGGTCGCCGGCGCGGGCGCGGGCGCGGTGACGGGATGGTCGGTGCCCCTGGCCCGCGCGTCGTCCGGCAGGCCCGGCGCCTCGCCTTGCGGAGCGATCGTCGGGACGGGCGACGCCACCGTTAGCGGGGCGGCCATGGCCGCGACTGGCGGCGTCGCGACCTGCGGGACCAGCGGCGCAGCCGATGCGGAGGCGGCTATAGGCTTCGAGGTTGTCCGCGCGGTAGCGGGATCGTCGATGGTCCTAGCCCGCGCGTCGTCCGGCAGCCTCGGCGCTTCGCCTTGCGGAACGATCGTCGCGACGGGCGACGCCGCCGCTGCCGGGACGGCCACGGCCGCGACTGGCGGTGTCGCGATCTGCGGGACCAGCGGCGCAGCGGATGTCGAGCGGGCCGTCGATATGGGGTTTGCCGAAGTGAGCGGGCTGGTCGGACGCGCGGCGTTGGACGCGGCGGCCGACTGATCAGCAGCGGGCATCCACGCTTCGGCCGTCAGCAGGGGCGCGGAGTCGTGCAGCGCGGCTATCGGCGCCGGTGAAGCCACCGTCTGGGCAGCAGGCGTTGCCGCGACAGCCGGGCCAGGGATGCTGGCGCTATCGAGGGGGGCGACCGGAGTTGGTTGCGCCATCCGCGCCGGGGCGCCGATCGAGGGCGCGCGGCGCGGCGCGGGCTTTACCTGTTCGGTCGGGGTCTGTTCAACTGGGGCGACGAAGAGCGGAAGGGCCGAAGCCGGTGGCGCCATGACCATGACGATCGGCGGGGATGAAGACTGGCCATCATCTTGCGCGACGGCGTTCGCTTCGTCGCTGGGAAGCTCCTCGGCTTCTGGCGTGTCAGCCATGTCGATTGGCGGCGCGGGGTGGCGCGGCGCAGCGGGATGCGCCGTGAGCGACGCGGGCGCAGGGGCAGCCGGTTCGACCGGCGGCGTGGCGGGCGTGGCGGAGGATGCTGCTGCAGGCGATATAGGCTCTGCCGCCTGTTCCGGCGTCGGGGCGTCGGTCCCTGGCATGGGGGTGTCGGCCATTGTATCGACCTGCGCCGGAATCAGCGCGATCGACGCATCGACCTCTGCGAGCGACGCCGGGACGAGCGCAGCGCCGGCGAGGGGCCGCGCCTCTTCAGGCTTTTGAAATGAAACAGCGAGTTGGACAGGTAAATGGAGGTTTGCTGTCTGCGGTTCGGGTGCGACAGAGATTAAGGGAGGGGTCGCATCGGCGACGACAGGATGCCATCCTTTTCCATCATGGTCCTGATATTCAAGCATTTTTTTGGATGCCGCGACGGCATCCGCAACGATGAAGGGCGCGATGGTCGGCCGCGCGGTTGCCGTTGAGGCTACACCGACGCTGTTCAACATTTGCGCAAAGTCGCCGCCGCCCTCAGTCGGGATGGCGTCCGTCTTCACGCCCGACGACGCGGACGTAGCGAACAAAAGCGCCTTGAGGCTGGTCAGCATCGTCATCGTCAAACATCCCCCTCACGCTGCATCCGGCGATAGCGCGGCAGCGCGGCAAGCTTGGTCTCGCGCCATGCCTCCAGATCCGCGCGGGCGCGGTCCTTGAGGCGGGTGGCGATTTCCTTCTCGCGGTTCGCTGCAAGAGTCATGCCTTCTTTGGCCTCGACCTTGCGCTTCGCATCATAAAGCGCGCCGTCAAGCTGTCGCCCGGCCTGTTCCAGCCGGGTCGCGAGTTCCTGCATCGCGGCGAAGGACGCGCCGGTCGCCATCCCCTGCGTCTCGAACAATTCGCTGCGCACCTTGGTCAGCCGTTCGATATTGCGGGCGAGGCCATCCGCCTCGTCGCGGGCGCGCGCGGTTTCCGCCACCGCCATGGCGTGCTGAACGTGGCGCACGCGCAACACGCGCTGGCGGCGACCGACTAGCCCCCTCATGCGCTAAAGCCCGCGACCAGCGCATCGGCGCTGGTGTCGAGATCGATGCGGCTCTTCTGGTCCTGGCGGATGAAGTCGAGGATTTCCTGGCGGCGCTTGACCGCTTCGTCGATGACCGGGTCGTTGCCGGGGCGATAGGCGCCCATCAGGATGAGGTCGCGATTTTCCTCATAGGCGGCCCAGAGGCGGCGATAATTGGCGGCGGCCATGCGATGTTCGTCATCCACCACGTCGGCCATGACGCGCGACAGCGACTTGCCGATATCGATGGCGGGAAAGATGGATTGTTCGGACAGGTGCCGCGACAGGACGAAATGCCCGTCGACAATGGCGCGGGCGGCGTCCACGATCGGATCGTCGGTATCGTCGCCATCGGCCAGCACGGTATAGAGCGCGGTGATCGAGCCGCCGGTGCGGGCGTCCACCCCGGCCCGCTCCACCAGACGCGGAATGAGCGCGAGGGCCGAGGGCGGATAGCCCTTCATCGCGGGCGGTTCGCCCAGCGCCAGGCCGATTTCGCGCTGGGCGTGGGCGCAGCGGGTCAGGCTGTCGATGAGGAGCAGCACTTTCTTGCCGCGGGCGCGATAATATTCGGCGATCGCGGTGGCGCGCGAGGCGGCGCGCAGGCGCAGTACCGGGGGATGATCGGCCGGCACGGCTACGACGATGCTCTTGTGCATCGTGTGCTTGAGCTTGGTTTCGAGGAAATCGCTGACTTCGCGGCCGCGTTCGCCGATCAGGCCGACGACGACGATATCGGCTTCGGCGCCGGCGATCATCTGGCCCATCAGCACGGATTTACCGACGCCAGAGCCAGCGATGATGGCGATACGCTGACCGCGTCCGGCGGTGAGCAGCGCGTTGACGGCGCGAACGCCCAGATCAAAGGCTTCGGTGACGCGGCCACGGTCGAGGACATTGCCCTTCACGCCGTTGAGCGGCCAGGTGCCGCCCGCGATGATCGGCCCCTTGCGGTCGAGCGGCTGGCCCATCGCGTCGATGACGCGACCGATCAGGCCGTCGCCCACCTGCACCATATTGGCCTGGCTGTCGGGTTCGACGCGGATGCCGTTTTCCAGCGGCGCGTCGGCGTCGAGCGGGACCAGCAGCGTGCGGTCGCCGCGAAAGCCCACGACTTCGGCGCGGCAGACGGAGCCATCGCTGGCCATGACGCGCGCGCCAGAGCCGATCGGACGACGAAAGCCGGTAACTTCCAACATGCCCGCATCATGGCTGACCAGACGGCCGATCCGGCGGGGCGCGCGGTTTTGCACCTGGAGATGGTCGAACAGGCTTTCGGCCTGGGCCAGCGCGGCGCGGATCATGCTTTCCCTTCCATATCGTCCATCAGCGCGCGCAGGCGGGCCAGACGGACGTCCGGTCCGTCCTCGACCCAGCCATCGGCGGTTTCGAGCCGCACGCAGCCGCGATGCATGGCCTTGTCGCCGACCAGCTTGACGCCGATCGTCTCGCCTTCCAGCAGCGTGATGTCGTCGGGATGGAGATGCAGGGCGCTCTTGCCCTCATTATCCTCAATGAAGGCGGCAACGGTGTCGCAGCGCTGCACCAGCCGTTCGATGTCGATCTCCACTTCGCCGACAATCTGTTCGACCAGGCGGACGACCGTGGCCGACAACATGGTGGACAACATGCCGCTGGGCGCGGGCGCGAGGGTTTCGAGCGCTTCGGTGAGGCGGGTGCGGGCTTCGCTTTCCTCCCCATGGGTCTGGGCGGTGACGCGGCAACCTTCATCGAAGCCCATGGTGAAGGCCTCCATCCGGGCCTCTTCCATCAGGTCGACTTCCGGTTCCGCCTCAATCACGCCGTTGCGCATCGTGCCGGCCTGCGGCATCTGCGGCGAGGTGTAGAGGCTGCGGAAGCCGCCTTCGACCGGGCGGAAGCCCGCGACCGCGACGGGTGCGGCCTCCTGGATCGCCTGCGCACCCCAGAAATTAGACAAAGTCGTTCCCCTTGCCGCCCAGCATGATGGTGCCGGCGTCGGCCATGCGGCGCGCGGTGGCGATGATGAGTTTCTGCGAATCCATGACCTCGGCCAGGCGGATCGGCCCGCGTTCCTCGATCTCGTCGGCGATGGCCTGCGCGGCGCGCGCCGACATGCAACTGAAGATCTTGGCCTTGAGCAGGTCGTTCACGCCCTTCAAGGCGACGACCAGCGCGGCACTGTCGACGGTGCGCATCAGCGTGCCCAGATTCTTGTCGTCCATGTCGATGAGGTTGTCGAAGACGAACATCTCCTCCTCGATCGTCTGGGCGATCATCTTGTCGCGTTTGGCGACGGCCTTCATGATCCGCTGCTCATTATCCTTGCGGACATTGTTCATGATCGCGGCCGCTTCGATGGTGCCGCCGCGCTGGGAGGCTGCGCCCTGCTTCTTGACCGGACCGCGCAGCAGCAGCTGTTCCAGATCGTCCAGCGCCTCGTTCGACACGGGGCCGAGCGTGGCGATGCGATAGACGATCTCTTCCTGATATTCGGCCGGCAGCAGTTGCAGCACGTCGGCCGCGACCGGCGCTTCCAGATGGGCCAGCACGATCGCCATGATCTGCGGATGCTCCATCTCGATCAACGTGCCGATTTCCTTGGCGTCCATCCATTTGAGCATTTCCAGCTGGGTGGAGCGGGTCGGCGGGGTGATGCGGGCCAGGATGGTTTCCGCGCGCTCCTCGCCCAGCGCCTTGGTCATGGCGCCGCGGATATGGCGGGTGGCGCCATAGCCGATGGTGGTGCGCTTCTTCGCCTTGGTGACGAAATGGTCGAGCGCTTCATTGACCTCTTCGGGATCGACGTCCGCCACATCATACATGGCGTAGCCTAGTTGGCGCACTTCGTCCGGCTCCAGGCGCGACAGGATCTGGGCGGCTTCATCCTCGTCAAAGAGCATGAGCAAGACGGCGGCGGCGGCGCTGCCTTTCAGCGCTTCGGGACGACCGGGAACGATCTCAGGCATTTTCCTTCTTCCCTTCCTTCAGAAGGTCACGGACGACGAGCGCGGCCCGATCGGGATCCTGCTTGACGAAATTGCGGATGAGGTCCGCGCGCTGGGCATAGTCGTAAGTGGAGGAGATCATGTCGAGCGTGACCTTGGGCTCCGCGCCGTCCGGCCCGGCGACGACGGCCTGCTTGGTGATTTCGCTGGAAATCTCGCGACCGATGCGCTGGCCTTCCTCCGGGGTCGGGGCCGCCAGAGCGTCGGGCGCTGCGGCGCGGCGCTTCAGGAGCGGGCGACCGATGCCGAAGATGACCAGCAGCGCGACCAGCAGCGCCGACACGTTGCGCACCAACGGCGACATCCAGTCGGCTTCATACCAGGGCGCTTCGGGCGTGGTTTCCTTGAGGAAGCTGCGCGAGGACAGGGCGACCACGTCGCCACGCCCCTGGTCGAAACCGACCGCGCCCTTGACCAGCGCTTCAAGCGCGGCGATTTCCTGGGGCGTGCGCGCCTTGCCGTCCGGCGCGGTGTCGAGCGCCACGGCGACCGACAGGCGCTTGACCGTGCCGATCGCGTCGCGGGTGACCGACACTTCACGGCCCAGTTCGAAACTGCGGTTGAAGGTTTCTTCGGTCTTCATCAGCGGGTTGGGCGGCGTGCCGGGGGTCGCTTGCGCGCCCTGCGCGGTCTGGCCCTGCGTCACGGCCTGGCCATTGGGGTTCGTCTGGGTCACGGTCGGGTTGACCGGGGCCTGATTGCTGAGCGCGCCGGGGATGCCCGACGCTTCGCCAGTCCCCTGGCCGCGCGGATCGGACGCCCAGGTGCCGGTTTCGTTGCGCAACCGCGCCTCATCCTGCGGGTAGGTTTCGCGGGTCGCCTGACGCTCGGCGAAATTCAGTTCGGCATGAACCTCGGTCGAGAAATTGCCGGCGCCCAGGATCGGCGTCAGCAGCGCGATCACCGACTGGCGATAGCGATCCTCGATCTTGCCCTGCACCGCCAGTTGACGATCGTCGGCGGCGTTGCCGTCATTATTGCTGAGCAGGCGGCCATTTTGATCGACCAGCGAGATATCGTCCGGGTTGAGTTCCGGTATCGAGGAGGCGACGAGGTGGACGATGGCGTTGACCTGCGCATCGGTCAGCGTCCGGCCGTTGGCCAGGCGCAGCATGACCGAGGCGGAGGGCTTGGACCGTTCGCGCAGGAACACGCTGGGCGGTTCGACGGCGAGATGCACCTTGGCGGTTTCGACGCTGTCGATCGCCTCGATCGTGCGGGCGAGGTCCATTTCGCGGGCGGAGCGCAGCTTTTCGCCCTCGACGGCGCGCGATGCGCCCATCGGCAGGCTGTCGATCATGCTGTTGCCGTCAGGCGCGCTCTTGGGCAGACCCTGGGCGGCGAGCATCATCTTCGCCTTGAAATAATCGTCTTCGCCAACGGTCATGCCGCCGCTGTTGTCGAAGTCATATTTGATGCCGCTCTGGTCCAAGACCTGCGCGACGGCGGACTTGTCGCTGTCAGGCAGGGCGCGGAACAGGTCGCGCTGCGGCGGTTCGCGCAGCGCCAGCCAGGCGGCGCCCGCCACCGCGACGGTGCCGAGCAGGCCGAGCAGCGGGAGGCTTTTCGCCACCGCCGGTTGTTTGATGAAGCCGGTGAAGCGCGCCTTGAGCGCGTCCATGCCCTTGGCGTTGCCGCCAAAGGCGGGAGCGAGAGCGGGAGCGGGCGTCGATGCGCCGACATTGGTGCTGAGTGCGTTTTCCATGGTTTAGACCGGCATGCTCATAATGTCCTTATAGGCGGACAGGAGTTTGTTGCGGACCTGGAGGGTCGCTTCGAAGCTGACCGACGCCTGCTGTTTGGCCAGCATGACGGCGGCGATATCGGTGGTTTCGCCACGTTCGAACGAGGCGGCGGCTTCGCCGGCCTGGGTCTGGAGGCCGTTGACCTGTTGCAGGGCGCTGTTGAGCGCCTCTGTAAAGCCGCCCGGCGCCGTGCCCTGGGCGCCGCCGACGCCAGGCGCGCCGACCGTTCCGGTCGAGGCGACATCGCGCAGGGCCGCGTTCTTTTGCAGGATGGCGTTGCGGATCGCCATGACGCTGTCAGTGGGTGAAACGCCGGTGACGGCCATGATTCAGCCCTCCTTCAAGCCGCTGCCAGCTCGCGCATCTCGGCGAGCCGATAGCGCAGCGTGCGTTCGGAAATGCCCAGCTTGCGGGCGGCGGCGGCGCGGTGACCATCGGTTTCGCGGAGGGCGGTGCGGATGGCTTCCAGCTTGCTGTGATGGGCGACGTCGCGCAGCCGGGTCGGTTCGACCGCGACGGACGCCGGCGCCGCGATCGGCGCGACCACGCGCAAAGGCTGCGGCGCGCCGGTCAGGTGCAGGTCATCCGCCTCGATCATCGCGCCGTCGCGCAGCACAAGCGCGCGCTGCAGCACATTGCCCAGTTCGCGGGCGTTGCCGCGCCAGAGATGGGCGGTCAGTTTATCCATCGCAGCGGCGCTAGGCCATACGAACGACGCCTTGGCCATGTCCTGATGACGCAGCAGCATCGCGGCGGCGATCGCGGCGACATCGCCGGGGCGTTCGGCCAGCGGACGCAGTTCCAGCGGCATGACGTTGAGACGCCAGTAAAGATCTTCGCGGAAGCGGCCCGCGGCGACTTCCTGCGCGAGGTTGCGGTTGCAGGCCGCGATGATGCGGACATTGACCGGAATGGGGTGGGTCGCGCCGACGGGCAGCACTTCGCCTTCCTGAAGCGCGCGCAGCAGCTTGGACTGGAGCGACAGCGGCAGTTCGGCGATTTCGTCGAGGAAGAGCGTACCGCCGTCCGCCGCGAGGAACAGACCTTCCGACGCATTGGATGCGCCGGTGAAGCTGCCCTTCTTATGACCGAACAGCATCGCTTCCATCATGGTTTCGGGCAGCGCTGCGCAGTTGACGGCGATGAAGTCATGGCCGGTGCGGCCCGACTGGGCGTGCAGGAAGCGCGCCATGCCTTCCTTGCCGGTGCCGGTGTCGCCCTGGATCAGAACGGTGGCGTCGCTGCGGGCGACACGGCCAGCTAGCGTCATCAGCCGGGCGCTGCCGCTGTCGCCGACCGCGGGGATGGCGGCGGGGCGGGCCAGTTCTGCGATCAGGGCGAAGGCGAAGCCCATATCCGCAATGCCAAAGGCGACCCGCGCCGGCAGGCCGTTGGCGGCGGACGCCAGCGACGGCGCGCCGTCACGCACGTTGATCAGGATATCGCGATAGGTGGCGTGACCGATTTCGGTCGCCAGCAGGATACGCCGGTCGTCCCTGTCACGGGGGTCGGCCGCATCGACGATGCGCACTTCATAGAAGGCATTTTCAAGCCAGTGCTGCAGCCCCGGAAGAAGCGCGCAGACGCCACGGCTCACGTCTAGTGTCGACATGAACAAAACCCCATCATTTGGCTGGCTTGTACCCCCGTACGCCCCAACCCCCTTCGATGGTTAACAAATAGCCCGTCTGTGGTTATCAGATAGTTAATGCCGTCTGCCGGCTTGCCGCAATGCGGCAGTTTTTTTCCGGCAAAAACGGCAATATCTCCGACTTCAGTCTAAGGCGCGCGCATTGCGCCCGCGTAAGGGCATTTTCGGGCCGCCCGAATCACGCCTTTTTCAAAAAAAACGACGTCGGCGCTAAAAGCCCGTGGCGCCCCGCCGTTATCCCCTTTCGAGGCCGCAAGCGCTCTAACGGATGGCAGCGACCTGATAGCGAAACGAAAGGGAACACCATGACTGTTATCGGAACCAACACTGCAGCGCTGCGCTCGGCCAATGCTTCGTCGATGGCCAGCAAGTCGCTGAGCACCGCAATGGAACGCCTGTCGACCGGCAAGCGCATCAACAGCGCCAAGGACGACGCCGCCGGCCTGGCCATCGCTTCCACCATGACCTCGCAGATCAAGGGCATGACCCAGGGCATCCGCAACGCCAATGACGGCATCAGCCTGGCGCAGACCGCGGAAGGCGCGCTGAACGAAGTCAGCAACATGCTGCAGCGTATGCGCGAACTGACCGTGCAGCGGAACAACGACACCAACAGCACCGAAGCGGTCGCCAACATCGACGCGGAAAAGGACCAGCTGGCTGTTCAGATCAACGACATCCTGACCAAGACCGAGTTCAACGGCAAGGCGCTCTTCCCGACCACCGATGACGTCGTGACGATCCAGGCCGGCGCCAACGACAGCGACACCGTGGAAATCACGTTGAGCGACATCGACGTGTCCGGCGTGGCCAGCGCCACCGAAGCGCTCGACACCGCCAATCTCGCCGCCTTCGACACCGCGTTGCAGACGGTCGCCACCGCCCGCGCCACGCTCGGCGCCGTGCAGAACCGCCTGGAATCGTCGGTCAACAACCTGACCAACAACATCACCAACCTGACGGACGCTCGCAGCCGCATTGAAGACGCCGACTTCTCGGCCGAAACGACGGCGCTCGCCAAGCAGCAGATCCTGAGCCAGGCGTCCACCGCGATGCTGGCCCAGGCCAACCAGAGCCAGCAGGGCGTGCTCAAGCTGATCGGCTAAGGCTTAACAAGATTGGTCGGCTGAGGTCTTGGTCACCGCCAGCCGCCCAAGTGGCCCCCGGCACATTAACAGTCCCCACCGTGCCGGGGGCGACACCTTCGATCGAACGACCAGCCTGTTTGAAGCCTCCGTCCCCCCGGACGGAGGCTTCTTCGCATGACCGCGGATACAGACTTGGCTTCGCCGGTTGTCCGCCCCATGATAAAAGCCATGAACGAGATTAATCGGCGCGCGATGATCGCCGCCTCCAGCGCCGCCCTCCTGCTGCCCGACATGCTTTTTGCCCAAACCGGCGGCGACGCCTTTTCCTGGGACAGGTTGGTTGGCCAGGCGCAGCGCCTCGCCCGCGCGCCGTTCAAGGAAACGCCGCCCCATCCCGGCGCAGCGGAGGTCGATTACGACGCCCTGCATCAGGCGCGGTTTCGCGACGCGCGCACTTTATGGGGCGACCTGCCCGGCGACACAGGGGTCCGTTTCTTTCCGTTGTCGGTGAACGCCGCCCAGCCCGTGTCGATCGCGATCGTCGAGAAAGGGCGCGCGAGCCAGCTGCGCTATGATCCCACCATGTTCGAAACGCCCGCGGGCAATGCCGTTGCCGCGCTGGGGCCGGATGCGGGCTTTGCCGGTTTTCGCATCATGAATGCGGCGCGCGACGGGGACTGGCTGTCCTTCCTGGGCGCGAGCTATTTTCGCGCGCCCAGCCCGCAAAAGCAGTTCGGCCTGTCGGCGCGCGCGATCGCGATCAACACCAGCCTGCCCGGCCAGGAGGAATTTCCCCGCTTCACCCATTTCTGGCTGGAGCGGACCGGCGCCAGCAGCGTCACCATCTATGCGCTGCTCGACGGCGCGTCGATCGCCGGCGCCTTCCGTTTCGTCAGCAGCCTGGGGCCGCAGGGTGTCCAGCAGGATATCAGCGCCGCCCTTTTCCCGCGCCGCGCCATTCCCGAACTGGGACTGATGCCGATGACCAGCATGTTCTGGTACGACCAAGCCAATCGCGTTCAGGGGACCGACTGGCGGCCGGAAATCCATGACAGCGACATGCTGTCGATCGCCAGCGCCGACGGCATCGCCCATGCCCGGCCGATCGTGAACCCGTCCGCGCCGCATTTCAGCGCGTTCAAGGAAGTCAGTCCGAAGGGCTTCGGGCTGCTCCAGCGCGACCGCGACTTCGACCATTATCAGGATGACGGCGTCTTCTACGATCGCCGCCCGTCGCTCTGGTCAACGCCGACCAGGCCGCTCGGCGCGGGCGCGGTGCGCCTCTACGCCTTTCCCACCGACAGCGAATATACCGACAATGTCGCCGCCTATTGGACGCCAGACGTCGCCCCGCGCGCGGGTGCGCGGATCGACCTGGCCTATCGGCTCGACTGGTCGGCGGCGCGCTCGCCCGCTTCGACCGGCATAGCCATCGTCGAAAATGTCTGGCGCGGACGCGGTGACGGCGATGCCGAACGACTGGTGATCGATTTCGCCGGCGTGGCGGCTGGCGGCAAGCCCGATATTTGGGCGGATGTGGCCAGCGGCACGCTCGTCAAGAAGGCCGGCTATCCGGTGTTGGGCCGCGACGGCCTGTTCCGCGCGGTGCTCGACATACAGCGCGCGCAGGGCAAGTCGGCCGATATTCGGATGCAGTTGCGGGCGGGCGATCGCGCGCTGAGCGAATATGTGCATTATCCGCTCGGTGTCTGAAGGGAACCGTCTATGCATCGGGCGGTTGTGACATATTGGGTCAATCGCGATGGGTCTGATGGATGATGGGGAATGGAGGCGCGCAGGCGCCGACCACCGATGCCGGGGGCAAGCCGCTGGCGCGGGCCTTTGAGCAGGTGCCGCCGGAAAGCGCGCTGGCGATGCCGGAACAGGATTTCGGCGTCAGGCCCGACCTGATCGCGCGCCGTCCGCTCAACATCGACATCTGGGCGCGGCGTTTGCTGGTGGTGCTCCTCGCCCTGCTCCCCGCCGCCATGGCCGCGCATGAGATGCGCCGGTCGATCGGGCTGGACGGGATTTCCGCGTGGGAGGGCGTCTATCTCGCGCTATTCATTCCGCTTTTCGCCTGGATCGCCTTTGGTTTCGCCACCGCGATGATCGGTTTCCTGCTGCTGACGGTCGGCAAGGGCCGCAGCGTGACCCCCCGCCCGCTCAACGCCGCCACCCCGCTCAAAGGCAAGACCGCCATCCTGCTGCCGGTCTGCAACGAGGATTTTCTGGGCGTGCTGGGCCGGCTGTCGATCATGGAGCGGTCGCTGGCCCAGGTGATGGGCGGCGAACGGTTCGAATTTTTCATCCTGTCGGATTCCAATCCCGAAAGTGGCGAAGTCGAGCGCCGCGCCTATCAGGAGATGCGCGCCTCCTTTTCCCGCCCCGTTCATTATCGGAGGCGGGCGCTCAATATCGGGCGCAAGCCGGGCAATATCGCCGAATGGGTGCAGCGTTTCGGCGGCGGTTACGATTATATGGTCGTGCTGGACGCCGACAGCGTGGTCAGCGGGCAGACGATGGCCCGGCTGGCTGCCGATATGGAGCGGCATCCCCATGTCGGTCTGATCCAGACCGTCCCCACCGTGATGGGCGCCGCCACTTTGTTCGCGCGCTGGCAGCAATTCGCCAGCCGCTTGTTCGGCCCGACCTCGGCCGCCGGCATGATCTGGTGGGCGGGATCGGAAGGCATGTTCTGGGGCCATAATGCGATCGTGCGGGTCAGCGCCTTCGCAGAAAGCTGCGGCCTGCCCGAATTGCCGGGCCGCGCGCCGTTCGGCGGGCATATATTGAGCCACGACATGCTGGAGGCCGCGCTGCTGCGCCGCCGCGGCTGGGACGTGCATATGGTCACGGCCGACGACAGTTTCGAGGAATTTCCGCCGTCGATGCCGGACCTGTTCACCCGCGACCGCCGCTGGTGCCAGGGCAATATCCAGCATGTGCCGTTGCTGGTGAAGATCAAGGGCCTGCATCCGGTCAGCCGGTTCCAGTTGCTGGTCGGCGCATCGGCCTATTGCACGTCGCCGCTCTGGCTGGCGCTGATGCTGGTGGTGCTGGGCGGCGCATTGGCCGGGGTGTGGCCGCCCGCCGCGATCCTGCCGTCGGGCGGATTGCTGGCGCTCACCGCGGTGCTGCTGTTCGGCCCCAAGATTTTGGCGATTCTGTGGGCGATGGCCGATCCGGCCCGGCGCATCGGCTTTGGCGGCGCGGCGCGGATGACGCGCGGCGTGCTGGTCGACATCATCCTGTCGATCCTGATGGCGCCGGTGGCGATGCTGACCCAGACGATCAATCTGTTCAGCATCTTGATGGGCCGCAAGGCGAGCTGGAACGGGCAGACCCGCGATCGCGACGGCATGGCGATGACCAGCGCGATCTGGCTGTTCAAATGGCATTTGCTGCTGGGCGCCGGGCTGACCGCGATGGCGGTGAAAGCCGGGAGCCTGGGCTGGATGTCGCCGGTGGTCGCCGGCCTGTTCGCCGCGCCGGTGCTGGCGGCGTTGACCGCGCGCAAGGATTTGGGGCGCAAGGCGGAGGAACATGGCCTGTTCCAGGTCGCCGATCCGTGGTGGCGCACGCAAAGCTATCGCCCGCTGCGCTTTCGCTGGCCGACGACGGATGGCCGGCGGGTCGGGCCGCTGGCGGCGAATGATGAGTGATGGATAGGTAATCAGCCGTTGTTGGGATCGCAGGACTGGGTTCCCGCCTTCGCGGGAACACCGCCAGCCTGAATGTCAGTCGTCCCAGTCGCGCAGTTTCTCGCGTAGCTTGTCGAGCGCCGCTTTCTTGATCTGGCACACCCGCGCTGCGCCGATATCCATGGTCTGGCCGATTTCCTCCAGATTGAGTTCCTCGACGAAATAGAGTTGCAGCACCAAAGCCTCGCGCTGGGGCAGTTCGCCGATGCAGGCGGCCAGCGCCTTTTTCAGCGATTCCCGCTCCATGACGTCGTCGGCGCGATCCTCGACATCCGCGAACCACATCGACTGGTCGGAATAGACCTCGTCCATGCTGGTATGTTGAACCATTTCGACGCTGTCGGCGATCTCGCGATAGGCGGCCGGCTCCAGCCCCATGTCGGCGGACATTTCGGCCTCGGTCGGCAAGCGGCCGAGCTTCTGCTCCAGCCGGTTGCGCACCCCGGCAAGTTCTTTCCGCCTGGCCATCGCCGACCGGCAAATCGTTGCCTGCCGCCGCAGATGGTCGATCATTGCGCCGCGCACGCGCAGTTGGGCATAGGCGGCGAAGCCCAGGCCGCGATCCTCGAAACTATTGGCGGACTCGACCAGTGCGACCATGCCGATCTGGAGCAAGTCCTCAATCTCTATCGCCGTCGATACGCGGCCATGGACGTGCCAGGCGATCTTGCGCACCAGCGGCATATATTGGCGGGCCAGCCGTTCGGGACTGTTGTCGCCGGGCTTGGCATAGGTATGGGCGCCGGCCGCAATCTTGTTCATATACATGGCTCAGCCTCCTTTCAGGCGACCCGCTCGCGCGCTTGTTCGCGCTGGGGCGCGGGGTCGTGGCGGGGCGTGGGGCGTTGTTCGTTGCCGACGACGGCCACGACTTCGACGCCCTTGCCATCGGGAATTTCGAGGAAGGACAGGATCGGCGTTTCGGGCAGATGCGGCTTGAACAGGCGGGCGAGCGCGCGGCGCGCGACCGGCGAGGTGACGATGGCGAAGTTGCGCGCCTGCCCCAGCAGCGGGCGGGCGGCGTGGATCACCGCCTCTACGATGCGGTTGGCGAGCGCCGGTTCGATCGGATGCTTGGCGTCGCCCGCGACGCGCATGGCCTGGGCCAGCAATCCTTCCAGATCGCCGTCCAGAGTGATGACCGGCAGCGGCATCTTCACCGGGACCAGACCCTGAATGATGAGCGCGCCGATGCGCTGGCGCACCGCCTCGACAAGCTGTTCGTGGCTCATGTCGGGGCGCGCGGCGTCGACCATGGCTTCGCAGATACGGCGGAAGTCCTTGAGCGCGATGCCTTCGGACAGGAGCGCGCGGCATAGCGCGCTGATCTGCGTCAGGCTGAGCGTGCCCGGCGTCAGGCCATCGACCAGTTGCGGCGCGGCGTCCTTGAGCGTGTCGAGCAGCTTGCGCGCTTCGTCCAGGCCGAACATTTCGGCCGCGTTCATGGCGATCAACTGGTTGAGGTGCGTGGCGACGACCGTCGGCGGATCGACCACGGTATAGCCCGCGACCACGGCTTCGCTGCGCTTGGCCTGCGAAATCCAGACGGCGTCGAGGCCGAAGGTCGGGTCTTTGGCCGGGCGACCGGCGACGGCGCCTTCCAGCGCGCCGCTGTCGAGCGCGAGCAGATCGTCGGGCCAGATCTCGTCTTCGCCGACGACCACGCCGGCGATGGTGATGCGATATTGGTTCGGCTCCAGCGCCAGATTGTCCTTCACGCGGACCATCGGCACGACGAAGCCCAGTTCCTTGGATAGCTGGCGGCGGATGCCGGTGATGCGGGCCATCAATGGGGCGCCCTTGCGCTCGTCGACCAGGGCGATGAGGCCATAGCCTATCTCCAGCCCCAGGATCGCCCCGTCCGACACATCGTCCCATTCGATGACGGCGGGATTAGGCGCGGGAGCGACCGGGGCAGGCTCGGCCGCCTTTTTCTGGACAGCCTTGCGCAATTGCCAGGCGATACCGCCGGCGATCGCCGCAGCGGACAGGATGATGAGGTGCGGCATACCAGGCAGGATGCCCAGAAAGCCCAGGATCGCGGCGACCGGCACCCAGGCGCGGCCCGACCCGAACTGGCCGGCGATCTGACCGCCCAGATCCTGCTCGCTCTTGACGCGGGTGACGATGGAGGCGGCGGCGATCGAGAGCAGCAGCGCGGGGATCTGCGCCACCAGCGCGTCGCCGATCGCCAGGACGATGTAAGTCTGCGCGGCTTCGCCGATGGCGAGGCCATGGCTGACCACGCCCAGGATGATGCCGCCGACGATGTTGATGACCAGGATCAGGATGCCCGCGACCGCGTCGCCCTTCACGAACTTGCTGGCGCCGTCCATCGACCCGTAGAAGTCCGCCTCGGTCGCGACTTCGACGCGGCGCAGCTTGGCTTCTTCCGGGGTCATGAGGCCCGCGTTGAGATCCGCGTCGATCGCCATCTGCTTGCCGGGCAAGGCGTCCAGGGTGAAACGCGCGCTGACTTCGGAGACGCGGCCCGCGCCCTTGGTGATGACGACCAGGTTGATGATCATCAGGATGGCGAAGACGAAGATGCCCACAACATAGTCGCCGCCGATCAGGAAGTGGCCGAACGCCTCGATCACCTGGCCTGCCGCGTCGGAGCCTTCATGGCCCGACACCAGCACGACGCGGGTGGAAGCGACGTTGAGCGCCAGACGCAGCAGCGTCGCGAACAGCAGCACCGTGGGGAAGCTGGAGAAATCGAGCGGCTTGCCCGCGTTCAGCGCCACCATCAGCACCGCCAAGGAAATCATGATGTTGGTGATGAATCCGATGTCCAGCATGACCGCCGGCACCGGGACCATCATGAACACAACGACCATCAACGTCGCGAACGGCAACACGGCGCCTTTGACGGCGCTCATCCAGATCTTCGCTTTGACTTGGGCGGGAGACATAAGGGGCCGTTACCTTCCGAGGGTGGCGAGCATGAGATAGGCGAGGCGCGCGGTCTGTGGCTGCGGGCGGATGGCGACATCCACCTGCTCGCTCAGCCGCTGGGTTTCGATCCGCACATAGTCGGCGGGCTGGACCGTCTTCGCGCCCGAAGGTAGCGCGGCGGCCGCATATTGGATGTCGGCGCCGAGACCATCGGAGCTTTTCAGAAGCTTCGAGGCGAAGCGATCGCGGATTTCGGCGAAGCTGCGGGCATTGCCGCTACGGTCGAAGAAGATCGAGCGGTTGGCGCGCGCCGCCGACGGAAACAGCGATGCCGCGCTCGCATCAGGCGCGCGGTCATGGACCGACAGGAATTTGGATGCGCCGCCTACGCCCAGGAAATGGGCGAGATAGAGATCGACCGGCTGCGCTTCGCGGCCCAGCTTCGATTCCAGATAGGCCTTGTTGTCGGCGGCATGTTCCGCCGCCATCACCGACGCGGTTTCGGGATGTTTGCGCAGGTCGAGTATTTGCTGGCGCAGTTCCGGGTCGGCCACATAGTAACGGCCACCGCTCTGCTGGATCGCATCGGACGCCCAGCCCAGCCCATATTCGCCGCCATGCTTGTCGACGACGGCGAGCCAGCTCTGGTCGATGAACTGATAGAGGCCGGTGGCGGACGATGTCGCCGCACGGGCCGTGGGGTTCAGGCTGGATTCGATCTTGGCCTGACCGAGCAAATAGGAGAAGTCGACACCAGTACGGCGGCTCGCCATCGCAATCGCGTTAGTGACGCGATTGCCTGTCGAAGTCCCGGTTGCTGATATGTCTGCGAAAGCCGACACGACTAAAATCCTCACTTGCTAGCGAGGACGTTAGAGCAAGGCTTGTGCCAAGATTTGGTTAACGCGGGCGAAGGAAATCGCGCCCACAACGAAAAACGGCGCCGTAGGGCGCCGCTTTAGTCGAAACCGAAATTTATTTGAGTGGCCGCCCGTTTACCGGCCGTAGGTCAGCGGCGCGGTCTGCGCGCCATGGGCGGCAAGGATGGCGAGTCGCTGTTGCGCATGATCGGCGAGCAGCTTGACGCGGATACGGGCGCTATCGAGCAACGGCACCATGACGGCCAGCCGTTCGATCACAGCCGGTTCGGAACGCCAGGCGCCGATCGCGCGGACGGAGGCAGCCGCGCGGCTGACGCGATTGCTGGCCAATTCGATGGCGGCGGCGTCGACGCCATCGAGCACGTCGCGAAGATCTTCGAAAGCGTCGAAAAGATCATCCAGCGCGGCAAGACCCAATGGCATGATCTATGTCCCTTATCAGGCCGCTGACAGGTCTAGGGCGACCATGCGCTCGGCGATGGCGTTGGCGTCCACCGGGTAGTTGCCCGATGCGATCGCGGCTTTGATCGCGGCGATGCGATCCATATCAACCGGCGCACCCTGCGCGGCCATGCGCGCGGCGGGACTGGCCGACGCGGCGCTGGCGGAGGACGTGGCCGAACCGGTGGCGGCGGACGCGCGCGTCTTGGCCCCTTCCCGCAGACGGGTCGCCTCTATGGCGGCGCTGATATTCTGGCCCACAGACTTGATCATTTGGGTAAATCCTTCACTCGTCCCTATGGCGTATAACGGACAAGTTCAAAAATCATTAAATCCCGGAATGCGCACAACGCCCATTTGTACGACCTGGGCGAAAATCGGCGCGCTTTTCTTGTCTTCGCGCACGCGGATCGTCTCGCCCATGGCGCCATCCTCATCCGCGACCATCATGCGCGACACGCTGAAGACGGCGTTGCCGGCCATCAACTGCACAGGATCGCCCTTGCGCACGACCGCCTCTTTCGCCGCGACCGGCGCGGCGCGGGTGAAACGGTTGGCGGCGCCATAGGCCGGAGCCGAACGGGGCACCGGCCCCGATGCCGCGGCGGATGCGCCCGCGATCAACGGCACGCGGATGCGCCAGCCCAGCGCCGCGCATTGCACCATCGCCGCGCCGAACACCGGGCCGTCGACGCTGGGCGTGGTCGGGCAGGCGGCCAGGCGAAGGCGGCGATCGACCGGTGCGGCGGGGCCGCCCGGTTCGCCCAGATTGGCGCCGACGGTCATCGCCACCAGGCTGTCGATGCGATCGAGATTCTCGAATTTCTGGTTTCCCTGCACCTGGGCCAGCGCGGGCGACACGCTGGTCAGCGCGGCGGCGGCGAGAAGGAGGGACGACAATCGAAACACGGCATGTCTCCTGACGGACGGACGGTCTTTGCCAGGATTTCAGCAATATCCGTGCCAATCATCCCTAACGGCCCGGCGCGATATGGATCACCTGCCCCTGCGGCTGCCCTGACCCTGGCCGGCCGTCGCCCTGATCGAGGCCGCGGATCAGCAGGCGATCCTGTGCGATGCCGTTCATGCGCAGCGCGCGCGCAACCGCACCCAGCCGCGCCGCCGCCAGATCCCAGTCGTCGAAGCGCTGCCGGCCCCGGTCCGACCCGTCGCTGCGGATTTCCAGCCCGCCCGGCTCCCGCGCAAAACGCTGCGCCACGATGGCGAGGCGCGCGCGACCGGCGTCGCTCAACAAGGCGTCGCCCGGCACGAACAGGTCGGCGGCGCGCAATTCCACGCCCTGCCGCATCGCCCGTCCGCCAAATTGCTGGCTGACCTGCGACAACATGGCGTCGCGGCGCGATCCGCTGGCTTGTAGCAGCACGAAGAAGGCGAGGAGGAGCAGGAGAAGATCGGCAAAACTGACCGCCCAGCGATTGCGCCGGGCAACGGTAACGGATGCCGTCGAAAGCGGCGCGCTCATGCGACTTCGCGAATCGCGGCGCGGCGCAGCGGCGCATTTTCGCGGCGCGCGATCGCCAGCATCCGGTCCGCCACTTCCCGCTGCCAGGCCAGTTCGCGTTCGGACAGGTCGGACAGGCGCGCGGCGATCGGCGCGGCGATGATGTTGGCGATGACGACGCCGTAGAAGGTGGTGAGGAGCGCCAGCGCCATGGCGGGGCCAAGCGCGGCGGGATCGTCCATGGCGGCGAACATGCCAATGAGGCCGATGATCGTGCCGGCCATGCCCAGCGCCGGCGCGGCGTCGGCGATCGACAGCCAGGCCTTGTGGACCGCGCCATGACGCTGCCCCCGGTCCGCCAGCGTCTGCGCTACCCACAGTTCGAACATGTCGGCGCGCTCGCTATTGGCCAGCTTGCGCGCAGCTTCGGTCAGGAAGATATTGTCGGTCTTCACCCGGTCGGTGCAGGACAGGCCGCGCAGTTGCGCCACCTGGTCGATCTTCAGCATCGCCGCCCGCGCAGCGTCGCGATCGCGTGCCGGATCGGCGGTCATGAGCGGATGCAGCGCCGCCACGGCACGCGCCATTTCCCCGCCGCCGTTCTGGAACAGCGCCACCAAGGCGATCCCGCCCAACATTGCCGCCAAGGTCCATGGATCGAACAAATGGCCGATAATCGCGATCATGAGCGCCTGTTCCTTGTCGTCTCGTCCGACAGCGGCAACGCCCTGCCGCCGCCCGGCAAAATTTTGCCGCCCTTGCCGCCTCTCCTGCAAAAAGCCCGGTTTTCCGCGATTGCCCGCGCTGCCGATACGTCACCCACGCAAATTGGCACGGCTCTTGCTCATCTCAGGCTGGATCACCCGCAGGAGACGCCATCAGGTGTCAGAACGGCGGGGGACGGCAAATATTTAGAGCGAATTTGACGATGGCAGTGGAAGACAATCTCTTCGGGATACATGGGAAGGCGCTGGCGCTGCGTTCGCAACGCCTGTCCCTGCTCGCGTCCAACATCGCCAATGCCTCCACGCCTGGCTACAAAGCGCGCGACATCGATTTCGAGGCCGCGCTAAAGGAAGCGACGACGCGGGCCGGCAGCAGCGCGACCGATGTTTTGCAGGCCGCAGACGATGCCATGGGTTATCGCGTGCCGCTACAGCCCAGCCTGGATGGCAACACCGTCGAGCTGAGCACCGAACAGACGCTGTTTGCCGAAAATGCGGTCAAATATCGCACGACCCTGTCCTTTCTGGAGGGTCGCATCAACACCATCAACCGCGCCCTGAAGGGAGAATGAGCATGAGCAATTCGCCGCCCATGAACGTCTTCGACATTGCCGGCCGCGCCATGAGCGCGCAGCTGGTGCGCCTGAATGCGACCGCGTCCAACATGGCGAACGCCGGCAACGTCACCGGCAGCGCCGCGGAAGCCTATCGCGCTATCAAGCCGGTGTTCGAATCCGTGACTGACACGCCCGGCGTATCGACCGTCAAGGTCAAGAATGTCGTCACTACCAGCGCCGAGCCGACCAAGCGCCACGATCCCAACCATCCGCTGGCGGACGCCAATGGCGATGTCTGGGAAGCGGCGGTGGATGGCAATGCCGAGCTGGTCGACATGATCGAGACCGCCCGCATGTACCAGAATAATGTGCAGGTGCTCAACACCGCCAAATCCCTGATGCTTGAGACCATAAGGATCGGCAAATGACGACGACCTCCACCGTCACCGACAGCGCGGGGCTTTCGGTCTATAATGCCAATGCCACGGTCGGCACGGGCAACGCGAATATGGACCAGTCGAGCTTCCTGACGCTGCTGACCGCGCAGATGCAGTATCAGGACCCGTTCGAGCCGGTCGATAACGCCCAGATGGTGTCGCAGATGGCGACCATCACCAATTCGTCCGGCATCGCGGAAATGAACGCGACGCTCAAGAGCCTGGCGAGCGAGATGACCGGCACGCGGCTGGGCGATGCGGCGAGCTGGATCGGCAAGTCGATGCTGGTGCAGAGCAATATCGCCGCGCCCGATGCGTCCGGCACCTATGCAGGCCAGATCACCCTGCCCGCCGCCACCGAAGGCGCGACCATCGACCTGGTCGACAGCAGCGGCAATGTGGTCAAGACCATCGACATGGGATCGCAGGCCGCCGGCGACGTCACCTTCTATTGGGACGGCAAGGATGACACGGGCGAAACCGTCTCAACCGCCGCCCTGCAGGTCAAGGTTAACGGCGCAACGCCCTCCAAGGTCGCGACCTGGGCCACCATCGCCGCCGTCCAGTCACCCGCCGACGGTTCATCCTCCAAACTCATCACCGCGCTCGGCAGCTACAGTCCGTCCGACGCGATCAGCCTGATGTAAACCCGCCTTATCCAACCATCCTTTTCACCCAAGGAGTAACGCCATGTCCTTCTATATCTCCCTGTCGGGCCTGAAAGCATCGCAGACCGACCTGTCGACCATCTCGAACAACGTCGCCAACGTCAGCAGCACCGCGTTCAAGAAGAGCAAGGCGCAGTTCGGCGACATCTTCGCCGCCGCGCCGATGCAGACCACGAGCCAGGTCGCCGGCCAGGGCGTGCGTGTGCAGGGCGTCGCCCAGCAATTCACGCAGGGCACGCTGGAAACCACCGACAAGACGCTCGACCTCGCCATCACCGGCGAAGGCTATTTCACGGTCAGGGGCGAAGATGGCACCATCAGCTACACCCGCAACGGCGCCTTCGCCGTTGACGACGACCGCTTCGCCGTCGATACGACCGGCGCGCGCATCCAGGTGTTCGCCGTTGATCCCGCCATCGGCGACACCACCGTCGATCCGATCGGCGCGACCCCGGCCGACCTGACCGATCTGCAGATCCCCAACACCTATGACGGCACGGCCGATGGTGCGCAGCTGACCAGCGTAGGCGTTGGCAAGGATGGCCTGGTTTCGGCGGTCTATGCCGACGGCAGCACCGTCTATCTGGGTCAGGTCGCCATGGCGTCCTTCAACAGCCAGGAAGGCCTGCGGCAGGAGGGCGACGCCCACTGGACGTCGACCGTGGCGAGCGGCGCGCCGATCCTGGGCACCGGCAATCAGGGCATGTTCGGCGCGGTGAACAGCGGCATGTTGGAACGCTCCAACGTCGATATCACCGACGAACTGGTGAACCTGATCGCGGCGCAGCGCAATTTCCAGGCGAACAGCAAGGCGATCGAGGCCGCCAACACGCTGACCACGACCATCGTCAACCTGCGCACCTAATTCAGCTTGGCGCCCTGATACTCCGTTCGCCCTGAGAGCCCGATCCGAAAGTTGTTGAGCAATACCAGCATGTTGTGATTCAGCCGTCTTTGCGACAAGATGGAGTGAATGGTGGCATGGACTGGTATTGCCCGGCGAGAGCATAGTCGGGAAGGTTTG
>NZ_SEOO01000020.1 GCF_004152865.1 Sphingobium cupriresistens | reverse complement strand
CGGCGCGAAGAGAGGTGGCCACCGGCGCCCAGTCGCTGTCATAGCCGGTGACGGTCTTGACCAGCGGCAGCCGCTTGACCGCGTCCAGATCGTCCGCGCCCACGCCATAGATCAGCGCCAACTGGCGCGCCCGCTGCGCGAACCAGATGCCATGGGCGCTGGCGGGCATGGCCATGGCGGCGAGGGTGACGGCGCCGACGGCCGCGGTGGCGAAGCGGGAAAAGGCCAAGTGCGAACTCCTCGATCGGGGGGTGGTCCCTTGGGATCGAGGCTATGATGACCGCACGATGGAATGTTCCGAATATGCCGAATGACTAGGTGGAAAATCTCAAAAAGAGAGGGTCGAAGACGCATTATGCGTCGTCGACCCTCTTCGGGTTACAATGGGATGACGGTCAGGCGTCCTCCAATTCCACGATGTTGACGATATGCGCCTGGGTATATTCCAGCAGCCCCGCTTCGCCCAGCTCGCCGCCCAGCCCGGACTGCTTCACCCCGCGGAAGGGGATGTTGGCGTCGATCGCCAGATGCTGGTTCACCCACACCGTGCCGGTGTCGATCTGCATCGCGATCGCCGTCGCGCGCGCCACATCCTTGCCCCACACCGTGCCTGCCAGGCCATAATCGCTGTCGTTGGCGCGGGCGATGACATCGGCGATATCGTCATATTTCATGACCGGCAGCACCGGGCCGAACTGCTCTTCCTGCACCAGCGGCGCGTCTTCGGGCAGGTCGCGCACGATGGTGGGCGCGATGAAATAGCCCGGCCGGTCCATCGGCTCACCGCCCGCCAGCACCGTGCCGCGCGTCTTGGCGTCGGCAATCAGGGCGCTGACCTTGTCATATTGCATCTTGTTCTGCACCGGGCCGATGGTCGTGCCCTGCTTGGCGCCATCGTCGACGATCGCCTCGTTCGCCAGCTTCGCCAGCTCGTCGCAGAAATCGTCATACAGCGCGCTGGGGACATAGGCGCGCTTCACTGCGACGCAAATCTGCCCGGCATTGGTCATCGCGCCCTGATAGACCTTCTTGGCCACCTGCCGCGCGTCGACATCGTCCAGCACGATCGCCGCATCATTGCCGCCCAGTTCCAGCGTCACCCGCTTCACGGTTCCGGCGGAGGAGGCCATCACCTTCTTGCCGGTCGCGGTCGATCCGGTGAAGGCGACCTTGGCGATATCCTTGTGCCCGGTCATCAGCGGCCCCAGTTCATTCTGGTCGCAGACGATGTTCAGCACGCCCGCCGGCAGGATCGCCTGCGCCAGCTCGCCGAACAACAGGGTGGTCAGCGGCGTCGTCGGCGCGGGCTTGGCGACCATCGTGTTGCCGGTGACCAATGCCGGCCCCAGCTTGTTCATCAGCAGGATCAGCGGAAAATTCCACGGCGTGATGGACGCGACCACGCCCAGCGGCGTGCGATGCTCGATCACCTTGTTGCCGCCCTCGTCCTTCAATGTCTTGGGTTCCACCCGCATCGCGGCGAAGGCGCGCAGGGTGAAGACGCTGCCCATGATCTCGTAACCGGCCTGGTCCAGCGGCTTGCCCTGTTCGGCGGTCAGCAGGCTGGCGAATTCGCCGATCCGCGCTTCCAGCGCATCGGCCAGTTTCAGGACCAGCGCGGCGCGCTCCTCCACCGGCGTTGCCGCCCAGCCGGGCTGCGCGCGCTTGGCCGCCGCGATCGCGCGTTCCAGCAGCGCCTCGTCGGCATTGGGACAGGCGGCGAACGATTCTGCCGTCGCCGGGTTCACCACGTCGAACGTGCTGGCGCCCGGCGTCAGTTCGCCGTCGATCAGCATCCGAAATTCACGATCCATGAGTCGCTCTCCTTATATAGGCTGTCGCAGGCCGATCCGGACGGACACTTGGCTATCGCTTTCCGCAGCGGCTGGCTATATCCTGTATATGTGCGCCTGGGATACAATTTTGGCAAGAGGGTATCGAAACAGATGAAACAGGGGGCCGATCTCCAGACGCTCGTCGGCTATCGCGTGCAGCGTGCCAATTTGCTGATGGAAACCGACGCGCGCGCCGCGCTGTCGGATTTCGACCTGTCGCCGGCGAAGATGACTGCGCTCATCCTGATCCGCGACAATCCCGGCTGCGATCAGACCGCGCTGGGTCGCGCGCTCAGCATCAATCGGTCGAGCGCGATGAAGCTGGTCAACATCCTGGCCGACAAGGGCTTCGTGGAGCGGCGGCCGGGCCGCGACTTGCGCACCAACGCCCTGGCCCTGCTGCCCGAAGGCGCGCGCCAGCTCGAAAAGATGGTGGCTGCGGTCCGCCGGTCCGACGCGCGCATGACGCAGCGGCTGAGCGCTGATGAACTGGCGACGCTGCACGACCTGCTGGCCCGGATCGGGCCTGCGACGGGCCTATCGGATGACGAGGGCTGAACAACATGGGCTTGCGCAAAATGTATCATAGGCGCACAATCTGCGCGAACGAGGCGGCCGATTCGACCCGATAGCGCCGCGCGAAACGGGGAGATGGATGCGCGTGACCGAAGCTGTTTGCATGGATGAAACGGAAATCCTGGGTCACGGCCTGCTCTCCGCTTCGCTGGATTGCCTGCTGCGTCCCCGCTCGGTCGCGATCGTCGGCGCCTCGGACAAGCCCGGCGCGCTGGGCGCATCGGTATTGGCCAACCTCGTGCGGCAGGGTTTTGACGGAGACATCCATCTGGTCAATCCCAAGCGCACGGAGATTGGCGGGCGGCCCTGCGTCGCGTCGGTCGATGACCTGCCGGAAGGTGTCCATGTCGCTGTTCTCGCCATCCCGCGCGCCGGCGTGCTGGACGCCATTCGCGGCCTTGCGCGCAAGGGCGTCGGCGCCGCCGTCATCTTCTCCGCCGGCTTTGCCGAAGATGGTCCGCAAGGGCTGGCCGACCAGCAGGAAATCGCCCGCATCGCCCGCGAAAGCGGCATGGTGGTGGAGGGGCCGAATTGCCTCGGCCTCGTCAATTTCCGCGACAATGTCTCGCTGACCTTCATCGAAATGCCGGAGGCGAAGGCGCAGGGCGATCGCCGCGTCGGTATCGTCTCGCAATCGGGCGCGATGGCGGCCGTGCTGGCGACGACCATGATCCATCGCGACGTGCCCTTGAACTGCTACATCTCCACCGGCAATGAAGCGGCGAGCGGGATCGAGGATTATCTCGCCTATCTGGTCGACCAGCGCGACACCGCCGTCATTGCGCTCATCGCCGAACATGTGCGCGACCCGGCCCGCTTCCTCGCCGCCGCCCGCGCGGCGCGCGACGCGGGCAAATCGGTCGTGCTGCTTCATCCTGGCCGCAGCGCGGCAGGGGCGGAAAGCGCCGCCACCCACACCGGCGCGATGGCGGGCGACCATGCGGTCATGACCGTCCATGTCCAGCGCGCGGGCGTGATTCTCGCGGACTCGCTGGAGGAACTGGGCGACATCGTCGAAATCCTCGCCCGCTCGCCCGACGCCGGGATCGGCGGGACCGGCGTCATCGCCGAATCCGGCGCGTTCAAGGCGATGATGCTCGACCTTGCCGAAGCGGTCGGCCTCGACCTGCCGAAACTCACCGACGCCGACAGCCCGGCGCTGCGCGCGGCGCTGCCCGATTTCGTCCCCGTCACCAACCCGATGGACATCACCGCCCAGGGGCTGGTCGATCCCGGCCTCTACGGCCGCACGCTCGCCGCGCTGGCGCAGGACGACCGGATCGGCACGATCCTCCTCACCCTGATCCAGACCGACACCGGCACCTCGCACATCAAGTTCAAGGCGGTGCTCGACGCGCTTGAAGCGATCGGCGAAACCAAGCCGGTCATCGTCGGCGGCGTCGATGAAGGCGGCGGCGTCTTCGCCGACGATCTCGCCGCGCTGCGGGCGGCCGGCGTCACCTATCTGCCCACCGCCGAACGCACGCTGCGCGCGCTTGCCCGCATCGCCGCCCATCGTCAGCGCGACGAGCAGGTGGCCCCGCTCGCCGCCGATCCGATCGCCGATCTGGCGCAGGTCGGCAGCACCATCCCCGAACATCGGTCGAAGGCCATCATGGGCGCGCAGGGCATCGCCTTCCCCGCCTTCGAATTGGCCCAGAGCGCGGCCGAAGCCGTCGCCGCCGCCGATCGCCTCGGCTATCCGGTGGTCTTGAAGGCCCAGTCCCCCGAACTGCCGCACAAGAGCGATGCCGGCGGCGTCATCATCAACCTGGCCGACCCGCAAGCCGTGGCGGCCGGCTGGGACCGGCTGATGGCCAATCTCGCCGCCTCGCGCCCTGGCCTCGAACTCGACGGCGTGCTGGTGGAGGGGATGGCGGCCAAGGGCGTCGAACTGATCGTGGGCGCGCGCAACGATCCGCATTGGGGGCCGACCATCCTCGTCGGCTTCGGCGGCGTCGCGGCCGAATTGCTGCACGATGTCTGCCTGCTCCCGCCCGACCTGACCCGCGACGCGATCATCGCGCAGATCCGCACGCTGCGCATGGCGCCCTTGCTCGACGGCTTCCGTGGCGCCCCGGCGATGGACATCGGCGCGGTCGCCGATATCGTCCAGCGCCTGGGCCAGATGGTCGCCGCCACGCCGGCCATTCGCGAAGTCGATCTCAACCCGGTGATCGTCTATCCGGCGGGGCAGGGCGCCATCGCCCTGGACGCGCTGATTTCCCTATAATCCCCTCCGTTCGTTTCGAGCGAAGTCGAGAAACGAGAAGCGCCACGTCAGCCGCTTCTCGACACGCGCGAAGCGAACGGGGTTTGTTACGTCAGCGCATAATAGCGCAGCACATTCCCGTCCGCGCGCCGCTCGCCCACGCCAATGAACACATGCTTGGTCAGCCAGTCATGCTTGCCGACCGGGCATTCGAAACTGGGATTGCCGCGCAGATAATAATCCTGCTGCTCCACCGGCTCGCCGTCACCGAACGCCCAGTCGCGCAACCGCGCCATCGTGTCGGGCTTGCGCCCCCAAAGGAAACCCCGATTGTTGAGCAGGATCAACGTGCCATCCTCTTCCTCCAGCATGTAGCGGGCGTCGAACACAGCGACGTCGTCGGGCCGGAAATAGGCATAGTCGCCGCCCGACCCCGGCACCGCCTTGCCCCTGATCCGCGGTCCCTCGAACGTCCCGCCATCGACATAGACGGCGCTGCGATTGCCGCCCATCGGCGTATTCACGATGGTCTGAACCCGCGGAAATTGCAGCCGCACCTCCATCGCGAATTCCAGACGCGGATTGTCCAGCGTCGAAAACAGATTTTCCATCAACCCAACTCCCCAATCACCCTAATTCCAGCGTCCCGCCGTCCACGAACAGATTGGCGGCGGTGATAAAACTGGCTTCCTCCGAAGCCAAGAACAGAACGGCACGCGCGACTTCCTCCGCCCGGCCCATGCGCTGCATCGGCACCGCCGCGATCATCGCCTCGCGCATGGCCTCCACATCGGCCTCGCTCATGCCCGGATTGCGGTGCAGCAGCGGCGTTTCGATCGGACCGGGGCTGACCAGGTTGACGCGAATACCTTCACCCACCAGTTCGCCCGCAATGACCTTGAGCGCCGCATACAGCCCGCCCTTGGCCGCTGCATAGGCGGTGTTGCCCGGTACGAAGGCATGGCCGCCGATCGATCCCGTCGCCACGACCGACCCGCCCCGGTCCATCAGCCGCAACGCCTTCTGGATGGCGAACACGCAGCCGCGCAGGTTGACGCCATGGACATGGTCCCAGTCGTCGGGCGTCAGGTCGCGGAAAGGCGCGAAGCCGCCCACGCCGGCATTGACGAACAGCGTATCGATCCGCCCGTCCTGCGCCGCGATGTCGCCGATCACCGCCTCCATCGCGTCCAGATCGGCGATGTCCGCGCGATACCCCCTTGCGCCGGCGATCCCGGCCACCGCCGCATCGATCGTCGCCTGGTCGCGCCCGCTGATCCGCACCGTCGCGCCTTCCGCCGCGAAGGCCTGCGCGCTCGCCAGGCCGATGCCGCTATTGCCGCCCACGACCAGCACGATCTTGTCCTTGAATCGCATCGCTGCCTCCCGGCTCAAAAGGGGGAATGGGGATTGGGGCTGTCGGCCGGCACATCCTGCACCACGTCCCAATGCTCGACGATCCTGTCGCCTTCGATGCGGAAGATATCCATCACTGCAAAGCCGGTATCGCCTGCCCACCGCCGCACATGATAATGAACGACCACATGGTCGCCATCGGCAAAGCGCCGTTTGATATCATGCACCGCATCGGGATTCTCCGCGCGCACCTTGCGCAGAAAGGCTTTCAGCGGTTCCAGCCCGGTATCGACCCACTGGTTATGCTGGATATAGTCCGCCGCGATGAAGCGGTCGGCGGCGTCGCCGTCCATCGGGATCAGCACATGGTCGAACATAGCCTGCACCAGATCCAGGTTGCGCTGTTCCTGCGCACTATAGCTCATCACCCTCTCCCTGCATTTTTCGCTGGCGTCGATCCGCCCTTTGCCCTTACGATAACGATCGTTATTAAAAGGGCAAGCGGGCAGGGGAAAAATCCCGCCCCTTCGGACAAGGGGAGAGGGCGATGGAACGCGCCGATTACGATCGCTATGCGCAGGCGTTCAACGACCGGGACTATGACACGGTGTTCGATTTCTACGCGCCGGGCGCCAGCATCCGCTTCTTCGGGGTGGACCTCGGCACCCGCGAAGCGTTCAAGCGCTTCTACGGTTTCCTCCACGCCCATGTCATCGAAACGCTCACGATCGAGCGTTTCGCGTCCAGCGCCGACCTGGTTGCGCTCGAAGGGATCATCCGGGTCGAAGGCGTCAAGGATCTCGACGCCGCTGCGCTGGCGGCGCAGGGGCTCGACCAGTTCGCCCCGATCGCGAAGGGCCAGGTCCAGGAAATGCGCCAATATATCCATTATCGTGTCGCCGACGGCAAATTCACCAGCGTCGGCTGCGCGATTGTCGGCTGAGTGACCTGCCGCACCACGCATGGCTTGACTTCACCACCGCCAGATGTCCTATCGGAAGACCATGTCGAACAGCAGCCCGCTCCGGAAACCGTCCGCGTCCTCCAAGTCGCCGCGGCCGCGCGCGGCCGAAGCCAGCCCGGCCGATACGCTGCATCGCGTCCTGCGGCTGGCGAACAAGCTGATGGCGCCTTTCTCCACTTATCTGGAACATCGCTACAAGATCAGCCTCAATGAATTTCGCCTGCTGATGCTGATCGGGCGCCACCCCAATTCGGCGAGCCATGAGCTGGCCGAAATGACCGGCGTCAATCCGATGAGCGTCTCCCGCGCGGTCGCCGCGCTGCAAAAGCATGGCCGCATCGCGGTCGAGCGCGATCCCGGCAACAAGCGGCGCAAGACGCTCATCCTGACCGACGAGGGGCAGCGCCTCTACGGCCTGATGCGCCCGCAGACGGACAAGGTGGCGACCTATCTCGTCTCGGCGCTGGCAGGGCAGGAGGTCGACATGCTCAACCAGTATCTCGACACGCTGGTCGACACGCTCGAAGCCACCGATGACAGCGGCAACAGCCGGTTTCTCGAATTCACCCGGCCCGACGGCGACGACGAGTCGACGGCCTGAGCGTTCAGGCCTGCCGCGCCAGCGCGGCGGGCAGCTCGGCCCGCAACAGGTCCAGCAGCCCGCTGATCTTGGGCAGCAGATGGCGACGCTGCGGATAGACCGCCCAGATCGGTTCGTCATCGGGCCGGAAATCGTCCAGCACTTCTTCCAGCGCGCCCGATGCGATGTGGGGCAGCAGGTAGAATTCGGGCAACTGGCATACCCCCATGCCCGCAATCGCGGCCTCCGCCACCGCGCCGCCGCTGTTGCAGCGCCACCGCCCCTTGGGCCGGATGCTCTCCGCCCGCCCGCCCCGCTCGAACCGCCACAGCGGCGACGTGCCGACCAGGCATTCGTGCCGCGACAGGTCGCCGGGCTTGGCGGGACGTCCATGCCGGTCGAGATAGGCGGGCGCGGCGCAGGTATGGAGCCGCCGCGAGGCGATCCGGGTGCCGATCAGCCGCGATTCCGCCAGCTGCCCGGTGCGGATGGCCAGGTCATAGCCTTCGCCGACCAGGTCGACCAGCCGGTTGGTCAGGTCGATGCTGATCCGCAACTTGGCATGGCTGGACGCATAGCGCCGCACGATCGGCGCGATGAAGCGCTCGCCCATGGCGGTGGAGCAGGTGATGCGGATGTCCCCCTGCGGCTCGCCGCCCTCGCTGATCATCGCGATCGCCTCGTCCCGCTCGGCGACGATCCGGCTGCAATGGTCGAAGAAGACCCGGCCCGTATCGGTCAGCCGCACCGTCCGGGTTGTGCGGTGGAACAAAGGCGCCTGCACCCGCGCCTCCAGCGCGGCAATGGCGCGGCTCATATGGGTGGTCGACAGGCCCAGCGCCTCGGCGCCCGCCTTGAAACTGCCTGCGGCTGCGATCGCGACGAACTCGTCTATGCCTTCCCAGCGGTGCATATTGTCCCACTTCAGAAATAATGAATCCCGCAAATGCTTTCTTATCGCGCAGACGGGATATTGCTAGAGCGGGCGACACCACCGCCGCGCGGCGCGGGCTTGCACATGCCCCCGCCGATCCGGCACAGGATTTTCCGATTATCGGACCAATTCGGGAGTAGACCCATGAAGACCCGCGCCGCCGTCGCCTTCGAAGCCAGGAAACCGCTGGAGATCGTCGAACTCGACCTGGAAGGCCCCAAGGCGGGCGAGGTTCTGGTGGAGATCATGGCGACGGGCATCTGCCATACCGACGCCTATACGCTCGACGGGCTGGACAGCGAGGGCATCTTCCCCTCGGTCCTGGGCCATGAGGGCGCGGGCATCGTGCGCGAAGTCGGCCCCGGCGTCACCTCGGTCAAGCCGGGCGACCATGTCATCCCGCTCTACACCCCCGAATGCCGCCAGTGCAAAAGCTGCCTGTCGGGCAAGACCAACCTGTGCACCGCGATCCGCGCGACCCAGGGCAAGGGGCTTATGCCCGACGGCACGACCCGCTTTTCCTACAAGGGCCAGCCGATATTCCATTATATGGGCTGCTCGACCTTCTCCAATTTCACCGTCCTGCCTGAAATCGCGGTGGCGAAGATTCGCGAGGACGCGCCCTTCCAGTCGAGCTGCTATATCGGCTGCGGCGTGACCACGGGCGTGGGCGCGGTCATCAACACGGCCAAGGTGCAGGTGGGCGACAATGTCGTCATCTTCGGCCTGGGCGGCATCGGCCTCAACGTGATCCAGGGCGCACGCCTGGCCGGCGCGAACAGGATCATCGGCGTCGACATCAATCCTGATCGGGAGGAATGGGGCCGCAAGTTCGGCATGACCGACTTCCTCAACTCCAGGGGCCTGTCGCGCGAGGACACGGTGGCGAAGATCGTCGAGATGACCGACGGCGGCGCCGACTATACGTTCGACGCGACCGGCAATACCGACGTCATGCGCACCGCGCTGGAAGCCTGCCATCGCGGCTGGGGGACGTCGATCATCATCGGCGTGGCCGAAGCGGGCAAGGAGATCGCGACCCGTCCCTTCCAGCTCGTCACCGGCCGCAACTGGCGCGGCACCGCCTTCGGCGGCGCCAAGGGCCGGACCGACGTGCCCAAGATCGTCGACATGTACATGACCGGCAAGATCGAGATCGACCCGATGATCACCCACGTCATGGGCCTGGAGGAAATCAACACCGCCTTCGACCTGATGCACGCGGGCAAGAGCATCCGTTCGGTCGTCGTCTACTGATGGAGACGGTCAGCACC
This sequence comes from Sphingobium cupriresistens, assembly GCF_004152865.1. Lineage (GTDB taxonomy): Bacteria > Pseudomonadota > Alphaproteobacteria > Sphingomonadales > Sphingomonadaceae > Sphingobium > Sphingobium cupriresistens. The sequence continues at coordinate 72,761 of NZ_SEOO01000020.1, read as the reverse complement.
AATCGCGCCTTTGGCGGCGTGCAGGGCGTGTATAGGCACGCCTCCACGGCCACAGGCACGGACATGACCTTCTCGGTCTATGTGCCCCCGCATGAGCCGGGCGCGAAACTGCCGATCGTCTGGTATCTGTCGGGGCTGACCTGCACCCACGCCAATGTGACGGACAAGGGCGAATATCGCCGTCTTTGCGCCGAACTGGGCCTCATCTTCATCGCGCCCGACACGTCGCCCCGCGGTGAGCGCGTGCCCGACGATCCCGATGGCGCTTATGATTTCGGCCTGGGCGCGGGCTTCTATGTCGATGCGACGCAGCAGCCCTTCGCGCAGCATTACCGCATGTGGTCCTATGTGACGGAGGAATTGCCTGCGCTGATCGCCGCTGAATTTCCCGCCGCCGACATGGCTCGCCAGTCGATCATGGGCCATTCGATGGGCGGCCATGGGGCGCTCACCATCGGCCTCACCTTCCCCGATCGGTACAAGGCCGTCTCTGCCTTCGCGCCGATCGTCGCGCCCTCACAGGTGCCCTGGGGGCACAAGGCGCTGGGCGGCTATCTGGGAGACGATCGCGCTGCCTGGCGCAAACATGACGCCGTCGCCCTGATCGAGGATGGCGCGCGTGTCGCCGACCTGCTGGTGGATCAGGGCGACGCCGACACTTTCCTCGCCGAACAGCTCAAGCCACATCTGCTCGAACGGGCCTGCGCGGCGGCCGGCATCCCGCTGACGCTGCGCCTGCAACCGGGCTATGACCATAGCTATTATACCATCTCGACCTTCATGGGCGATCACCTGCGCTGGCACGCCGAGCGGCTGATGCGGAACGGATAGACACTAGCATTACGTGTTCCCGCCTGTGTGAGAACACGCCATGGACTATTGGAGCCTGATGACTGAGGGTCTAACCAAACCCGTTCGTGCTGAGTAGAGACTGAGCTTGTCGAAGGCTCGTATCGAAGCATCGGCCCCCGGCGCGCATCCTTCGATACGCCACTTCGACTTCGTTCAGTGGCTACTCAGGACGAACGGATTGCGGTAAAGCGAGCGCCCTAAATGCCCCGCCGCTCACCCAGCGCCAGCATCACCACCGCCATCAGCGTGAAGCTGCCGCCCAGCAAGCCAGCCAGCGGCAGTACGGTCATCGACGGCAGCAGCGACACTGCGCCGCTCGCCAGCGCGGTGATCGCCAGTTGCAGCGTGCCGAGCAGCCCGGTTGCTGAGCCCGCTCCGCCGCCTGCGGCGTCCAGCGCCGAAATGGCGGCCGGGGTCAGGATCAGCCCCGCCAGCGCAAACAGCAGCATCGCATAGAACTGGAACGCGCCGATCGAGACAGCGAGCGCGACAGTTGTAAGCGCCAGCAGCGCCGTCGCCACGATCGCGATCGCCGCCGCGATCGACACCAGTCGCCGCCCGCCCAGCCGCCGCATCAGCGCCGGCGCGAATTGGGTCGCGATGATCGACGTCGCGGCATTGAGCGCCAGCAACAGGCTGTAATGATGCGCGGTGAGGCCGAAGCCCTGCGTATAGAGAAAAGGGGCGGCGGTGACGAAGGCGAAGGGAATGGTGGTCGCCAGCCCCGCCACCATCGTCCAGCCCAGAAAGGCCGGCGCGGTCAACAACCGGCGATAGCTTTCCAGCATCGGCAATTGATGCAACCGCCGTTCGGGTGGCAGCGATTCCGGCAGGAAGAGGAGGACGGCGACCAGCGCGATCACCCCGCCGCCCGCCAGCAACGCGAACAGCCCGCGCCACGCCATGATCTGCAACAGGTAACTGCCCGCCAGCGGTGCCAGCACCGGCGATATGCCGATGATCAGGAAAGTGAAGGCCATGAGTTGCGCGGCGCGATGCCCGCTATGCCGGTCGCGGATCATTGCGCGCACGCTCGCCGTGCCCGCACATGCGCCCATCCCCTGCAGGAAACGGCAGGCGACCAACATGGGCAGGCTGGTCGCCAGCGCGCAGGCGATGGATGCGATCGCAAACAGTGCCAGCCCGCCGATCAACGGCCGCCGCCGTCCATATCGGTCGCCCAATGTGCCCAGCGGTATCTGCGCCAGCGCCAGCCCCAGGAAGAAAGCGGACAGCGTGCGCTGCACCGCGCCGCTGTCCGCCGCCATCGCGCGCGCCATCCCCGGCATGGCGGGAAGGTACAGGTCGATGGCGAAGGGGCCGAGCGAAGACAGGAAGCCGAAGGCGATGCCCAGCAACAGGCTCGGCTCACTGTCTGTCCGGCCGGCCGGGGTGGTGGCGTGCGGCATCGTCTGGTCTGTCCTCTCCGTAATTAATAACGATCGTTATATTTGTTTGCGGCTTTCCACAAGCATTTGCGTCGCCGCGGGCCGGGCGCCTTTCGATTTGCATAATGTGTCATCAGCATACAATGTGCGCGGCATAAGATAGAGAGGAACGCCACCCATGGCCGTCACGTCGACTATAGCCCTGCCTGCCGATGATCCGCGCAGCATCCTGGCGGTCCAGCCGATGTGCCTGCCGCAGGTCGTAGCGATCGCCATCTGCTTCCTGCTCAATGCGCTCGACGGTTTCGACATATTGGCGGTCACCTTCGCCGCGCCCGGCATCGCGCGGCAATGGAGCATCGGTCCCGGCGCGATCGGCTTGGTCGTGTCGGCCGGGCTGGCCGGCATGGTCTTGGGTTCGCTGACGCTGGGCCAACTCGCCGATCGCATTGGCCGACGGCCGCAAATTCTCCTGTGCCTCGTCATCATGGTCAGCGGCATGTTCGCCTCGGCCTTCGCCCCCAATGTCGTGGTGCTATGCCTGCTGCGCGCTTTCACGGGCCTCGGCCTCGGCGCGGTGCTGGCGGCGGTCAACGCCGCATCGGCGGAATTCGCCAACCGCCGCCGCCGCGACCTGGCGGTCAGCATCATGGCGGCGGGCTATCCGGTCGGCGGCATCGTCGGCGGGTGGGGCGCGGCGCAATTATTGCAAAACCACGGCTGGGAATCGATCTTTTTCGCCGGCGCGGGCGCCACCGCGCTGATGGTGCCGCTCGTGCTGCTGTGCCTGCCCGAATCGGTCAGTTGGCTCGCCACCCGCCATGGCCCCGCCGCCCTGCCGCGCATCAACGCCATCCTGCGCCGCCTCGGCCAGCCACAGGCCGGGCAGGTCAGAATCGTGGACGAACCCAAGGCATCGATGGGTCAACTCTTCGTCGACCGTTACCGCGCCACCACCATCGCGCTCATCCTTATGTACGGCCTGCACATGATGACCTTTTACTATGCGTTGGGCTGGGCGCCCTCGCTGGTCGTCGCGCTGGGCTTCGACCCGTCGCGCGCGACGATCGTGTCGGTGTTCATGAACATGGGCGGCGCGATTGGCGGGTTGACGCTCGGCTTCCTCTCCCCGCGCCTGGGCCTGCGCCCGCTGGTGATCGTGGGACTGGCCGGAGCCGCTATCGCGGTCGCCGCCTTCGGCGCGGTCCCCGCCGCCATGCTGTGGCTCCAGGTGGCGGCCTTCATCCTGGGCTTCCTCGCCAACGGATCGGTGGTCGGCCTCTATGCGCTCATCGCCAATATCTATCCCACCACCTTGCGCGCGACCGGCACCGGCGCGGTGATCGGCTTTGGCCGCATGGGCGCCGCGCTCGGTCCGTTTATCGCCGGGCAATTGCTGGCCTTGGGGGCGGGCAGGGGCGCGACGTCGCTGCTGCTCGCGCTCGGCTCCGCCATCGCCGCGCTGGTCCTGCTGCTCTCCCGCCTCCGCCCGGCGGATGAGGAAACGCACCTGCCATAATAAGGATCATCGGCCTGTCCGCCGATGCATTTTCTCTCTGGTCCGCCCCAAGTTATTCGTGTAGATGAAATATTCATGGATGCGAAATCATCAGATCGCGATGTCGGCGCCCCCCTCCTGATCCTGCCTGGATTGCTGTGCGATTCCCGCATGTTTGGCGAAACGCTGGCTGTCTTCCCTGACAGCGTCGTGGTCGATGGTTTTTACGCTGGTCGCAACCGAATCGAAGCGATGGCCGATTATGCGATCGCCCATATGCCCGACCGCTGCGCCTTGCTGGGCCATTCAATGGGCGCGCGGATAGCATTGGAAGTGGTGCGCAAGGCGCCGCATCGCGTGGAACGGCTGGCGCTGGTCGACACTGGCGTCCATCCGGTCAGGCCCGGCGAGCGCGAAAGCCGCTACCGGCTGCGCGACATCGGCCGCGCGCAAGGGATGAGCGCCTTGGTCGGCGAATGGCTACCCCCAATGATGGGCTTCGCCGCCCTGCGCAACGAAGCCCTGATGGACGCGCTTTACGCCATGGCCGTCGCCGCCGGCCTGCCCACCTTCGAAGCGCAGATCGAAGCGCTGCTGCATCGCCCCTCGGTCGATGCGCTGCTGCCGACGATCACCTGCCCGACCGTCGCCATGGTCGGCCGCCAGGACCAATGGTCCCCGGTCGCCCAGCATATATCCATCGCCGCCGCTATCCCCCACGCGCAACTGCGCGTGGTCGAAGGGGCGGGCCATATGATGCCTGCCGAAGCGCCGCGGGCGTTCAACAGACAAGTGCGGGAATGGCTCGCCAAGCCGCCCGCGCCAGATTTTCGCACACTTCCAGATCAAGTCGAAGGAGAGGTTTGAATGACTGACAAGACCCTGCAACAGCTGCTCGATGAAAAGGGCGACATCGTCGAATTCCTGCGTAACCAGCAGGTTGGTCCCAACGTCTATCCGGGCGTTCCGGGCGAATATAGCAATTGGCGCGACGAACAGCGCAGCTGGGCGGAAAGCTCGGTTCTGTTCAACCAGAGCTTCCACATGGTCGACCTGCTCGTCACCGGCCCCGGCGCGTTCGACATGCTGTCCTACCTCGCCCCCAACAGCTTCAAGGGCTTCGTGCCGAACCGCGCCAAGCAGTTCGCCCCGGTCACGCCCGAAGGCTATGTGATCGGCGACGTCATCCTCTTCTATCTGGAAGAAGAAAAGTTCGAACTGGTCGGCCGCGCCCCCTCGATCGAGTGGGTCGAATATTGGGCGTCGACCGGCAAGTGGGACGTTAAGGTGGAACGCGACGAGCGCACCGCTGCCCGCCCGCTCGACAGTCAAGGCTATCGCCGCAACTATCGCTTCCAGTTGCAGGGGCCGAACGCCATGCCGGTGCTGGAAAAGGCGATGGGCCAGACCCCGCCGGACCTCAAATTCTTCCATATGGCGCCGATCAACATCGCCGGCGTTGAAGTGCGCGCGCTACGCCACGGCATGGCCGGCCAGCCGGGCTACGAGCTGTTTGGTCCCTGGAAGGATTATGACACTGTCCGCAACGCCCTGATCGAAGCGGGCAAGGATTATGGCCTGACGCTCTGCGGTGGACGCACCTATTCGTCCAACACGCTCGAATCGGGCTGGATTCCCTCGCCGCTGCCCGCCACCTACACCGGCGAAGGCTCGAAGGGCTTCCGCGAATGGATCGGCGAAAACAGCTATGAGGGCAAATGCTCGCTCGGCGGCAGCTTCGTCTCGGACAAGATCGAGGATTATTACCTCAATCCGTGGGAGCTGGGCTATGGCATCATGGTCAAGTTCGACCATGATTTCGTCGGCCGCGAAGCGTTGGAGAAGATCAAGGATCAGCCCCACCGTCAAAAGGTGACGCTGGCTCTGGACAACGAGGATATCGTCCGCGTCATGAGCTCGATGCTCCAGACCGGCGACAAGGCGAAGTTCCTCGAATTCCCCAGCGCCGTCTATTGTATGCACCCCTATGATGCGGTGCTCAAGGACGGGAAGACCGTCGGCCTGTCGACCTGGATCGGCTACACCATCAACGCCGGCCGCTTCCTGGCGCTGGCGATGGTCGATGCGGAATTCGCCGCGCCCGGCACCGAGGTGACTTTGCTGTGGGGCGAACCCAATGGCGGCACGAGCAAGCCGACCGTCGAGCCGCACGTCCAGACCGAAATCAAGGCGATCGTCTCCTCGGTGCCCTATTCGGAAGCCGCCCGCGACAACTACGCCGACGGCTGGCGCACCAAGGCCGCCTGATAAGCTCATCTCCTGAGCGGGAGGGGACGGGGGATGCCGAAAGGCGTCCCCCTTCACCACCCTGTCGCGATCATGACGCGCCGTTGCTCAAACCGCCGGCATCTCCGCAGCGGTGAACAGGCTCACGGCCTGCTCCAGCTTGGCGATGGTCCGTCCTTCGACTTCGGCGGTGAAGCGCGGCACCGGGATCGCCAGGGCAAAAGCGCCGACCGCCACATCGTCCACCATCACCGCCATGCCCAGGCCGCAGATGCCCGGCGTATATTCCTCGCGGGTGCGGCCGATGCCGGTGGCGCGGATCTCCGCCAGTTCCGCCCGCAACTGGGCTTCATCGGTAATGCTGCTGGGGGTGAAGCTTTCCAGCCGCGCCTGCGCGAAATATCCGTCCAGCTCGGCATCGGCCATGGTGGCGAGCAGCGCCTTGCCCGCGGCCAGGCAATGGAGCGGGCTGCGCGTGCCCACGCTGATCGAATAGCGGAGCGACTGTTCCGCCGTCTCGGTCACGATCGCCTCCAGATGCCAGCCGTCGCGGATGAAGAAGGACGCCGTCTCGTTCATCTGCAACCGCAGCGACTTGACCAGCGGCCGGACCTTGTCGGCCAGCGACATGGCGATGCGCGGCGACGCCAGCCGTTCCAGCGCTGGCCCCGGCAGATAGCGCCGCCCTTCGCGGGTCAGATAGTGGCGCTCCGCCAGCGTCGCGAGCAGGTAGGACAGGCTGCTGACCGGGATCGCCAGCCCGGCGGCGATCTCCTGCGCTACCACCCCGGCAGGGCGCGCCACGACATATTCGATGATGTCGATGGTGCGCATCGCCGATTTGACGGTGGACGGCGTGGTGCCATTCATGAGCCAGCGAACCCCTGTTTAAAACGTAAGACTGCCCCGCCTTTCGGCAAAGCGCCAGCCCGCCTCTATGCGCACGAAACGGTCGTGAAAGGAACCGACTTTCGGCGCGCCCTCGCCTGTGAACAACAGCATTGCGCTTTCCCCCGTCGCTTCGCTGTCGCTCAGGACGTCGATGACGACATTGGAGCAGACATGCCGCGTCGTCCGCGCCGGCCGGGCGAGGAAAGCGGCGAGGATCGCGTCGCGCCCCTCCGTCCACTCGTCTGGCGCAGTCGGGCGCGCCATGCGGCCATCGGGCGCATAGAGCGCCGCGACATCCGCCCAGCGCCCCGCGTCATTCAGATTGGCGTAGAGCGCAACCAGACGGGCGCAATCCTGTTCGATTCCGCGGCGCTGCTCTTCTGTCACAGCCGACCTCACAGGCGCGCGTCCGCCAGGTCCGCGCCGGCGCGTAGCGACCGCAGCTTCTTCCAGGTCACCGCCGGGTCGATCTTGCCATATCCGGCGAAGGTGCCGAAGCCGCAATCGGTGCTGGCGATCACCCGGTCCTTGCCGACGATCCCGGCGAAACGCTCGATCCGCTGGGCGATCAGTTCGGGATGCTCGACATAGTTGGAACAGGTGTCGATCAGACCGGGGGCAAGGATTTTGTCGCCCGGCACTTTGGCGTCGCGCCACACCGTCCATTCATGTTCGTGGCACGGATTAGCCCCTTCGAACAAGACGGTCGCCGGGCGGGCGGCCAATATGATGTCGATCACCTTCTCCAGCGGAATGTCGTGATCGTGCGGCCCTTCATAATTGCCCCAGCAGATATGCATCCGCATCCGGTCCGCGGGGATATTGGCGGTCGCGGCATTCAGTGCTTCGACATTGGCGGCGGCGATCCTGATGAACTCCTCGTCGCTCGCATCCTGATAGCCGGTGTGGCGCGACATGGCGAGGTCGGGGCAATCGAGCTGCAGGTCGAATCCCGCCGCGACGATCGTCTCATATTCCTCCCGCATCGCATCGACCAGATCGGCCAGATAGGCTTCGTGGCTAGGATAATGGCGGTTGACCTGGAAAGCGGTGATGAGGCCGGGGGACGCGGCGTTCATGAAGGCGCGGGCGCCGGCATGACCGGCCAGCGCCGCCTTGAAACGGCGAATGTCGTCGTGCAGCGGCGCCAGCGTCACCAGCTTTACCGGGCCGATGCAGGATGCGCGGGTGAATTCCTGGCTCCCCATGATCGCCGCCAGCTTCTGCCGCAGTTCGGGCAGCGGAGCGAGGTCGGCCGCGACCTTGCGATCGATATGCCCGCCAAATCCCGACAGACGCTCGATCATATAGGTGGAATAGCCGACCTTCCCCAACTCGCCGTCGCTGACGATCGACACGCCCGCGTCGATCTGCGCCGCGACCGCGTCCGTCACCGCCTGCTGAACGGCCGTGTCGAACGCGGCGGCGTCATAGGGTTCGCCCTTGTCGCGGGCCAGCAGCAGCGGGGTCAGCGCGTCGCCGCGCGGCAGGCTGCCGACATGGGTGGTGGCTATGGACATGCATCTCTCTCCCTTGAACGAGAGACAAGTGCCATAAATTCACGAATATGGGTATATCATAAACGTGAATCGATCCCCCGTCGGGGGAGCGCAGCATCTGGACAACTGCGCCGCCATGCCTATATACCGATCGGTATGAAAATGGCAGCCGAACCCGTAACGAGAGGACGCCCCAGGGAATTCGATCCTGAGGAAGCCCTGTCGGCCGCGCTCCAGGTCTTTTGGACCCGCGGCTATGAGGGCGCGTCGCTGGCCGAACTGACCGAGGCGATGGGCATCACCAAGCCCAGCCTCTACGCCTGTTTCGGCAACAAGGAAGCTTTGTTTCACAAGGCGCTGGATCTGTATGAGCGCGACAAGCTCTGTTATATGCGCTCCGCCCTTGATGCGCCCACCGCGCGGGGTGTGGCTGAACGGTTGCTGCGCGGCACGCTGCAAATCCAGACCGGCGGCAGCGATCCGCGCGCCTGTCTGGGCGTCATCAGCATGGTCGCCTGCACCACCCAGGCCGACTCGATCAAGACCGACGTGATCGCGCGTCGCGCCTCTTCTGACAAGGCGCTGGTTGAACGGCTGGAGCGCGCCAAGGCCGAAGGCGACCTGCCTGCCGGTGTCGAACCGGCCGCGATCGCGACCTATCTGACCGCGGTCATTCAGGGCATGGGCGTGCAAGCCAGCGGCGGGGCGACGCCCGCGCAACTGGAACAATTGGTCGAAACCACCATGGCGATGTGGCCCACCGTCTGAGCCGTTCCGCGTCGTTCAGCGCCAATTCATAAATTTTTACCAATCGGTACAGAAAGCGGTTGACGATATGCTGCATCGCATTATATACCGATAAGTATGAAATCCGGTAGAGGCGCAGCCTCGAAGGAGGCTCCATGTCCAATATTTGTTTATCTATTAGGCGAGTGACATCGACTTAACGGCAGCTTCGGCGCGCCGCATCTGCATCAACATCTGGTCATGCCGGACGGGGCGAACGCCCTGTTCCGTATGGCGCTGCGCATTCCGATCCCACCGCGGTTCGGGAGACGGTCCCGTTCATCCCAAACGGATGGCGCGGCCATCATGCGCGCAATCAGGGGACGAATATCATGGCCTATATCGATTTTGCCCAACCGCTGCTCGCGGTGGGGGACGGCATCGCCTTGTCTGTCGTGCGCGACCGTATCAAGGCGACCGCCACCGGCTTTTCGCCGACCGAATGGCAAATCGTGCAACTGGCGCGCGGCGATGGCCTGGCATCGCTGCGCGAACCGGGCCTTTGGGGGCGGATCAAGACCATGGTCTTCGGGCCGCAACCGCATTTCCGGCTCGCCAGCACGCGGTTGGAAGCGCTGCGCCGGCTCGCCGTGGAAGGCTGGCATAATGGCTTTGCCGTTCGCCCGTCCGCCATCACCGATTTCCGCGACGCGGGTTTCAGCGAAGGGCAGCTTGAACTGCTCCTTTCCGCGATCACCGCCGCGCGCCACAGCATCAAGGGGACTGTCGCATGAACATGATCACAAAGATCGACGCGGACGCGCCGGCCGGTGAAATCCGTGCGGAAAAGGCGGGCAAGCGCTGGAGCGGCCGGCATGTCGCCTGGGCCGCGCTGGCGCTGGCGATCGTTGTTGGCGTAAGCTGGAAATATGCGGGACAGCCGCAGGCGCAGGCGGCCGCGCCGGTGGTGACCGTGGGGGTCGCCGCGCCGCTGATGCGGCAGGTGGTCCAGTGGGACGATTATGTCGGTCGCTTCGCCCCCAGCCAGACGGTCGATGTCCGGCCGCGCGTGTCGGGTCCGGTGACGGCGATCCACTTCCGAGACGGCGATATCGTGCGCCAGGGCCAGTTGCTCTTCACCCTCGACCAGCGGCCTTTCCTCGCGGCGCTGGCCGAAGCCCGCGCCAACGTCGCCAGCGCGCGCAGCGGGCTGCGGCTGGCGCAGGCCGATTATGCCCGCGTCCAGCGCCTGAACGGCGATGAAGCGGTATCGGCCAGCGAGATCGATACGCTGCGCGCCCGCCTGCAAGCGGCGCAGGCGGCACTGGCCGCGGCCGACGCCCGCGCCCGGACCCGCGCGCTGGACGTGGAATTCACCCTGATCCGCGCCCCAATTTCGGGCCGTGTGTCCGACCGGAAGGTCGATATCGGCAATCTGGTGTCGGGAGCCGAAGGAGCGGGCGCCAGCCTGCTCACCACCATCAATGCGCTCGATCCCATCTATTTCAGCTTCGACGCATCCGAAGCGCTGTTCCTGAAGTCGCAGCGGGATCATGCGGATGGCCATGGCGGCGAAGTCGAAATCCGCTTGCAGGACGAATCCGATTATCGCTGGAAGGGGCGCCTCGACTTCACCGATAATGGGTTGGACCCGCGGTCGGGCACCATTCGCGGACGCGCCGTGCTCAGCAATCCCGACCTGTTCCTGACGCCCGGTCTGTTCGGCAATATGCGCCTGTCCAGCGGCGGGAAGGTCAACGCCCTGCTCGTCCCGGACGAGGCGATCCAGTCCGACCAGGCGCTCAAGACGGTGCTGGTGGTCGGCCGCGACGATGTCGTCGCCGCCAAGCCGGTGCAGCTTGGGCCGCTGGTCGACGGGCTGCGGATCATTCGTTCGGGCCTGTCGCCACAGGACAAGGTGGTCGTGGCCAATGTCCAGGCGGCCATGCCCGGTGCGAAGGTCGCGACCCGTGGGGCGTCGATCAGGGCCGTCGCCGCGCCGATCACGCCGACCGACGGGGCCGTGCCGGTCGCGTCGCAGGCGACCTTCGAGCGGTAACAACCGCCTCTTTCGGCGAACATTCCTGCCCACGATCCGACCCGTTGGATCGTGCGGCCTCCCTTTTGCTTTTCGCAAAGGACTTGCCCGATGCGTTTCTCGCGCTTTTTCATCGACCGGCCGATCTTCGCCGCTGTTATCGCGGTGGTCATCACCGTCATTGGTGCGCTGGCCTTTATCGGCCTGCCGGTCAGCCAATATCCCGACATCGTGCCCCCTACGGTCACGGTTTCCGCCCAATATCCCGGCGCATCCGCCGAAACGGTCGCGTCGACCGTGGCCGCGCCGATCGAGCAGGAAATCAACGGCGTCGACGATATGCTTTATCAAAGCAGCCAGTCGACCGGCGATGGCAAGGTGACGATCACCGTCACCTTCAAGATCGGCACCGACCTCGACGCCGCGCAGGTGCTGGTCCAGAACCGCGTCGCCGTCGCCGTGCCCCGCCTGCCCGAAGAGGTGCAGCGGCTGGGTGTGGTGACGCGCAAGACGACGCCCGAATTCCTGATGGTGGTCAATCTCCAGTCGCCCGACGGCACGTTCGACCGCAATTACCTGTCCAACTATGCGCTGACGCAGGTGCGCGACCGGCTGGCCCGCCTCGACGGCGTCGGCGATGTGCAACTGTTCGGGTCGCGCGACTATGCGATGCGCGTCTGGATCGATCCCGGCCGCGCCGCCGCGATGGACCTGACCGCGGGCGAGATCGTGTCGGCGCTGCGCGCGCAGAACGTCCAGGTATCGGCTGGTGCGATCGGCCAGCCCCCTTACGACCGGGGCGAAGCCTTCCAGCTCGGCGTCGAGATGCAGGGCCGCCTGACATCGCCCGACCAGTTCGCCAATATCGTGATCCGCAGCGATGCCGACGGGCGCCAGGTGCGCGTCCGCGACGTCGCGCGTGTCGAGCTGGGCGCGCAGGATTATGCGATCAACACCTATCTGTCGGGCAAGCCCACCGTCGTCATCGCGGTGATGCAGCGCCCCGGCTCCAACGCGCTCGACGCGGCCGAGCATGTGAAGGCGGAGATGGACCAACTTTCCCAGCGCTTCCCCAAGGGGCTGGAATATAGCGTCATTTACAACCCGACCGAATTCATCAGCCAGTCGATCGACGCGGTCTATCACACGCTGCTGGAAGCGGTGCTGCTGGTGGTGCTCGTCATCCTCGTCTTCCTGCAAAACTGGCGCGCGGCGATCATCCCGATCATCGCCATCCCGGTATCGCTGATCGGCACGGCGACGATCCTGGCGGGCCTGGGCTATTCGCTCAACAACCTGTCCCTGTTCGGGCTGGTGCTGGCGATCGGCATCGTCGTCGATGACGCGATCGTCGTGGTCGAAAATGTCGAGCGCAATATCGGTCGGGGCATGACGCCGCTGGAGGCCGCGCGCACGTCGATGGACGAAGTGTCGGGCGCGCTGGTGGCGATCGTGCTGGTGCTGTGCGCCGTGTTCGTGCCGACGCTCTTCATCACCGGCATTTCCGGGGCCTTCTACCAGCAGTTCGCGGTCACCATTTCGACCGCGACGATCATCTCGCTGATCCTCTCGCTCACCCTGTCGCCCGCCGCAGCCGCTTTGCTGCTGCATGCCAAACATGGCCCGCGCGACCGCAGCAACGACCCGCTCTGGCGGCAGAAGCTGGGCGTGGTGGTGGATGGCTTCAACACTGGTTTCGACCGGATGAGCGAGCGCTATGCGCGCCTCACCCGCTGGCTGGTGGCGCGCCCCAAAAAGATGCTGGCGACCTATGCCGGGCTGATCGTGGCGACGGCGGGCCTGTTCTGGGTGACGCCCGCAGGCTTCATCCCGTCCCAGGACCAGGGCTATTTCCTGGCCGTGGTGCAACTGCCTTCGGGCGCGTCGCTCCAACGCACCGACAAGGTGACGCGCGAGGTCGCGGACAAGATCCTGCCGATCAAGGGGCTGCGCGGCGCGGTGATGTTCGCTGGCTTCCATGGCCCGTCGCAGACCGCGGCGCCCAATTCGGCGGCGATCTACTTCCCCTTCAAGAGCTTTGCCGAACGCAAGGCGGAGGGCGTCACCTATGCCGGGATCATGGAGCAGGCGAACAAGGCGATGGCCGGCTATGACAAGGCGCGCATCCTGCTGGTGCCGCCGCCCGTCATCCAGGGCATCGGATCGGCCGGCGGCTATCGCATCATGCTGGAGGACCGGCAGGATCGTGGCTATGCCGAACTGAACAAGGTCGCGCAGGACTTCATCGCCAAGGCGAACCAGACCCCCGGCCTTTCGATGATCTACACGCTGTTCGACGTCAGCACGCCGCGCATCTACGCCGATGTCGACCGCGCCAAGGCCGACCTGCTCGGCGTCCCGCCGGAGCGCGTGTTCGAAGCGATGCAGGTCTATCTGGGGTCCGCTTTCGTCAACGACTTCAACTTGCTCGGCCGCACCTATCGCGTCACCGCGCAGGCGGATGCGCAGCATCGCGGCACCGTGGCGGATATCGCCAACCTCAAGACTCGGTCGAACGCCGGGGGCATGGTGCCGATCGGGTCCGTCGCCACCTTCCGCGACAAGACCGGCCCCTATCGCGTGGTGCGCTATAATCTGATGCCCGCGGTGGAGGTCGATGGCGACACGGCGCCCGGCTATTCGTCCGGCCAGTCGCTCACGACCATCGACAAGATGAGCGCGGCGTTGCCCGAAGGCTATGCCAGCGAATGGACCGGCATCGCCTATCAGCAGAAGAGCGCGGGCAACACCGCCGGCATCGTCTTCGGCATGGCCGTCTTCTTCGTCTTTCTGGTGCTGGCGGCGCAATATGAAAGCCTGACCTTGCCGCTGGCGATCATCCTGATCGTGCCGATGTGCCTGTTCGCCGCGATGCTGGGCATCAATCTGCGGGGCATGGACAATAATATCCTGACGCAGATCGGCCTGGTCGTGTTGATCGCCCTTGCCGCCAAGAACGCCATTCTTGTGGTGGAATTCGCCAAGCAGGCGGAGGAGGAACAGGGACTGTCGCCGGTGGAGGCCGCGGTACAGGCGGCGCAGACCCGCTTGCGCCCGATCCTGATGACCAGCTTCGCCTTCATCCTCGGCGCGGTGCCGCTGGTGATCGCGACCGGCGCGGGCGCCGAGCTGCGGCAGGCGCTGGGGACGGCGGTGTTCTTCGGCATGGCCGGTGTGACCGCCTTCGGCCTGCTCTTCACCCCCACCTTCTATGTCGTGTGCCGCGCGCTGGGCGATCGTTTCGCCCGCCGCCGGCGTCCAGAGGCCGACGCTGCCTTGCAACCGGCCGAATGAGGAACAGAGATATGACCCGGACCTTCATCGCTCTCCTGCTCGGCGCGAGTGCGCTCACCGCCTGCGCCGCCGGGCCGGACTATCAGCCGCCCGCTACCCCGACAACGGCGGCCGCGCCCTTCATCGGCGCGACCGGCGCGGCGGTCAGCACGGCCGCCGTGCAGGATCGCTGGTGGACGCTCTATGGCGATCCGCTGCTCGACACGCTCGTCGGGGACGCGCTGGCCGCCAACACCGACATCCGCGTTGCGGTGGCGCGGATCGAGCGGGCGCGAGCGTCGCTGCGCGGCGCGAAGTCGGATCGTCTGCCGCAGACCAGCCTCGGCGCGTCCGGCACCTATAACCGGACGTCGGCGGCGCAGTCGCTGCCGGGCATAGACCGGGAAAATTGGGTGCTCGATGGCGGGCTCGACGTCTCCTATGAAGTCGATCTGTTCGGCCGGGTGAAGCGCGGCGTCGAAGCGGCGCGCGGCGACCTGGCGGCGGTGCAGGCGGATGCCGACGGCGTGCGCGTCGCGGTGATCGCCGACACGGTGCGCGCCTATCTCGACGTCACCGCCACGGCCGAACGGCTGGCCGTGGCGCAACGGACGGTGGCGCTGCTCGACCAGTCGATCCGCATCACCGGCGCGCGATTCGACGTCGGTCGGTCTGATCGACTGGATGTGATCCGTGTGACCGCGCTGCGCGAACAGCAAAAGGCGACGATCCCGGCGCTGGCCGCGGATCGGGATGCGGCGCTGTTCCGGCTGGCGACGCTGACCGGGCGGACGCCGCAGCAATTGCCCGACAGCCTACGCGCGGCGACCCGCACGCCGCAACTGGCCCAGCCGATCCCGGTCGGCGACGGCCAGGCGCTGCTGGCGCGGCGGCCGGATGTGCGCGCGGCCGAACGGCGGCTGGCGGCGGACACGGCGCGGATCGGCGTAGCGACGGCCGACCTCTACCCCCGCATCACGCTGGGCGGATCGGTCGGCACCACGGCGCTGGGTGGCGGCAATGTGCTGGGCGGCGGGCCGTTGAACTGGGTGCTGGGACCGCTCATCAGCTGGGCCTTCCCCAACACGCAAGCGATCCGGGCGCGGATCGGCGCGGCGAAGGCGGACGGCGCGGCCTCGCTGGCGACCTTCGATGGTACGGTGCTACAGGCGCTGGAGGAAAGCGAACGCGCCTTGTCGGCCTACGCCCACGCGATCGAGCGGGCGCGGACGCTGGGTCTGGCGCGGGACGAAGCGGCGCGCGCCGCCCGGATCAGCCTGGCGCGGCAGCGCGAGGGGCAGATCGATTTCCTGACCGTGCTGGACGCGCAACGCACGCTGGCGAGCGCCGAGGCCGATCTGGCGACCGCGACCCGCGCCCTGTCCTTCGCGCAGGTCGATTTGTTCCGGGCGCTGGGCGGGGGATGGGGTCAGGCCGCGGCCTGATCCCACCGGCTTCAGGCCTCGGTCTTCGCCTTGCTCAGATCATAGGCGCCCAGACCCGGCTTGTAGCTCTTCTCGTCGATGAACTGCCGGATGCCTTCCTTGCGGCCTTCGCTCTTGTCGTGGAAGTTGGCGGCTTCCTGCATCCGGACCAGATAATCTTCCGCCTCGTCATAGGTCATGGTGCCCACGCGGCGGACGGCATCCTTGGCGAATTTCAGCGCCACCGGATTCTTGCTCAGCAGCATTTCGGCGACCTGCGTCGTGCGCGCCTTGAGCTGCTCCAGCGGGACGCTCTCATTGACCAGCCGCATGGTGGACGCGGCCTTGCCGTCGATCAGGTCGCCGGTCAGCGTCAGCCACATGGCGTCGCGCATCGGCAGCAGGTCGACCACCACCTTGGTCACGCCGCCGCCGGGCAGGATGCCCCAGTTGATCTCCGACAGGCCGAACTGCGCCTCATCCGCGCAGATGGCGAGGTCGCAGGCGAAGAGCGGGCCGAAGCCGCCGCCAAAACACCAGCCATTGACCATGGCGATGGTCGGCTTGTGAAACCAGCGCAGGCGGCGGAACCAGCCATAGCTTTCCGCCTGCGACTTGCGCACGCCACGCAGGCCCTTGGCTTCGGTTTCGCGGAAATATTCCTTCAGGTCCATGCCCGCCGACCAGGCGGCGCCTTCGCCGCCCAGCACCAGCACGCCGACATCGTCGCGATATTCCAGTTCGTCCAGCACCTCCATCATGCGCCGGTTGAGCGTCGGGCTCATCGCGTTGCGCTTGGCCGGCCGCGCGAAATTCACCCAGGCGATCCGGTTTTCGACATGTACGGAAACGACGTCCTGCTCTTCCATCTTCCTGCTCCTGCGCAATATGTATCATAGGCATACAATCTGAGGATCAGGATAGGCAAGCGCTTTTTGCACATGGCTCTGGCAGTCCGCTTGACTCGTCTGGCATATCTTTTAACGATAACGATCGTTATTAATAAGCTGGCATGACTGGCGAGTGAGGTGAGATGGATGTGAAGGGCAAGACAGCGGCGGCGATAGCGCCCGCCATCATCGCCGCCTTTGGGGCGATCGTCGGCAAGGATCATGTCTTTTTCGATGAGGTCGATCAGGCCAGCTATCAGGACAAGTTCGCGATCGACGACGCGCGCCACCACCCCGCCGGTGCGGTCGCTCCGGCCACGGTCGAGGAAATCCAGGCGATCGTTCGCATCGCCGCTGACCGCGGCATCGCGCTCTGGCCGATCAGCCGGGGCAAAAATCTGGGCTATGGCGGTTCCGCGCCGTTGTCGGCGGGATCTGTGGTGCTGGACCTCAGCCGGATGAAAAAGATCGACTATGACGAGGCGAACGGCACGGTGCTGCTGGAGCCGGGCGTTGGCTTCTACGACCTCTACGATTTCCTGAAGTCGAGGGGCATGAAACATTGGCTTTCGGTGCCCGGCAACAGCTGGGGATCGGTGGTCGGCAATGCGCTGGACCGGGGCATGGGCTATACCCCCTATGGCGAACATGCGACGCGCATCTGCGGCGTGGAAGCCGTGATGGCCGATGGCCTGGTCGTGCGCACCGGCATGGGCGCACTGGACGGCGCGCCGACCTGGCAACTCTATCGCTTCGGCTTCGGCCCCGGCTGGGACCAGATGTTCGTCCAGTCCAATTTCGGCATCGTCACCAAAATGGGTCTGTGGCTGATGCCCGCGCCGGAATCGCTGATGGGCATGGATCTGGAATTCGACCGGCCGGAGGATTTGGGGCCGTTGATCGACGCGATCGCGCCGCTGCGCCGCGAAGGACTGTTGCAGCAGTCGCCCACCATCGGCAACTGGTTGCGCGCCGCCGCCGTGGTGACGACCCGCGACCAGTGGACCGACAAGCCCGGCGCGCTGCCCGACGATGTGATCGCGGCGATTCGCAAGAAATTCAACGTCGGCTGGTGGGGGGTGAGCCTGCGGCTTTACGGCCGGGAGTCGGTCAACAAGGCGGCCTATGCGATTCTTGAGCACGAACTGGGCAAGCTCAAACCCATGTCCCTACGCCCGACCGTGTGGAAGACGGGCGAACCGCTGGAGGCGACCGGATGGACCGGCACGCCGCTCACCATGCCGATGCAGAACGCCAACTGGCATGGCGGGCGCGGCGGGCATATCGGCTTCTCGCCGATCCTGCCGCAATCGGGCGCGGCGGCGCAGGCCCAGTTTCAGCGCACCTACGCCCGCTACAAGGAATATGGCATGGATTATCAGGCCAGCTTCGCCTTTGGCGAACGCCACCTCATCAATGTGAACGCGGTGCTCATCAACAAGGATGATGCGGACCTGATGGGCCGGGTCGATCCCTTTCTCAAACATCTGATCTCTGACGCCAAGCGCCAAGGCTATGGCGAATATCGGACCCATCTCGACTATATGGACGCGGTCGCAGGCACCTATGATTTCAACAAGAACGCGCTGGGGCAGCTCAACCGCAAGGTGAAGGATGCGCTCGATCCCAGGGGCGTGATCGCGCCGGGGAAGAGCGGCATCTGGCCCAGCAGCCAGTCGGGAGGACAGGGCTGATGCGCCGGGGGATGATCGCGCTGGTGGGCGCTGCATTGATGTTGGCGGGCGCGGCTTGCGGCCGGGCGAGCGAAACGCCGACGCAGGCGCCCAAGGGGCCGCCGCCTTTGCCCGCGCCCGAAACGCTCTCGTCGCGACCACAAGCCACGCCGGGCGAGCAACTCTATCTGACGAAATGCGCCATGTGCCATGCGCCGGGCGGCATGGGTACGGGCCTGCTGGCGCGACGCACCGACCAGCCCTTGCTGGAAAAGCGTACCGACCTGACCGCCGACTATGTCGTGCAGGCCGCCCGCATGGGGATCGGGAACATGCCCGCCATCCCGCGGGGCGAGGCGAGCGACGCCGAGTTGCGGCAGATCGCCGAGCATCTGTCCAAGGGGGCGAAGCCATGAACGGCGTATCACGAAGGGTCTTTCTCGCAAGCGCGGCCGTGGCGTCGGCGGCGCTGGCTGGCGGACGGGCGGAGGCGGCTACGCTGCCGCTCCTGCTGCACGATGCCCAATTGGCGGCCGGGCGCCGCTTCGCTGCGCGGGCGCGACTGCTGGGCGGAAAGGCGGTGGCGCTGGAGGGCGACCGGGTGCGCCAGATGCGCGATTTGCTGGCGGCCGCCCCGGCGGCGATCTTCGCCGTGACGCGGCGGAGTGACGAACTGCTGGTCGGCGAGATCGCGGCCGAAGCGGGCTATCTCCGCGTGGCGCTGGTGCGGCATGGCAGGGGTGGGCTTATAACTGCGAACTGCGCACCGGACGGCGTCACTATCGGCGCGCTGGCGCAATTCTCCGATGCGGCATGGCCCGAAGCCTTTGCCGAACTGGCGCTGGACAAGATCGGCCAGTGCGCCGTCGCGCCCGCTAGCCCGGCTCTGCCCGCGCTCAGTTGGATGATGACCCGCCGTTGACCTAAGTTCGTTCGGGCTGCGCGAAATCGAAGCCGGTCATTGAGCGCAGCGAAATGTCTTCGCTCCGCTCTGACGAGCCCTCCGCCTTCGCTCAGGGCGAACGGTTCTCATGTGAAGTGTGGTACGTCAATTACCGCCGGATAATCAGCGAATCCGGCCGCTTGCGGGGCGCCCACTTCCCCCGACCGGGGAAATTCTTCAACACTTCGCCATCCCACAATCGCACGGTGCGGCGTAGGAAGCGCCACTGGCCGTCCGCGCCCTTCACCGCATGATCGTCATACCAGCCGGCAAAGCGCAGCAGATAGGGCGGCTCGCCCTCGCATTCGGTGACGAAGGCGAAGCCGCGCATCTTGCAACTGCCGTCCGCCTGAGCCGTATATTGAACCTGCGTCACATGATGCTGGCGACCCGGAAAGCCCGGCGCATTGCGATAATGTTCGGCGATGCCGCGAATTCCCTCATGCCCTTCCCAGATGTCGGGATCGTCGAACACCTCCTCCACCATGCGCGCATCGTGCGTGAAGCAGGCGACCAGCCCGTCGACATCGCCGGTATCGAGCGCCCAGCTATAGGCGGCGATCAGGTCTTGCAGCGCAATCCTGTCCTCGATCGGAAGGGAAGGCATGATAGTCACTCTCCTTGGTTCTTCGGCCTTGGTTCTTCGGCTTGACGTAATGATAACATTCGTTACGATTATCTGCAACAAGACGACAGATCATGCAAGCGAGAGGACGCATGGGGAAGATCATCATTTCAGGCGCTTCGGGCGCCTTCGGCCACGCGGCGGCGCAATGGCTGCTGGAAAAAATCACGCCGCAGGACGCGATATTGCTGACCCGCACACCGGCGAAGCTGGCCGATCTGGCCGCCCGCGGCGCGGACGTGCGCTTCGCCGATTTCGACGATCCCGCGAGCCTGCCCGCCGCGATGGCGGGGGGCGAGAAGATGCTGCTCATCAGCACCGCGCGCGTTGGCACCCGCGTCGGCCAGCACCGCCATGCGGTGGAGGCCGCGGTCGCGGCGGGCGTGCGGCATATCGTCTATACCTCCATCATTGCCGCCGATCAGCCCGGCAATCCCGCGATCGTCAAGAACGACCATCGCGCGACCGAGGAGATCATCGAAGCCTCCGGCGCCGCCTGGACCCATTTGCGCGACAGCCAATATGCCGAGGCGATCGCCGGGCCGATGACCATTCCCGCGCTGATGATGGGCGGCAAGCCCGACAATTGCGGTGACGGCCCGGTGGCCTTCGTCAGCCGCGACGATTGCGTGGCGACCGCGGTCGGCGTGCTGACCCAGCCGGGTCATGAAAATCAGGCCTATGTGCTGACCGGCCCCGACCTCATCACCATTCCGCAGGCGATGGCGATGGCCAGCGAAATCGCCGGCAAGCCGATCGTGGTCGATCCGGTCGATGACGACGCGATGTTCGCCTATTTCGATGCGCTGGGCGCGCCGCGCCATGCCTCCGATATCGCGCCCAACGGGCCGATCCCCTGGTCGAGCGACGACATGGTGACATTCGGCCAGTCGATCCGCGAGGGCTATTTTGCGGAAAAGACCGACTGGGTCGAGAAGATCACCGGCCGCAAGCCCAAAAGCCTGCGCGATGTGATGCTGGCGCACAAGGAAGGCTGGCCGCTGTGAAGAAATCGTTATTGGCGATTGCAGGCCTGCTGGCGCTGGCGAGTTGTGCGGGTAGCGGGCCGGGTGGCGACAGCGGCGCGGGCGACGACTGGCCCTATACCGGCGGCGACGTCTGGGGCAGCCATCATTCGCGCCTGACCGACATCGACAAGGGCAATGCCGGACGGCTGGGCCTCGCCTGGTCCTATGACCTCAATACCAACCGCGTGCAGGAAGCGACGCCCGTGGTGGTCGACGGCGTCATGTATAGCAGCGGCAATCTTGGCCGCGTCTATGCGCTCGACGCCGCGAGCGGCCAGCCGCTCTGGACCTTCGAGCCGGAGGTGGACATGCAGGCGAACCGCTCCACCTGCTGCGACCAGGCCAATCGCGGCGTCGCGCTCGCGAATGGCAAGGTCATGGTCGGCGCGCTTGACGGGATGCTCTACGCGCTCGACGCGAAGACCGGCAAGATCCTCTGGAAGACTGACACGGTCGTCGATCACAGCCGGGGCTATACCAGCACCGGCGCGCCCGAAGTGGCAGGCGATCTGGTCATCATCGGCAATGCCGGCGCGGAATATGACGTGCGCGGCTATGTGACCGCCTATCGTATCGCCGACGGCACGCAGGCCTGGTGCTTCTTCACCGTGCCCCATGATCCGGCCAAGGGGCCGCAGGAGGACAAGGCGCTCGATGTCGCGCTCAAGACCTGGGACGCCAATAGCCGCTGGGATATTGGCGGTGGCGGCACCGTGTGGGACGCGATCAACTATGATCCCAAGTTCGGCACCGTCTATATCGGCGTCGGCAATGGCGGCCCCTATTCGATCGCGACCCGATCGCCCAAGGGCGGCGCGAACCTCTATCTCTCCTCGATCGTCGCGCTGGATGCCAAGAGCGGGGCGGTGAAATGGCATTATCAGGAAACGCCCGGCGACAGCTGGGACTTTACCGCCACCCAGCCGATGGTGCTGACCGACATGGAGGTGGACGGCAAGGTCCGCCCGGTCATCCTCCATTCGCCCAAAAACGGCTATCTGTTCGTGCTGGATCGCGAAACCGGCAAGCCGCTGCGCGTCAATCCGCTGGTGCGCACCAACTGGACCAAGGGATTCGACAAGGATGGCGTGCCGCAGATGACGCCGGACCGCACCGATTTCTGGAACGGTCCGCGCATCATCTTCCCGTCCTCGGCGGGCGCGCGCAACTGGTATCCCGCTGCCTATGATGCGGAGCGCAAAAGCTATTATGCCTCTGTGCTGGACATGGGGAACCTGATGTTCACCGTGCCCCCCGGCACGCCGGCGGAAGCGCGACGGCCCAGGGCGCTCAATGTCCAGACGACGCTCATCTTCACCCCGCAATTGCAGGCCGTGCTGCCGACCCTGCCGCCTGCGATCCGTGAACAGGTGGAAAAGCTGCCCGAAATGCAGTGGGTGAAGAACAAGCCTTATTCGTCGGAATTGCGCGCGATCGACCCGCTGACCGGCAAGGCCCGTTGGGCGGTGCCGACCGAAGGGTGGCAGGACCGGATGGGTATGCTCTCCACCGCGTCCGGCCTCATCGTCCATGGCACGATCGGCGGCAAGTTGATGGTCCGCGACGCCGACAACGGCAAGCTCATCAAGGCCATCGACACCGGCGCTTCGATCATGGCCGCGCCCATGACCTATCGCGTGAAGGGCGTGCAATATATCGCGGTCGCGGCTGGCTTCGGCGGCGGCGGCTGGGGCTATGTACCGCGCTATTCCGCCGCCTATCGCAACGGCAACGCCAACCGCATCCTGGTTTTCAAGCTGGATGGCGGCCCGGTGCCGCAGCCGACGGCGTTGCCGCCACCGGAAGTCGCCTCTGCGCCGCCCGCGCAAAAGGCTGGCGTCACGCCTGCGATGATCGCCAAGGGGCAGGGACTGTTCTTCCAGAATTGCGCCATTTGCCACAGCAACCAGTTGCGCTCCACCGCGCCCGATTTGCGGCGGATGCAGCCTGGCACGCATGACATGTTCAACCAGATCGTCCGCGACGGCCTGCTGCTGCCGGGCGGGATGCCGCGCTGGGACGATTTGCTAAGCGTCGAGGATGCAGACGCCATCCACGCCTGGCTGATCGCCGAGCAGGGGCCGCTGCGGGAGCGGGAACTGAAATTGAAGGCGGCGGGCAAGCCGCTTGACGCGCCCAGCGCCGCCATCATGTCCAATTTCTAGGAACGACCATGGAAGACACCGACATCATCGTTGTGGGCGGCGGTTCGGCCGGGTCCGCGATGACCGGGCGGCTGGCCGAAGCGGGTTTTGCCGTCACCCTGGTCGAAGCGGGCAAGACCGATCGGCATATGCGATCGCGCGTCCCGGCGCTGACCAGCGCGATCGTGCAGAATCCGGCTTATGACTGGTGCCATCAGGTCGAGCCGGACCCGTCGCTGGGTGGCCGGGCCGACATCTGGCCGGCGGGCAAGATGCTGGGCGGCGGCAGCGCGCTCAATGGCATGATGTTCATCCGCGGCCATCGCTGGGACTATGACGAATGGGCACGGCAGGGTGCGGCGGGATGGGATTATGAGTCGGTCCTGCCCTATTTCCGGCGCATGGAGGATAATGAGCGCGGCGCCGACCAGTGGCGCGGCACCGGCGGTCCGATCGCGGTGTCCGAAGGGCGCGCGCGCTATCCGATCACCGACCAGTGGATTGCGGCGGCGCAGGCGGCGGGCATCCCCCGATCAGCGGACCTGAATGGCGAACATGCCGAGGGCGTCGATTATGTGCAGGTATCGCAGCGAGGCGGCACGCGCTGTTCGGCGGCGCGCGGCTATCTGCACGAGCGGCGCGGCGGCAAGGCGCCGACCATAATGTTGGACGCGCAATTGCTGCGCATCCTGATCCAGGCAGGAAGCGCAGTCGGTATCGTCTATTGGCAGGACGGCGTCGAAAAGACGCTGCGCGCCCGTCATGGCGTGGTGCTGAGCGCGGGCGCGATGAACACGCCGCGCCTGCTGATGCTGTCCGGTATCGGCCCGGCCGATCATCTGCGCGCCCATGGGATAGAATTGGTGTGCGATCGCCCCGGCGTTGGTGGCAATCTTCAGGATCATGTCGGCACCCATGTCGTCAACGAAGTCGATGCGCGAACGCTCAACAGCGACGCGCGGGGCTTGCGCGGGGCATGGCAGCTGCTGCGCTATGCGCTGTCGCGGCGTGGCGCGCTGACAACTGCGATCGGCCATGCGCAGGCTTTCGTGAAGAGCCGGCCGGAATTGCCCGCGCCCAATCTCCAGATCAGCTTCGCCGCCTTCGCATTCGATTTCGATGAACAGGGCCGGTTGATGCTGCGCAAGACGCCGTCCGTATCCACCCTGGTCGGGCTGATGCGGCCCAGCCATCGGGGGCGGATCAGTCTCCGCTCCGCCGATCCGTTCGCGTCGCCGAAGATCGAGCATCGGCAACTGGGCAGCGAGGATGATATCGACCAGATCGTCGAGGGCATCGGCATCGCCCGCGGCATCCTGCATGAGACACCGATTGCGACACATATAAGGGGGGAGCTACGCCCCGGCGCGGCACTGACCGATCCCGATCAGTTGCGGGACTATGTGCGGATGGCGTCGATCCCGCTCTATCATCCGGTCGGCACGGCCAGGATGGGCGAGCGCGACGATGCGTTGGCGGTGGTCGATGCCGATCTGGCCGTCATCGGCGTCGAGGGGCTGTGGGTCGCCGACGCCTCGGTCATGCCCAGCCTTCCCGCTGGCAATACCAACGCCACCGCGATCATGATCGGCGACAAGGGTGCGGATCATCTGCTGAGGCGCCTCCGCCGCCATTGAGGCGCTGGCGGCGCGGGGCCTGCTTTGCCACAAGGCGGACATGACACCGAATCGCGCCGCCCTCCTCGTGGATGCCATCGCCCCCTTGCCGGTATGGCGCACGTCGTGACGCCGCGACTGGGCGCGGGATTGGTGATCGGCGCCCCGGCGTCGGGCGCGGGCAAGACGATGGTGACGATCGGCCTGCAACGCGCCTTCACCGATCGCGGCCTGAGCGTGCAGGGCGCCAAATGCGGACCCGACTATATCGACCCGGCCTTTCACGAAGCCGCGACCGGCCGGCCCTCGGTCAATCTGGACGGCTTCGCCATGGCGCCGACCATGCTGCAGGGGCTGGCGGCGCACGTCGCTACAACTGTCCAACTCGTCGTCGCGGAAGGCGCGATGGGACTATATGATGGCGCACGGTCGCCGGGTCGTTCGGGCGCGTCGGCCGATGTGGCGCGGCTGTTGGGCTGGCCGATGCTGCTGGTCGTCGATGCCCGCGCAGCGGCGCAGACGGCGGCGGCGGTGGCGCATGGCTGCGCGACCTTTCCCGGCGCGCCGGCCATCGCCGGGGTGATCGCCAACAAGGTGGCCAGCACGCGCCATCTCCGCATGATAGAGGATGGGTTCGCGCGTATCGGCCTGCCGCTGCTGGGCGCCATCGCAACGGAGGAGGAGCTGGCCATGCCGTCCCGCCATCTGGGGCTGGTGCAGGCTGGCGAGACGGAGGAACTGGAACGGCGAATCGACGCGATCGCAGCGCGGGTGACGGCGCAATGCGATCTGGATGCGATCCAGGCGGCGGCCGGCGCTACGACAGACGTGCCGGCGCAACCGCCCGGCATCCGGCCGCCGGGGCAGCGGATCGCCGTCGCCAGGGACGCCGCCTTCAGCTTTTTCTATCCCCATATCGTACATTGGTGGCGGTCGGCCGGTGCGGAGCTGCGCTTCTTTTCTCCGCTGGCGGACGAGCCGCCGCCCGCCGACTGCGACGCCTGCTGGCTGCCCGGCGGCTATCCCGAACTCCATGCCGCGCGGATCGCGGCCAATGGCCAGTTCCTGAACGGCCTGCGCGCCTTTGCGCGGAGCCGGCCGGTGCATGGCGAATGTGGCGGCTATATGGTGCTGGGTCGCACGCTGGAGGATGACGACGGCGTCGTCCACCCGATGGCGGGCCTGTTGCCGATGGACACCAGCTTCGCGCGCCGGCGCAGGACATTGGGCTATCGCCGCGCGCGGCTGCGGCAGGGCGCCAGCTTCGCCTCTGTCGGCCAGCTATTGCTGGGCCATGAATTCCATTATGCCAGCATCACCGCCAGCGAAGGCGAACCGCTGGCCGACATGGCCGATGCGGAGGGGCAGGCGCTTTCCCCGGCCGGGCACCGCGCGGGTCATGTGACCGGCGGCTTCTTCCACTTGATCGCCTGATCCAACTCGATTAGGGCCGCATCTGCGTCAGGTTCCCCGCAAGGGGATCAAAAGGGAACGGGGTTCAAGACCCCGGCTGCCCCTGCAACTGTGAGCGGCGAGCCATCGAGGCACAGGCCATTGGAATCGATGATTCCGAGAAGGCGCTTCGAATACGGCATTGACCCGCAAGCCAGGAGACCTGCCTGTCGCGGTCGTTCTTCGTCCGGACAGGGTGTGCCGGTCGAACGAGGATATCCTCGCGCAACGACAAGCTGACCGTGCGGGTTCGCACGGTGGCGATGTCGTGCGCGTGCGCCCTGCATCGCCACCGCGTCGCGTCCGCCCGGTCCTGTCAACGACTGGGGGATTATGATGCATTGGATTTCAAAGAGCGGCCTTTTCATTCTAGCGGGCCTGTCCACGCCGGCCTGGGCCGATGATGCGGGCGATGTGATCGTGACCGCGCTGCGCCAGCCGCAGGCGATTGAACAGGTGGCGTCGAGCATCACCATCATCGACAAGCCGGCGATCGACGCGGGCCAGGCGCTGGCGGTGTCCGACCTGCTGATCCGCACGCCGGGCGTCAGCTTCACCCGCAATGGCGGCTATGGCACGGCGACCTCGATCCGCATTCGCGGCGCGGAGGCCGACCAGACCGTGCTGGTCATCGACGGCGTGAAGCTGGCCGATCCGTCCTCGACCGGCGGCGGCTATAATTTCGCGACGCTGATGACCGGCGCCATCGACCGGATCGAGATATTGCGCGGTCCACAGTCGATCCTCTGGGGCAGCCAGGCGATCGGTGGCGTGGTGAACATCGTCACCGCACGGGCCGAACGCCCGATCGAAGGCAGCTTCGATATCGAGGCGGGATCGCGCGATACCGTCAGCGCCCGCGCTGCGCTGGGCGGACGACAGGGCGCGATCGACTGGCAGGTCGCGGGCAGCCGCTTCACGACGGAGGGCATCTCGGCGATCAGCCCGCGCTTTGGCGCCAAGGAGAAGGACGGCTACACCAACGGCACGCTCAACGGGCGTCTGGGCGTCGCGCTGGCGCCGGGCGTGTCGATCGATATGCGCGGCTATTATGCCAAGGGGCGCACGGATATCGACAGCGCCGGCGCCATTCCCGACAGCCCCGAATATTCGGAAGTCGAGGAATGGATCGGCTACGCCGGCCTCAACGCCGGTCTGTTCGGCGGCGCGCTGCGCAATCGCCTGTCCTTCAGCCGCAGCGAGACGCTGCGCGATAACGTCAATCCCGCCCGCAAACTGCGCCAGACCAGTTTCACCGCCAGAGGCGAGACGAAGCGCTACGAATATCAGGGCGTGCTCACCATCGCGCAGGGCTGGACCGCGACCTTCGGCGCGGAGCGCGAGGAGCAGCGGATGCGCACGGCTTCGCCTTCCGATAGTTTGGCTGCCTACGCCACGACCCGCGGGTCTGCCGATATCGACAGCCTCTATGCCCAACTGAGCGTCGAGCCGCTGGCCGGCCTGACCGTCAATGGCGGAGTGCGCTACGATCATCATTCGACCTTTGGCGGCAACACGGTCTTCGGCGCGGGCGCGGCCTGGGCGCTGGTCAAGGACCGCACGATCCTGCGGGCGAGCTATGGCGAGGGCTTCAAGGCGCCGACGCTCTACCAGCTCTACAGCGATTATGGGAACACCGCCCTGGTCCCCGAAAAGGCCCATGGCTGGGACGCCGGCATCGAACAGCATCTGTTCGACCATGCGCTGATCCTGTCGGCGACCTGGTTCGATCGCAGCACCGACAATCTCATCACCTATAATGGCTGTCCGACGACCAACCGGCCGCCGCTCTGCTATGCGCCGGGCACGACGACGCCGCGCTTTGGCTATTATGCCAATGTCCAGCGCAGCGAGGCGCACGGGCTGGAACTGGCCGGCGTCGCCCATGTCGGTCGGCTGACGATCGACGGCAATTATAGCTGGGTGTCCGCGGAGGATCGGTCGCCGGGCCTGAACTATGGCAACCAACTGGCGCGGCGACCGCGCCATGCGGCCAATGCGACAGCGCGGTACGACTGGGCGTTCGGCCTGAGCACCACCGTGGCAATGCGCTGGTCGGGCAAGGCGCTCGACACCGCGCGCACCAGCGCCACGGTCGCGCCACTGGTCAACGCGGCCTACACGCTGGTGGATTTGCGTGCCGAAATGCCGGTCATGGGCAAGCTGACGCTATTCGGCCGGGTCGAAAATCTGTTCGACGAATATTATGAAACCGCGCGGCGCTACGGTCAATTGGGCCGCAGCATTCATGCTGGCCTGCGGGCGCGGTTCTGATCCCCCCTGACAAGGAGCGTATGACCATGGACAGCCTGCCCCCTGCCGCCGCCCGCCATCTCTGGATCGGATTGATGACGCTGGCCAGCACCATAACCACTCTGGCGCTGGCCTGCGCCACGCCTTTCCCCGCCCTGGCCGCCCTGGCCGCGTTGCATGTCCGCCGGCAGGACGGCATCATCCTGATGCTCGCGGCCTGGGCGGTGTCGCAGGGGGTGGGCTATTGCCTGCTGGGCTATGAAACGACTGTGGAGAATGGCGTCTGGGCCGGGACCATGGCGCTGGCGGCGATCGCGTCGCTGCTCGGCGCGGATGGTGCGGCGCGCCTGTTGCCGCACGCGCATCCGGCGGTGCGGCTGGTCGTGGCCTATGGGGCAGCGTTCGCTACGTTCAAGATGGCCGTCCTGGCGGGCGCGTGGGCGCTCGATTCCGGCTGGGCGGCCTTCGCGCCGGATGTAATGGCGCGGCAGTTCGGGCGCTACGCCATGATCCTGGCCGGCCTGCTGGCCTTGCAGCATCTGGCCGACCGCAGCGGCCGGCTGCGCCGTGCGGCGACCGCCTGATGTTGCGCGCGGTCGAGGATGGTCCGGCGGTGGTGGTGTGCAGCAGTTGCCGCCACTCGCCGGGGCAGCGGGAAGATGCCGATGGCGTGCGCGGCGGTGCGCGGCTGGCGGAGGCGCTGCGCCGGGTGAAGGCCGGGTCGGACCGCTATGACGGGGTGGCGGTGCAGGACATGCCCTGCCTCTTCGCCTGTTCCGACCATTGCGCCGTCCATCTGCGGGCGCCGGGGAAGATCGGTTATGTGCTGGGGCGCTTTACGCCTGACGAGGATACCGCGCGCGCGATCCTCGACTATGCGGCGCATCATGCCGCGAGCGCCCATGGCCAGGTGCCTTATGCCGACTGGCCGCAAGGGGTGAAGGGCCACTTCATCGTGCGTCTGCCGCCTGCCGGGTTCGTCGCCACATGAGCCTGTTTCCCACCGAGGCGGCGTTCGACGACGCGCTGGCGTCCCTGCCGCGGGCCGACCTGGCCTGCCGCGCCGCTGCCGCAGCGCGTCAGGGGCAATTGACAAAACCGGCCGGATCTTTGGGTCGGCTGGAGGAGATCGCCATCTTCCTGGCCGGCTGGCAACGGCGCGCGCGCCCGCATATCGATCGCGGCCGGGCAGCGGTCTTTGCGGGCAATCATGGCGTGACGCGGCATGGCGTCAGCGCCTTTCCGCCCATAGTGACGGCGCAGATGGTCGCGAATTTCGCCGCAGGGGGGGCCGCCATCAACGCGCTGGCGGGCGCAGCCGGGCTGGATCTGCATGTCGTGCCGATCGACCTCGACCGCCCGACCGAGGATTTCACCGTCGCTGCGGCGATGAGCCAGGCGGATTGTCTGGCGGCGCTCAATTGCGGCGCGGACATGGTCGATCCGGGCCTGGACCTGCTGCTGCTGGGCGAGATGGGCATCGGCAACAGCACCGCCGCTGCGGCTTTGTGCCAGCGCAGCTTTGGCGGCAGCGCGAGGGAATGGGTCGGCGCGGGGACCGGTGTCGATGCGCATGGCCTGGCGATGAAGCGACAGGTGGTCGAACTCGCCATGGCCTATCACGCAGACGCCCCGATGACGCCGTTCGAGACGTTGCGCCGGGTTGGCGGGCGGGAGATCGTCGCCATTGCCGGTGCCATGTTGGCGGCGCGGCATCGTCATGTGCCGGTGGTGCTCGACGGGTTCATCTGTGCGGCGGCGCTGGCGCCGCTGGCGGTGGCCATGCCTACGATCACCGATCATATTATTGCCGGACATCGATCCGCCGAGGCGGGTCACGGGCGGCTGCTCGACCGGCTGGGGCTGAGGCCATTGCTCGACCTCGACATGCGGTTGGGCGAGGGTAGCGGCGGCGCAGTGGCGGTGGCGGTGATCCGCACCGCGCTGGCGGCGCATGACCAGATGGCGACCTTCGCCGATGCGGGCGTGTCGGCGGGCGGATGAGCGGCACGCTGCTCCATCTGATGCGACATGGGGCGCCCGAATTGACCGGGCGATTGCTGGGACATGCCGACTGGCCCGCCACCGATGCAGGCATCGCTGCCTGCGTGGCGCGCGCCCATAGGCTGGAGGTGGAAGTCATATCATCGTCCGACCTGACGCGCGCGCGCCAGGCGGCGACCGCCATCGCTGCGCAGCGCGGCATCGCGCCGCGGACCGACCCGCGCTGGCGGGAACTGGACTTCGGCGCCTGGGACGGCGCCGATCCGGCGACGCTGGATCAGTCGTCGCTTGCGTGTTTCCACGCTGACCCCGACGCCTGTCCGCCCCCCGGAGGCGAGCGCTGGTCTGCGCTGGTAGCGCGGGTCGGTGAGGCGATCGCCGCTCTTCCGCGCCGACCGACGCTGGTCGTGACCCATGGCGGCGCGATGCGCGCGGCGCTGGCGGCATTGTGCGGCTTCGACCAGCGTCAGGTCTGGACAGTCGATCTGCCCTATGCCGCCTGCCTCACGCTGCGCCTCTGGCCGGGCGACCGGCCCTGGGCGCAGCTTGTGGGGTTGGTGACATGAAGGGCTTGATCCTTGCGCTGCAATTTCTGACGCGATTGCCCCTGCCGAGGGTGGAGGCGGACGGGACGGCGTTCGCCGCCGCGATGCGCTGGTTCCCGGCGGCGGGCCTGATGATCGGCGGGCTGGTGGCCGGCGCGGCATGGGCCGGCGCCCGGATCGACGCGTGGACCGGCGCGCTGCTCGCGCTGCTGGCGTGGGTCTGGGTGACCGGTGCGCTGCATCTGGATGGACTGGCCGACCTCGCCGACGCAAAGGGCGCCGCCCACCGGGATCGCGAACGCTTGCTGGCCGTGCTGGCCGATCCGCATGTCGGGGCCATGGGCGCAACGGCGGTGGCGCTGCAACTGATCGCAAAGCTGGTGCTGCTCCATGGCCTTGTGCAGGCCGCGGCATTTGGCCCGCTGTTGCTGATCCCGTTCGCCGCGCGGATCGGTCCGCTGATCTGGAGTCGCTGGCTGCCTCCCCTGCATGACGGCCTTGGCGCGCGGTTTGCCGTGATCATCCGCCCTGTCGATCTGGCGCTATGGGGTATCATGCTGCTCGCCGTCGCTTTCTGGGCGCCGGCGCTGCTGGCTATGGCGCCGCTGGCCGGATTATGGGGCTGGTGGATACTCACGCGCATCGGCGGCATTTCCGGCGACAGCCATGGCGCGGGTATCGAATTGCTGGAAAGCGGCCTTCTGCTCGCAGTTATCGTGTGGGCGCGAGCGTCATGACGCGCTGGACCCATCATGGCGGGAAGCTGGACGACGCGCGGCGGTGGTTCGGCGAGGGGCAGGCATCTTGGATCGACCTGTCGACCGGGATCAATCCCAATGGCTGGCCGGTCGAACAGGCGCCCGCGATCGACTGGCGCGCCTTGCCCGGTGACGCACAACTGGCCGCGCTGGAGCAGAACGCGGCGCGGCATTTCGGCGTCGATCCCGCTTATCTGTGCGCGCTGCCGGGAAGCGAGGCGGGCTTGCGCTCACTGAGCGGCATCATATCCGGCGCTATCGTGCACGGCGCAGCCTGTTACCGCACCCATCGCGACATCCATCCGGACAGTATCGCCTTCACCCCCGGCGTCGATGATTCCGCCTTGCCGGACGGCAAGATACTGCTGCTCGCCAATCCCAACAATCCCGACGGGCGCCTGCTGGACAGGGCGGCGCTAGACGGGCTGCTGGAGCGGCAGGGGGCAAGTGACGGCTGGCTGGTGCTGGACGAAGCCTTTGCCGACAGCCTGCCGGCTATCAGCATGGCGGATCGTGTCGCGGACGACCGGCGGCTCATCATCTTTCGTTCTTTCGGCAAATTTTTCGGCTTGGCGGGCGTGCGACTGGGCTTTGTAATCGGGCCGCGCGCGATCATCGCACGGTTTCGCGAACGGCTGGGCAGTTGGCCCCTATCAACCGCAGCGCTGGTCATCGGCGCGAGTGCCTATGCGGATCGCGACTGGATCACCACCACGCGGGCGCAGCTGATCGAACAGGGGGCGGCGCTGGACCAGCTCTTGCGCGCGCGCGGCCTGAGTCCGCAAGGCGCTTGTCCGCTGTTTCGCCTGATCGTTGCCGAGGATGCCGCGGCATTGTTCGATCATTTGGCCCGGTGCGCGATCCTGACCCGGCCGTTCGACGAAAATCCGCGCTGGCTGAGGATCGGGCTGCCCCGCGACGCCGCTGCGCTGGCGCGGCTGGATCGGGCGCTGACCGATGGCTGAACCTGTGGCTTTGCTGGCGTTGGCGATTGAGGGGGCGATCGGCTGGCCCGATGCGCTGAATCGGCGCATCGGCCATCCGGTGGGCATTTTCGCGGCGATCATCGTCTGGTGCGATCGGCGCTGGAACCGGCCGGAATTGGCCGATTGGACGCGATATGTGGCGGGTATCGGCTGCGTGCTTCTGTTGCTTGTCGTCGCGACCGTGGCGGGGCTTTTGCTGCAATGGGGCCTGCATCGCATTGCGGGACGCTGGGCCTGGATTTTCATCATGCTATGCGCCGTGCCGGGCATGGCGGCGGGCAGTCTCTACCGGCATGTCCGCGCGGTGGCGGCGCCCTTGCAGGCGGGCGATCTTGGTGCGGCGCGTATGGCCGTCGCCATGATCGTGGGCCGCGATACCGATCGGCTCGATAGCGCGGGCATCGCGCGCGCCGCGATCGAGAGCCTGGCCGAAAGCTTCTGCGATGGCGTGATGGCGCCGCTCTTCTGGCTGGCCATGGGTGGCTTGCCCGGCCTGTGGGCCTATAAGGCGATCAATACCGCCGACAGCTTGATCGGCCATCGCGAGGAACGATGGCGCGCCTTCGGTTGGGCGGCGGCGCGGCTCGACGATTTGCTCAATCTGATCCCCGCGCGTCTGTCCGGCTCGTTGCTGTGCCTGAGTGCCGGACGGGGCTTGCGCATCATGTTGCGCGACGCGCATCGCCACGCATCCCCCAATGCGGGTTGGCCGGAGGCGGCGATGGCGGGTGCGCTTGACGTTCGGCTGGCGGGGCCGATAGCCTATGATGGCGTGTCGCAGGACAAGCCGTGGATCGGATCGGGCCGATTACATCTCGCCGCCGCCGATCTCCATGCGGCCTTGCGCATCTATCTGCGCGCCTGTCTGCTCCTTGGGCTGGCGGCCGCCCCCTTCGCATGGTGTGACTTATGACGATTTTGTTGGTGCTAGGTGGCGCACGATCAGGCAAAAGCCGCTATGCGCTCGCCCGCGCCGAAGCCATGTCGGGCGATTGCCTGTTCGTCGCGACCGCTCAGGCGCTGGACAGCGAAATGGACAGCCGTATCACGCGCCACAGGGCGGAGCGCGGCGACCGCTGGCGCACGATCGAGGAACCGATCGCGCTTGCGGCGATCGTGCAGAGGGAATCACGCCCGGAGCGCATATTGCTGATCGACTGTCTCACCCTTTGGGCATCCAACCTGATGATGGCGGAGCGGGACATCGATGAAGCGGTGGCTGCTTTCGTTGCGGCGCTTCGACAGGCGCGGGGGCAGGTGATCCTGGTCGCGAACGAGGTGGGGTTGGGTATAGTGCCGGACAATGTGCTCGCGCGACGGTTCCGGGATGTCGCGGGCACCATCAACCAGGCGGTGGCGGCCTGTTCCGACGAAGCGATGTTCCTGGCCGCCGGCTTGCCGATGCGGCTGCGCTGACGGCGTCTTATACTCTCCGCTTGGCAACAACAGTAACGATTGTTACTATGAGTCGAGATATGAGAGGAACATCGAGGCCATGCCAGCCTATCCCCAGACCATTCATTTTGTCGGATTGAACACACCCGTCGGCATCGAATGGGCCGCCCGCAATCTGGACGTCATCGGCGCAATCCCCGCAGAGATAGACGGCGCCTTTTTCCGCGCTGTCCCGGACCCCGCCCATGCCCCGATGTTCGATGACGATATAGTGCTGTCGGGCGACGGCATGGTCGCGAAATTCACCATCCAGGGGGGCAAGGTGGATTATGCCATCCGCTATGTCGAAACCGAGCGCCACGCGCTGGAAAAGGACGCCCGGCGCGCTCTGTTCGGTCGCTATCGCAACCCCTTCACCGACGATCCCGCCGTGGCCGGCCGCGACCGCACCGTCGCGAACACCACGCCGGTCTGGCATGGCGGGCGACTGTTGATGACCAAGGAGGATGGCCTTGGCTATGAGGTCGATCCCGACACGCTGGAGACGATCGGCCGGTGGAATTATCATGGCGCCTTCACGTCGCAGACCTTCACCGCGCATCCGCGCGTCGACCCGCACACCGGGGAGATGTTCTTCTTCGGCTATGAAGCGGACGGGCTGTGTTCGACCAAGGTGGCCTATGGTGTGGCCGACCGGGACGGCAATCTGGTGTCGGAACACTGGTTTGATCAGCCCTATTGCTCGACCATCCATGATTTCGCAATCACGCAGCAATATGCCATCTTCCCGATTTTTCCGACCACGGCCGATCTCGACCGGTTGAAGTCGGGCGGCGCGCATTGGGCGCATCAGCAAGATCTGGACAGTTGGGTCGGCATCATGCCACGCGACGGCAAGGTGGCGGAGATGCGCTGGTTCCGCGGGCGGCCGGGCGTGTCTGCCTTTCACATTGTCAACGCCTTTGACGATGGCGATCTCGTTCATCTCGACCTCTGCCTGTCGGACACCAATGCGTTCGGTTTCATGCGCGAAGCGGGCGGCATCCAGCGCGACCAGCGCGAGATAAGCGGCGGCCTGACCCGCTGGACCTTTGATCTGTCGAAGGCGGGAGACGGGTTCGAGGAGCGGCTGATCGGCCCGCCGGGCGACATGCCGCGGCTGCGCGATGCGGACCAGGGGCGGCCCTATCGATCGGCCTGGTATCTGTCGATGAACCCGCAGGGCGGTCCGCCGCTGCCGGGCGGCCCGGTCGGTTTCGCCTTCAACGCGCTGTTGCAGATCGAACCGGGCAATGGCCGCATCGACATGATGGAGCTGGAATTCGGCATGGCGATCAGTGAGCCGGTCCATGTTCCATCGGCACAGGCGGGGCATGACGGCTGGCTGCTGATGGTGGTCGATCGCCAGGCGGGGGAGGCGGATTTTAAGTCCGAACTCTGGGTGGTGGACGCAAACGCCATCGCCGCCGGGCCGGTCGCGCGCGTGCCGATGCCCCTGCCGATGCGCGCGCAGGTCCATGGCGCCTGGGTGTCGGCGGCGCAATTGGCGAGCGCGAAGGCGCACCAAGCCGCTTGACAAAATACTAACGATCGTTACTTAACAACGGCGAGGCAAAGACCTCTCCGTCCTGAACGGAACAGACGCAAGGCCCTGGCCGGGCAAAGAGGATGGCAAGGCAGGCAGGCGCACAGCGCCGCCCCCACCGGAACCGGTAATGGCTGGTCCGGCGCTTCCTCCCCTGCGCCTGGCGGCCATCATATGAGGGAGGAAAAGATAATGGCGACAATCTGGAAGAGCCGGTTTCACGGGCGTGTAGCGGGTTTGGCGTTGGCGGCGGCGATGATCGCCGCGCCCGCACTGGCGCAGGAGGCGGCGACGCCCGACCAGCCCGCCGATCAGGCCGGCGCAGCCGACATCATCGTCACCGCCCAGTTCCGCGCGCAGAATTTGCAGGATACGCCGATCGCGATCACCGCGGTGTCGGCCGATACGCTGGCGGCGCGCAGCCAGACCAGCGTCACCGATCTGGGCCAGTTCGCGCCGAACGTCGCTCTGGCCCCCGCGACTAGCATCCAGGGCAATGCCGTGGCCGCCTTTATCCGCGGCGTGGGGCAGCTTGACGCCAGTTTCGCGCTGGAGCCGGGCGTCGGCATATATATCGACGATATCTATTATGGCACGACCTTCGGCGCGGTCATGGACCTGACCGACCTGGAGCGGGTCGAGGTGCTGCGCGGGCCGCAGGGCACGCTGGCCGGCAAGAACAGCGTCGGCGGCGCGGTGAAATTGTTCAGCAAGAAGCCGGATTCCACGGCCGGCGGTTTTGGCGAGGCGACCTATGGCCGGTTCGACCGGCTGGAACTGCGCGGCAGCGCGAATATTCCGCTGACCGACGACCTGTTCCTGCGCGTGTCGGGCGTGTCGAAGAATGTCGATGGCTATATGAAGCTGCTCGATTATGGCTGCGTCAACCCGACGTCGGGCATCCCGGCCAGCAGCGGCAACAAGAACTGCCAGATCGGCACCGAAGGCGGGATCGACGTGATGGCCTTGCGTGCCGCGCTGCGCTACGCGCCGGCCGGATCGCCGCTGGAAATCAACATCGTCGCCGACGTGTCGAAGGACAAGAGCGAGACGGTGGCGACCAAATTGCTCTACGCTGACAATCCGTCGGTGCGCAGCTATGTCGCGGGTGATCCGACCGCAGGCATCCCGTTCGACAGCCGTTTCATGACCGGGGCGAAGAGCTATAGTTCCTACGCGACCTATGCGACCGGCGGCAATTATACGACCGTATTCGGCATCCCGACCCAGATCGCGCCGGGCGGCTTCACCGCCAGCCCGACCAGCACGGTCAAGGCATGGGGCCTGTCGGGCACGATCGACTATGACCTGTCGGACAGTCTGAAGATGAAATCGATCACCGGCTATCGCAGCGCCGACGGCACCAGCGCGATCGACGTCGATGGATCGCCGCTCGCGATCCTGTTGCAGCAATTCACCTACGGTCATGAGCAGTTCACGCAGGAACTGCGCCTGAGCGCCAATTTCAACGATCTGGTCGACCTGACCGTCGGCGGCTTCTATTATAACGCCACCGACACGATTCAGGGCCGCAGCCAGATCCCGACCTTGTTGTTCGATTTCCTGTCGGACGACGTGATCAAGAATCGCAGCATATCGGCCTTCGCCCATGGCGAGTTTCATGTGACCGACGCTTTCAATATCATCGGCGGTCTGCGTTATACCGACGACAAGAAGACCTATCGCTATTCGCGCCGCAATGTGGACGGCAGCTTGCCGAGCGGTGCCTTCTTCACGCCCAATTTCCTGCTCGTCGGGCTGGATGGGCTGACCGGCACGTTCAAGGGCAACCGGGTCGATTACCGCATCGGCGTCAATTATCGCTGGTCGGACGAAATGATGACCTACGCCCAGCTATCGACCGGCTTCAAGGGCGGCGGCATCAATCCGCGTCCGTCCGCGCCCGACCAGGTCCAGACATTCGGCCCGGAAAAGCTGACCACCTATGAAGCTGGGTTCAAGGCCGATCTGCTTGGCCGCATGCTGCGCCTGAACGGCGCGGTGTTCCTCAACAAATATAACGACATGCAGCTCGTCCGCTACCAGTGCCCGGAAAGCATAGTCCTGTCCTGTTCGGTGCCGTCCAATGCGGGCGACGCCGAAGTGTTCGGATGGGAGCTGGAAGCGCAACTGCGCCCGGCGGACGGTCTGTCGTTCGATGCGTCGGTCGGCTATCTGGATTTCGACTATAAGACGATCACCAACCCGGCGACGCTGGTGACGAAGGACATGATCGCGCCGTTCATCAGCAAATGGCAGTTGTCGGCGGGCGTGCAATATGAAGCGGACCTGGGCGGCAACGGCACGCTGACGCCGCGGATCGACTGGTCCTGGCGCTCCGATTTCTATTATAATTCGGTCAACAACCCCTATAATCTGATCGACGCGCCCAGCCTGGTCAATGCGCGACTGACCTATCAGGCGGCGGACAAGGACTGGTCGCTCAGCGTGGGCGTGACCAATGTCTTCGACACATTCTACTATAATGGCGTGGCGGAAAATGTCGGCACCTTCGGCGTCGTCACCGGCACGGTTGGCCGTCCGCGCGAATGGACCGCGACGGTCAAGAAGAGCTTTTGAGAGGAAATGGACAGCATGACCCCCGACGCCATCCGCATCGCCCATCCCGATAAATTGTTCATCGGCGGCGAATGGATCGATTCCACCGGTGACGGCGTGATTGAGATCGTGTCGCCCAATAGCGAGGAAGTGGTCGCCCGCGTCGCCGACGGCACGGAAGCGGACATGGACCGCGCCGTCGCCGCCGCACGCAAGGCGTTCGATGAAGGGCCGTGGCCGACCATGGACCCGGCCGAGCGTGGGGCTTGTCTGCGGCGGATGGGCGTCGAACTGGAAAAGCGCGCGCCCGAACTGGCGGCCGCCTGGACCGCGCAGGTCGGCGGCCTCGCCAGTTTCGCGCCGGTCATGACCGGCGGCGCGACCGCGACACTGATGGCGATCGCCGGCTATGCCGACAGCTATCCCTTTGTGGAGCGGCGGCCGTCGCACATGGTCAACACCGCCATCGTGGTGCAGGAACCCGCAGGCGTGGTCGCGGCGATCGCGCCGTGGAACGCGCCCTATGGCATCATGTCGGCGAAGGTCGCCTATGCGCTGGTCGCGGGCTGCACCGTCATCATGAAACCCTCGCCCGAAACCCCGCTGGAGGCCTATATCATGGCCGAAGCGGCGGCGGCGGCGGGCGTGCCGGCGGGCGTCGTCAATCTGGTTGCGGCCGGGCGCGATGCATCCGACCATCTGGTGCGCAACCCCGGCATCGACAAGGTAACCTTCACCGGATCGACGCTGGCGGGCAAGCGGATCGGCGAAGTATGCGCCGGGCGCGTGGCGCGCTGCACATTGGAACTGGGCGGCAAGTCGGCGGCGATCGTGCGCGACGACTTCCCGATCGAGGCCGCCGCCGCGATCCTGGGCAACACCATCACCATCATGAGCGGCCAGGTGTGCGCCATGCTGAGCCGCGCGATCGTGCCCAAACATCGCCATGACGCACTGGCCGCCGCCATCGCCAAGGTGATGCAGGGCGTCCGCATCGGCCATAGCGACGCGCCCGACACCCAGCTTGGCCCGGTGGCGATGAAGCGCCAGCTTGATCGGGTGGAGGACTATATCGCCTTGGGTCGGACAAGCGCCGATCTGGTGACCGGCGGCAACCGTCCGGCGCATCTGAACAAAGGCTATTTCATCGAACCGACCCTGTTCGCCAATGTCGATAACGCCAGCCGCATCGCGCAGGAGGAGATTTTCGGCCCGGTCCTCTGCCTGATCCCTGCCGAGGATGAGGAGGATGCGATCCGCATCGCCAATGACAGCAGCTTCGGGTTGAACGGATCGGTGCTGACCAATGATGCCGACGCGGCCTATCGCATCGGCCGGCGCATCCGTGCGGGCGGCTTCGGGCAGAATGGCATGAAGCTGGAATTCGGCCTGCCCTTCGGCGGGTTCAAACAGTCCGGCATCGGCCGCGAAGGCGGGGTGGAAGGGCTACACCCCTATCTGGAAAGCAAGACGATCCTGCTCGACGGCGCGCCCGCGGGCTTCTGACGATGATCGCCCTTAATGCGCAGGGGCGCGGCACCGGCGGTGCCTTCACCGCCGCCCGGATCATCTTTGGCGGCTGGTTCCTGTTTTCGGGGGTGGAATATTTCACCCCCTTCGACCTCCAGCCGCTGGGCAATACGCCGTTGGCGCAGGAATTCACGCTGGCGCTGATCCATAGCGGCCTGTTCGCCTGGATCAAGCTGATGGAGGTGGTCGCCGCGCTGCTGATCCTGGCGAACCGGGCGGTGCTGCCCGCCGCGCTGGCCTGCGTGCCGCTCAATATCGTGATCGGCTATTGGAATTTCGTGCTCGATCCGGGCGTGGTCGAATATGCGTTCGGGATCGTGACGCTGATGCTGAACGCGATATTGCTATGGCCCTGGCGGCAGGAACTGATCGGGTTGCTGCGCTGGTAGCACGCTAACCTATTCGAAGAACGCCACCGCCCGGACTTCTATACTGGAGCGCGTTTTCGTGTCCGGCAGGCTGCTGTCGTGGAACGCGGTGTGGGGGCAGCGCCAGGTGACATCATGATCGCTGTCCTGAAATTTGAACAGCAACACATCGTCCGCCATCATGTTCGAAAAATACCACCAGCGATGCCGGTCCCGATGGCGGAAGATGGAGGCGGCGATCATCTGGTCCTCGCCCGCGACCGGGGCGGTCAGCGCGTCGCCGCCGGGAAATGCATCGACCACGAACAGGGTGTTGGACGTCGCCTCCTCGTCCGACACGGTGCGGCCGTCGCACACCGCCAGCGGCCAGTCCTGCGGGCCGGGCGTGAAGGTGCGCCAGAAACTGACGCAGACATAGCGTTTATAACCCGGACCATCGGGGAAGGCGGCGGCATAGGCGCGCTCGGCGGCGCGGCGGCCGGTGATTTCGTTATAATCGACATGGGCCTCGCCCGCAGGTGGCTGGATGCCGCCTTCATGGCGGTAATGCTCGACCTTTTCCTGGGCGCGGGCGGTGAGATCGGCGGAGGTGCGGATCATCCAGCCGCCCGCTGACACGCAGGTTGCGCCGGTCAGCGCGCGGATCGCCTCTTCACATTCGCGCAGATAGAGGCGATCGACCTCTGCCTTGTCGAAGAAATCGGCGATGCCGCTATGATGTTTGCCCAGCATGAAGCCATGGGTGTCGAACCGGAAATGGTCGCGGATCGGCATCCCGTCGCGCACCATCATGCGATGATCGCCATAGGTGCCGGTGTTGATCTCCACGCCACGCGACACATAGCGCCGCGTGACGAAGTCGCCTTCATCGAGATAGCGGATCAGCGCGGGCGCCTGCCGCGCGCTATCCTCGACATCGGCGGCGATCGGCAGGCTGGCCATCAGTCGACGTCCTCTGGCAGCGCGCCGATCACCGATTTCACCTCCAGAAATTCCTCCAGCCCGAACTTGCCGAATTCGCGGCCATTGCCCGATTGCTTGTAGCCGCCGAACGGCATGTCGAAGGCCAGGCCACCGGCATTGACGAACACGGCCCCCGCCCGGATGCGGCTGACGAACTTGCGCGCATGGGCGGGATCGCCCGCGACATAGGCGCCCAGCCCATAGGGCGTGTCGTTGGCGATGCGGATCGCGTCCTCATCATCCTCATAGGGCATGAGGACCAGGACGGGGCCGAAAATCTCCTCCTTGGCGATCGTCATGTCCGGCGTGACGTTGGCGAAGACGGTGGGACGAACATAGCTGCCCTGGCTCAACCCTTCGGGCCGACCGGTGCCGCCGGTGACAAGGGTCGCGCCTTCGTCGATGCCGGTCTGGATCAGGCCCTGGATGCGGTCCCACTGGCGCTGGCTGACGACCGGGCCGATATGATCGCCCTCGACCTGTGGATCGCCGACCTTCTTGGCGGCGAACAGCGCGCCGACCTTTTCCGCCGCTTCGTCATGCTGGGACTTGTGGACCAGCATCCGGGTGGGCGCGACGCAGCTCTGGCCGCTGTTGAGCAGCACACCGCCCACGCCGCCGGGCAGCGCCTTGTCGAGCGGCGTGCCTCGCAGAATGATGTTGGGCGACTTGCCGCCCAGTTCCTGTGCGACGCGCTTGACCGTATCGGCGGCATTCTTGGCCACCATGATCCCTGCGCGGGTGGAACCAGTGAAGCTCACCATGTCGATGTCGGGATGTTGGGCGAGCGCGGTGCCCACGCCCTCGCCATCGCCCTGCACCAGGTTGAAGACGCCCGGCGGCACGCCCGCGGCATCCAGAATTTCCGCGAAGATGGCGGCGCAGCTAGGGGCTTCTTCCGACGGTTTCAGGATCATCGTGCAGCCAGCCGCCAACGCCGGGCCGACCTTGGCGAGGATCTGGTTCATCGGCCAGTTCCAGGGCGTGATGAGCGCAACCACGCCGATCGGTTCGCGCACGACCCGATTGTCGCCGATCTTCTCGGAAAATTCGTAATTTTTGAGCGCGTTGAGCGCCTGCCCCAGATGGCCCAGGCCCGATCCCGCCTGCGCTGTTTGCGCCATGGAGATAGGGCAGCCCATTTCCGTGGCGATGGCGCGGGCGATGTCGGGGACACGCTTTTGATATTCGCCGACGATCCGTTCGAGCAGCGCGACGCGCTCCTCGCGGCTGGTCTGGGAATATGTCTCGAACGCCCGGCGAGCCGCGACCACGGCCGCGTCGACATCGGCGGCGGTGCCGAGGATCAGGTCGGCGGCGTTCTGGTCGGTGGCGGGGTTGATGACAGCGACGGTGCGGCCGCCCTGACTGTCGACCCATAGGCCATCGATATAATGTTGCAGCGTATTGGGCATGGGAAAATCCTTATGCGGGAAGAAGGCCGAGATCGGCGTCGGTGGCGCGCGCCCCCCATTTGTCGCGCGGCGGCAGCGGGCGGTTGTTCCAGGGCGGTTCGAGCGCGAAGCTGGAGACGGTGCGGCCTTCGGGCAAGCGACCATTGCCGCCACCCTGACTGTAGTCATAATAGAGCGTCATCAGTTCGCGATGGCCATGATGGCGCTGCGCTACCGGATGCGACAGGCACGCCTCGCGCCAGCGCAGCAGCCGGGTCAGGTGCTGCGGGATTTGATAGGCTTCATAATAGTCGAGGAACCAGAGCCGCTTGAACATCGGGGTGAAGGCGACCTCCGCCCAGCCGAACCGGTCGAACAGGAAATCGCCATCCGGCGCGTAATGGCGCAGATAGTCGTCCAGCCGCGCATATTGCGCGTCCACCTCCGCCTTATGCTCGTCCCGCTTCGCCGGGTCGCGATTGAGGATCATGCGATATCCCGCGCCGGTGAACTGGCCGTCGGTCGCACACAGCATCGCTTCGACCGCATGTTCGTAGGGGTCTTGCCGCGCCACCGGCGGATCGGGATAGCGATCCTCGACATAGCGCATGATGACCATGCTCTCCTTCAGGGTCGCGCCATTTTCCAGCTCCAGCGCGGGCAGCGCCGTGGTCCCGCGCGTCTTGGCGAGCAGCCAGTCGGGGCGGGGCTGCGCTATGTCGATCTGATGATCGGCCATGATGCCCTGCAATCCCTTCAGATCGAGCAGCAGCTCGATCCGTTCGGAAAAGGGGCAGCCGGGAATATGGTACATGCGCAGTCCTCCCGCGGCCGGTTCATCCTGCCAGCCCATGGATCAGGCCGCCGTCGCGGTGGGACGGGGCGGCATTTCGCTCTTGGATTTGGCGAACATGGCCTGCGCGGCGGGACGGGCATTGATGCGCTCGATCCAGGCGACCAGATGCGGCGTCGCCTCCCCGTTGACGATGTCGGCATAGCCAAACTGCATCCCGTTCGCGATCGCGAAGTTGCAGACATCGGCCAGCGTATAGTCGTCGCCCGCCAGCCAGTGGCTTTGCGACAGGCGCTGTTCCAGCCGGTCTATCGATACGCGGATCTTGCGCATTTCCTCGTCCAGCACCGCCTGGGGGAAGCCGGCGCGGGCGCTGCGCCACTTGGCTCGCTGTTCGGGGATGGGGATATGTTTCAGCTTCTCCTCGAACTCGGCGTCGGACAGCTTGCGCGCCATCGGGCCGATCATCCGTTCCCAGCCGATGGTGGACACGCACCAGCAGAAATATTCATCCACCCATTTGGTCCATACGCGCATCTCCGCGATCTGCACCGGATCGGTCGGGCGCAAGCGCGTAGCATTCGGAAAGGCATCCTCCAGATATTCGCAGATCACGGTCGATTCGGTGATGATATGGCCGTCATGGTCCAGCGCCGGCACCTGACCGCGCGGATTGATCGCCTTGAACCAATCCTCATGATGTTCGAACCGGGTCGGGTCTACGAAGCGGGGCGTGAAATCCAGCCCCTTTTCATACAGGGCCAGCAGGGGCTTCAGGCTGTTGGCAGCCGGACCGAAGCTGTAGAGCGTCAACATGCGCTGTTCATCCTCACCTTATGGTTATGGCGTCTGGTGCGCCTTCAGGCATGAAACTGGCCGTCGATCGGGCAGGCCGCAAGTCGTCTGTCGATACTATCAGCGCGACTACCCGGTAATCCGGGCCGTCCAACCTGTCAGTGGCAATGATAGCGCCGCCACTCGTCTTGCGGCGGGGCCAGGGCTTTGCTTTGGATGGTGACAAGAAAAGCCGGAGAGAATGATGCTGGAACTGCTGACGTCGGAGACGCCCAACGGGTGGAAAGTCTCGATCCTGCTGGAGGAACTGGGCGAGCCCTATAAGGTCACGCCGATTGCGCTGACCGATCGCGTCCAGAAACAGGACTGGTATGTCGCGCTCAACCCCAATGGCCGCATCCCGACGCTGGTCGATCATGACGCGGGGGATTTCGCCATCTTCGAATCCGGTGCGATTCTGCTGTATCTGGCGGAGAAATACGGCCGC
This sequence comes from Sphingobium cupriresistens, assembly GCF_004152865.1. Lineage (GTDB taxonomy): Bacteria > Pseudomonadota > Alphaproteobacteria > Sphingomonadales > Sphingomonadaceae > Sphingobium > Sphingobium cupriresistens. The sequence goes on along the minus strand of NZ_SEOO01000020.1, from coordinate 28,139 downwards.
TTCCTCCCCACCGACGCGCGGGACCGCAGCCGCGTCATCCAGTGGGTGATGTGGCAGATGTCCGGCCTCGGCCCGATGATGGGGCAGGCGACGGTCTTCAACCGTTATTTCGACGAGAAACTGCCATCGGTGATCGATCGTTATGTGCGTGAAAGCCAGCGCCTGTTCGGCGTGATGGACACGCACCTCGCGACCCGCGATTATCTGGTGGGCGACTATTCGATCGCCGACATCGCCTGCTTCCCCTGGGTGCGCGGCCATGAGTGGGCCGGGGTCGATATGGGCGGCTTCCCCCACCTTGAGCGCTGGTTCGACAGGATTTCAGCGCGGCCCGCGGTGCAGCGCGGACTGCTCATTCCCACGCCGCCGACTGACGCGGAAATGGCGGAAAAAACGACCAGGCAGGGAAAGACCATTCTCGCGTGAACGCTTTTTTCCAGCGGATCGTCCGCATCGAATGGGGCCATTGCGACCCCGCCGGTATCGTCCATGCGCCGCGTTATTTCGACATTTTCGGCGAAAGCACGATGTTGCTGTTCGAACAGGCTGGCCTGCCCAAGAAGCGGGACATGCTGGCGACCATGCCCTTCGCCGGATTCCCGATGGTCGATGTATCGGCGCGTTTCTTCGTGCCGACCGCTTATGGCGACGATGTGCTGGTGGAGGCGGACGCGCCCCTGTTCGGCAACAGCAGCTTCACCGTGACGCATCGATTGTCGCTAAACGGGCGGCTGTGCGTGGACTGTGTCGAAAAGCGGGTATGGACTGCGCCCGACGCCAGCCGACCGGGCGGATTGCGGGCGGAACGGGTGCCGGATTCTGTGCGGGCGCTCTTTACATAGTGTTGCCTGTTCCCGCGCAGGCGGGAACCCAGTCCTGCCGCCTGAACTGGACTCTCGCCTTCGCGGGAGCATGGCGTTCTTTATCCACGTTCAGCGCCCCGCAAGCCTGACCGGGCCATAGCGTCCGCCACGAAAAGGGAGATGCGGCATGGAGCAAATATTCGGACTTTCCGACAGGCGCAGCCTGATCGCGGCCTTGGCGCTGCTGCCACTGGCGGCCTGCGCCACGCCGATGGGGCGCTACACCGTCGAGGATGCGGTGCGGCGGCTGCTTCAACTGTCGAGCGAGCGCGCCTTTGCCCGGCTGACCGAACCGGGTGGCTTTTATGACGACCAGTTGACCCGGATCGTGCCGCCGGACCTGAGCGGCGGGAAGGGCGGCGCGGTGCTGTCCGCCTTGCTGCGCACGAACGCTGTGCGCAATCAGGTGGCCCGGTCGCTCAACGATGTCGCGGTCGATCTGGCCGACAATGCCACGCCGATCGTGATGGAAGCGGTGCAGCGCATGACGTTGGCCGATGCCGTGTCGGTGCTGCGTGGCGGCCCGACGGCGGCGACCGACCTGCTGGCGCGCGAAGCGCGCGGATCGGTGGTAGAGGCGGTGCTGCCCGGTGCGTCGCGCGCGCTGCGGTCCGACATGTTCGAAATGCTGTCCGCCGCGCTCTCCGTCAGCGGGGGGAGGGATTATGCGGCGCTGGCCGACAATGTGTCCGGCCAGATCGGCGATGCGATCTTTCGCGCGATCGGGCGGGAGGAGGCGGAAATTCGCCGCGATCCGGGCGCGACGCGCGACCCGATTCTGATGACGCTGCTGCACTGATTTTGGCCGTACGATGCCCAGGTCTATCGCTTATGTCTTGATTTCGGTGCCGGGGCGTGGTGTCCCGGCGCCATGGAACAGAAATATCCCGGCGTCGCCGCCATCCCCTGGGATCAGCCCGCGACCATGATCGACCTGGACGGCAAACCGCCGCTGATCGGCACGATACGCGACTGCGCCGTCCATTATGGACTCTATAAGCCCGAAGCCAAGGCGCAGGCGCGCGTGCTGCTGACCCAGCCCGTGCATCGCGAAGGGCGCAAGACACGTACCTGGCTGCTGGAGCCGGACGAGATCGCGGCGCTGGCCGAGCGGCTGAAGCGCGAGACGAACTAAGCGTCGCCGGTCAGGCGGCGACGCTCTCCGTCTCCGCCACCAGCTTAGCCAGCCGCGCGGCGCTGACATCGTCCAGCGGGGCGAACAGCAGCAGGCGTTGGCCCGGCGCTTCCTCGATCGCATAGCTGGTGTGGCGGAACATGATTTCGCCCACGCCGGGCATGTCGGCGATGTTCGTGTCCTCGAAATGGGCCATGATCTCCGATTCCTGCCAATAGCGCTGAAAGAAGTCGGACTGCTCCATCATGTCGGCGATGATCCCTTCGAACACCTCCGGCTGGGCCGTGCGGCTATAGTCCCATTTGAAGCGCGCGATCAGGCGGCGGCACATGTCCTGGAACTTGTCTGGATCGGCGCGGTAGCGTGGGTTCAGCATCAGGATGCGGAAGAGGTTGCGTTGCTCCCGCGGCAATGGGCTGTAATCGCGAAAGGCCCGGCCGACCAGCCGGTTCCAGCCGATCACGGTCCAGTCCTCCACGATCACCAGCGCGGGAATCGACAGCGCATCCATCAGATGCTGGGTGCCGACATGAATCGTTTCATCGGGGCGACCCGCCAGCGGCGGCGGCCGATGCTGGGCCAGGGCGAAGAGAAATTCCCGCTCATTGGGGCTGAGGCGCAGCGTCCGGCTCAATCGCTCCAGCATCGGCGCGGATAGCTGGACCTCCCGCCCCTGCTCGAACCAGGTGTACCAGGTGACGCTCATCCCCGCGAGCGTCGCCACCTCTTCGCGCCGAAGCCCGCGCGTGCGGCGGCGTTCGCCCGGCGGCAGGCCGACGTCCGACGGGGCCAGCTTCGCCCGCGCAGCTTTCAGGAACCGCGACAATTCTTCCCTCTGTGCCATGCCTTATCCAGTTACTCGCAATAATGGGACATCCACCGGCCTTCTTGCGGGCCGTCTCCTCTGCAAGACCCTGTGGTCTGCGATCGGCAGCATAGCCGAGACTGGACAGGAGAGTAAGATTGGCTGGCAAGCTATTTGTGACCTGCGCGGTGACCGGAAGTTCACCGATGCCGGCACATCCCAATTTCCCCTTTCGCCCCGATCATGTCGCGGCCGAAGCGCTGGCGGCGGCGGCGGCGGGCGCGGCGATCATCCATCTGCATGTGCGCGACCGCGAAACCGGCGATCCCTCGCAGGCGCTGGACGATTATCGCGAGGTCGTCGGCCTGATCCGCGCCAGGAACAACGACGTGATCCTGAACGTCACCACCGGGCCGGGCTGCACCTGGATGCAGGGGGATGAAGATCCGGCCGTCTGCGGCCCCGGCACCTTGATGTTCACCGCCGAACGGCGGCTGGAGCATATTCTCGATCTCAAGCCCGACATGTGCACACTCGACATCTGCACGATGCAGCTATGGGGCGGGGTGGCGATCAACCTTGATCCCATGATCACCAAGATGGGTCATATGATTCAGGACGCAGGCGTGCTGCCGGAAATCGAATGTTTCGAAGCGGGCGACTTCGTCTTCGCCGACGATCTGATGGCCAAGGGCGCGATTCCGAAAAATGCGCCCTTCACCTTCGTTCTGGGCACCAAATATGGCCTGCCCGCGACGACCGAGGCGATGCTCTATTCCAGGAACCAGATTCCGCGCGGGGCGCAGTTCACCGGCTTTGGCGTCAGCCGCCACAGCTTCCCCATGGCGGCGCAGTCCGCGCTGCTGGGCGGCAATGTGCGGGTCGGGTTCGAGGATACGATCTACCTGCGCAAGGGCAGGATGGCGCAGGACAATGCCGACCTGGTGCGTTGGGGCGTCGAAATCATCGAACGCATCGGCGCGGATGTCGCCAGTGCCGGCGAAGCGCGAGCGATGCTGGGCCTGAAACAATAAGAGAGAGGATCGATATGACACAGACAGCAGCAACGCCCATGGGCGACGTCAGCGGCCGCACGGCCTTCATCACCGGCGGCGCGAACGGCATTGGCCTTGGCATCGCCCGCGCGCTGGTGCGGGCGGGCGCCAATGTGGTGATCGCCGATATTCGCGAGGACGCCCTGGCGCAGGCGAAGGCCGATCTGGCCGCCGATGGACAGGTGGAAACGGTGCAACTGGACGTCACCGACCGTGCCGGCTTCGCCCGCGCCGCCGACGCGGCGGAGGCGCGCTTCGGCAAGATTCATATTCTGGTCGGCAATGCCGGGGTGGGCGTGATGGGACCGGTGCTGGACGCGCGTTTCGATGATTGGGACTGGGGCATGGGCGTCAATCTGGGCGGGGTCATCAATGGTCTGGTCACGATCCTGCCGCGCATCAAGGCGCATGGGGAGGGCGGGCAGATCGTCACCACATCGTCCCAATCGGCGCTGATCCCGATCGGCTATTCGGCCATCTACACCGCGGCCAAAGCGGCCGTGCTGGGCATTTCCGAGGCCATTCGCGGCGAACTGGCGGCGGAGAATATCGGCGTCTCCGCCTTCATGCCCGGCCCGGTGCAGAGCAATATCGCGCATAGCGGCGAACTGCGTCCCGCCGAATATCGCGAGGATAGCGGCTATCGCCAGCGCGAGGAGGAACTGGAAAAGCGGCCTGTGTCGCCGCTTTGGATGAGCGCGGACGAGGTTGGCGAACGGGTGCTGGCCGGCATCCGCGCCAACGACCTCTACATCCTGACCCACCCCGAATTCGCCGCCGGGATGCGGACGCGCTTCGACGCGATCCTGGCCTCCTTCCCCGATGAGACGATCAATCAGGATCGGGCGAAGGAAATCGGCTTCCTGCTCGGCAATCCGGTGTTCGACGACCAACTGGCGCGGCGCAAGGCGAAGGAACTGGCGGCATGACGCAGGTTGCCGGCCGCACCGCCTTCATCACCGGGGGCGGATCGGGCGTGGGGCTGGGGCAGGCGAAGGTCTTCGCGCAGGCCGGGTGCAAGGTCGCGATCGCCGACATAAGGCAGGACCATCTGGACGAGGCGATGGCCTGGTTCGACGGGCGCGGCCATGATGTGATGGCGGTAAAGCTGGATATCACCGACCGCGCCGCCTATGCCCGCGCCGCGGACGACGTCGAGGCGAAGCTGGGGCCGGTGGAACTGCTCTTCAACACGGCGGGCGTGTCGATCTTCGGCCCGCTCCAGAACGCCACCTATGATGACTGGGACTGGCAGTTGGACGTCAATTTGAAGGGGGTCATCAACGGCATCCAGACCTTCGTGCCGCGCATGATCGAACGGGGCAAGGGCGGGCATATCGTCAACACCGCGTCGATGTCCGCCTTCGTCGCGCTCAAGGGGACGGGCATTTACTGCACGTCGAAAATGGCGATCCGGGGCCTCAGCGAATGTCTGGCGCTGGATCTGGCCGATCATGGCATCGGCGTATCGATGTTGTGTCCCGGTGCGGTCAACAGCAATATCCACGAAGCGGTGCTGACCCGGCCGGTGCATCAGCGGAATAGCGGATATTATGGCGCGGACCCCGATGTCATGGCGCATCTGAAGCAGGTGATAGCGGTCGGCATGGAGCCGGAAGTGCTGGCGCGCTATGTGCTCAAGGGCGTGGAGGCGGACCAGCTCTATATCCTGCCCTATCCTGAATTTCGCGGCACGCTGGAGGATATCCATGAGCGGGTGATGGCGGCGGTCGCCCGGCCGCAGGACGATCCCGATTATGCCAAGCGCGTCGCCCATGGCGTGCCGGGCGGCGAGAAGCGGGAAAAGGTCGAGAGTTAGAAATGACTCTGGCCGGGCGGATAAAGGGGCCGCCCGGCCAGCTTTTTATATCGACGAAAGCCTGGCTCAGCCCAGTCCCAGCAGCTTGACCGCATTATCCTTCATGATGAGCGGCAGCACCTCTTCGCGGAAGCCTGCCTCCCGCGCGGCGTCGATCCATTTTTCCGGGCGGATCAGCGGCCAGTCGGACCCGAAGAGCATTTTATGCTTCAACTGCGTGTTGGCGTACTGAATCACCTGTTTGGGGAAATATTTGGGCGACCAGCCGGACAGGTCCATGAAGACATTATCCTTGTGCAGCGCCATCGACAGGCTTTCGTCGGTCCAGGGCCAGCTCGGATGGGCCAGGATGATCTTCATGTCGGGAAAATCGACCGCGACATCGTCCACCAATATGGGCTGACCATATTTCAGCCGCACGCCGCCGCCACCGCGCATCCCCGTGCCCATGCCGGAATGGCCGGTGTGGAAGATGGCGGGCAGCTTATATTCGGCGATCACTTCGTAAATGGGATAGGCGACCCGGTCGGCCGGGTGGCAATCCTGCATGATGCCGTGGAATTTGAAGCCTTTGACTCCGTAATTCTCCACCAGATCGCGGGCTTCGCGCGCGCCGAACTTGCCCTTGCGCGGGTCGATCGAGGCGAAAGGGATGACGATGTCGCTGTCGTTGGCGGCCAGTTCCGCCACTTCGTAATTGCTGATCCGCTTGGCCCCGATGCCGCTCTCGCAATCGACGGTGAACAGGCAGAAGGCGATATTCTGCGCCCGATAATAAGCGATGGTTTCAGGAATGGTCGGCCGCTTGCGGTCCGCCTTGAAATAGGCCGACGCCGCGTCGAAATATTTGGCCATCACCGGGTCTTCGGGATCGTGGCACGACACTTCGGCATGGACATGGACGTCGATGGCGAGAACCTTGGTCGGATCAACGGGCATTGGGCTTGCTTTCCAGTGTCTTGTCCTCATTGGCGCGATGGATGACGTAAGCGCGGATATCCTCGATCTCCTTGGCTGAGAAGATCGACGCGAAGCTGACCATGCCATTATCCTTGAGCGCGCCGTCATGCACGATCATCCGCCAGGTCGCCTTGTCGTTCAGCGCCGCGCTGCGGCGCAGGTCTGGGACGATGCTGCCGCCGACCGCGGAATCGCCATGGCAGGTGCTGCAATAGCGGCCGAAACGCGCGCCGCCGGCGGCTATGTCCGCTGCGCTGGCGATGGAGGGCGGCGGATCGAGCGGCATGGCGGTGAGCGGCGGCGCTGGGGGCAAGGCGGCCTTGCCGCCCAGCTTGAACACCACCAGGCGGCTGATATTGCGGCTCGGCCCGCTCTTGTCGGACAGGATACCGGGGGCCAACGCCCATACACCGCCCCAACCAGCCATCACCGCGACATATTGCGCGCCGTCCAGTTCGTAGCTGATGGGCGCGGCGACGATGCCGCTCTGGGCGGGAAAGGACCATAGTTTGCGGCCGTCCGCGCTCGCATAAGCGTTGAAATCGCCGGTCGCGGTCCCCTGAAACACCAGGTCGCCGCCGGTCGCGAGCACGCCGCCATTCCATGGTCCTTTGTACGAGACGCGCCATTTCTCCTTCTGCGCCACCGGGTCCCAGGCGATCAGCGCGCCGGTGGTCGCCTTCATCGCCGCATCGCGCACCGCCTTGTCGGCGGGCATGGCGGCAGCGGCGATATCGACGCCGACATTGAAGCCCAGCTTGTTCGCCTTCCACCCCTTTTCCGGGATATAGGGGAAGGCGGCGAGATTGGCGGGGATGAAGACGGTCTGGCTCTTGGGGTCGGACGCCATCGGGTGCCAGCTATGCGCGCCGGTCGCGCCGGGGGAGCCGATGAAGGGCTTGCCGGTCTTGTAATAGCGCGCTTCCGGATTTTCGATCGGTCGCCCGGTCTTCATGTCGATGCCGCTGGCCCAGTTGACCGGCACGAAATTCTTGGCCGACAGCAGCTTCCCGTTGGTGCGATCCAGCACATAGAAGAAGCCGTTCTTGGGCGCCTGCATCAGCACTTTGCGCTTTTGTCCGCCCATCTCCATGTCGGCCAGCATGATATGCTGGGTGGCGGTGAAGTCCCAGCTATCGCCGGGCGTCGTCTGGTAATGCCAGGCATATTCGCCCGTCTTCGCATGAACCGCGACGATCGAGGACAGATAAAGATTGTCGCCCTTGCCATCCGACCGATAGGCCTGGTTCCAGGGGGAGCCATTGCCGACGCCGATATAGAGCAGATCGAGTTCCGGGTCATAGGCCATGGCGTCCCACACGGTGCCGCCGCCGCCCTGTTTCCACCATTCGCCATACCAGGTGGCGGCGGCTTTCTTCAGATAGTCGGGCTCCTTCTCCGTGCCGGGCTGGGCCGGGACGGTGTAGAATTTCCACTTCTCCGCGCCGGTGTCGGCATCATAGGCGGCGACATAGCCGCGGGCTCCGAATTCCGCTCCCCCATTGCCGATGACGACCAACCCGTTCACGACGCGCGGCGCGCCGGTGATGGTGTAGTTCTTGGTCTGGTCCAGCGTCACGACGCTCCAGACGGACTTGCCGCTCTTGCGGTCGATCGCGATCAACCGGCCGTCGAGCGTGCCGACGAAGATCTTGTCGCCCCATGCCGCCACCCCGCGATTGACCGCGTCGCAGCAGGCCTTGACCAGCGTCTCGCGCGGCACCGCCGGGTCGTAGGACCAGAGCAGTTTGCCGCTGCGCGCGTCATAGGCCTTCACCATGCTCCATGCGGTGGAGACATAGAGGGTGCCGTCGATGAAGAGCGGCGTCGCTTCCTGCCCGCGATTGGTGTCCATGTCCGCCGACCAGGCGAGACCCAGCTTGCCGACCGTATCCTGATTGATCGCGGACAGCGGGCTGAAGCGTTGCTCGTCATAGGTGCGGCCGGTCGACAGCCATTCGGCGGGCTTGGCGGCGATAATCCGCGCGGCGTCCACCTCGCCTGTGGAGGCAGGGGCAGTAACGTCCTGGCTCGTGCCCTTGCCACAGGCCGACAGGGCCAGACTCGTTCCCAACAGCAGCACAACCGCGACCCGCATCCTCTTCCTCTCCTTATGCGGTGCAGATGTTTGCATCTGTCACCTAATTGACCATCCGCGCGCCGGTCCAATAGGCGGCGCGCAGGGCTTTCTTGTCCATCTTTCCGGCGGCGGTCCGGGGAATGGCGGGGACGAAGGCGACGCTCTTGGGCGCCTTCACCCCACCCAGCCGGGCCTTGGCGTGGGAGATGATCTCTGTTTCACCGATATTGTCGGCGACGACAATGGCATGGACGGCCTCGCCCCATTTTTCATGGGGGATGCCGATCACCGCACATTCGCGCACGGCGGGCAATTCGGTAACGGCAGCCTCCACCTCGGCGGTGAAGACGTTGAAGCCACCGGACACGACCATGTCCTTCTTGCGATCGACGATATAGAGATAGCCGTCCTTGTCGCGCCGGGCGACGTCACCCGTATGGTGCCAGCCATGGGTGCGGACTTCGGCCGTGGCATCGGGCATGTCATAATATTCGCGGGACACCAATACGCCGCGCACCACCAGTTCGCCCGCCTCGCCCTCAGGTAGCAGCGCGCCGTCCTCACCCATGATCGCGACCCGGACGGAGCGGCTGGGCCGGCCGCAACTGGCTAGCCGTTCGGGCCGGTCGCCCGACGCCGCCGCTGCGACATCCTCCGGCGAGAGCCATGTGACGATCATCGGCGATTCCACTTGGCCATAGGCCTGGCAGAGGCAGGGGCCGAATATCTCCACCGCCTGCCGTAATTTCTCCGGCGAGACGGGCGATCCGACCAGCAGGAATATCTTGAGCGAAGACGTGTCGCTGCCCACCCGTTCCGGCGCGTCGAGCAAGTTGTAGAGCGCGGTCGGCGGCATATAAACATGGGTGACGCGATGGCGCGCGATCGTGTCCAGCACGGCGGCCGCCTCGAAGCCGGGCAGGATCACTTGCGTCGCCCCCAGCGACAATGTCGCCAGCGCCACCGGACCCGCCGCATGGGTGATCGGTGCGACAACGAGGGAGACAGGTGATGCGGTTCTGCCGTCTACGGCATGCGCCAGCGTCTCGATCATCGTGCCCCAGCCCAGATTGGTGACCACCACCCCCTTGGACGGGCCGGTGGTGCCCCCGGTGGGGAAGAGGCCGACCACATCGTCGGGCTTGCCGAACGGATCGGAAAAGTCCGGCAAGCTGTCCAACTCGCTGTTCGCAATGAACTGGTCGAGCGAGGGATCGCCATCATAGGCACGATCTAGGCAGACGAAATGGGTCAGGCTGGGGACTCGCGCTTTGAGCGCCGCCACATCCTCCGCCTGGCTGCTGTGATAGAAGAGCCAGCCGCAGCGAACATAATCGAGATAGGCGGCATTGGCGTCGATGGCGTTGCGGGTGTTGACCGGCACCCACTGGCCATTGGCGCGCCAGATGGCGAGCAGGGCGACCATCATCGTCGCGCTATTGGGGCCATAGAGCGCGATCGGTTGCTGATTGCGGAAGCCCGCCGCATGGAGCGCGGCGGCGACCTTGATCGTCTGCGCCCTGACCGCCGCGAAGCTCAGCGTTTCGCCGTGCTCCGCATCGATCAGGCAGGGGCGTTCGGGGTCAAGATCATGGCCCCGGTCGAAATAGTCGATCGCGCGCATCCCATCAGCCCCAGCGGTTGATCTCCGGGCCGATGGCCCAGATGGCTTCAGGTTCGGGAACGGTGGCGAGGCCCAATGCTTGTGCGACGGCGGGGCGGGCGCGCAACCGCGCTTCCCACGCGTCGGTCAGCGGCGCGGCGGCGAAAGCGTCTGGCACGATGGCGCGCATTCCGGCCAGCCAGGCATGGGTTTCGAGGTCCGCGATCGAGAAGTCGCCCATCAGCCAGTCGCGCCCGTCGGCCAGTTGCGCCTCGATCTTCTCGACCGCCTGGAAGATCTTGCTGCGGCTGTCGGCCAGTTGGGCTTCGTCCACCTTGGCTTCCACCGCCTGCGCCCAGCGGGCGTCCAGGTCCGCACTGGCGATGCCGGCGGGGACGGCGGGCGGCGGCGTGGCGGCATTGCCCAGCGCGGCGGCGGCTGGGGCCACGCGCTCGATCACATAACGGCACCATGCCATCATCTGCCAACGGGCATAGGGATCGGCCGGGCGGATCGCGGGGCCGCTGCCCACCTCATCCAGATAGCAGGCGAGGAAGACGCTGTCGGTCATCGCCACGCCATCTACGACCAGCACGGGCCCTTCGCCCTCGATTGACTGGTCGACTTCGATCGGGTGGGGCAGGGCGGTCGAGTGGCGCTCGCCCGCGACCAGATCGATCGCGCGCAAGTCCAGATCGACGCCTTTCTCGAAAGCGGCGGCGAGGACGGTGAAGGACGGGCCATTGGGCTGGCCGTGATAGAGGATGCCGGTCATGCGGGTTCGCTTTCGAGCAGGGAGATGCGGCGGGCGAGGTCGGTGCGGCCTAACGCCCAGCAGGCGCGGGTCGCGGGGCGCGCATAAATGGCGCGCAGCCAGCGCATGATGTGGGGGGTCAGTTCGTCATTGCAGAGCTGCGGTTGTGACAAGGGCATGGCGTAGGCGAGGTTGAAGCCGTTGATGTCGGCCAGGCCATATTCGTCCGACGCCAGCCATTGCCGCTCACCCAGCGCCTGTTCCAGATAGCCGATGCCGAGGGCTACGCGCCGTTGCGATTCCGTCATTTCCTCTGGCGAAAAGGCGCCATTGATCGCCTTGCGCCAGGCGACGCGCCGTTCGGGCATGGGAATGCGGTCGATCGCCGCTTCCAACTCCGCCGGGTCTTTCTGCCGCACCGAAGGGCCGACGAAGACGCTCCAGCCGATCATCGAGAAACTGGGGGCGAGCCACTGGTCCATGAACTTCATCCACCAGCGCGTGCGCCACTGGTCGATCGGGTCGGCGGGCATCAGACGCGGGCCGTCGAACGCCTCGTCCACATATTCCATGATCGCGGTGGATTCGGTCAGCACCAGCTTGCCATGGGTCATGGCCGGGATGGTGCCGAGCGGGTTGACCGCCAGATAATCGGGCTTGTGCTGGTCGAAATTCAGCAGGTCGAGATAATGGCTGTCGAACGCGACGCCCTTTTCGAACAATGCCAGCATGGGCTTTCCCGAATTGGCGTTGGGTTCCCAATGATAGAGTGTGACGTCGGTCATGCCGGATGGGTCTCCGAAAAGAAGTCGGCCGGGCCGTGCGCAGCCCGACCGACCGAGGGGGAGGCTTAGAATTTCTTCTTCACCGTGATCGCCCATTCGCGCGGATTGCCGGGGCGCGCCTTGCGCACGCCAGCACCCGCGCCGCGCAGGTCGAAGACGGAGAGATAATAATATTTGTCGAAGAGGTTGGTGACTTCGAACGACACGTCGAGATCCTCGTCCGCATTCTGCCAGGTCAGCCGCGCATTGGCGAGCGTGTAGGCAGGCACGAAATTGAGGATGCGGGTGCCGTTGATCACCGCGCCGCCGCCGAACTTCTTGTCTTCATAGGTGACGTCGAAACGCGGGGTCAGGCTGCCGGCCTTGTCCAGATCGATCTTATATTGCGCGCCGACGCTGAACTTCCAGGGCGGCGATGCCGGCGGATCATTGGCCGACACGCCGCCCGGATTGGTCGGGAAGGAGGCGGCGGGATCAAGGCTGCTGGCGATATATTTGAAGTCGAGATAGCTGATCGACGCATCAATCGCGAGGCCGTCGATGGGATAGGCGGACAGTTCCGCCTCGAACCCCTTCACTCGCGCATCGCCGGCATTGAGCCGCGCGGCGCAAGGCGCGCCGGGGCAGGTCAGAACCGGGATCTGGATATCGATATAGTCGTTGATGAAGGCGGCGGCGTTCAACCGCACCCGGCGATTGAAGAAGTCGCTCTTGAAGCCGATTTCATAGGCGGTCAGCTTTTCCGGGCGGAAGGCGATCACCTGCTGCGTGTTGAACGGGCGCGGGTTGGAACCGCCGCCCTTGAAGCCGGTCGACACCGATCCATAGACCATCAAATTGTCGGTCAGGCGATAGTCGGCCGCGACGCGATAGTCCCAGCGCTTGGCGCTATAATGGGCGGTGAGGCCCGACAGCGCCGTCACGGTTTCGGTGGTGTTGCCATTGCCATTATAATCGAGCGTGTCCGCGCCCGAATAGCCGATGCCATAGGCCGCGCCGACCGGATCGAGGAAGGCATTGACCGTCCCGTCGAAGTTCAGCCGATAATAGGTCTGGTCCTTGCTTTCCGTCGTGTAGCGCAGGCCACCACTCAAGGTCAGCCGGTCGATCGGCTTCCAGGACAGATGGGCGAACGCCGCCTTGGCCTCCGCCTTGGTCGGGTCGGGCTGGCGGAATTGCAGCGGATAGACCGGGACGTAGCGAATGTCCTGCAGCGAGTCATAGGTCGATTTCTGCTTGAAATAATAGCCGCCGACCGTGGCGTTGAGATTGTCGCCCAGCTCCGCGTTCAGCCGGACTTCCTGGCTGAAGCTCCAGTTTTCCAGATAGTTGCGGCCAAAACCGATATTGGCGGGCGAGATATCGTCATCGGAATCGAACTGAGTGTTGAAGGTGCGATATCCGGTGATGGAGCTAAGCTTGAAGGCGTCGGTCAGCGCATAATTGACCTGGCCCGACACGCCCCAGCCCTTGTAGAGGCTGCGGTCGGTGCCCTGGGTCGCCGCAAGAGGCGTGCCGGCCGCACCGAAGGGATCGACCGGGATCGGTGGCACCCACACGCCGGCGGGTTGGCCGGTGCCGATATAGTTGCAATAGCGGCCGCAGATGAAGCGATCGTCATAGACGACGCCGGGCGCCGGATTGGTGTTGGGCGAATTGACGGGGTTCGTCGCGATCAGCACTTCGCCCGCGATGGTATGTTCGTCGCGGGTGTAGTCGCCGATCAGGGTGACATCCAGCTTGTCGCTCGGTTCCCAGAACAGGATGCCGCGGATCGCCTGATAGCCCACGCCGCCCAGCTTGCTGATGGTGCAGTCACCGGCGGGCTGGGTCGACGGTATGCCGCTGCCCGGATTGGCGCAGCCATAGTCGATGCGGTCGACAAAGCCTTCCTGCTGCTTGGCGACGCCGGAGATGCGCGCCGACAGGGTGCTGGTGATGCCGAAATCGGCCGCGGCGCGGATGCCGATGCGGTTGCGGATGCCGTAATTGACCTCGACAAAGCCGCCGCCATCGCCCGACGGACGCTTGGAATAGAGTTTGATCGCGCCGCCCTCGGCATTGCGGCCGGCCAGCGTGCCTTGCGGTCCGCGCAGGATTTCGACCCGGTCGAGATCGAGCAGCTCGAACACCGCGCCGGTCAGCTGGGGGTAATAGACATCGTCGATGTAGATGCCGACGCCCGGTTCATAGGCGGGGTTGAAGTCGTTCTGGCCAACGCCGCGGATCGATGCGGTGATCGACGGGCCAAAGGACGCGCCCTGGGGCTTTAACGACACGTTGGGTGCGGCATCGGCCATTTGCGCCAGGTTGGTCTGGCTCTTGGCCTCCAGTTCGGCGGCGCCGACGGCGGTGATGGAGATGGGCGTGTCCTGCAACCGCTGGGCGCGGAACTGCGCGGTGACGACGATGTCCGCCACCGAACTTTGCGACATGGCTTCCTGCTCGGCGGCCTGCGGGGCGGCCGCGGGCGGTGCCGCTGATTGCGCCGACGCTGGTGTAGTGATTGCGAGGATGGAGGCTGACGCCAACAGGGCGCGCGACATCATTGCACGAAGATCGTGTTGCATGGGTAATCCCCTCTCCTAATCCGGCTTGAGATCCGTCCTGCCCGAACGTGATCCGCCTCATGACGTTGCTGTGCGTCGATTGTTAGTAAGACATACAATTTTATCCGATGCAAGAGCCTGACCGGCTTCGCAACGAACATTGACGCTATATTTGCCTCTATTGCGATAGGGCAAATAATGCTGTTGTTTCTATTGGTGGTATCAGGGGTAACAGATGGGATCTGGCGGAAGATCCAACCGCGCGTAAATAGGCGTTTTCATCCCATCGCGACGTCAGACATACACCCGGCGCAGCAGCTCGACCAGCATCGCGGCTTCGGCCGGGCTGAACCGCGCCTTGAGCCAATTTTCATGCTCGGCGATGCAACGGCGCGCCTGCGCCAGCGAGTCGCGGCCGCCTTCCGTCAGGCTCAATGTCTGGCGGCGGCGATCCTGCGCGGACGCGCCGCGGGTCAGGAAACCGCGGTCCTGCATCCGATTGACGATCGCCATCACGCTCGCCCGGTCCATTTTCAGTCGGCGGCCGATGTCCGCCTGGGCGATGCCGGGCTGGTCCTCAATCAGCCAGAGGACGGCGACCTGCTTTTGCGTCAGGCCCAGGTCGCTGAAGGTTTCGGTGAAATGTTGATAGACGGCCGCGCTGGCCAGCCGGATGTGAAAACCGACCAGTCCGTCGATGCCGCTGAGGCGAGGATCGGGGAAGAGGTCGAGCGGTTCAATGTCGTTCATGGTATTCATAGTAACAGTGTGCGTAGTAAGTGCTGATCCGTCAATCCGGGCACTTGAAAAAATGTCAGTGCCACATACAATATCTTCAACCAGAAAAAGGGAGAGGATCAGCCATGGCGCATTTTCCGGACACGCCGTCCTTCACGGGTTTCAACACGCCCACGCGGATCGAGGCGGACATCGCCGACCTGGACATGACCGGGGCGGTGCCGCCCGAACTGGACGGCGCCTTCTATCGGGTACAGCCCGACCCGCAATTCCCGCCCCGGCTGGGCGACGACATCGCCTTCAATGGCGACGGCATGATCACCATGTTCCGCTTTCATGACGGCCAGGTCGATTTCCGCCAGCGCTGGGCGAAGACCGACAAGTGGAAGCTGGAACAGGAAGCGGGTAAAGCGTTGTTCGGCGCTTATCGCAATCCGCTGACCGATGACGAGGCGGTGCAGGGCAAGATACGCGGCACCGCCAACACCACCGCCTTCATCCATGGCGGGAAACTCTATGCGCTGAAAGAAGATAGCCCGGCGCTGGTGATGGACCCGGCGACGCTGGAGACGGACGGCTATACATGGTTCGACGGCGCGATGACCGGCCAGACGTTCACCGCCCATCCCAAGATCGATCCGGCGACCGGCGACATGATCGCCTTTGGCTATGCGGCCAAGGGGGTGCTGACGCGCGACATGACCTATTATGTCGTGTCGCCCGATGGCGTGCTGAAGCAGGAGTTGTGGTTCGAAGTCCCCTATTACGCCATGATGCACGACTTTGCGATCACGCCCGATTATGCGCTGTTCCATGTGGTGCCCAGCACGTCCAACTGGGAACGGCTGGCGCAGGGGCTGCCGCATTTCGGCTTCGACACCACGCTGCCGGTCTATCTGGGCGTGCTGCCGCGCCGGGCCGATGCGACCGCGGCGGACATACGTTGGTTCAAGCGCGACAATTGCTTCGCTAGCCATGTCATGAACGCCTTTCAGGAGGGCACGAAAATTCATTTCGACACGCCCGAAGCGAAGAACAACATGTTCCCCTTCTTCCCCGACATCCATGGCGCGCCGTTCAACGGGCCGGAATCGGCCAGCTTCCTGACGCGCTGGACCGTCGACATGGCGTCCAATGGCGAGGATTTCGCCAGCGTGCAGCGGTTGACCAGCATGATGGGCGAATTTCCGCGGATCGACGATCGTCAGACCGGCCTGCCCTATCGCTATGGCTGGTTGCTGGTGATCGACCCGACCAGGCCGGTGGAGCTGAAGGGCGGCAGTCCGTCAGGCATGTTGATGAACACGCTGGGCCTGATCGACCATCAGACGGGCGCAGAACAGAAATGGTGGTGCGGGCCGCTGTCGTCGTTGCAGGAGCCCTGCTTCATCCCGCGTAGCCCCGATGCCGCGGAAGGCGACGGCTGGATCGTCCAGGTCTGCAACCGGCTGGAGGAGCATCGCAGCGACCTGCTGCTGTTCGACGCGCTGGACATCGCCAAGGGACCGATCGCGGAAATCCGCGTCCCCATAAGATTGCGCTTCGGCCTGCACGGCAATTGGGCGACGGCCGACCAGATCGGGCTGGCGGCCTAGCGGTTATACTTGCTCTCCCGCCGCGCGGGCGCGGGGGAGCAGGCTGGCATGGTCCTGTTCCACTCGCCACACCAGCAACAGCAATATCAGCACCAGCGGCGGGGCGACCCAGTTGATCGACAGGATCGCCCCGCCCAGGTCGCCGCCGCGCGCGTCGCTGATCATCCCCACCGCATAGGGACCGATGCCCAGACCGAAGATGGTCGACACGACGATATAGAGGCTGACGGTTAGCCCGCGCATCCGCGGCAGAACCTGTTCGAACAACACGGCGTAGAGCGGCGGCATCCACATGGTCAGGATCAGGCTGTAGAGGGTGAAGCGCAGGTAGAAATCGCCGGCGTCCGGCGCATGATAGACCCATAACGCCAGGCACGGCGAAACGCTCATCGCGAACAGCGCCACCCACACCCGGCGCGACAGGCGGTTCGCCCCGATCCGGTCGGACAATGGCCCGGCCAGCAGCGGCCCGACCACGCCCAGCGCGGCCGACAGCAGGCCGAATTGCAGCCCGGTGTCGGCCGGCGACAGGCCATAGTTTTTCATGAGGAACGACGGCGTAAAGCCCATCACACCATAGTTGATGACGCTTTGCAGCGCCCCGGCGGCGATGCAAAGCAGCAGCGATGGATTACGGGTGATGAGCGCGAAGGCGACCGGATCGCGCCCTTTCAGATTCTGAAGCAGGTTGGCGATGACGAAGGCGCCGAAGCCGATCACGCTCCACTGCACCACATGCGGACTGATCGCGATGCCGGCCAGCAGCAGCGGCGGTCGCGGCGAGAACGCTTCCGCCCAGCCGATCGCCAGCAGCATGGCGACGACGATCAGCGCCAGCAGCCCGATATTGAGCGTCCAGTCGCGCGTCGTCGCCCGCGTGCGCGCCAGACTGAGCCAATGAAAGCCCGGCGTCACCGCGCCCAGCACGTTCAGGCTGGCGCGGAAGGGATGGGGATCATGGGCGGTCGGGATGCCGTCCATGACGCCGCGCCGCGGTTCGGGCAGGCGGCTCATCAGGAAAGCGATGAGGAAGCCGGGCGTCGCTGCTACGGCAAAGGCGAATTGCCAGCCCTTGAGGCCCAGCGGCGCGGCGCCCGCCGCATAGCGCGCGTCCCACCATTGCGCGGCCATGCCGCCGATGATGAGCGATCCGCCAAGGCCGACGGCGATCGCCGCGGCCATCACCGCCATCACCATCCCGCGCTTTTCCCGCGGGAAATAATCATAGGTCAGGCTGGTGCCCGCCGGCTGCGACGCCGCTTCGCCAATGCCGACGCACAGGCGCGAGAGCATCAGCGTGAAGAAGCCGGTAGCCAGCGCCGCGCCGCCGGTGGCGAGCGACCAGAAGCCGATCGTGATCGCCAGCAGCTTCGTCCTGATCCACCCGTCCGCCAGTCGCCCCAGCGGCAGCGAGAATAGCGCGTAGAAGAGCGCAAAGACGGTGCCGTAGAGCAGCCCCATCTCCGCGTCGCCGATCTTCAGGTCCGCCTTGATCGCGGGGGCGAGGATGGCGAGGATATTGCGGTCGAGCAGGCTGACGAGATTGGTCCCGGCCACCAGCGCCAGCGCATAATAAGCGGTCGCGCGCGAAGGAGTCGCTATGGTCACAGGTTGAACACACGCTCGGCATTGGTCTGCATCAGTTTGCGCTTCGCTCCGTCCGTAATGTCCAGCAGGTCATGCGCCCGCACCTCGTCCGCCACATATTGATAGGGATAGTCCATCGCATACATGACCCGATCCTCGCCCAGCACCTTTTGCGCGAATGTGATCGCCGGCTCCCAGGCCATGCCGCTGGTGGTAACGCAGACGTTCGACCGCATATAGTCGTGGATCGATTTGTTGAGCGGCTTCATCCGCTCATAGCGCTGCGATCGCACGCCCGCCTGATGCATATAATCGAGACGGTACAGCCAATAGGGCAAAGCCTCTCCCATATGGCCGACCACGATCTGCAAATCGGGATAGCGGTCGAAAATGCCGATGGTGATGAGCCGCAACAGGTGCATCCCCGTCTCCACGCCAAAGCCGAAGATCGCGCCGTCCAGCCCGGCGTCCAGCATCGGGCCGATCATCGCGTCGGGCGGGGTAGAAGGATGGATGTAGAGCGGCTGGCCGGTATCGGCGAGCGCGCGGAAGATCGGGTCGAACTTGGGATCGTCCAGATACTCGCCCTGGGTATGGCTGTTGACCATCACCCCCTTGAAGCCCAGATCAGCCGCCCCCCGCCGGATTTCGGCGGCGGACCAGTCCGGGTCTTGCGGCGCGATCGACGTCATGCCTACGAAGCGGGTGGGATGGGCGGCGCAGCGATCGGCTAGATGATCGTTGGCGCGGGTCACCATCGCCTTGGCCTCATCCGTGTCGAGCAGCGGCTGCACCCCCGGCGAGGTCAGCGACAGGATCGCCACGTCGATGCCGGTCGCGTCCATGTCGGCCAGTCGCTGCTCGCCCAGATCGAGGAGGCGGTCAATGATCTGGGTCGCGCGCTGCGATGGCGATTGGCCGTAAAAGCCCCAGAGCGACACCATCCCCCGATCCGCCGTCCCGTCGCGCACCATGCGCAGATAGGCGTCGATTTGTTCGCGCGTGGCAAAGGCCTCTTCGGTGGCGATGCGCAGATAGCCGCGGTCACCGCCCGTTTTCAGTGCGTGGCTCATCGCTTATCCTTCGTGGATGGCTTTAGTGACAAGGCAGGCGTCGATCCCTTCCGGGCCGTCCTCCGCGCCATGGCCCGACCATTTGACCCCGCCAAAGGGGGAATCCGACCCGCCGATCATCGCTGTATTGATGCCGACCATCCCGGCCTCGACCGCGCGTGCGACACGCCGCTGGCGCGCGGCGTCGCTGGTCCAGGCATAGGCGGCCAGGCCATAGGGCAGGCGATTGGCCTCTGCGATCATCGCGGCTTCATCGGCATAGGCGTTGATGAGGGCGACGGGGCCAAACGGCTCCTCATTCATGATGGCGGCGTCCAAGGGGGTGGCCGACAGCACGGTCGGCGCGAAATAATAGCCGGCATTGCCGATCCGTTCGCCGCCGGTTTCTAGGCGGGCGCCCTTGGCCACCGCGTCGCCGATCAATCGGTCCATCGCGTCGAGACGCCGGGCGTTGGCCATCGGTCCCATGACGCTGCCGGCCGCCGCGCCGTCGCCAACCGTCACCTTTTGCGCGCGCTCGACAAAGCCGGCAAGGAAGCGATCATGGACGCCGGCCTCCACGATGAAGCGCGTCGGCGATACGCACACCTGCCCGGCATTGCGATATTTGCCCGCCACCACCGTATCGAGCGCCTTGTCGATATCGGCATCGGCGAAGATCAGCACCGGGCCATGGCCGCCCAGCTCCATCGTCGTGCGCTTGCAATCCTCCGCCGCCAATTTCGCCAGATGCTTGCCGACGACGGTGGAGCCGGTGAAGCTCATCTTGCGGATGATGGGGGAGCCGAGCAAATGGCGCGACACTTCGTCGGGCACCCCGAACACCGCCTGCGCCACATCGCCGGGCAGCCCTGCGTCGAGCAGGCATTGCAGCACCCCCAGCGCGGACGCAGGCGTTTCCTCCGCCGCCTTCAGGATGACCGAACATCCCGCCGCGATCGGCGCACCGAGCTTGCGGCCGGGATTGCCGAGCGGGAAATTCCATGGCGCGAAGGCGGCGACCGGACCGACCGGCTCCTTGGTAACGGTCGATCGCTGCCCGGCCGGACGCACCAGCGCCCGGCCGTAGAGACGAAAGACTTCGCCGGCGTAAAAGTTGAACAGGCCGACATTCATCATCACTTCGATGCGTGCTTCGGCCAGCGTCTTGCCCTGCTCCAGCGTGGCGATGCGGGCCAGTTCTTCCTGCCGCTCGACCATCAGCCGGGCCGCGCCTTGCAGCACGGCCGCCCGCTCATGGGGCGTGCTATCGCGCCAACGATGGAAGCCGCGCTGCGCCGCCGCCAGCGCCGCGTCCATGTCCGCCGCATCGGCCAGCGGCAGGTCCGCGATCGCCTCGCCGGTGGCGGGGTTGACGACGCTGTGGGTCCGTCGCCCGCCGCCCGACAGCCGCTGGCCATCGATCATCAGATAAAGGTCCGGATAGGTCATGGGGTCAGGCGCTCACGGCTTCGCGCGCGGCCCGTTCGCGGTCGATATCGCCCTGCCAGCGTTCGGCGACGATTTCCTTGCCCGTTACCGGATGGACCATGTGAAACGGCACCATCTTGTGCGTCGGCCACAACCAATGGTCCTCGATCAGCGCGTCGGGGCCGGTCGGATCTTCGGGATAGGTGATCTTGGGGAAAGGCACATATTCGGCCGGGGTATTGGCCCAGCCCTGGTCGAAATCGGCATGCCATTGCGGCATGTAATTCAGGGTCTGGATGCGCCAGATGCCGTCCACCTTCTTGTAGGTATTCTCATAGATACCGCCCTCCCACCATTGGCGCGTGCCGAGCATGGGATTGGACGGGTCGGTATAATCCTTGTGCCGCCCCGCCTGCATCATCGACCGTGCGCGGGCATAAGCGGTGACGCCATCGGCGTCGATGTCGACGATATCCTGCAATTGCGGATGGTCGAGCAGGAAGCCGTCGATCGGCCCGTTGGTGCCATGGGTGAAGCGCGCCTGGAAGCGTTCGACATAGAGGCGGCGAATGCCCGCCTGGCCGCGCCAGACGCCGCCGAAGAATCGTACTTCGCCATCCTCGGTGAACAGGTCGGCGGTTTCGTTATAGAGGCATTTGTCGATCAGATAGCCGTAGAGATGCTGCAATTTTCGCACGTCCAGTTCATCCTCGCGCCGTTGCAGGCGGGTGCCAAGGTCGGCGACGCTCTGTTCCAGGCGGGCGATACGGTCGGTGTCGGACATGATTTGCTCTCCTATCATTGTATGTAATACTTACAGATTAAACGGCTTCCGCAGCCAGTCGCTCCACTTCCTCGCGATAGGGACGGATGGCGCGGATCATGCAGAATGTCGCGATCGGCAGCAGCACGCCGGCGGTCATCACGAGCGACTTCCAGAGCTGGCTGGGATCGCCGACGATATAGTCCTGCACCAGCCCGACCAGGAAGCTGCCCATCGCCCCGAAGAAGGTGAACATGAACAGATAGATCGCCGTCACCTGGCCCCGCATCGCATTGGGTGCGACGCGCTGGATCGCGGCGTTCTGCGGTACTGCGCCAGCGATGCCGAACATCGCGCCAATGCTGGCGACGCCCAGCGAGGCGTAGCCGTTGGGCATCAGCGGGGCGAGGATGGCGCACACCGTCACGCAGCCGAAGAAGATCGCCGCGGCGCGGACATTGGCGTCGGCGTGGCGCTTGGCCAGCCATTCGACGAAGATGCCGCCCAGCAGCAGGCCGGTGAGCGACGCGACCAGGGTCATCGATCCCATCACCGCGCCGATCTGCGCCTCGTTCCAGCCATAGGTGCGGATCATGAAGGGGACACGCCAGAATTGCAGGCCGAACACCTCGATCGCGCTCAGCGCCAGTCCGGCGAACAGCGGATAATAGACGCGGCGCTTGGCACGGATCGCCCTGGCGGCGTCCAAGCCGGTGAAGGTCAGGATGCGGCGGCCCAGCGAGGCTTGAACGGGCGGCGTGATGGAGTCGGCGGCGGGCGCCTGGCGCGGCGGTTCCTTGACTGTCAGGAACAGGAGGGCGACGAACAGGGCTGGCAGGCCCAGCCAGATCATCAGCCATTGCCAGCCCAATATGGTAAGGCCGCCATGCTGGGTTGGCGGCCAGCCCACCGCATGGGAGATCAACATGCCTCCGATTACCGGGCCGAGTGTGGTGCCGCCGATGAAGCCGAATTGCAGCAGGGCGAAGGCGCGGGTCAGGATGCGCGGCGGGAAGGCGTCGGCCAGCAGCGAATAGGAGGACGGCGCATGGGCCGATCCGCCTGCAGCCAGAAAGACGCGGGTGCCGACGAACTGGCTGAAACTCTGCGCGATGCCGCCTAATGAAGTGATGATGCCTAGCGCCGCGCATCCTCCTGCCAGCACGAACTTGCGCGGGAAGATGTCGGCCAGGCGCGCCAGCGGGATGCCGACGAACAGATAGCAGATGATGCTGGCGGGACCGGCGAGGAAGCCGAGTTGCGAATCGGACAGGCCGAAATCCGCCTTGATCCGCTCCGCTAGCATGGCGAACACCACCTGTTCGAAGAAGGTGACGAAGGTCGCCAGGATGATGACGAACAACGCCCAATAGGCGGCGCCCATGGTGTAGTGCGGGACCGTGGAGCGGCCCGCATTGGCAGAGACGTTGCCATCTGCCTCCCACAGACTGTCGGTCGCAATCGGCGCAGATGCCAGGGCCATGAGCCTTCTCCTCTCCACTTCTCCCTTTATTCACAGGGATGAAATTTCGGCTTGGCGAATTTGTAAGTGAACTATACGAATATGGCGAGAGAAAAATGCACGTCCTTTAGAAAGTCGGCGAAGGGAGATCGGGATGCTGGATTATGAAGGACGAACCGCCTTTGTGACAGGTGGGGCCAATGGCATCGGCCTGGGCCTGGTCCGCGCCTTGCTGGCGCAGGGATGCAAGGTGGCGATCGCCGACATTCGCGAGGATGCGCTGGCCGCCGCGATCAAGACGCTCGACAATCAAAGCGTTATAGCTGTCCAACTCGATGTCGCATCACGCGCCGGTTTCGCGCGATCTGCGGACAGGGCGGAGGCGGCGCTTGGGCCGGTCAGCCTGGTCTTCAACAATGCCGGCATCAACCTGTTCCAGACCATCGACGAGTCCAGCTATGACGACTGGGACTGGGTGATGGGGGTCAATCTGCACGGCGTCATCAACGGCGTGATGACCTTCGCCCCGCGGATGAAGGCGCTGGGGCAGGGCGGCCATATCGTCAATACGGCGTCGATGGCGAGTTTCCTGTGCGGCGGCGCGCCAGGCATTTACAACACCACCAAATTCGCGGTGCGCGGCATGAGCGAATCCCTGCGCTACAGTCTGGCGCCGCATGGCATCGGCGTGTCCGTGCTCTGTCCCGGCCTGGTGAAGAGCCATATCTATGCCAGCGATGAAGTCCGCCCGTCCGCGCTCAGCGGTGGTGCGAAGCCAGTGGACAGCGCGGCCGTCGGGCGGCTGGAACAGTTGCACCAGTTCGGCATGGAGCCGGACGTCATCGCCGCGCGCACGTTGGAAGCAGTACGAGAGAATCGTTTCCACATCTTCCCCCATCCCGAATTTCGCGACGAACTGGCGACGGTGTTTGAAGAGATACTGGGCGATTTCCGCGACTATCCGCAGGATGCCGGCTTCGAGCAGCGCATCGGTTTCGAAAAGATGCGACGCGACAATTATGCCAAAGCCCGACGCACGGCGCGCGAACGCGCCTGACATTCAGTGCGCGAACAGGTCGCCCTGCCGGGGCGGGGCGGCCGGTCGTCTTGGCGCGGCCCGCGTGCCGATCAGTACGCGGGCGCGGCCGGTGAGCGTATAGACCGCCTGTCGCTGCGCCCCGCGATTGAGATGATCGACGCGATAGCCCTGATAATGGCGCTTGAGCAGTCCGGCCTTGACCAGTTCCGACGCGGCCCGGCTGAGATTGGTCTTGCCCGACGCGCGCACCCGATTGCGCACCTCCTCCTGCACCAGCACATCGTCGGCCGTCGTATCGCCCGATAACCTGGCATCCTTGCGCAGTTCATCGCGCACCCGCTCCACCAGCGCCATGCGGCGCGGATCGCGATGGCCCATCGGCGTTAGCGCATCGCATAGCCAGTCGCGCAGCGCGACCCGCCCGTCGCCCACCCGCACTTCCGGCCCGGCGCTGCCATCCGGTCGTGCCACGTCCGCGATCAGCGTCAGCAGCATGAAGGCGTATCGCGGCCGCGAGCAGCAATGGGACAATTGGTCGAGCAGCAGCGAAAGATCGCTGCCGCCGGGAATGCGGGACAAAGCGGGCGCATGAAACATATCGTGAATCAAGCACAGAGCGAGTCGCTTGGGAATCCGCTTTTTTCCGCGAGTCGCATTTTGTCGCCCGTGACACTTTGCCCTGCGGTAAAGTGTCACGGCGGAAACTTTGCCGTAGCGCGCCGGAGGCCCCGGCTGGCATTACTCCGATTGCTTGGCTTTCAGGATGGCTCATGGTCGGCAGGCAGGGTCAGGGTCACGCGCAGCCCCGGTCCCGCATCGCTCAAGGTCAACGTGCCACCATGGAGATGGGCGACCGCCGACGCCAGCGACAGGCCCAGACCAGCGCCGCTGATATGGCGCGACGCATCCAGCCGGGCGAAACGACGTAGCGCTTCGATCCGCTGTTCCTGCGCGATGCCGGGGCCGTTATCGGTCACGGCGACGCAGATCGATGCGCCATCCCGCCACGCGGATAGCAGGATGCGATCGCCGCCATATTTGAGCGCATTGTCGATCAGGTTCGACAAAACCTGACCCAATATCTCCCGATGCGACCGGATATGCAGGCCGGGCGGCGCATCGACGTTGATGGTGACGCCCTTATCCTCGGCCAGCGCGTCATACATGTCCTGAAAATCGTCCAGCAGCGCGGCGACATTGACGGCGGAAAAATTGTCGCGGCCGATGCCCGCTTCGGCCCGGCTGATCAGCAAAGCGGCATCCAGCATCCGCAACAACGTGTCGCCTTCGTCCAGCGCCTTTTCCAGCGCGGCGATCGATTCCTCGTCCCGGCTCTGGCGCAGGGCGCTGTCCAGCACGGCGCGCAAACGGGTCAGGGGCGATCGCAGATCATGGGCCAGACCGTCGGTCACCAGCCGCATCTCATCCACCAGCCCGGTAATGCGGTCCAGCATCGCATTGATCTCGTCCCCCAGGGCGTCGAACATGTCGCCGCTGCCGCTCAGCGGGATGCGGCGTTTGATGTCGCCGGTGCCGACCGCGGCGGCGGTATCGATGACCGATCGCAGCCGGCCCCGGATGATCGCCGCCGAGAAAAAGGCGGCGCCGGCCGCCAGCGGCATGGCGAGCAATATCGCGCCGATCAGCGCCGCTTCCAGATAACTGCCGAAGCGCAGGTCGTTTTCCACGACATGGCCGGTCAGCAGCCGCGTGCCATCAGGAAATTGCGTGCTGACGACGCCGATGCTCTGGGGATAGCGGGTGCGTTGATCAATACGGCGCAGGTCGATCCGGCGCCAGTTTTCCGACGGCCCGACGTTGGTCGGCCAACCAGGAATGTTGCCGGCGATGCGCCGGCCGTTCGGTGCAATCAGCAGCATGATCGAACTGCCGTCCGGGTCGGCCGTCATGCGGCTACGCACCGTGGCGCCGGCCGCTTGCAGGCCGGCCGCGGCATAGGTGGCGGCGATATCGTCGCGCAGGTTCACCGCGACCGCGCGGCTGGCTTCGTCCACCGACCGGCTGGTGAATTGATGGACGGCCCAGAGCGCGACGAGCACGCAGACGATTTGCATGAGGAAGACGAGCGCGGCGAACCGCCAGATGACGCTCTGGCGCCAACGCATCGTCACCCTTGTTCGCTCAAGCGATAACCCGCGCCACGGATGGTGTGGATCAGCGGCGGTTCGCCTTCTTCGTCGATCTTACGGCGCAGCCGACTAATATGCACGTCGATGACGTTGGTGCCGGGATCGAAATGATAATCCCATACGCCCTCCAGCAACATGGTGCGGGTGACGACCTCATCCTGATGGCGCAGCAGATAATCGAGCAGGCGAAATTCGCGCGGTTGCAGGTCGACGACGCGCGCGCCGCGCTTCACCTTGCGGGAGAGGAGATCGACGTCCAGGTCGCCGCAGGACAGGCGCGTTTCGGGCGCCTGTCCCCCGCCGCCGCGCCGCAGGATGATGCGCAGCCGCGCCAGCAGCTCGGCAAAGGCGAAGGGCTTGGTCAGATAATCGTCCGACCCGCCGGTCAGCCCTTTGATCCGTTCATCGGCGGTCGCCAGCGCCGACAGGATGATGACCGGGGTATCGATGCTCGCCGCGCGCAGGGCGGCGAGCATCGCCATGCCGTCCATGCCCGGCAGCATCCGGTCCAGGATGATGGCGTCATGCCCGGCCTCGGTCGCCAGGAACAGGCCGTCGCGGCCATTGTCCGCCCGGTCGACAGTAAAGCCTTCCTCGATCAGCCCCTTGGCGATGTAATCGGCGGTGGTGGCGTCGTCTTCGACCAGCAGCACTTTATAGCTCATGACCGTCCTCATTTCACCGCCCGGATCGACGCGCATCTCGCCTTATAGGCGCGCCATCGCTCAAAGCCATAGAAGGCGTCGGAGCACGGATCGAAGGCATCATATTGTCGCGCCCGCCGACCAATTGCGCGATCGCTTGCAGCAGCGCGGCGCTGACGGCATCGGCGTCGTGATCGAGCGCATGGCCGCGGGGCAGTCGCAGCCGGGTGACGTTGGGCTGGCGCAGCGTCGGACAGAGGCTGGCCGCGTCCTTCGCGCGATGGATGCACAGCAAGGGCGCCCAGCTAAGCCGCCGGGCGGCGGTGGTTGCGTCTTCCTTCGGTTCGTTGAAAGAGAGGATGTCGGATGGAGAGGCGCGCCACTGGCGGGTGGCGCCGGGCGCGATCAGGCCGATAAAAACGATCTGCCGACGCAGCGTGGTCGGCACATAAGGCAGCGACGGGGCGATGATGTCGGCGCCGAAGGACTGGCCCAGCAACAGCAGGCGCGCGCCGGGATCGACGGCGATGGCGCGACGCAGGCCCTGCGCGATCATGGCGCCGGCCTCCTCAGGCGTGCGGTGCGTTCGAAAGAAGCGCAGGCTGTTTTCGGTGACGACGGGGATGCCCCGGCGGGTCAGCCGATCAGCGATCCGCGGTCCCAGCCCTGCATGGAACCCCATGTCACCTGACAAGTAGAGCGCCACCATC
This sequence comes from Sphingobium cupriresistens, assembly GCF_004152865.1. GTDB lineage: Bacteria > Pseudomonadota > Alphaproteobacteria > Sphingomonadales > Sphingomonadaceae > Sphingobium > Sphingobium cupriresistens. The sequence continues at coordinate 560 of NZ_SEOO01000020.1, read as the reverse complement.
CGCGGCTGGCGCGGGCTGGAAGCGGCTTTTGCAGGGAGCAGGTCGAACAGCGCGCCGTCGCCGATATAGCCGATATGCCATAGGGCCAGCAGCAGTGCGCCGATCAGACCGGTCACGGCGGCGGTCGATCGGTTTATGCCGTTTTGCACTTTGGTTCGCTGGCGTGGGATTTGCATCGTCCGTCCGTGCTTTAGCGCGCCACGACAGCAGTTTGCCGGCTCTGGGTTCGCGATCGTGCTGTTAACCGCAGGCTTTAATAGGAAAGGCCGACAGTCGATAGGATGAGCGTCTCATTACGGTTTCTTCATGACGCGCAATCCGTTGTGCTTTCGCTAAGGCTGTCGCCTTCCGGGCCGCTGGATGCCTGATATCGTAGATGACATCTTTTTGAAAAAAGTCATTGACCGACTCAGAGGTGGGGCCTAGAGGGCCTCTCACCGGACGGGACGGTGCCTTTGCGGCGCTGCGCCAGACGGTCGCCAACATGGACGGGACGCCCTCCCTCGGAACCAGTTTCGAGGAAGAATGGCTGTCCCTCTTTAGTTGTCGGTTCTTTGACA